>CAIXFN010000067.1 GCA_903918755.1 uncultured Pedosphaera sp.
CCCGCAGCTTGTTTCGCAATGTACGGATGGAAATCCCCAAACGCTCCGCGGCGCGGGTGCGATTGCCGCCGGCTTCGGTCAGTGTCGCCTCGATGGCCAGGCGCTCGATCTGGTCCAGGGTCTGTCCCAGGAAGGGGGAAACGCCGGTGGGCGGCGGCGGTGTCCAGGCCTGTGCGGCGGCGGGGAGAAGAAAGACAAATTACAGAAAGAGTTTTACACCGGCGAACGATTCACGAGAAGAAGCAAAATGTTCCACGTGGAACAATTGGGCATTCGAAACCTCAATAAGCACATGCCACAGTTTGCCCCAAACCCAATCGGATGATCAGGTGGAATCTCTTTGCTCGTGGTTAAACCAGATAATTATCGAGGAGGGAATGCTTTGAAACTCGCGTGACAGGCAGTTCGCAAACCACTGAAACCTGCACTGAGAGAGATGGAAATCGCTTGGGGACCGCGGATTGTCCAAGCCGATAATCAATATCGTCGTAACCAAAAGAAATGCCGTCGGAGGAAAACCTCCGACGGCATCTCGAGCCAGTCTAATCAAATCTTCTGATAGGTTGCCAGAAAGGGCGAAGCACCAGCCAGTTTCTTGACACCATGATCGGGATTTGCCGCAAGATGTTCGAGGATCTTGAACACGGTCTCAAAATCATCGTGTGCGCCGATGCCGCTAGCCAGCTGGTCCGAGGTCAGGGCATGACCCGATTTCTCGGAAAGATAATCCAAAATACGCTTCTGCAAGCCGATGACAGCAGCGGCAGCCTTTTTCCCGGCTTCAACCCCCGGCTGATCATAGGCGTTGATATTGATCAGAGTGGCATATAACCCAACGGCCCGTTCAAACAGGGCAATCAACATCCCAATGGAATGTGGGGAAACAGCCTGTAGCGTCAGCGTAATGGATTCCCTTCCGCTTTCATAGAGGGCCTGCCGGGTGCCCAGCAAAAAGCCGCACAGGTAATCTCCCGCAGTGACTTGGGGGTCAACTTCCATGGACGGCGTTTGGCGATCCTGCAAAACTTCAATAAAGGTTACGAAAAAATTCAACACTCCGTCGCGCAATTGTTGCACGTAGGAATGTTGATCGGTAGCTCCCTTGTTACCGAAAACCGCGATGCCCTGGTGCACCTCCCGGTTATCGTTGTCAAAGGCCTTGCCCAGTGATTCCATGATCAACTGTTGACCATACTTGCTGAAAAGCTCCAGGCGATCCTTGTATGGCAGAATGACCATGTTCTTGGAACCCTTGCCATCGCCAATATAATACCACATCAACGCCAATTGGGCCGCCGGATTAATCCGGGGATCCGGAACCCGGGTCACCACATCACATGCTTTGGCACCGGCCAACAGGCCATCAATATCCAGTCCCTGCAGCGCCGCCGGCAGCAAGCCCACTGCGGAAAGCTCACTGGTCCGCCCACCGACCCAGTCCCACATCGGAAAACGCTGCAGCCAATTGTTCGTGGTGGCATACTTGTCCAATTCACTGAAAGTGCCGGTAACGGCCACTGCATGCGCCGCAAATTGCAACCCCGCGCGCGCATACGCCGACTGCGCCTCCAGCATCCCGTTGCGCGTCTCCTTGGTTCCACCCGATTTGGAAATGACTACAGATAGAGTCTTTCCCAATCCGGTGCCAATTTCCGCCAGCACCTTGTCCATGCCGTCGGGGTCGGTGTTGTCAAAAAAGTGGACGGCCATTTTGTCGGTGGCGGGTTGCCCCAGCGCTTTGGCCACGAATTGCGGGCCCAAGGCGGAGCCGCCGATGCCAATCACCAGCAAATGGGTAAACACACCCCCGCTACCCCGAACCTCGCCGGAATGTACCCGGGCCGCAAAAGCCTTGATGGCGGTAACGGTCTCCTCAATTTCGGTTTGGATCGTGCGGGTTGGCGCAAGCCCGGGATTGCGCAGCCAATAATGCCCCACCATGCGCTTCTCGCTGGGGTTGGCGATGCCGCCCTTTTCCAATTCGGCCATGGCGATAAACGCTTTCTGGATGGCCGTCTTCATGCCGGGCAAATAATCCTCACCGAAATTCATCCGGCTCAGGTCCATGCCCAGACCCAGCGTGGGATATTCGGTGTAATAGTGTTGAAACCGTTGCCAGAGTTCGCTCTTGGAGAATCGCGTAGTCACGGATCAACAGTAGCGCAAACACCGCTCAAAACAACAAAATCATGTCGCCAAAATCGTTGCGACAACCCGCCGCGGGCTCTATCTTGGGCCGCACAGTGAACCATCCAGTTATGAAGCAAAAAATGCGGGTCGGCATCATCGGCGGCGGTCTAATGGGCCGCGAAGCAGCCAGCGCTTTTGGGCGATGGTTCGTCCTGGACGATATGCCAGTGCAGGCGGAACTCGTGGCGGTGTGCGATTTGCAAGACAAGCTCCTCAACTGGTTCCAAGGTGTTCCCACGGTGCAGCTTTTGACCAAGAACCACGAGGAATTGCTAAATTCACCAGCGGTGGATGTGGTTTATGTCGCGGTGCCGCATAATCTCCACGAAAAGCTGTATACCGACGTGCTCCGAGCCGGGAAGGACTTGCTTGCCGAAAAACCATTCGGGATCGACCTGGCCGCCGCCCGTGCCATCGCCAACGCAACGGCAACCTCCGGACGGTTCGTCCGTTGCAGTTCCGAATTTCCCTTTTTGCCAGGAGCCCAACGTGTGATTCAGGCCGTGACCTCCGGTCGCCTCGGCCGGCTCCTCGAAATCCGCTCCGGATTCTGGCATGCCAGTGACATGGATCCCAACAAGGCGGTCAACTGGAAACGCCAAAACAAAACCAACGGGGAAATCGGCGTCATGGGCGATCTAGGAATGCACGTGGTCCATGTGCCTTTCCGTCTGGGTTGGAAACCCCTGCGGGTTTACGCCCAGTTGCAAAAAGTTTACACGCAACGACCCGATGGCAAGGGCGGTATGGCCCCGTGCGACACCTGGGACAACGCCATGTTGCATACCGAGGTATTGGTCGATGGCAATGAAGTGCCCATGCGCCTCGAGATGAAGCGACTTGCCCCCGGGGAAATGAACACCTGGTTCCTCGAAGTCCTCGGCACCGAAGGCGGGATCCGCTTCAGCACCAAGGATCCGAAGACGCTTTGGGTTTTCGAACGGGCGAAGGAACAGGGGTGGCAGCGTATCGATATCGGCTACCAAACACCATTTTCCACCATCACTGGCGGCATCTTTGAAGTCGGGTTCCCCGATTGTTTCCTACAAATGTGGGCGGGCTTTGCAGCGGAACGAGCGGGAGCGCTGAACGGTCGCTTTGGCTGCGCCACCCCCAATGAAGCGCTCGCCAGCCATGCTTTATTCGCCGCCGCGCTCAAGTCCCACGCGGACAAATGCGTCGTGGCGCTCGACTGATCACGCCAGGGCGGTGGCTACCCCTTCCCGGCAGCGTTGGAGAAAAGTGGCCTCGCCATGATTCAGTGGCCGGCCGCGCCAATGGATACATCCCCAGACCTGCTCCGGAGCTTTCCGCCCCAAGGGCAAGGTTGCCAGCGTCCCTTCCTTGACCTCCTGTCGCACCGTCCACGCCGGTAAAATGGTCATGACGTTGGTTTGTTTCACGAACTCCTTCACTACCGCCACATTATCGAGCTCGATCACCGTATTTAGCACAATGCCGTCTTTGGCCAGGTATTCCTCAAGCCGGCGCCTGGCCTGGCCGGTCGTGCGCAATATGACACAGGGCTCCTTGCCCAATTCGTCCCGCGGCACCGCTCCCTTTCCCACCCACGGATGCCGGGGATTGACAACAAACTGGCAGACATCCTGAAACAAGGGTACAAATTCAAACCGGTCATCGAGAAAAGATTTTTCCGTCAGCACCAGATCCACCCGGTTATTTTCCAGCAAGGCACGCGCTTCGCATCCGCTCAGCATCTCGACGCCCATCACAATCCGTGGAAATTCCTGGTGGAACTTGATGAGTGCCGTAGTCAAAAATAGTGGCGCCAGCGCCGCCTCGGCGGCGAGTCGCAAGCGGTAAAACCCCCACTTGTTCAGGCCATCCAAGGTCAACCGCGCCTGCCGCATCTCTTCCAGAACATGCTGAGCATGATGCAACAAGGCTTCACCCGCTTCGGTCAAAATCACGGTTTTACCCATCCTGCTCAAAAGTCTACAACCAGCATTTGTCTCCAGCGCCCGCATGGAATGGCTGATGGCGGAGTGAGTCACGTAAAGTTGCCGCGCGGTTTCCGTATAACTGCCCGTCTTCGCCAGGGTAACAAAAGCGGTCAATTGCCTACTGTCTAGCGGTTCATCCATGTGTGAATTACTTTCAATGCTTTTGTGAATTTTTCGTCCGGTGGTGAGCAACGCGTTTCCCCTTGAGTGGTACCCAAGTTGCTAAAGCCCGATTGTCCGCGTTGTTCGATTCCCGCATGACTGCCAGCAAGCAGTCGGCGAGCCAAGTGGCTTGTGTGGGTAAATCGATCGGCGCCATTGGGCGCGGCTAATGCGGGCAATAAAAATAACCTAAACCAGATCATTGATGAAAAAACAACGAACCAACCAAAGCCGCCTCATCACCGCCGGAGCCCTTTTCAGCCTGGCAGTCACTGGCGCCACTGCGGTGCGCGCGGATGACTCCGCCCCCGTTGACGCTCGCGTCGCCCAGCTCCAGAAGGAAAATCAGGCCATGCAGCAGCGCCTGGCCGCCTTGGAATCCATGGCCCAAAAAGAAGGGTTGCTCCCCAGCGGCGATTCTTCCAGCAAGCCCGTCACCGCGCTCTCGGACATCACCATCAGTGGCTTCGCCACGGCTTCCTATTTCCACGACTCCAGTGAACCCAAGGGAGGCAACTCCCCCGGCTATCTGTGGAATCGCCAGAATGACAACTTCACCTTAAACAAAGTCAAATTGACCCTGGCGAGCGCCCCGGTGGAACGGAGCGGCGAAAACTTTTCGGCCGGCTTCCGCGCCTCGCTGATCTATGGTCAGGACGCCCCGATCGTCAACTCCGGCAGCAAAATCACTGGTTTTGCCGATGTGCGTGAAGGTTACGTGGAAATGAACGTCCCCATCGGCACGGGCTTGAATGTGAAAGCCGGTGAACTGATCTCCCTGCTGAACTATGAATCGGGCGATGGTGGCGCGGCCAACAACAACTTCTCCCAAGGCTTCCAGTGGTTCTACACTGGCAACGGGCCTTCGGCTGGAGTGCAGCTCGGCTATAACCTGACGGATTCCGTCGACGTCAAGGTCCGAGTTGACAATGGTATCTATGCCGGCCCCGTGGACAGCAACACGTCCAAGAACGTCATGGGCGCCATCGGCGTGAAACCTACCGACAAAATCTGGTTGAGTTTCATCGGCTTCGGTGGTCGTGAGTCCGGCGGGCTCTCCTTGTGGGGTGCCTCCATGCTGGGTGGTTGGCAGGCGACGGAAGCCTTGAGCTTCGGCACGGAGCTTGATTACTTCAGCTTCCATAATGTCGCCTCCGGTCACGCGCCGGTTTATTCCATGGGCTTGTGGACTGCTTACGACTTCACGAAGCAAGTCGGCCTCGCCTTACGCGCCGAATTCCTGAGCGACAGTCACGGGGTGGATTTCGCCAAGGGTGACCCGCTCGGTTTCCAGAACATCGGCGGTCAGGACTTGTCCAGCTTGGCCCTCACGCTTAACTACAAACCGCTGCCCAACCTGAAGATCCAGCCGGAAGTCCGTTACGATCACACCTCCAACGCGACCGGTTTCTCCAACGGCAAGGAAAACCGCATCATCTTTGGCGCCGGCGCGACGTACTTGTTCTAACCGATTCCCATAGAACTCCCAACTGCTCCCTCTACACCTATCAAAACTACGATCATGAAAAAACTCCTTCCTAAAATCCTCAGCGGGGCTGCTGCCCTAGCCCTCGCGTTGACTGCGTCCGCGCAGGACACCGTCAAAGTCGGTATCCTGCATTCGCTCAGCGGCACCATGGCGATCAGCGAAACCTCCCTCAAGGACGTCCTGCTCTTCACCTTTGACGAAATCAACGCCAAAGGCGGCGTGCTCGGCAAAAAGATCGAACCCGTCATCGTTGACCCCGCGTCCAATTGGCCCCTGTTCGCTGAAAAAGCGGAAGGCCTCCTGGTGAAAGACAAAGTCGCCGTGGTGTTTGGCTGCTGGACCTCGGTCAGCCGCAAGTCCGTCCTCCCGGTGTTCGAAAAATACAATGGGCTGCTCTTCTACCCCGTCCAGTACGAGGGCGAGGAATTGTCCAAGAACATTTTCTACACTGCCGAAGCGGTCAATCAACAAGCGGTTCCCGCGGTGGATTACATGCTCGCCGATGGCAAGAAGAAATTCTACCTCGTGGGCTCGGACTACGTTTATCCCCGCACCACCAACAAGATCCTCAAGAAATACCTGAAGTCCAAGGGTATCGCGGACGCGGATATCATTGAGATCTACACCCCGTTCGGCCACACGGACTATCAGACCATCGTCGCGGAAATCAAAAAGTTCTCCGCCGGCGGCAAGGCCTGCGTCATCAGCACCCTGAACGGTGACACCAACGTGCCCTTCTTCAAGGAATTCGCCAACGCCGGGCTCACCTCCGAAAACTGCCCCGTGGTTTCCTTCAGCTTGTCGGAAGACGAGTTCCGCAGCCTCCCCACCAAGGACCTGGTTGGCCATCTGGGCTGTTGGACTTATTTCATGTCCCTCACCACCCCGGAAAACAAGAAGTTCGTCGCCGACTTCAAGAAGTGGCTCAAAACCGCTCCCGCCGGTGTCGATCGGAACAATCGCGTGACCTGCAGCCCCATGAACCTCTCCCGCACCGGGGTTTATCTCTGGAAGCAAGCCGTCGAAAAAGCCGGTTCGTTTGATGTGGACAAGGTCCGCGAAGCGCTCCCTGGTCAAACCTTCAAAGCCCCCGAAGGCAAGGTCACCATGCAGGAGAATCACCACCTGATCAACCCCGTGTTCATCGGTGAAACCATGGCCAACGGCCAGTTCAAGATCATCAAGTCCCTCGGACCGGTCGCCGGCGAACCGTTCAGCGACAAGTTCCTGAAATAGTTCCTGCGCGGGTTTCCTGCGGGAAACCCGGTTACGTTTATGCATACGAGGAGGCGGGGGTTGTCCATTCCTCCGCCTCCTTGGTTTAGGGGCTTCCAACGATTCGCCACTTATCCGATGATTTTACGCCGTCTGAATAATCTGCGCCCGCCCACCCGCTCCACAACAGTGGCCGCGCTGGTCTGGTTGCTCTGTTACATTTTTGCCATTCCCCTGTCGGCGGCCAATCATCGCGCGGTGCTTGTCCAAGCCATCACGACGAATGATGTCGCGGTCCAGGCCGACTTGATTAACTCCCTCGCCAATGTGCCTGACCCAATCATCGAGCAGGCTTTGACCGCGTGGCGTCAGGGATCCGTTTATCTCTACGAACCGGAGGACCAACCCAAAGTTCCCTTTCTGCTTGAGGCGGGAACCGATGCCACGGGCAAGTCCCGGGGAATCGATCTGGGCACGGGCGAGTTCATCAAGGACGCCGCGGGCCAGCCCCTGCTCTTTACCGCCGCCGACCTGACCGCGGCTGATACCAGTTCCAAATTGCGTCGGGTGATCAAAACCACGCTGGATCTCCTTGCCCTCTCAAACCTCAACCCCAATGTCCGTCGCGACGCCGCTTCGAAACTCGGCCAGGAACAGAACGCCGATTACCTGCCCCATTTCCGGGAACGGCTGGCGAACGAAAAATTCCCGGAAGTCCGTAAAGCTCTCACCGAAGCGATTGCCATCACGGAGCTGCTGGACGAAAAGGCGGACGTTCGACTGGGAGCGGTCCGGGCGCTGGACCAACAGCGTTCGATTCCCGGTCTGGATTTTCTCGCCCGCCTGGAAACAGAAGCCAAGACCAAGCCACAAGCCTTTTCCCTCGATCTGCTGAATGCGATTCATCAGGCGCGCATCCACATTGAGCGGCACGTTTCCACCAGCAATTTCATCGAAACCGCTTTCCACGGCTTTAGCCTCAGCGCCGTGCTGCTGATCGCGGCTCTCGGACTCGCGATTACCTTTGGCTTGATGGGTATCATCAATATGGCCCACGGCGAAATGATCATGATCGGGGCCTACAGCGCCTACCTGACGCAAAATCTCTTTATCAAAATGTTCGGCCAGGGCACCCGCGGTTTTGATTTCTATTTCCTCGCCGCCCTGCCCTTCTCCTTTCTGACCGCCGGGTTGGTCGGGATTCTGTTGGAACGCGGAATCATCCGGCATCTTTACAAACGTCCCCTCGAATCCCTGCTCGCGACCTGGGGTGTCAGCCTGGTGCTGCAGCAAACGATGCGCACCATTTTTGGCGCTGCGAATGTCCAGGTTTACTCCCCCAGTTGGCTCACCGGTAACATCAATGCGCAGGATGTCGTCTTCGCCTACAACCGGCTTTTCGTCATCGCGTTCGCCATTGCCATAGTCGTCTTCACCTGGTTGCTCCTGACCAAAACCTCGCTGGGTCTGCAGGTGCGCGCCCTGATGCAAAACCGGCAGATGGCCGCGTGTATGGGAGTTCGCACCGACCGCGTTAACATGGCCACTTTTGCTTTCGGTTCCGGGTTGGCCGGCATGGCTGGAGCCTGTCTCTCCCAAATCGGCAATATCGGTCCCAGCCTGGGTCAGAGTCACATCGTGGATTGCTTCATGGTGGTGGTGCTGGGTGGCGTGGGAAATCTTCAGGGCACAGTTTCCGCCGCCCTGGGCATCGGCGTAACCGACCAGGTATTGCAGCCGCATCTTGGGGCGGTATTAGGTAAGATCACGGTGCTCGCCGCCATTATTCTCTTCCTGCAATGGCGCCCCGCCGGATTGTTTGCCACCCGTGGCCGCGGCTTGGAAGGTTGATCATGATGAAAAAAACCCTCTCCAAGGCGGAACTCATCGGACTGGCTGTTGCCGGAGTCCTGGTCTTTCTGGTGCTGCCGCTGCTCAACGCCCTGCCAGAATCGCATCCCCTGCACCTGACCACCTTCACGCTCAGCCTCCTGGGCAAATACCTTTGCTACGCGGTGCTCGCCTTAAGCGTCGATTTGCTTTGGGGTTACACCGGATTGCTCAGCCTGGGGCAATGTCTCTTCTTCTCTCTGGGCGGCTATGCCCTCGGCATGTACCTGATGCTGAAGATCGGCACCCGCGGGCAATATCACACCAATCTGCCCGATTTCATGGTGTTCCTCGAATTTCCCAAGCGCTTTCCGACCACCGGCGGCTTGCCCCCGCATTGGATTCCTTTCCAACACTTCTGGTTTGCCGCGGCCGCAATCATCTGGGTTCCGGCCGTGGTCGCCGCCATTTTTGGTTTTCTCGCCTTCCGCTCCCGCATCAAGGGCGTCTACTTCTCCATCCTCACCCAGGCTCTCACTTACGCCGCGTGTCTGATGTTCTTCCGCAATGACTTCACGTTCGGGGGGAACAATGGTCTCACTGATTTCAAGGAAATACTGGGCTTTGATTTGAATGCCGCCAGCACCCGCCGTGGTCTCTTCATGGCCACCGCCGCCCTGTTGATCATCACTTATCTCGTCTGCCGCTGGCTGACCTCGTCCCGCTTTGGCAAAATCCAGCGGGCCATCCGGGATAGCGAAAATCGCGTGCTCTTCTCGGGCTACGCCACGGCCAATTTCAAACTCTTTGTCTTTGTCGTCGCCGCCATCATCGCCAGTATCGGGGGCGCCTTGTTCGTGCCACAGGTCGGCATCATCAATCCCAGCGAAATGGCCACAGATAAGTCCCTGGAAGCCGTGGTTTGGGTCGCCGTGGGCGGCCGTGGCACGCTGATCGGTCCCATCCTGGGAGCCATTGGCGTCAATTGGCTGAAGAGCTATGCCACCCATACTGTTCCCGAATATTGGTTGTTCATTCTGGGCGCCCTTTTCATTGTCATGACCCTTTTCTTTCCCAAAGGCATCGTCGGTATTCCTTCCCAAGTGCGTGCCTTGAAAGCGCGCTGGAATCGCCAGTCTGTTTCGGTCGCGGCACCTGCCGCGCTCAGCCCGGAGGAAAAGCCATGAGCACCGCCGCACCGATTCCCGCTCCCAGCCACAAGGAATTCATCCTGACACTGGAAGGGGTCAACAAAGCGTTCGATGGCTTCAAGGCCATATCGAATTTGAATTTCTACATGGACAAGGGCGAACTCCGCACCATCATCGGACCGAATGGCGCGGGGAAAAGCACCATGATGGACATCATCACCGGGCGTACCCGTCCGGACACCGGGCGCGTGGAGTTTGGCAAGGACACGGATCTCACTCGCCTGAACGAATACCAGATCAACCGCTTGGGAATCGGCCGCAAGTTCCAAACCCCCTCGGTTTACACGGATCACACTGTCTTTGAGAACATTCTTCTGTCGCTGCCCGGCACCCGCAGCGTCTGGGAAGCCCTGTTCTCCCGCGTCACCCCCCGGCAGCGCGAACGGATCGACGAAATCCTCACGCTCATCCGGTTGGCGGACAAGGGCTCGTCCAAGGCCGGCGTTTTGGCCCATGGTCAGAAGCAGTGGCTGGAAATCGGTATGCTCCTGGCCCAGGATCCCAAATTGCTCCTCGTGGATGAACCGGCCGCGGGCATGACCGATGAGGAAACGGCCCGCACCGGTGAATTGCTGCTGGGCCTCGCCGGTCATCACAGCATCATCGTCATCGAGCACGACATGGTCTTTGTGCGCCAGATCGCCAGCAAGGTCACCGTGCTTCACCAGGGCACCGTGCTCTGCGAGGGCACCGTGGATCAGGTCCAAAACAATGACCGCGTCATCGAGGTTTACCTCGGGCGCAAGCACGAAAAGAAAACCACGTGAGCCTGCCCACTGCGACCCCCACCCTGTCCATCACGGGCTTGAATGCCGCGTATGACGGTTCCCAAATCCTGCGGAACATCACCCTTGAGGTACCGCAACGCCAGGTGGTCACCCTCATGGGCCGGAATGGGGTCGGCAAGACCACGACCCTGAAATGCATCGTCGGCCTGGTCAAGCCCCTCAGCGGCAGCATCTCCCTGGCCGGAGTACCCTTGGACGGACGCAGACCGGACGAACGCGCCCGTGGAGGCATTGGCTATGTCCCCCAGGGCCGGGACATCTTTCCCAACCTCACCGTCTGGGAAAATCTCCTCCTCAGCCTCGTGGTGCACGGCCGGAAGGCGGATGAAGAGGTGGCCCGGGTGTTGGAACTCTTTCCCGTCCTGAAGGAAATGCTCAAGCGTAAAGGCGGGGTCCTCAGCGGCGGACAGCAGCAACAATTGGCCATCGCCCGGGCCATGTTGACGAATCCGAAGATCCTGATCCTGGACGAACCCACGGAAGGCATCCAGCCCAACATCATTGACCAGATCGGTGATACCCTCATCAAAATCCGGCAGGAGGGCAAAGTCAGCATCCTGCTCGTGGAGCAATATCTCGATTTCTGCCTCGGGGTGGCCGACCGCTTTTATGTGATGGACCGCGGCGCCATCGTCGCTGGCGGCCCCATCGCCGGGCTTAACGACACCATCGTAAAAAAATACCTGACGGTCTGATCGCGCGACCCGGTCAAACCGGGGATTTCAAAATGGCGCGAACCGCCCGCAACAGGGTGTCCGCTTCGGCATCCGTGCCGATGGTAATGCGCAAGTATTCGCTGACCGGAGAATTAGGGAACCACCGCACCAGAATCTTGCGCGCCCGCAATTTCTCCAGCCATTCCCCCGCCGGCAATCCAGGGGGACGAGCCAGTATGAAATTCGTTTGACTGGGCCGGACCGCAAAACCCGCCTCGGTCAGCGCGCTGGTCAAGCGCTCCCGCGTCGCGATGATCCGCCGGAAATTTGCCCGGTAATACGGCAAATCATCCAAGGTGGCCAGGGCTGCCACCTGGCCCAATCCGTTGACATTGTAACTGTCCCGGAGTTTGTTGAGGGCCGCGATCAAATCAGGATGCCCCACGAAATATCCCACCCGCTGGAAACAAAGGGAATAAGCCTTGGAGAAGGTCCGCGCCACCAGCACGTGCGGATATTTCAGGGCGAGGGGCAGGGCATCCTCAGCCGCAAAATCCACATACGCCTCATCCAGGATGATCACTCCCCGATGGGCGGCGCACAACGCGTCCAGTTCCGCCCGCGTATAGCCCCGTCCGCTGGGTGCGTTGGGCGTCGTCACGTACGTCAGCGCCGCGCGGAAATCCCAAGCCCGGGACTTCTTCAACACCGCCAGCGGCGGGAGACCGAATTCCGCGTCGAGACTGACGACGTTTGTGCGTGAACCATGAATGGCTGCCAAAACCGGGTACAGGGAATACCCCGGCGCGAAGAACTGTACCGTGCAGGCGGAAGCCTCCGCCCGCCCGCCCGCCTGAATGGGCGGGACCGGCTCGGCAAAGGCCCGGGTGGCCAGCGCCAGCAATTCATCCGAACCATTTCCAACGAGAATATTTTCCGGCGCGCACCCGTGCAATTTCGCCAGCTTTTCCCGCAGGGGCTGCGCCGTGGGATTCGGATAAAGCCGCAGGCGTCCGTCCGTCGCGGCGCGCACCGCCGCCAAAACCCCCGGGGCGGGCGGATACGGATTCTCGTTCGTGTTCAGCTTGATCAGGCCTTTGATCTTGGGCTGCTCCCCGGGCACATAACCATGCAAGTCATGCACCAATTGGCGAATCAACCGGCGGGGCGCGCGGGTTGCGGAACCCTTGGTTGGCGAGGAGGAGGAGATTTTTTTCATGGATGTACCTTTCCTCTTGCTCACGCCTTACGTCCCGCTTTAACCAACCGCACCTCGGCGCTACGACCGTGAGCGCTCAAGCCTTCCACTTCGGCAAATTTCCGCACCGCCGGCAGCGCCTTTTTGATCGCTGCACGGTTATATTCCACCACGCTGGTCCGCCGTTGGAACTGGTCCACGGTCAAGCCCGCGAAAGAAGCCCCGGCGCCACCCGTCGGCAACGTATGACTCGGACCGGCCACGTAATCGCCCAACACTGTGGGCGAAAGGGATCCCAGGAAAATGGCGCCAGCGGTCACAATCTTCTCCGCCAGTTTGGCCGCCCCCTTGGTCATCACCTCGCAATGTTCCGGCGCCAGCCGGTTCGTCAGGGTTACCGCATCCTCCAAAGTCTTCACCTGGATCAGCCAGCCGTTGGCGTCCAGCGCCCGTTGAATGTGCTCCCGTCGCGCCAGCAGCGGCAGTTGCCGGGCAATTTCCTTCTCCACCGCTTGCAACATTTTGGCCGAGGTTGTGACCAGCCAGACCCGCTCGTGGCCGGAACCGTGTTCCGCCTGGGCCAGGAGGTCGGCGGCGGCAAAGCCGGGCTCGGCGGTGTCGTCGGCAATCACCAGAACTTCACTGGGCCCCGGCAGCAGGTCCACCGCCACGTGTCCGAATAATAACCGTTTCGCCGCCACCACGTAGGCGTTACCGGGGCCAAATACCTTTTGCACGCGCCGGATTGTCGGGGTGCCGCCCGCCATCGCGGCAATGGCCTGCGCCCCGCCCACCCGGTAAATCTCGGTGGCTCCGGCCATCCGGGCCGCGAACAGCAACGCGGGATTGATGCTGCCATCCGCTCCGCAGGGGGTACAAACCACAATCTCCCGGCAACCGGCCACCCGGGCCAAAACAATCGTCATCAACGCGGTGGAAACCAGTGGCGCCGTTCCCCCCGGAATGTAAATGCCCACCCGCGCAAACGCGTCAAACTTTTCGCCCACGGTCGCGCCATGGGAATTCTTCGCGGACCAGTTCTTCCGCAACGATTTTCGGCTGAACTTTTCAATGTTCCGCGCCGCCTCGGTCACGGCCGCCCGCAAACCCGGATCCGCCTTCAGGGAAGCCGCCAGGTACTCCGCCTGCGTCACCGCCAGACCATCCGCGCTCACCTGGGCGCCGTCAAATCGCGCCGTGAGTTCCACCAGCGCCGCATCGCCCCGGGCCGCCACGTCAGCCAAAATCACCCGCGTGCGTTCCTCAATCCCGGGATCGAACAGGCTGGAAGCCGCGCCGGCCAAGGCGACGCGCTCGCTAAAATCCGGATCTGTGTGGCGAATAATATTCATCAACGCAAGGCTAGGAGATGCGCCACCAAATGTCAAAAGCGTCCGCTTTTCCGCTGGATTGCAAAGCTTTCCCACGAACACCTCACCGCTTCGGTCGACCCAGCTAAGCCCGAAAGTGGACGAAAGCCGCTACGGCTCGCAAATTCAATTGCCTCCCGCCTTCGCCCATAGGTAGCCTAGGGCAAAACCCTATGCGTTGCACATTCTCCGCCCGGGCATTTCTCCCGTTGCTCTTGTCGGCTGGCGCCTGGCTGGCTGGCTCCCCGGTTTGCCGGGCGCAGGACAATTATGAAATCCAGGTTTACGGGGCCGAGACGGTGCCCGCGGGCGAAACCATGGTGGAAATCCATAGCAACTTCGCCGCGTCGGGTCGCAAGGATATCGAGCACGGCCTCCTGCCTACCGACCATGCCTTCCACGAAACCTTGGAACTCACCCACGGCTTCACCCCCTGGTTCGAAACCGGCTTCTATGTCTTCAGTAGCGCCCGTTCCGGGGATGGGTGGCAATGGGTCGGTGACCATATCCGTCCGCGTGTCCGCGTCCCCGAGGATTGGCACTGGCCCGTCGGCCTGAGTCTCTCCACCGAGGTGGGGTACCAGCAGGCCCGGTTTGCCGAGGACACCTGGTCCCTCGAACTCCGTCCCATTATTGACAAACAATGGGGACGATTTTATGTGGCCTTCAACCCGGCGCTGGAACGTTCCTTGAAAGGCCCCAATTCCGCCCACGGCCTGGAGTTCTCCCCCAGTCTCAAAGTCAGCTATGATCTCACCAAGGTGGTGACCATGGGCGTGGAATATTACGCCGCGCTGGGACCGGTCACCCACTGGGATCCGCAGGGGGAGCAACAGCACCAGATTTTCCCGGTCATCGACCTCAATTTATCGCCCAAATGGGAATTCAATTTCGGCGTGGGCTTCGGCGTCACCCACAGCACCGATCATCTAATCATCAAACTGATCCTCGGGCGCCGGTTTTGAATCCGAACGCCTTTTGATTGGGCTTGCTGCCGACCGATTAGTTGGCATGATGCCGTTTGCACGGTGGCCCCTGCGCCGCCAATGCCTTCGACCAACCCAGTTTGCACTATGTATAAGATCATCGGAACGGATGGCAAGGAATACGGTCCCGTCACCGCCGACCAATTGCGCCGGTGGATTTCCGAAGGCCGCGTGAATGCCCACACCCGCGCTCAGGCTGAGGGGAGCACCGAATGGCAGCCCATCTCCGCTTTCCCCGAATTTGCCCTGAGCCTGCCCGAACTCGCCGCTCCGGCTGGCGGAAGCGTGCCGCCCGTCCCTCCCAGCCAGCCAGCCGCCTCGTCCGCGGAGCTCCCGGCCGACCTTTTCCAACGCCCACCCGATCTCGACGTCATGGGTTGCTTCAGCCGCGCATGGGAACTGGTCACCCGGAATTTCGGTCTGGTCGGCGGTGCCGCCGCCCTCATGCTGGTCATTCAGATCTTTATGGGGCTGCTGGGAATGATCCCCATTGTCGGGGCGCTGGTTTCCCTCGCCAGCATGATCATTGGCGGACCCCTGCTCGGCGGGCTCTACTCCCTGATCCTGCGCGTCATCCGGAACGAACCGGCGGAAATCGGAAACCTTTTTGACGGCCTCCGTTTGCGGTTTCTCCAGTTGTTTCTCACCGTGCTGATCACTGGTTTGCTCACGGGAGTCGCGCTCCTGCCCGGCGCCCTGGTGGTAGGTCTGGCGGTCTTCATCGGCGTGCAGGCGCACGAGGCCACTGCCGTCAGTATTTTGATCGGAGCGGCGGGGGCGGTCATCATCATCATCCCCGTGCTCTTTCTTTCCATCAGCTGGCTTTTTGCCCTCCCGTTGGTGATGGACAAAAACATCGAATTCTGGCCCGCCATGGAAGCCAGCCGTAAAGTGACGTTCCGCGTTTGGATCAAGGTTTTTGTGCTCGTCCTCTTGATGGGAATCATCAACCTGGTCGGGGCAATTCCCTGCGGCCTGGGACTATTTTTCACCATTCCGCTCTGCTACAGTGCCATGATTTATGGGTATGAGGACCTTTTTGGCATTCGCCCGGCGCGGGCCGCTTAACCGCGCCACGGCACTCAATTGCCTGGTCATCAACCAACTCGCCACCCCGGGTCTGGGCACCATCATGGCGGGGTATTGGGTCATGGGGATGGTCGAACTCTCGCTCGCGCTCATCGGCTTTACGGCCATCGTTGGTTGGATGTGGCAATGGTTTGCCCGCCAAATCCAGTCGCTGGAAGAGTCCGCGCCCACGGTCACGGCGCATTCCTCGCTGGGGTGGACTGGCTTGACCATCTTCGCCCTGGCCTGGCTGCTTTCCGCCAGCAGCAGTTGGCGCCTTTGGCGCGCCGCCCAGCGCAATGAAGCGGGCCAACCCCCCGTTATCCCCGGTCCCAAACCATCCTGAACCACATCTCACGGCTTTCTGCGTGACCCCGCAGCCCGCCTCTGGCAATTGTAGTCCATGCCAAAACCAACCTCGGACATGTCAACCTCGCCCGCGCTCACCCTGTTTCAGCAACACTTCGCCGCCCCACCAGTGCATTTCGTGCGTGCCCCGGGTCGCCTCGAAATGCTCGGCAACCATACGGACTACAATGACGGCATCGTGCTCTCTGTCGCCATTGACCGTTACCTTGAAATTGCCGCCGCTCCCCGCGCGGATGGACTGATTGAATTGGTTTCCACCGCCTTTCCCGCGCCGGTAATCTTTCCCGCCTCCGAACTGCTCGCCAATCCCGCCGCCCCTTGGGCCAATTACGTCAAAGGCGTCCTCGACCAATTACGCCAGGAAGGGGTGCGGTTCTCCGGGTTTAATGCCGCGTTTCACGGAGGCATTCCCATGGGTGCCGGGATGAGCAGTTCGGCCGCCCTCGAAGTTTCCACCGCGCTCATGCTCCGCCAGCTTTATCCCTACCGGCTTACGGAAGGCGGACCGCTTTCCCCCCCCGTTCGTGATGCCCAAGGCCGGCTACCGGAATTGTCCCGCGACGAAACGCTGGCCATCGCCAAACTTTGTCGCGCGGCGGAAAACGAATTTGTTGGGGTGCAGTCCGGCCTCCTGGACCAGCTCTCCTCCCTCTGCGGGCAGGCTGGTCATGTCATGGAAATCGACTTCCGCTTTCTTACGGTCAAACTGGCTCCCCTGCCCGGTGCGGAAATCATCGTCTGCAATTCCGGGGTCAACCACGCTCTGGTAGGTGGGGAGTACAACGAATTGCGGGAGAATTGTGTCGGTGCCGCCCGCGCCTTGGGGGTCACGGCGTTGCGCTCCGTCAATTTGAAAAACCTGCTCTCCCACCGTGACCAGTTATCCCCGCGACAGTTCGAATGCGCTCACCATATCGTCACGGAGATTGAACGCGTGGTGCTGGCCGAACAGGCGCTGCGCGCCGGGGAAACCCGCCGCTTTGGCCAGTACATGTTCCAAAGCCATGAAAGCTCCCGCGACTGGTTGAAGAACAGCGCCCCGGAACTCGATGTGCTCGTGGAACTGGCGCGCGCCCATCCCGGCTGCCTGGGGGCCCGCCTCACCGGCGGCGGCTTCGGCGGCGCCACGGTCAATCTCGTTCTCCCCGACCAGGTCTCGAACTTCATTGGGCACATGACGCGGCAGTATCAGGAGCGAACCGGACATATCCTGGAACCCGTGGTGTGCCGCATCGTCGCCGGAGCCGCGGCCCGGGAGTAAACTCATTACTTATTCCGCCGGCACGGACTCGCCCCGCGTCTTGAAATCGTAGTGCCCCTGCAACGAGCCCGCGTGCACCGTGATGCGGTAGTCCGTATTGGGCAACAAGGGGTCGGCCACGGATCCCTTGTTCCGGGGATGCATCCCGGGAATCCGCTCCCCGTAAACAAAGGTGCTCGTGGGTGGTGAGTTCGATTCCGAGACGAGATTCCAGACCGGTGGGGCCAGCTTGTTCGTTTGCAATGCCCCCATGGAAACCACCTCCACCCCGGTCAACTTGAATTCCGTGCCCAGCCCAAACACCACCATGTCCTCCGGTGGATGCTCGACATCGAGCGGCCCGCGCATGGGAATCTTCGGCCGCATGGTGACATATACTTTGATCTCCCGATTCCGGAAGGAATCGCGGTACTCGTAGTAATAAACCACTCCCACCAAGGCGAGCAGCGCGATTAGAAATACATTCTTGGCCGACATACAGTTACCCAAGTGGACGCTGCGTCAGCCGAAATATTCAAAGACCATCAGTAGCCCCTCGTGGGGCTAAGTGCCGGGCAAGGCCCGCAACCGGGGCGTCAAATGACTCCGGTCCGCGAATAAATGCAGCAACGGCCCCTCCGGCGTGAACTCCACCATACTCACGGAACCCACGGGACAGCTGAGCCGGAAACGAAATCGCCCCACATCAATCCCCAGTAATCCGCACAGCAGGATGCGGATCGTGGCCTTGTGCGAAACGATCAGCACATTCCCGGTCGCAAACCGCTCCCGAATCTCCTCGGTCACCCGCAGGGTGCGGTGCGCGATCGCCACCGCGGGCTCCCCCTCCGTCGGCGCGTTCCAGGCCGGATCCGCCGTCCACCGCAGGTAATCATCATGATAGTCCCGGTTCACGGTGGCGACGGTTTGGCCCTCCCATCGCCCGTATTGGATTTCCTTGAGATCGTCACGCAATTCCGGCGTGAGTTTTGCCGCCTCGCACAGGGGTCGCGCCGTCGCCACCGTCCGCCGGAGCGGACTGGCAAACACCGCCGCCCACGGCATCTGCTGGTAAACCGCGGCGAACGCCTGCGCCATTTCCTCACCCTCCGCTGTCAAGTCAGGATCCAGACCCGCCCCACAAAACGCGTTGTCGCGGCTGAATTCAGTCTGCCCGTGCCGGAGAAAATAAAGTTTCAAGCTCATGCGCAATGAGTAAGCGGTGTGATACTGGCGGTCATGCGCCACCATAGCCTTTGGACCGGCATCCCACCAATGGAATTTCCGTGCACTCCGCCCACCGTTATTTAAACTGGGCGGGATGTCGGACGATGCGTATGGCCAATTGCTGGCGGCGAGCATTCAACACCTCGAGTTGTTGAAAGCGCGCGGGCTTCGTCACGTGGCGGTGCAGCCACAAACGCTCGCCGCCCTTGCGGCTCCCATTGCGGCCGCGGCGCGCGCGGCGTCCCCATCGATTCGTCCGGCTCCCGTTCCGGCTCCGGCCTCCCGGCCCACCCAAGCTCCCATTTCCGCTCCCGTCGTCGCCGCGGCTCGGCCTCCCGCTCCGGTTGCCCGCCCGGTTTCGTCCCCGGTGGCGGCTCCACCACCGCCCTTGGCTGCGGTGCTTACTGCCCCGCCCGTAAGTCCTACCCCGGCGTTGCCTAAAGCCGAGGCCTTTGCCGCCTTGCGCGCCCGCGCGCTGACCTGCATCCGCTGCCCCCACCTCGCCTCCTCCCGCCGCCAGGTGGTTTTTGGAGTTGGCGATATTAACGCCCGGTTGATGTTTGTCGGCGAGGCGCCGGGAGCGGATGAAGATGTGCAAGGCGAACCGTTTGTCGGGCGGGCGGGCGAATTGTTGACGAAAATGATCATCGGGATGGGCCTGACGCGGGCCACGGTATACATCGGAAATGTGCTCAAATGCCGTCCGGACACCCCCGGCCAACCTTCCGGCAATCGCAAACCGACGACCGCGGAGATGCAAACCTGTCTGCCCTATTTACAAGAGCAGATCGATCTGATCCAGCCGCAGGTGCTTGTCGCCCTGGGTTCCACGGCCATGGAGGGCCTCGTGGGCCATCCGGTAGCCATCTCCAAGATTCGCGGTCAGTGGCAATCCTACCGTGGCATTCCCCTCATGCCCACGTTTCACCCCGCCTACGTCTTGCGCAACCAGGCCATGGCCATCAAACGCCAGGTCTGGGAGGATTTGCTCGCCGCCATGGAACATCTGGCCCTTCCGATTAGCGAGAAACAGCGGAATTACTTCCTCAAGCCCTGATCTACCGGATTGCCGGCTTGCAGCCGCGTCCCTTTCCGGCTAAGGACTCCGCATGCTGCGACATTTGCTCGAACCGCTGTTCCAATGGTACATGAAGGCGCTTGATACCGGTGGGTATCTGCTGATCGCGCTGCTCATGGCGGCCGAGAGTTCCATCGTCCCGCTACCCAGCGAGTTTGTCATCCCGCCGGCCGCGGCCTCCGGTAAATTCAGCGTCGTGGGCATCGTCATTGCCGGCACCCTTGGTTCCTGGCTGGGCGCCTCCATCATGTATTGGGCCGCCCGCCTCGGTGGTCGCCGCCTGCTGGCCCGCTACGGCAGCTATGTGCTCCTCTCGCCCGCCAAGGTCGCCGGCGCGGAACGTTGGGCGGAACAATACGGCTCCATGGGCATTTTCATCTCCCGCCTGCTCCCGGTCGTCCGCCATCTCATCGGCATTCCCGCCGGCATCGTCCGCATGGATTTCAAACTTTTCTCCATTTTTACCCTGATCGGTTCCGGCATCTGGAGCGCGGTGCTTTGCTGGGTGGGCATCAAAATGGGGCAGGACGAAGCCCTCATGCGCGGCGAACTCCGCCGGGTGACCCTCTGGGTTGCCGGGGCCGTGGTCATCCTCGGCGTCATTTACTACCTCTTCGTCCACCGCCAGATGAAGCGCCAGCCCGATCGCTGATTGCGCTGTCGCCGCGGCCTTATTTGCTGCCCGGTTTCACCGCCGGGGTGGCGGCCAGATCCGCCGGCAGTTGATCCGCAGGAAAAGCTTCCACGTGGAGCGCCAGCAGGCTGAACGTTGGCACGCCCAAATTTACCAGGCCGTTTGAGCGGTCGACCGCCATCGCCACACCCGCCACCTCGCCGCCGTGGGCCCGCACAATGTCCATGGTTTCCTGCACCCGTCCGCCTTTGGTCACCACGTCCTCCACCACCAGGATCCGCTCGCCCGGGGCGATCTTGAATCCGCGGCGCAAAACGAGTTTGCCCTCTTCCTTCTCCACAAAGATGAATCGCAACCGCAACTGCCGCGCGACCTCCTGGCCCAGCACCAGCCCGCCCATCGCGGGCGCGATCACCGTCACCGCTCCCAGCGGCCGGGTCTGGTTGGCAAGTTCCGCGCCCAGCCGTTCCACCACGGGCATTTGTTGCAACGCCAGTGCGCATTGGAAGAATTGCCGGCTGTGCAGCCCGCTGCGCAGGATGAAATGGCCTTCCAGCAGGGCGCCGGTGTCACGAAAGATTTGGAGCACGTCATTTTCCGTCATGACTGAACTTTAGTTTCTCAGCCGCGGGATAAAAGTTTAAAGTGCGCCGGTGCCAAAATGGTTCAAGACAATCATTGCGCTGCTCCTGCTCCCCGCCTGCCTCGGTGCCGTCAAGGCCCTCTGGTTGGTGCTCGCCGCGACCGGGCAGGCCACCACCGTCTGGGTCGCCGCCGGTTCCGGGGTCGCTGCCTGGCTGGTGATTTACTGGATGCTCCCCAAACCCATGTGGGTTTATGTTTTCGGCCACGAACTCACCCACGTGCTCTGGACCTGGCTCTTCGGAGGTGGAGTGCGGAAATTCAAGGTCACGGCGAAAGGCGGCCATGTGATTGTCACCAAGAACAACTTCCTGATTTCCCTCGCCCCCTACTTTTTCCCCCTTTACGCCATTCTGGTGGTCCTGGTCTATGTGGCTGGCCAGCTCGTCTGGAACTGGTCCCCCTACGTCGCCATCTTTCATGTTCTGCTCGGCTCCGCGTACGCGTTTCATGTCACGCTCACCAGTCACATTCTCCAAACCCGGCAGTCGGACATCACCCAACACGGGTATCTGTTCTCGGCTGTCGTCATTTTTCTCGGCAACATTTCCCTCCTGCTCCTCGGCGTGCCCCTGCTCACCGGCAGCGTTTCCCTCCCGTCCGCCCTGGTCTTCTGGCAGGCCTCGACGCTGGAGATCCTCCTGGCCCTCCGGCGGCTCTTCTGACCCAACCTTTGGCTGGAAGTTCGGCCGAACCAGCTTCCCCCCACGGCCCTTCGACACCCGTCCCGATTGCACTTGATCTATGGGTCGGAATCAGGCGAAATAGCCACTTCTTAAAGTAACGTTATGAATCTTGGCGACATTCTCGGTGCGGACAATATTCTGCCGGCGTTGAACGCCTCAGATCGTTGGCAGGCCATTGACGAGTTGATCGACAATTTGGTCGCTACCAACAAAATCAAAGCCGAAAGCCGGGAAGCCATCGCGGCGGTCGTCAAGAAGCGCGAAACCTCCATGAGCACCGGAATCGGTTTCGGCATTGGGATTCCCCATGCCTCCACCGATCTCATTTACGAAGTCGTGGGCGCCTTCGGCCGGTCGCCCAAGGGTGTGAATTTCGATGCGTTGGACAACCAGCCCGTCAACCTGGTGATGTTGTTCCTCGTGCCCCAGGGGCAGTTCCAGAAGCATCTCCATACGCTCGCCAACATCGCCAAGCTGCTGCACAAAAAGGAATTTCGTCAGGCCCTGGAAGACGCGCCCACCGCGGGAGACATGTATAAAATCATCAAGGAATTCGGCGGAAACTAGTTTCCCCCTCCGGACCGGTCTGCTGTTACTGCTTCCCCTCCGGGCAGCGGCGGGCTTCCTTCAGCCAAGCGGAGCTTATTGCCGTGCTACCCCATAAATTCATCGAATCCCGTTTGCGAACCGCCGTGGCCGCGGTTCTTCCCGAGGCCAATCTCGCCGCCGTTTGCGTTCGTCCGTGTCCCGACTCCAAATTCGGTGATTACCAGGCCAACGCCCTGATGGCACTCGCCAAGGAACGCAAACTCAACCCCCGCCAACTCGCCAGCCAGGTCGTTGCCCACCTCGACGTCAGCGAACAATGCGAGCCGGTGGAAATTGCCGGCGCCGGCTTTCTCAATTTCCGTCTTCTCCCCGCCGCCCTCAATGCCACCCTCCGGACCGCCGCCGCGGGCGAACATCTGTTTTTCGAGCGCGCCACGCAACCGCTCACGTACGTCGTTGACTTCAGCTCGCCCAACGTCGCGAAGTCGATGCACATCGGCCACATCCGCTCCACGATCCTCGGGGACGCCCTCGCGCGCCTCCTCCGCCTGCTCGGCCACCGGGTCATCACGGACAATCATATCGGCGATTGGGGCACGCAGTTCGGCAAGTTGTTGGTCGGTTGGAAATCCCAATTGGACCGCGCCGCCCTCGCCGCGGATCCCATCGGGGAAATGGAACGGTTGTATAAAACCACCCACGCCGCGTGCGAAGCGGACCCCGCGACACTCGACCTGGCCCGGCGTGAATTGGTGAAACTCCAGAACGGCGATCCAGAAAACCTCGCCATCTGGAACGAGATGATTCAACTCTCCAAAGTCCAGTTCGACACCATGTATAGCCGCCTGGGCGTGCGTTTTGACCACACCTACGGCGAAAGCTTTTATAATCCCCTGCTCAAAGGCGTGGTCGCGGATTTACGGGAGCGCGACATTGCGGTGGAAAGCGAAGGCGCGATGGTTGTGTTTTCCGACGGGAAACTTCCGCCCAAGGAGGACCCTTTCCTGAAACAAGAGGATGGGGAATGGAAACCCAATCCCTCCCTGATTCAGAAAAGCGACGGAGCCTCCAATTACACCACCACGGACCTGGCCACTCTCGCCTTCCGCCGGGAAACCTGGCAGCCCCATTACGTGCTGTACGTCACGGACGGCCGCCAACAACTTCATTTTCAGCAGCTGTTTGCCATCTTCCACCGCTGGCAGCCGGAATCCACCATGCAGCTGAAGCACGTCTGGTTCGGCTCCATCCTGGGCGAAGACAACAAGCCATACAAAACCCGCTCGGGCGAAGTGGTCCGCCTCGCCGACCTCCTTGACGAAGCCATCGAACGCGCCTTCCAGGTGGTGCGCGAAAAGAATCCTGATCTCCCGGAAGCGGAATGCCGACGCATCGCCCGCGTGGTGGGCATCGGCGCGGTGAAGTACGCCGATCTCCTGCCGAACCGCCAGAGTGATTACATCTTTAGTTGGGATAAGATGCTGGCCTTCAACGGCAACACCGTGCCGTATCTCCTCTACGCCTACGCCCGTATCCGCAGCATCTTCCGCAAAGCGGCCGCCGAACCCGCCACGGCCGCGCCAGCCGGTTACCCGGTGGCCGTCACCGCGCCGGAAGAGACCGCCCTCGCGCGGCAACTCCTGAAATTTGACTTCGTCCTCGCCGCCGTGGCGGATGACTACCGGCCGAATTATCTCTGCTCGTATCTCTACGAGTTGGCCGGCCACTTCGCCCGCTTTTTCGAAAACTGCCCCGTGCTCAAGGCGGAACCCGCGGAACGCGCCAGCCGCCTGGTGGTGTGTGAACTGACCGGCCGGGTCCTCCGGCAGGGGCTGGAAATTCTCGGCATCGAAGTCCTGGAACAAATGTAAACAACCCCCGGTGGCGCGGCCGCCACCGAGGGTTGTGTCGAAATTCCAACCTTTGTTTACGGGCTTCCCTCCCGTTCCCTTAGCTCAGCCGCATGGGCATGACGACATACAGGAACGGCCCGTTGATCTTCAGGACCCCCGGGCTTAATTCGTCGATCAATTCCAGAAAAACTTCGTCATTGGTCAGGGCGTTCAGCGGATCAATCACATATTTGGGATTGAATGCGATTGCCATGTCCTTGCCCTTGTAGTTGATCGCCAGGCTTTCGCGCGCCTCGCCCACTTCCGGGGAATTCGCCGTGATCGCCAGGTTGTTCTTGGAAAAACTCAGCTTGACCGAGTTGGACTTCTCGCTCGTCATGATTTCCGCGCGCCGCAACGCATGCAGAAACTCCTCCCGCGGCAGCCCCACCCGTTCCTTCGGCTCCGCCGGAATCACCTGGCGGTAGTTCGGATAATTCCCCTCGATCAATTTCGATATGATCAGCGTGGAGGCGCCCTTTTCATCCTTCAAATTAAAGGCGGCCTGATTTTCCGAATACCGGATTTCCACCTCACCCTTGTCCTGCAGCAACCGGTTCAACTCGCTCACCGCCTTTGCCGGCACAATGAATTCGCCCTGGCTGCCCTCGGTCACGTCCACTTCCTCATCCACCAGGGCCAGGCGCCGGCCATCCGTCGCCACCATGGTCAGTTTGTGCTCCTTGAGGCTCAGAAAAATCCCGTTCAAAACATACCGCGATTCATCCGTGGAAATCGCAAACGCGGTCTTTTTCATCATCCCGCGCACCTTCTCCTGCGGCAGCGTGACCCGCTTGTCCTCCTTGAACTTGGGCAGGGCGGGAAATTCCTCTGCGCTCAAGCCGTTGATTTTATAAAACGAAGCTCCGGACCGCAGGCTGGTCATGTGCTTCTCGTCCACTTCGATCTCAATTTCCGGGTTGTTCAGCTCGCGCACAATCCCGAACAGCTTCTTCACCGGAATCGTGGTGGCCCCCTCGGATTTGATGTTTGCCTCCACCCCGCACACGACGGTCACGTCCAGATCCGTGGCGGTCAGTTCCAGCAGTTTGCCTTGCGCGCGCAGAAGAACATTGGAAAGAATCGGCAGGGTCGTCCGGCTGCTGACCACGTTCTGCACTGCCTGCAGTCCACTGATCAGCTGCTCTTTGGAAATCGTTAAATTCATGTCGGCCCTTTAATAGTATCGGTAAATCCTGAATAATGTTCTTATTATTAAGGGTTGTGAATAAGGCAAACAACCCGCGCTGTCAAGGTTGGCAGCAAAGACTTGCGTCGTTTTTGAGGCAACGGATTGGGGTCGAATTGCGGACGAGAATTTTCCGCAAGTCGGGGTTGTTGGCTCGCTTAACATTTCATTCACATCTGTTACCAGCTTATTGGCCGGTTTGTACCCTTTTGAGAACCTGCGGCAACAATTCTTCCATCCGCTCCACTTCGGCGAGCGTCGAATCCCGTCCCAGAGAAAATCGCACCAGGGCATTCGCCAGTCGCGGTTCGAAGCCGAGCGCCAGGATGACGTGAGAGGGCTCCAGCGACCCCGCTGAGCACGCGGAACCACTCGAGGCGCAGATTCCCACCAGATCCAACCCCGCCATCAGGGCGATGCTGTCAGAGCGTTCCACGACGAACGCCACGGTATTGGCCAATCGGCCCGTGACTGGACTCGCCAACTCCACGCCGGGTAAGCGCCCCACGAAATCCGCCACGCGGGCCGTCATTGGTGTGAGGTGTTCAGTATTGAACACCGGCGTCCGGACAAAGCGCTCCATCGCCGCCACCAAACCAACGATCGCCAAAAGATTCTCCGTTCCCGCCCGGCGTTCGTTCTCATGCCCCCCGCCGAATAAAATCGGATCGGGTTGCAGCGGCGACCGGATGTAGAGTGCCCCCGCCCCCTTGGGACCGTGAAATTTGTGCGCGCAGATCGAAACCAAGTCGGCATTGAATTGCGCCACATTTTGGAACGGCTCCTTGCCAAACCATTGCACAGCGTCGGTGTGAAAGACCACCCCGCGCTCGCGGCACAGCGCCCCCAACTCCGCCACCGGTTGTACAGTGCCGATCTCGTTGTTTGCCGCCATCACGGACACCAGTATCGTATCCGCGCGCAGGGCTTTGCGGAGAGATTCCACCGTTACGCGGCCATCCCGGCCCACCGGCAAACGGGTGACTTCAAATCCTTCCTTCGCTGCCAGGTAATTGAAGCAATGCAAACCCGCGTGATGCTCAATCATCGTGGTGATCAGATGTCGCCCCTTGGGCTTGCGCAACCGGGCCGTGCCGAAAATGGCCAGGTTATTACTCTCTGTTCCCCCGCTGGTGAACACGATCTCGCTGGGTTTTGCCCCCAGCACCTGGGCGACCCGATCGCGGGCGTCATCCAGCAGGGATCGCGCCTGCCTTCCGATCTGGTGGACGCTGCTGGGATTTCCGAAAATCCCGTCCAGATACGGTCGCATGGCCTCGCGCACCAGCGGATCCAGCGGCGTGGTGGCGTTGTAATCGAAATAGACGGGCTTCACAGTGCGGGCACTTACGAGAACCGATCGTTCGTAAAGGGATCCGCGGTGTTGGAATACCCTCGGACTTCCCAAAATCCCAGTTTGTCGTGGTCCGTGAACGTTATCTCCCGGATGAATTTGGCCCCTTTCCAGGCATACCGCTTGGGCAAAATCACCCGCGCCGGGGCCCCGTGGTCCCGCGTCAGGGGTTTACCGTTCCACGAATGGGCGATGAGCACATCATCATCCAGACACGCCGCCAAGGGATTATTCGTGGTGTAACCATCGTAAGCTTTGAAGAGCACATGGGTCGCCTCCGGTTTGGGCTTCACCAGCTCCGCCAGGGTAAAAAACGCCACCCCTTCAAATTCCATGTCAAACTGGCTCCAAGTAGTTACGCAATGAAAATCACTGACATCCTTGAATTGGGGCAGCTTCATGAATTGCGGCCACGTTAACGCTATCGGGTTTTCCACCAGGCCCGAGATCTTCAATTCCCATTGGTCCAAGGGGATTTCCGGGCGGACTCCCAGATCCAGTACGGGAAAATTATGCACCTCCCGTTGTCCCGGCGGAAGGCGGTCGCCGGAACGTGCCGCTGGCTTGGCCTGACCGGACATTTTTCGGGCCCAGCGTTCTTTGGCGGCAATGTATGATTCTTTCATCAGCAATCCTTGGGCGTGAATCTGGCGGAACCCGGTCTCCAAATCAAGGGACTATTCGCCACGGGCAGCCCGTAGAAACTCAGCCACCCGTTCCGCCTCCAATGGCTGGTCCCATCGGCTATTCTGTTTGCACGCGGAGCCGACGATAAAACCGTCCGCCACTTCCCGAAACTTCCGAATATTGTCCTTATCCACCCCCGAACCCAGGAGCACCGGCAGTTTCGTCGTCGCTTTGGCCGCCACCACATCTTCCGGCGTGGGTGGGTGGCCGGTTGCCGGACCGGTCACAATCACGGCATCCGCCCGCATGAATTCCGCTGCGGCGGCCGTTTCCCCCAGCGAAATATCCGCCGTGATCGCATGGGAGGAGTGCTTCTTTTTAATATCCGCCCAGATCTGGATGTGCTCCGCGCCAATGTGTTTGCGATAGCGCAGCAACTCGGCCGCGCAGGAATTGATGAATCCTTCGTCAGCCACATGGGCGAACGCAAACCCTTCCACCCGAACCCAATCCAGCCCGCTGGCGAGCGCCACGGCCACTGCCTCACGGTTGGCCGCCGCCAGGATCTGCATCCCCGTGACGCCCCCGAATTCCGTCTTCACCGCCTGGCCGATGATGGCCATGGCGGCGACAATCTCCGGCCCCACGGTTCCGCGCAGATAGGGAACGTCATGCATATTCTCGACCGCCACCCCGTCCATTCCCGCTTCGCGGTAAATCCGGGCTTCGATCACGGCTTGGGCGACAATCTGGCGCAAGGGCAGCCTCCCTGCCGGCGTCCCGGGCAGGGCCCCGACGTGAATCATCCCAATCGCCGGGCGGGCTACTTTAAAGAGGTTTGGGTTCATTCGTTAATGTTATCGTTATCGTTGACAATAAACGAGGCAAGCCTTGACCGGCCTACATTTTGTATGGTATCTGCTGTACACCACTATTACAAGTGGCCGTGTCTATTATGCGTTGCCCGAAATGCGGCTGTCAGGATGATAAGGTGATCGATTCGCGTGCCTCCCGTGAGGGCGCCACGATTCGCCGCCGCCGCCAATGCATCGCTTGCGGACATCGATTCACAACTTACGAGGAAGTGGAGCGTGAGGGCCTGATGGTGGTCAAACGCGACGGGCGGCGCGAAGAGTTTTCCCGTGAAAAACTGCTATCGGGTCTGCGCAAAGCCTGCCAGAAACGGCCCATCAGCCCGCAGGTCATTGATGATCTGCTGGAGAAAATTGCGAATGAAATTCAGGACAAATATGACCGGGAAGTGCCCGGCTCGGTCATTGGCGAACGGGTGATGACGGGACTGCGGGAAATTGACCAGGTGGCTTACGTTCGCTTTGCCAGTGTGTACCGGCGGTTCCAGGAAGCAACCGACTTCGTGCAGGAAGTCAAAAAGCTGGAGGACAACACCCCATGATACTGTTGGCTGAAGACTGTCTCGTGTTCGAAACCGCGAGTGGCGAGGGCGTCCCCTTTTCCGCCGAGATGATTTCGGTGGAGCTGATCGGCGACACCGAAGGGGCATTTGATCCCGATTTTGTCCGCCACGCCGCTGCCGCTGTCTTCCATTATTTCCGCAACGAGCTGGGGCGCACGACGGTCACCGTCGCCGAATTCACCGAAGCGCTGGAGAAAGTCCTCCGCGGTACCCCCCTCGTCAAACCCGACGTGGTCGCCAGTCCCATTGCTCCCCTGCCTCCCGAACCCTCTCCGGGGCTTACGGCTCCACCCGTATACGCTGAAATGGCTGGCGTGGTCCCCTCGGATCTTTCCCTTTTGGCGGGCGAGACCGGCGAAGGCGGGGAACTGCTCTTTTTTCCCCGGTTGCGTGACGAACTCCGCGCCCGCCTGCGGCAAACCCCGCAAGTGCTCTGCTTTCAGGGTCTGCGTCCCTGTGTCAAACAACTCGTCGGCACCCGCCGCTGGTCCCCGCGTTGCCAGGTCCTGCAGGATCAGATCGTGGAATACCTGCGCCATTGCGTTAGTCAGGAATCCGCCGGAGCCCCTTGTTCCCTCATGGTCAAATAAGCTCTGGACCGCCCTGTCACCCTTGCCATGACCCTCTTTGAAAAAATCATCGCCCGCCAGATCCCGGCTGACATTGTCTATGAGGACGATCTAATCCTCGCTTTCCGCGATATCCACCCCCAGGCCCCTGTTCACGTCCTGATCATCCCGAAAATACCTCTGGGCCGAATCGGTTTGGCGACCGCCGAACATGAAACACTCCTTGGGCACCTCCTGTTAAAGGCCGCCACGATCGCCCAACAACTTGGGGTAGCGGACTCCGGCTATCGCCTCGTCATCAACAATGGTCCCAACGCCGGCGAATCCGTTCCGCACCTCCATTGCCACCTCCTCGGCGGTCGCACCCTCACTTGGCCCCCGGGCTAAGTCAGCAAAAATTTCTCTCCCAAAAACCGCTTGCCATTCCCCGCCGCTCGCCTAGACTGCCCACCGGTCGCCTTGCGCTGGAGAGATGGCTGAGTGGCCTAAAGCGCAGGTTTGCTAAACCTGTGAAGGAGTAATCCTTCCGAGGGTTCGAATCCCTCTCTCTCCGCCATTTTTTTCCGCCGGTGGCGGCGGCTTTCCCGGCGCACCAATCACTCCTGAGGATCGCTTCCATCCCCTTTATCGGCCATCATGGGCAACCCGTTTGGTGCAGACCTTTTCACTTGCAAGGCTCTTTTGCTGTGGTTTTCGCTTGCTCAACCCTCCAGTTGCGAAAGATTTGCCGGTTTCCACCTCACAAAGACAGCAGCAACCGTTTGATCTCCTTCAGTCGGGGCGAGGCACCCTTTTTGCTCAGGCGGGGAAATTTACCCCCGATCGTGAGCAAGTCGTTTTGCCGGGTCAGCATCAGTTTGTCCTCTTTAACTTCGACGGAGGTTACCCCTTTTTCCGCCGCCAGGATTTTCAATTCCCCTACCAATAGAAGCAATTCCACGGCGGCGGGCAGGGGACCAAATCGATCGCGCATTTCCGCGGCCAATCGTTCCAGCGCGGGCTTTTCCGTGGCTTGCGCCAGTTTGCGATACACCTCGATCCGTCCCCGCGCATCGCTGATATAGGACAACGGCAGGTAAGCCGGCGCCCGCGTCACGGGTCCAGTATTGGCCCGCTCGTTCGGGTTGGTCTTCGGCTTCGCGACAAAAGTTGCCACTTCTCGCGGAATCTCGATGGTAAAATCCGCCGCCGGCACCGGGGCATCAAAAGCGGACGGCGCCGTCGGACCGGTTTCCTCCGCGGGATTCAGCGCCAGAAAATCGATCCGCATTTGCACCTCGATCCGCGGTTTGACCTTTTCCCCTTTTAACGCAGCGACACTCTGCTTGAGCAATTGGCAATAGAGATCAAAGCCCACCGCCGTGATCTGGCCGCTCTGCTCTGGCCCCAGCATATTCCCCGCGCCGCGAATTTCCAGGTCGCGCATGGCAATTTTGAAACCGCTGCCCAGGGTGGAGTATTGCTTCAGCGCCGAGATTCGCTTGCGCGCATCCGCCAGCAGGCCCGCATGCCGCGGCAGCAACAGGTAGGCGTAAGCCTGGTGTTTGTAACGACCCACCCGTCCCCGCAATTGATAAAGATCGCTCAAACCAAAACGGTCGGCGCGATCGATCAGGATGGTGTTGGCATTCGGAATATCCAGCCCGCTTTCAATGATTGTCGTCGAGAGCAGAACATCCGCATCGCCGTTGATAAACTGCGTCATGATCTCTTCCAGGTGCTCGGGCTCCATCTGGCCGTGCCCCACGATGATGCGGGCGCGCGGTACCAGCGTCCGCAACTTGTCCGCCATCGTCTCGATGGTGCTGACGCGGTTGTGCAAGAAGAACACCTGCCCCCCGCGGTTTAGTTCGCGCTGGATGGCATCGCGCACCAACCGCTCGTCATACTGGGCCACAATCGTTTCGACCGGCAAGCGGTCCTGAGGCGCGGTCTCAATCGTGCTCATGTCCCGCGCGCCCGTGAGCGCCAGGTAGAGCGTCCGTGGAATGGGGGTGGCGCTCAGCGTCAACACGTCCACCAGCCGCCGGAGTTGCTTGAATTTCTCCTTGTGTAAAACCCCAAAGCGCTGTTCCTCGTCGATGACCACCAGTCCCAGATCTTTGAAGGCAATGTCCTTCTGCAACAAGCGGTGCGTGCCGATCACAATGTCCACGCCGCCCAGTGGCAAATCGTGGACCACTTGTTTACGCTCCCGCGGCGTGCGAAAACGGGAAAGCAACTCCACCCGCACCGGATAATCCGCCATGCGCTCGCGGAAGGTGTTGAAATGTTGCTGCGCGAGCACGGTTGTCGGCACCAGGATGGCCACTTGTCGCCCGCCCATCACCGCCTTGAAGGCCGCGCGAATGGCCACTTCAGTTTTGCCAAACCCCACGTCGCCGCAAATCAACCGGTCCATCGGCTTCGGCCGTTCCATATCGGCCTTGGCTTCTTGGATCGCTTTCAACTGATCACGCGTCTCCTCGTAAAGAAATGCCCCCTCAAATTCGCGCTGCCAGGCGTTGTCGGGTGGAAAGGAATGGCCGGGCTGGGACTCGCGCGCCGCTTGAATGGCCAGCAACTCACTGGCCACATCCCGCACTGCCGCTTCCGCTTCGGCTTTTGCCTTGGCCCAGCGCGTGCCGCCGAGGGTGTTCAGGTGCGGGCGGGCTTTTCCGGCGCCCACATATTTGCTGACGAGGTGCGCCTCCGTGACCGGCACATAAAGTTTGGGTGCCGTCTGGCCGGGTTCGTGCGGCGCATACTCGATCACCAGGCATTCCTGCCCTGTGTCCCCGGCGGTGGCGTGATCCGCCGGCCGCCGGCCCGCCGCCAAGGGCAACACCTGCAAGCCCTGGTAACGCCCGATCCCATGCTGCAAATGCACCACGAAATCGCCTTCCTCCAATTCCGTGAAATCAATGTCCAACGCTGAACGGGCTGCCTGCGCATGCGGCGATTTCATCCGCCGCGGCCGCTGGACTTTGTAGCGGCCAAAAATCTCCGCATCGGTCACCACCACAAGTTTGGCCGCGTCCCACACAAAACCGCGACTCAATGCTCCCAGTTGTAAATCCAGCGGAAAATCCGGACCAAACCCGTAATCCCGCCAGATTTCCGCGAACCGATCCCGTTCGCCGGCATTATTGCAAAACACCCGTACGGTATAACCCTGGCGCGCCCAACGATGCAGTTGCGCGAAGAATTCCCGCCGCTGGGCTTCCGCAATTTGCGGCTCCGGGGCCGTTGGGCCGAGCGGACGGTACGCATCCAGCGAGACCAGTTCCAGCTCTGGCGCCCTGATGGCCGCGGGTTCCGCAGGCGTTTCCGGGGCTGCCTCATCCGTCTGTACTTCCGCCTCCATGCCCGACTCTGGAAAAGCTTCCCTCGCCAGCTCCGTGACCTCAATAGTAGTCATGCCCTGTTCCTTCGCTTGGGCTTGAAATTGCTCCCACGGCAGAAAGAACGGATCGCCCGCCGGCACCTGGGTGGCGTATTGGGCCGCGCTCTCCATCAACCGATCCGGTTCAAAGGCCAGGAGAATCGTTTCCGGTGGCAGGTATTCCAGCAAAGTAGCCAGGGGTGCGGATTGTCCGTCCCGCGACCGCAGAATACCCAACTCACCCCCGGGGGGCAGTATGATGGATTCTACCGGCTCGCGGGAGATTTGGGTGGCCGGATCAAAATATCGCAGAGATTCCAGTTCATCGCCGAAGAATTCCAACCGAACCGGCCAGGGGCTGGTCAGAGGATAGGCATCTAAAATACCGCCCCGGAGCGCGATCTCCCCCTTTTGCGAAACTTGCGCTTCCGGTTCGTAACCTTGGGCTTCGAGCCACTCAATCAAATCGAGCGGTTCGATCCGGTCCCCCCGAAATAATACCCGCGTCCGTTCGCGGATGGTGGCTGCCGGGAAGGTGCGTTGGACGACCGCGGCCACGCTGGCCAGGATGATTGGCTGCGAAACACCCGTCGCTGTCGGCCTTGCCGCGAGTGCGATCAATACCTCCAGGCGTTCGCTGATGACGTCCGCATGGGGCAGCTTGGATTCATGCGGGAGGATTTCCCAGGCGGGATAAAACAGCGGTTCCAACTCTTTCGGCGTCGGGGTTTCGGGAGCCGGTGAAGTTGTCCCGGTCGTCATCCGCAGCCAGGTGGTCAGGTCTTGCTGGAAACTTTCCTGCACCTTGAGGCTTTCCACCACGACGAGCAGCGGCCGGTTCGGAAACAACATCCGGAGCAGGGCGGCCATAAACGGTTGGGCGGCCGCTGCCACGCCCGCAAGCGACAACACGCCCCCCGCCGCCACTCGCTGCGCCAATAATTGGGCTGCGGGGGTCGGCAATAGGCTGGTCAGCAGGTTGTTGCCCTTAACCATGGAAGTGGGTGGCGCCAAGTGACCCAAAAGGTTGCAGGCATGTGGTCAAACGTCAAGCGGGCTCGCTTCCGGCTGGTCATGGCCACCGTTTGAACTTACCCTTTCCCCATGACACGTCACTGCCATAAATGCGGTTGGGAATGGTCATTGGCCGGTTTGCCGGGCCGGAGCGAAAGCTGCCACCAATGCGGCGCGGATCTCCGTGTGTGCCTGAACTGCGTCAGTTACGATGCCCGCGTTGCCCACCAATGCCGGGATCGCCGCGCCGAGCCCGATTTCGATAAACACGTCGGCACCTTCTGCGAATATTTCGACTTCAAACGCCGGGATTGGGTACCCACCGAAGTGAAAAACACCCGGGAGGACGCCGCCCGGGAGAAGTTGAAGAAGTTGTTCGGCGATTAAACCCGGCAGATCACTTGCCCACCGGCCGCACCGGCAATGGCACGGCACTGATATCGATGCGCCCGGCCGGAACGTGATACCACTCATCCCGGCGATTGCGTCGCGATTCCACCAATTGCTGAAACAACACGGTATCGGTCCGCAACAACTCCAGCGGGATCCGCTCCGCGACCGGCACATCCGCCACCACCCGCAACGATTTGATGGGCACCCGCTGTTCCGGTCGCTCGTAGAAACCCATCGCTGCCGTGCCGCGGGGCAGGGTGGTCAATAATTCCATTCCCTGGATCACCCGCCCCAGCAAGGTGACATTGCGATCCAGGTTCCGGGGTGCCTGGCCGATGCACACATACAGCTCGGCTCCGCCCCCGCTGTCCAGCGCCACATCCCGGCCGGCACCCACCATGCCGTAAGTGTGGATAAGCCAGGTTCGGCCCGCCTTGGGATCGCGGGCGATTGGAAAACCGCTGGCAAAACCCACTTCCGGCGCGTAAACATCCCCATCGGGCAAGCGGGTGAAACCCAGGGAATCCTCCCAAGTCCGATCAAATTCCGGTGCGAGCGTGGGGCGCGCCGTTTTGATTTTCCGCGCCAGCGCCGGCTTCTCCGCCTCCGGATCGCCCCATTGCACCACGTAATTCTCCTGCGCGCGCAAGATGGCCAATCCGTCATAGTAATGCTCGCGGGCCAGGGCTTTCACATTCGCCACATGCTTTGGCGCGAAGGTGGGTGCCAATTCGATGATGACCCGCCCGGCGGTCAGGTCCATATAAAGGGTATTCTCCGGGTCCAATTGTCGCCAGTCACCCGGCTTCGACGCCTTCAACAGGTCCGCCATCGTCGGCGACTTCGGGGTCGCGCTGTCCGCGCCGTGCCCCGTCACAACGCTCATCACGGCCAGCCCGATGGCCACGAATAAAAACCAACCGCCCTGACAAATTGATCGTTTCATGGAATTGCTTTCCGATTGGTGGGCGACGTTTCCGCCCCATCGAGTCTGGGTGAATCTTTCGGAATTCCCGTCTCTCCGTCCAGTGAAACCATCCCTGAAAGATTTTCGTTTGACAGAAAAAAAAAGAGGATTAATATATCCGTAACAGATAGAGTTGTAACAATGATAGATCAACTATGATTTGCCCGTCTTCCACTCCCAATCCTGCAGAGTTGCTGCCCCTGACCCCGGCGGTCTTCCACGTGCTGCTGGCCTTGGCCGATTCGGAGCTCCATGGTTATGCGATCATGCAGGAGGTGACCACCACCACCCGGGGTGCGCTCAAACTGGGGCCGGGGACATTATATGGCACTATTAAACGGCTGCTGGCCATCGGCCTGATCGAGGAATCCGACCAACGCCCTGATCCGCAACTGGATGACGAGCGCCGTCGTTATTATCGGCTGACGGGTCTGGGGCAACGGACGCTGGCCGCCGAGGTGGCCAGATATGAAGAGGTCCTGACAGCCACCCGGCGCAAGCGCCTGTTTGCCAATCCCGCGCCGCTGAATACTGGAGGCAATTGCTAATGCACTCTCCCGTCGATCCCTTTGCGGTCCGTCTCTCCACCCGGGTTTATCGCCGCCTGCAGCTCGCCTATCCGACCACTCACCGCGAAATCTTTGGTGCGGACATGGGCCAAGTATTTCGCGATCAATGTCGCGACGCCTGTCGGCGGCAGGGTGGGCTCGGCTTGGCGCTACTCTGGGGGGCCACGCTGGCCGACCTGTTGGTCTCGGCCATCCGGGAACATTTCGTCAACCTCCAAACCAAAATCGTTATGCTCCAAAATCTTGCAAAATTCTTCCGTATGGGTGCGCCCGCCGGGCGGGTTTTCCGGGCGACCTTTCTGATCACCTTTTTTCTGCTTCTGGCCGCCGGCACGGTGGTGACGCTCATCATGCCCAAAAGCTTTGCCAGCACCGCACGAATCCTGGTGGTTCGCCAGGACGATAAGCCCGGCGAATACAATCCCTACCTGATACAGGAGGTAATGCAGCGTATGCGGGCCGATGAAGTCCTCGACCAGGTAGCCACCGACCTCGATTTAAACCGGATTTTTGGTGCCCGTTACGGCTTGGGACAATCGTTAACCCCCACCCAAAGCCGCTTCATGCTGGCCAGTCGGTTTGAGTTCCGGCCGGTCCGCGGGGCCAGCCTGATTGAAGTCCGGGCTTACAGCGAGCAACCGCAGGAAGCCGCGCAACTGGCCAATACCCTCGTGGCGGACTTTCTGCGTCAGGTGCAGCAATCGCGCCAAGCTCCCGCTGCCCGCCCGGCAACCGCGTCTTCGGCGTTCAACGAGGCTGCGTTCAAGTTGATCAGTAATGCGGAAGCCAGTTCCCGCCCGGTGCGACCCAACGTCCCGGCCAACGTGGTGGTTTCCCTCATAATCGGAGCGGCCGTGGGTTGGTTGCTGGGTCTCGTGGGGGCGGGACTGGTCCGGTGGCGAATGCAGCGCCTTCACCGTCCGGTCACCAGTCATTGAAGCCGCTTTGGTTTTGCCTGGCGGATCAAACTCCCCGGCGTGTTTGCCGCAGCAAATTGTCTTGCCCACGGCTTAAACGTGGGCAAAGTGTCTGGGCAATTACCGGAGTGGGCCTATAGCTCAGCGGTTAGAGCAGGCGACTCATAATCGCTTGGTCCTCGGTTCAAATCCGAGTGGGCCCACCACGACCGGTCTTATACCTTCACCCAGGCGCGGCTCTTCGCGGATTCTTCCACGGCTTCCAAGACGCGCTGGTTCTTCAAACCATCTTCAAATGTCGGCTGGACGGATTTGCCGGCGACGCAGGCGTCGACGAAATCCGCGATGGTGTGCACGAAAGTGTGCTCGTAGCCGATGATGTGACCCGGGGGCCACCAGTTGCCCACGAACGGATGCACCCCGCCCCCTTGCGTCACCAGGATATCGCGGAATCCCTGACGGTCCGCGGCATTGGTGTTGTCGAAAAATTTCAGGCGGTTCATGTCTTCGAAATCGAAGGTCAACGAACCGAGCGAGCCGTTGATTTCGATTTCGATGTGATTCTTGCGGCCGAGCGCAAAGCGGGTGGCTTCCAGGTTCGCTAGCGCGCCGTTCTTGAACCGGCCGAGGAAGACCGCGGCATCATCCACCGTGACCTTGCCCATTTTCTGCCCGGATTTCGCGCTCAGACCGGCTCCTTTGCCGGTATCATCCATCAACGGGCGTTCCTTGATGAACGTGTGCATCAGGCCGGTAACTTCCTGAAACTCCCCGACGAGGTAGCGGCCCAAATCAATAATATGGGCGTTGATATCGCCGTGGGTGCCGCTCCCGGAAACTCCTTTTTGCAGGCGCCACACGAGCGGGAATTTTGGATCGACGATCCAGTCCTGGGCATAGCGGGCGCGGTAATGATAGATCTGGCCGATGGCCCCTTCTTCAATCATTTTCTTGGCCTGCGCGATTGCCGGAATCCGGCGGTAATTGTGGCACACCATGTTCACCACCTTGGCCTTCTTGACCGCCGCCACCATTTCCTCGCATTGGGCGACCGTCAGACCCAGGGGTTTCTCGCATAACACTGCTTTGCCGGCTTTCGCGGCGGCGATGGCGATCTCGGCATGCGAATCATTCGGGGTATTGATATCCACAATGTCGATGTCCGGCGAATTGACGACTTCGCGCCAGTCCGTGGAGGTATGGTCCCAGCCCAATTGGACCCGGGCGGCTTCGACCCCGGCGGGATCGCGACCGCAGATGGTATGCATTTGGACCCCGGCTTTTAGCGGGAAAAAGTGAGGGGCCTGCCGCCAGGCGTTCGAGTGGGCTTTGCCCATGAACCGGTAGCCGATCATGCCGACGCGAAGTGTGTTGGCCATAATTATCTGTAGTAAAGCAAACGCTGTGACACCAAACTTGGTGTTGTATCAGTTGGTTGGCGGTTTATATATTATCACCCAATTGCAGTCAACGATTATGCCCTTTACCGCCGCTGAAATTGCCCGACACCTCGAAGGCGAGGTTCATGGTGATCCCACCACCTTGCTCACCGGCTTTGCGCCCGCCGACCGGGCGCGCGCTGGCGACCTCACTTTCGCGGAAAACGAGGACTACCTCTCCCGCGCGGAAGCGAGCGCGGCCTCCGCGATCCTGGTTTCCACGCTGCCCGCCGCCACCTCGAAGGTGCTGATCCGCGTTCCCAATGCCCGGCTGGCCTTTGCGCGGGTCCTGCCGCTGTTCTTTCCTGAGCCGGTCTTCGCCCCGGGCATTCATCCACTTGCGGCCGTGTCCGCTTCCGCCACCGTGGATCCCACGGCCCATATCGGACCGCATTGCACGGTGGGCGAACGGGCGCGGATCGGTCCCCGGGCCGTCCTGCAAAGCAACAATTTTGTCGGCGATGATTCCTTGGTGGGTGAGGACACCCACCTCTTCCCGAATGTCACTATTTATGCCCGCATCATCATCGGCGCCCGGGTTCGCATCCATGCCGGAACGGTGATTGGTTCCGACGGTTTCGGCTATGTGCTGGACGCCGGTAGCCACCGTAAAGTGCCGCAAATTGGTAATGTCATCATCGGCGATGATGTCGAAATCGGGGCCAACGTGACCGTGGATCGCGGCGCCCTTGGTTCCACGATCATTGGTCGCGGCACCAAGATCGACAACCTGGTCCAGGTGGCGCATAACGTCGTTATTGGAGAGCACACCCTGATCGTTTCCCAGGTGGGGATCGCGGGCAGTTCGAAGCTGGGTAATTATGTGACCTTGGGCGGACAGGTGGGTATTGCCGGTCACTTGAAGTTGGGCAACCACGTGATGGTCGGCGCGCAATCGGGAGTCATGACAGATGTGCCCGATGGGCAGCACCTGCTGGGTTCACCCGCCGTGGCGGATCGTCAGGCCAAGCGGCAGTACATCGCCATTCAGCAACTGCCCGATCTCATCCGCCGCGTTCGCGCCCTCGAGCACCAACACGATTCCCCGACAGCGTGATCGGCCGGGGTCTGCTGCTCAAACCGGCTGGTATGCCGCTGTGATGAACTCCCGGATCACCGCGAATTCCGCCTCCCCGGCAATCGTGTGGGCCTTGGGAAATTCCCGCCAAGTGATGTTCAGCCCCGCGGTCTCCAGCAGTTTGACCTGGGCCCGCGTCACCGCCAACGGAATGAGCGGATCATACGCGCCATGGGTAAGCAGGATGCGTTGCTCGCGGGCCACGGGAGACAATTCCCGCACCAAAACTTCCGGCTGATGGATGTAGCCGCTGATTCCCACGAGCCCGGCCAGCCGGTGCGGATACCGGCAACCGACTTCCATTGTCATCAGGCATCCCTGGGAGAATCCTCCCAGAATGGTCTGTTCCGACAGGTATCCTCGGGAGCGTTGCGCATCCAACAGTTCAAACAGTAAATCGCGGCTGCGCCGCACCCCCGGACCGGAATCGCCCGGATAGTCATACCAGGAATAGCCGCCGTAATAGGGATCCGGTGCTTGCACCAACAGGTAGTTCAACCACGGGAGTCGAAGCGCCGCGGGCAATGCGCGAAAACCGTCGATGCTGTCGCCCAGGCCGTGCAGCATGACCATGAGCCGCCGGGAATCCGGCTGGCTGGCCGCAATGAATTCAGTCGTCAGCATTTAAGATCAATTTCCTTTCGCAACCGTGCTTGGCTCATACCATTCCCCCCGCAACCAGTCGGCGAGCAGGCCGATTTCCGCGGGCGTCAAAATCCCCTTGTCCCCAAATGCCGGCATCCGGTCGTTGTGTTCACCGTAAAAGTCCGGGTGCGCCGGATTTTGCAGCAGGCGCACGAGGCAGTCACGCGAGGCGTAGCCGGTCAGGTCCGGCGCGGTGGCATCTTCGTCCTTGTTATGGAAACGGTGACAATCCGTGCAGCGCATTTCGTTCTTGAGCAAATCCGCCCCCTTTTTTAGCCCTTCCACATTGCGGAAATCCGCCGCCGCCCGGGATTTGAAATGCGCTTCACCGGACAGGGCCGCGATTACCAGCTTCAGGTTTTCCTTCTGTTCCGGCGTGTATTTGGCCACATCCTTTTTCACGAACTTCGCCATTTTCCCATCGCGCGCCTTCCCGCCGCCAAAGTAATTCGTCGTGCTGATCCGTTCCGGATTCAGCAACCCGGCCAGCCATTCCGGCGAGCCAAAGCCCTGCAAATCCGCCGCCGACTGGGGTTCCTTCACCATCCCGCCCAGGCCATCAGTTCCGCCAAACCGGTGACAAGTGGCGCAATGTTTGGCAAACAGCTTTGGCCCTTGCGTGTAGGGATCCTGCCGCAAAAGGGTGACCGCCCCGGCTTCCGGAATCCCGGTAGGCGATTCCGCCAGCACTCGCACCCGCGCCCCGTCGCGGTCCGCATTCTTCACGGCGAGTTGGTAATGCAAATTCCCGGAATCTTCACGCTTCGCCAGTAAGGTGAGCGTCGCCGCCCCCAAGAGCAGCACGCAGAGCAAGCCGACATTGAACCGCTGGCCCGCCTTGGAGCGGGCAATATAGGGCATCAGAAATACAGCCCCCATGATCACCGAAGGGATCACAATGGCCCCCCAGATTTCCCGTCCCGCCGGAAAATATTTGAGGAATTGGAAAAGAAATAAAAAGAACCACTCCGGTCGCGCCGCCGAGTAGGGCTCGCTGGGATCCGCCGGAGCCCGTAGCTCCGCCCCTAGCTCCCCGTTGCCGCCCGCCAACCCCGGTCGCAGAATCACGAAAAGCACCGCGGCCAAGACCGCCAGACAAGCCACCACGTCTCGCAGTGCCTGATCCGGCCAATAGGCGACGGTCGCGCGCGCCTGGCGATCGCCCGCGGCCCAGCCGTGGCGACAAAACAACCAGGTGCGCAGGCCCAAAACCACCAAGGTCGTGCCCGGTAAAACGCCGGCATGCAGGGCGAAAAACCGTGTCAGAGTATGATGACCGTAAACGCCACCGCCAATCAGAATCCTTTGCAGATCCCCCCCAATCACCGGTACGATTCCCATGATATTGGTAGCGACGCGCGTCGCCCAGAATCCCTTTTGGTCCCAGGTCAGCAGCCAGCCGGTGATGGAGAAGCCGATCACCAGTTGCAGCAGGATCACGCCGCACCAGAAATTCACTTCCCGGGGTGCGCGATAGGCACCATCGAGCACCACCTGCAGCAAATGCAAAACCAGGAGTAAGGGCAACGCTTGCGCGTTAAAATGGTGTAACCCCCGCAGCAGCCAGCCACCCGTCATCTCATGCTGGATGAAATGCACACTTTCCCAGGCCGTCTGCGCGCTCGGACTATAGCTCGTCCAAAGGAAAAGTCCGGTGATGAACTGCACCGCGAGGGAAAACAGGACGGTGCTGCCCCAGACGTAGCGCCAGCGCGGACCGCCCGGAATCGGGGTGTAAAATGTCTCCCGGACCAGCGTCCGCAGGCCGGTTCGTTGCTCCAGCCATTCCAGCATTGCTTTCATGCCAAGGGCACCCGGTCCGGACGACCGGCCTGGAAATTTTGGAAGACCACCCACACCCCCCCATCGGGTCGCACTTCCACCTCGAGGCCATCCAAGGAACGCGGGCTGGGACTGGAAGCATTGGCCACTTTTCCGTCCACGGTGAAACTGCTGTTGTGACAGGGACAGAGAAAATCACCTTTTTCCGGGGAAAAATCCACGAAACAACCCGCATGGGGACAAGCCACATTCAGCGCCTGGACCTTTTCTCCAGTCCGCCGCAAATACACCGCCCCAACCGGCACATTCGTGTACTTATTCCAGGCATCCGTTCGATTGGCGAGCACTGGGAATTTCCGCGGCACCCCATCGTCGGGCAGGGCGGCCAAGCTCGTCACCTTCACGGCCCCACCGGCCGTTGCGCGCCGCCGCCAAGGGTCCAGCAACACCAGCAATCCGGCCGAGAGGGGTACCACCGCCAGAACACCAGTGATCACCATCGTAAGGGCCTTCTTGAAGAAGCCCCGACGATCACTGTGCGATCCGGCGTTCTTGGTATCCATGCTGAATTACCCGATTTGACGGGCCGCCCGGTGGGCGCATTCACCCGCGCGGTTTGGTTTCCGGCCAAAACGGTCTTAAACTGGTGGTTCGACCGTAGGTGGCGTCGGTGGCGTAGTCGCGCCTTCTTCCGCGACTTCCGCTTTCTCCTCGCTGATCACCGGCGCAATGGCTTGCAATTTATCCCCCGGGTCCAGTTCGATCAGTTTCACTCCCTGGGTGTTGCGCCCCGCCTCCCGGATGTCCCGCACGGTCGTGCGGACCATCTGGCCCGCCACGGTAATCAGCATAATTTCATCCGCGTCCCGCACGGTCAGCGCTCCGATCACACCCCCGGTGCGATCGTTGGTCTTCATCGTAATAATGCCTTTGCCCCCGCGGGTTTGCACCCGGTATTCCGTAAAGTCGGTGCGTTTGCCCAGGCCATTGTCCCCCGCCACGAGCAGGGTGGCATCCGGCACGATCACGGCCAGGGCCACCACCCGGTCGGTGCTTTCCAAGGTAATGCCGCGCACGCCCCCCGCGGAGCGGCCCATTGAGCGCACATCCGCTTCCGAGAATCGGATGCTCATGCCCTCATTGGTAATCAAAACCACATCGCTCCCGGGGCTGTTCATCTGGCCATCGGGCCCGAGTTTGCTGCCTTCCGTGAGTTTCACGTCAATCAGGATATCTCCTGGCTCGATGCCGATGGCAATGATCCCGCCCTTGCGCACATTACCAAAATCACCCAGCGCCGTCTTCTTGACCGTGCCCTTTTGGGTGGCAAAAAACAGCTCGCCCGGCTGAGCCCACGTGAGGTCCTCCCTGTCCGGTCCCGTTTTCGACTGGATGCGGATGAGGGCGGCGATTTTTTCATCCGCGCGCAACTCCAGCAAATTGGCGATGCTCCGCCCCTTGGCCGCCCGGCCCATGTCCGGGATCTCGTGCACCCGTTCCACATAAACCCGGCCGATGTTCGTGAAGAACATCAGGTAATCATGGGTGCTTGCGGTGAACAGGTGCTCGATGAAATCGTCCTTGTCGCCCTCGGCCTGGGAGGTCTCCCGCGTCGTCATGCCGATGACGCCCTTGCCGCCGCGCCGTTGCGCGCGATACGAACTGACATTCGTCCGTTTGATCAACCCACTGTGCGTGATCGTGATGATCACGCCTTCGTTGGCGATCAAATCTTCCAGGGCAATCTCCCCTTCGTCCGGTACCAGTTCAGTTAGCCGCGGAGTGGCATGCTTTTCCTTGATGGCCAGCAACTCGGATTTGATGATGGAAAGCAGGCGTTCTTCCCGGGCCAGAATATCCAGCAAATCCTTGATTCGCTCGATGAGTTCCTTGTATTCGGCCTCGACTTTGTCCATTTCCAACCCCGTGAGTTGGTAAAGTCGCAATTCCAGGATCGCATTGGCCTGCGCCTCGCTGAACGCGTAGCGACCCGCGGTCAATCGCGCCTCACTCCGGATCAGGATGCCGAGCTGCTCGACCTGTTCCCGGGAAAATTCGAACGCCAGCAACTTGATGCGCGCCTCTTCGCGGTTCGCCGAACTGCGGATGATCCGGATGAATTCATCCAGGTTCGCCAGCGCGATCAGGTAGCCTTCCAGGATTTCCGCGCGTGCCTCCGCCTTGCGCAATTCAAACCGCGTCCGGCGCAACACGACTTCCCGGCGATGCTCAATGTAGGCGTTGATCAATTCCTTCAGCCCCAGGGTCTTGGGCCGGCCATGATCAATGGCCAGAGCGTTCACCGCGAAGCTGCTCTCCAGGGCCGTGAACTTGTACAGATTGTTGATGACCACCTTGGCGATGGCATCGCGTTTCAACTCGATCACCACCCGCGTGTTCTCATCCGATTCATCCCGGATCGCGGTGATGTCCGTGATGGTCTTTTCGTTCACCAGGTCGGCAATGCGTTCAACCAGCACCGCCCGGTTCACGTTATAGGGGATCTCACGGATGATGAGCTGTTCCCGCCCATTCTTGAGTTGCTCCACCTCCACTTTGCCCCGCACCTTGAGGCTCCCCCGGCCGGTCTCGAAATACTGCCGGATTGGCTCCAGACCACACAGCATGCAACCCGTGGGAAAGTCCGGGCCCTTCACGTGCTTCATCAACTGCGTGAGGGTGATCTGCGGATTATCGATCTGGGCGCAGACGCCGTCGATAATTTCCCCGAGGTTGTGCGGGGCCATGTTCGTGGCCATGCCCACTGCGATACCCGTTCCTCCGTTCACCAGCAGGTTCGGAAAGGCCGCCGGCAAAACGGTGGGTTCGGTCAGCGTTTCATCGTAGTTCGGGACGAAATCCACGGTGTCCCGGTCCAGGTCGTCCATCAGGATCGCCCCCAGTTGTTTCAGGCGGGCCTCGGTATACCGCATGGACGCCGGCGGATCGCCTTCCACGGATCCGAAATTTCCCTGCCCGTCCACCAGCATCTCGCGCATGGCCCATGGTTGCGCCATATGCACCAGCGTGGGATAGATCGCTTGGTCGCCGTGGGGATGGTAGTTACCCATGGTTTCCCCGACGATTTTGGCGCACTTGATGTGCTTCCGCGTCGGCCCCACGCCGAGCTGGTTCATCGCGTATAAAATCCGTCGTTGCGAAGGCTTCAAGCCGTCCCGGACGTCCGGGAGCGCGCGCGAAATGATCACCGACATCGAGTAATCAAGAAACGAATTCTTGATCTCCTCGGCCACGTTGATCTTGGCGATCTTCTCAATCTCTGGGTTCGAATCCGGCATAAATAAATCTTCTCAAAACCGCGTCCCGGCAATGGTCGGCCATAATCAAATATCCAGGTTGCGCACGTTCAGCGCATTGTCTTCAATGAACTGGCGGCGGGGCTCCACCTCGTCGCCCATGAGCTTGGTGAACATTTCCTCCGCTTCCACCGCGTCCGTCAAATCCACCTGCAGCAGCTTGCGGCGGGCCGGATCCATCGTGGTCTCGAACAATTGTTCGGGATTCATTTCACCCAGACCCTTGAACCGTTTGACCTGCAAGCCGCGGCGCCCCACTTCGAGCACGCCCTCCAGGATTTCCGCGATTGAGAACAACGGTTTCACCACTTCCTTGTCGCCCTCGCCCTCGATCAATTCAAACAGCGGCTTATCCTGTCCGGAGTAATGTTCCACGCTGAGCCCTTTGCGGCCGATCTTGCCCAGCAACTCCGCGATGGCTTTGCTTTCATGCAATTCCACATGCCGCGCCCGTCGCGTCGTATTCCCCTTGGTCTTTTCGCCGGTTTCCCCCTCCGCTTCTTCTTCGCCGAAGAGGCGTAAATCCGGGTTGGCGGCTCCAAAGGCGGCGAACTCCTCCTCGCCATGGAAGTAATGCACCGTCTCGTCGTTCCCGGAGCGTACTTTGACGAGGTGGCGCGGCCCTTCGCCGGTTTCCTTGTTCCGATGCTCGATGTAGTCGCTGAAATCCCCGCCGTGCCGCCGGATGGCCCGGGCGTATTTGTCCAAAGCCTCCAGCAGTTCCAAAATCTCCGCCAGTTGATTTTGCGAAAACTCGTTTCCATCCGCCAGATTGCGCAAACGCACTTCCTCCGTGCCGATCTGGATCAGGATGCGGTTCAACTGGGCGTCGTCATCCACGTATTCCACCCGCTTCTTCCGCGTCACTTGGTAAAGTGGCGGCTGCGCGATGTAAATGAACCCGCCTTTGATGAGCAGGGGCATCTGCCGGTAAAAGAAGGTGAGCAACAACGTCCGGATGTGCGAGCCGTCCACATCCGCATCGGTCATGATGATGATCTTGTGGTATCGCAGTTTTTCCAGGGTGAACGCGCCTTCCCCTTCGCCGTCACCGATACCCGTCCCCACCGCGGTGATCATGGTCCGGATTTCGTTGTTCTGGAGCACCTTGTCCAACCGCGCCTTCTCGACATTGATGAGTTTGCCGCGGATGGGCAAGATCGCCTGGAATTTCCGGTCCCGGCCTTGTTTCGCGGAGCCACCGGCGGAGTCACCTTCTACAATGTAGATTTCCGTCTTGGCCGGGTCGCGATCGGAGCAATCGGCCAGTTTTCCCGGCAAACCGCCCCCGGTCATCGCGCTCTTGCGCACGGTTTCCCGCGCCTTCCGCGCTGCTTCCCGCGCCCGCGCGGCGTTCAAGGACTTGTCCACGATCCGCTTCCCGGTGCCGGGATTTGCATCGAAATGATCCATCAACTTATCGTAAATGATGGAGGACACAATCCCCTCCGCCTCGGGCGTCACCAGCTTGACCTTGGTCTGGGATTCGAAACTGGGATTCGGGTGCTTGATCGCCAGCACTGCCACGAGGCCTTCGCGGACGTCGTCCCCGGTGATCGCCGGGTCCTTGTCCTTGAGCAGATTGTTGCCTTTGGCGTACTGGTTGATAGCGCGGGTCAGCGCCGTCCGGAAACCGGTCGAATGCGAACCGCCGTCGGGATTCGGAATGGCGTTGGTGTAGCAGAGAATCTGGTCGGTATAGCTGTCGTTGTACTGCAGGACGCAGTCCACGATCATGTCCGCCTCCACCTCCACCCCTTCCTTGCCCTTGTACTTCACTGGGCGCCGGCCGTGAATGCTCACCGGTTTCGGGTGGATCACCTGCTTGTTCTTGCCCAATTGCTCGACGAAGTCCTCGACCCCGCGCTTGAAGAAATAATTTTCCGTCTTCGATTCCGTCCGTTCATCGGACAGTTGGATTTCGATGCCCGGATTCAGGAAGGCCAACTCGCGCAACCGGTTGCCCAGAACATCAAACTTGAACTCCGTGGTGATCGTGAAAATGGTTGGATCCGGCTTGAACGTGATCAGGGTCCCAGTGCTTTTCGATTTGCCAATGACGGTCAGGTGCTCGGTCGTTACCCCGCGCTCGAAGGCCATGTGGTAAACCTTGCCATCCCGCGACACTTCAACCTTGAACCAGTCGGAAAGCGCGTTCACGCACTTGGCGCCCACGCCGTGCAAACCGCCGGAATACTTGTATGCCCCCTGGCCAAATTTGCCGCCCGCGTGCAAATGGGTCAGCACAAACTCCACCGCCGGCAAGCCCTTGGTTTTTTCCGGATGCGCATCCACCGGAATGCCGCGCCCGTTGTCCCGGATCGAAACCGACCCGTCCACATGCAGGCTCACCTCGATCCGCGTGCAGTACCCCGCCAGATGTTCGTCGATGGAATTGTCCAGCACCTCAAAAACGCAATGGTGCAATCCGCGTTCATCGGTAGGCCCGATGTACATCCCCGGCCGCTTCCGCACCCCTTCCAACCCCTCCAGTTTATCAATGGAGAGCGCATCGTACGTCTCCGTCACGGCCGGCATTGGCCGGGCGGACTCGTCGTCGGAAAAGTCTGTATTGTTCGCCATAAAGATCACTGCCAAAACCCCTTGCTGCACGGGGTTAATCGAAACAGGAATTTTAGGCAAAATGGCCTGTTAACACAACGTTTATTTGCAGGTATATTTACCGCCAAACCACCATTAGTTGTGGCTCCAAACCCTTGCATGCCAAACCTATTGGGCCTTCCCACTGGACCCCGCAAAGTCGAGATTGCCGCTTGGCCGGGGCGGCGCTCGCCCGTCCCGGAATTCCGCCTGGCACCCACCCAAAACCCGCGGCTTTGTTCCGCCCCGGGCGAGCTCTCCCGCATCCCGATTGATGGTTGTCGAATGGCGGCGCTTGACCCCTGCGCCGCTTCCGCCTAGTCTCCGGACGACTCGGAAAATGAGAATTCTAATTGCATCGCTATTGGCGGGGATCACGCTGGCCGGCTCGGTTCCCTCGGGGCGTGCCCAGGGCCTCGACTACGGCTCGGTCAATGGCATCCAAGCCATTGTCGGTGATGCCATCATCACATTCCAACAGGTGCAGCTCTTTGCCGCGCCAGGATTGGACTTCCTGGACCGCCAATACCGGAACCGTCCCGAGTACCGGCAGAAGCAGCTGGAGTTGATTAACGATAGTTTGAAAGCCTTGGTGCGGCGGCAGCTCATCCTGCAGGATTTTAACGCCTCCGGCTTCAATCTGCCGGAGAGCATCATTGACGAAATCGTTCAGGACAAGATCAAGCAGCAATACAATGACCGGCTGCAGTTCAACAAGTATTTGCAACGCCGCGGCATCACCTTTGACACTTTCCGCAAGGAAGTTCGCGATCAACTGGTGGAAACCGAAATGACGCGCAAATTCGTCCCCGATCCCATTATTTCCCCCCACAAGGTCGAACTCTTTTACCAGGAACACCTCAGCGAGTTCCGCGTGGGTGACCAGGTGAAGCTCCGCATGATTTCCCGCAACCAACCCGCCGGGGAAGCGCCGGGGATGGCTCGTCGCATGACCGAGGAAATTCTCTCCCAATTGCGGGACGGCGCCTCGTTCGCCCAGATGGCCGAAGTTTATTCCGAGGGCTCCCTGCGCTCGCAAGGTGGCCTCACGGGTTGGCAGGACACTTCCGCGATTACCAAGCCCCTCCAGGACGCCGTCTTGAAGTTAAAGCCCGGAGCCTACAGTGAGGTCATTGAAACGCCGGACACCTGTTATCTCGTGTTTTTGGAAGACAAAAAGCCCGCGCATGATCAGCCGTTAAGCGAGGTGCGTGAAAATATCGAAGGCCGGCTGAAACGGCAGGAGCGCACCCGGCTGGATGACAAATGGATCAAGCGCCTCCAGGCCAAAACCTGGGTACGTTTCTTTTCCACGGCGGAGGATCCGGTAGGCTCGCTCACCAACGAACCACGCTTTGCCGGCCAGGTTTGATCCCCGCCCGGCCACCGCATTGTTCCCATGGCTGCCTGTCTCGGAATCTCCCTCGGTGACGTCACCGGCGTCGGACCCGAAGTGACCCTCAAGGCCTTGGCGGCCGAAGCGGCCGCCGACGATACCCGCTACGTCATCATTGGCGACCGTGCCTGGGTGCATCGCCTTAATGCCCAACTGGGACTCCATTTGCCCCTCGTTGACGAAAGCGAAGCGGCCCCCGGGGACCGCTTTCTGGTCAGCCATCCTTTGCCGGACAGCCTTCCCTCCGATTTGCCTCCCGGCGCTCCGGCCGCCGCCCGCGCCACCCTCGCGTGGCTGCGCTCTGGTGCCCAGCGCTGTCTGCGCGGCGAGCTCGCTGGTCTCGTCACCGCGCCCGTCAACAAGGAGGCCATCATCCACTCGGGTGAAAGCAATTTTGTCGGCCAGACGGAATTCCTTTCCCAGCTGGCCGGGGCGCAGCGCACGGCCATGATGCTCCTGGGGCACGACGATCGCGGCCGCTGGTTGCGGGTGGTTCTGGCCACCATTCACGTTCCCCTCCGGCTGGTGGCGGATAGATTAACCCAGGCCAAGATCGAATTGGCCATCGACCTGGCCGTCCAGTCCTGTCATGACCTCGGCCTGCCCCGCGCCCGGGTGGCGGTCTGCGGGCTGAATCCGCATGCTGGCGAAGGGGGGGAACTGGGAACTGAAGAATTGACGACCATCAACCCCGCCGTGAGCGCCGCCCAGGCCCGCCACCCGGATGTCGCCGGCCCGTTCGCCGCGGATGCCCTTTTTTATCGGGTGTTCAAAGGCGATTTTGAGGTGGTGGTGGCCATGTATCACGACCAGGGACTGGTGCCTTTGAAGATGATCGGTTTTGAATCTGGCGTGAACTGGACCCTCGGACTCCCCTTCATTCGCACTTCGCCCGATCATGGCACCGCGTACGATATCGCGGGACGCGGTCTGGCCAGTCCTTCCAGCATGCAGGCCGCGATGCAATTGGCCCGCCAGCTCGCCCGGTCGCGTTCCCACCCGGTGGCTTGAGTCCGCCCGCTGGCGGAACCCCGGAGCTCAAATCACCGTTCCGTGCGGAATGACCCCGTTCTTCGGGATCACCACGATCCCATCCCGGATGAAATAAAGCGGGTGATCGACATTTTCCGGCTTGCCGGCGGGCGAAATCACCACATTGTCGCCGATGCGCGCATTCTTATCGATAATGGCGTTTTCGATCCGGGTATTTTCTCCGATCCCCAGGCGCGGCCGGCCCAATTTCAATCCCTCGGCGATCGACGCATCCGTTTCATAGTAATCGCTGCCCATGAGCACCACGCGGCTCAGTTCGCTGCGTTCGCCCACCAGGCTGCGAATCCCCACGATACTGTGGAAGATCCGCGCATGGTTGATGATGCAACCGTCCGAAACGATCGCGTGGTCAATCGTGGCGCCGTTGATCTTGGAACCGGGCAAAAAGCGGGGCCGGGAAAAAATCGGCGCGCTCATGTCGAAAAAATTGAAGCGGGGCAGTTCCCAGGTCACATTCAGGTTCGCCTCGAAGAAAGAACGGATGGTGCCGATGTCTTCCCAGTAGCCCTGATAGACGTAGGAATACACCTTGTGGGTGTCGATCGCCTTCGGAATGATATGCTTGCCGAAATCCGTCAGCGTGTTGTCCAGCAGCTTGATCAGCAAATCCCGGTTGAACACATAAATTCCCATGGAAGCCAGGAACAGCTCCTTTTCTTCCGTAATTCCCAAATCCGCGTAAGAATCGGGCGACAGCCGCAGGGAGTCCTGCAACGCCGGGTCTTTCGGCTTTTCAACGAAGCGCGTGATGCGCCGCTCCGCGTTGATTTCCATGATGCCCAGGGAACCCGCCTCCGCACGGCTCACCGGGATGGTGGCAATGGTCAACTCCGCTCCGCTGGCGGTGTGCTGTTGAATGATTTCCCGGAAATCCATCCGATACAACTGGTCACCGCTCAGAATCAGCAGGTAATCGAACGAGTTGTTCAGGATGTGGATGAGGTTTTTGCGCACGGCATCCGCGGTGCCCTGGTACCAGGAAGTGTCGGAAAACGTCTGCTCGGCCGCCAGGATTTCCACAAATCCACCGGTAAAATGATCGAACTTGTAGGATTGGGAAATGTGCCGGTGCAGGGAGGCGGAATTGAATTGGGTGAGCAGGTAAACCCGGCGCAGCCCGGAATTGATGCAGTTCGAAATGGGAATGTCCACCAACCGGTACTTGCCCGCCAGCGGTACCGCCGGCTTGGCGCGCTCCTTGGTCAATGGATACAGTCGCGTGCCCTGCCCGCCCCCCATGATGACCGACAACACGTTGCTGGTGTTTACTGATTGCCGACCGGACTGAGCCATAAAAGTTCCTTCGCTGCTACAATTGTTACCTGCGTTATAGTCCCAACGTCGCTACCAAAGCAAGCGACATCGGCGGCGTCGCGCCGGGGGCCGCTGGCCGGAATCCGGCCGCGGATTCAGCGAGGTGTCGGCGCCACCGCGTCCAGTTCCACCCCGGCGACCCGCTGCAATTCATATTGGGACTTGTTGAATTCGGCGATCAGGGTTACCCAGCTATCGCGCGCGCGCGCCAGATCCTGCTGTGTCTGAATCGTTTCCAGCACCATGCCTACCGCGAATTCCTTGCGCTGCCCGGCCAGTTTTTCGGCTTCCACGGCGGCGGCCAGGGTCTTTCGAGCTGTTTCCAATTGTTCGGCCAATGAACGGAAACGAGTCAAACTCTCCACCACTTCCCGGATCACCTGGTCGCGCAACCGGTCCTGCGCCAGCCGGGCGCTCTCCTCCCGGGATCGGGTGCGCTGCTTTCGGGCGGGATCGAACAAGCCGCCGGGCCCGATCCGCCAGCTCAGGGTCGCGTTGAAATCCTCGGTCTGGCCAAAGCGTGAGGGGCCATTGTCCACCCCACCTCCCAAACCGCCAAAATAAGCCTGCCCGCCCACCGTGGGTATCAGGGGACCATAAGCGGCGCCGCGCCGGTTTGCTTCGGCCGCCGCCAATCCGGCCTGGCTTTGTCGCAATTCCGGCCGCCGGGCCAGCGCCCCGGCGACCATGGGCGCCAGGGCAGTATTCGTCGGCACGAGGACCAGCGGCACCAGATCCCCGTCCGCGGCGGTCAAGGCCACCGCCGGATCCAGATGCAGCCGTTCCGCGAGTCGCGCCCCGGCGATGCGTTCGGCACCCACGGCGCGCTGGACTGCCTGTTCGGCCTGCCCGGCTTGGATCCGCGCCCGTAATTCGTCCCCCCGGTAGGCCAGACCGGCCCCCACCGCATGGACAAGTTGCCGATCCAATTCCCCGGCAATCCGCCAGGCTTCCCGACTCACCCCGGTTTGCGCCTGGGCGGCCAGCAGGTCAAAATAACCAGCCACGGCCGCCTGCACGCTGTTTTGGCGCTGGGTCGCGAGACCCTGTTCCGCCGCACGCACATCCTGCCGCGCCGCGAGTGAACGATAGACCGATTCTCCCAGATCAACCTGCGCCGTCAGCGCCGCTCCGGGCGAATAGGCCTGCTTGTTGGCCTCAATGATATTGCCGCTGACGTCCTGGATCAGGTGCTCATGCCGGCGGAAGGAAATTCCTGGGGATAACCACGGCAGGAACTGGAGCACGGTGCTTTGATAAGCGGCCCGCGCATCGGCCAACCCCTCCCGTGCCAGGCTCACTTCGAGATTGCCCGCTCGCGCGAGCCGCAGCACCGTCGGCAAATCGATGATCGTGGCTGTCCCTTCATTGGTCGCCCGGTTTTGGGCGCGTACGACAGGCCCTGGCCAGAATAATAACGTGGCCAGCGCCAGGCTGGGCCGGCAAATTGCCCACCCTTTCCAATTTGCCCTGCTCATGGTTTTCCCTCCCCCACCAACACTGCCTGGCCGGGTGTCAGGGTGAGCTTCCCGATCAGGATCACCGGCGTTTCGGGCGGCAGTCCTTCGAGGATTTCCGCGCTGACGCCGTCGTTAAAGCCGGTCTTCACCGGTAGTTTTACCGCTTGATTCGCGCGCACGGTGAACACTGATGATCCCCCCTTTTCCACCATGAGGGCTTCCACTGGCACGAGAATGGAATTCGTGCGGGTCTCCACGCCCAGCTTCACCATCGCATACATGCCGGGCAGTAGTTGGCCTGCGGAATTTGTCAGATCCAGTTCCGCCGCCAGGGTCTTGGTCGGCTCGTCCAGGGCGGGCGAGAACCGGGAGACGGTTGCCGGAAACACCGCCCCGGGCAATTCATCCACCGTGATTCGGGCGGTCAGCCCCGGCCGGATGAACGGCGCTTCGGCCTCCGGCACGGCCACCTGCACGCGGACGACGGCGAAATCTACGAGGCTCATCAGCGCCGGGGTTGCGGCCGCACTCCCGGAAGTGGCCGCGGGGATAAAGGCCCCGGGGTCCACGGATCGCCGGGCGATGGTTCCGGCAAACGGGGCGGTGATGCGGCAGAATTGCCACCAGGTATTGGCCCGGTCCAGATTGGCTTGGGCCACCGCCAGTTTGGCCCGGGCGCTATCCAGGGTCTGGGCCATCACCAGGTCGGGCGCCTGCTTTTGTCCGTCCTCCGCGCGCCGGAATTCCAGTTTGGCCAGTTCGAATTCCGCCCGATACCGCGCCTCGTCCGCGATCAACTCCGGCACTTCGATTTCCGCCAGCAAATCCCCGGCTTTGACCCGGTCGCCCTTGTCCACGTGAATGCTTTTTAGGTAACCACCCACTTTGGAATACAGGGCAACCTGTTGGTTCGCCGCCACGTTGGCCGGCAGGGTGACCGTGCGCGTGATCTCTCCCCGCCGGGGTAACGTCATTTTAACCGCCACCGCCGGCACCACCGGGTCGGGAGTTTTCCGGGGGGACTCGTTGCAACCGGTCAATGCCAGCGCCATCATCAGCCCCCAGCGCCCCAGCCTTCGCGCCGGCCGCTCCGTCCAGTTTTTTGTCTTCATGTTATTTTACGGCCAACCCGGCGGCTGGCTTGCCAAAATGCACGCTTTCCGGATCATTCGGGCTTAACGAGGCGCTTGTCCGGGAACTGCGGGTTTGTACCAGGGCAAAAACCGACGGCAGCACGCCGAGGGTAGCCAGAGTGGCAGCGGTCAGGCCACCCACCACGGCCCGCCCCAGCGGTGCGGACTGGTCTCCCCCTTCACCCCATCCAATGGCCAGCGGGAGCATGCCCGCGATCATGGCCAGGCTCGTCATGAGAATCGGGCGCAGCCGGCTGCTGGCTCCGCCCACGGCGGCTTCTTCCGCCGTCGCCCCTTCCCGTCGCCGCCGCTCGGCAAAGGCCACCAGCAGGATGGCGTTTGCCACGGCCACCCCCATGGCCATGATCGTGCCCATGAACGATTGCAGGTTCAGCGTGGTGCCCGTCACACGCAGCGTGATCAGCACTCCCGCCACTGCCGCGGGCACCGTGGTTACCACCGCCAGCGCCAGCCGCGGGGATTGAAAATTGGCGGCCAGTAGAAGGAAGATCACGACCACGGCCAGCCCCAGTCCCGACTGCAACCCCCGCACCATTTCCCGCAAGGGCACAATCTGGCCGCGAACATTCACGTTCACCCGGGGCGGTGGTGTACCCGCCTTCGCAATGGCCCGGTCCACCTGTTCGGCGACACTTCCCAGATCCGCCCCGGAAAAATTGGCCGTGAGACTGATGGTGCGCTGCATGTTATAGCGCTCATACTCGCCCGTGGTGGTGCCATTGGTCACTGTGGCAATATTCCGCAACAAGACTGTGCGCCCCTCCCGGCCGCTGACCGGAATGTTTTTCACGTCTTCGAGCGATTCCATTTTCGTTTGCGGAATCTGCACCTGCAGCAGGTAACTGACGCCGGTGTTTGGGTCGGCCCAATAATTGGGGGTCGTGAACCGGCTGGAGGATGTTGCCTCGACCAGGGAACGCGCGGCATCCGTGGTCTTCACTCCCAACAGGCCGGCCCGTTCCCGGTTCAAACCAATGTCTACGGTGGGATAATCGAGCGTTTGCCCGAATTGGAGATCGCGTAAGGCCGGGATTGTTTCCAATTGCGCGCGGATTTTTTGCGCGTACTCCAGGTTGGCCGCGAGATTCGGCCCGCTGACAGCCACCTCCACCGGGGTGGCCGCCCCCAGGCTCATCACCCGGCTGACGATGTCGCCCGGCTCGAACGACCAACGCACGTCGGGCATCTCCTTCGCCAGTTTGGCGCGCAGGCTTTCCTGAAGCTCCGCCACCCGCACCGGAGTGCCGGGCCGCAGTTGGATTTGCAGTACCGCCTCCTCCGGACCGCTGTTCCAGAGATGGATGAAATTCACCGGGTAGGCCGAGGCGTGTACCCCGACCAATCCCAGACTCAGGGCCAGATTATCCGGCCCCACTTCCCGTTTGATGAGCTCCAACGCATTGGTGGCGATGCGTTCCGTCACCTCCAACCGGGAGCCGGCGGGCGCCCGTAAGCGCAATTGGAATTGGCCGGCGTCCACGCGCGGAAAAATCTCCCATCCCAGGTGGTGGCCCGCCACCGCGATCACGATGGTGACCAGGGCCGCGTAGCCCGCCAGCACGCCCCAACGCCACCGCACCAGGGCCTGCGCCCGTCTGCCGAACCAATTTTGAAAACGCATCCAGCCGCTTGGCGCCCCGGCTTTTGCGCCCCCCGGGGTGGCGGCCGGCAGCCACCAGATCGCCAGAATCGGGGCCAGCGTGCTGGAAAGGAAAAAGGAAACCATCATGGCAAATCCCACCGCCAGCGAGAGGGGCACAAATAACGCCCGGGCGGCTCCGGTCATGAAAAAGGCCGGGATGAAGACCGCCAGGATGCACAGCATTGCCAGGAACCGCGGGCCCGCGGTCTCGGAAACCGCCGCCAGGGATGCCTGGGCCAGGGACTCCCCGCGATGCAAATGAGCGTGGATATTTTCCACCGCCACGGTGGCCTCATCCACCAGCAGACCTACTGCCAAGGCCAGCCCGCCCAGGGTCATCAAATTCACCGTCTGGCCGGTTAGATGGAGCGCCACCAGTGCGCCAAAAAGTGCCAAAGGAATGTTGATCACCACCACCGCCGCGCTCCGCCAATCCCGCAAAAACAACCACACCATCAGGCCCGTCAGGACCGCCCCGAGCAGCCCTTCGCGCACCAACGCGCCCATCGCCCGGGTCACATACGGCGATTGATCAAATTCATAACTCACCTTCACCCCGTCCGGCAGGACGCTCTGAAACTTGGGCAGGTTTTGCTTCACCAGGTTCACCACCGCCAGGGTGGAAGCGTCGGCGCGCTTGGTTACCGGGATGTATACCGTCCGGCGACCGTTCATCAGGGCATAGCTCGTCACCAGATCGGAGCCATCCACCACCTCTCCCACATCCCGCAGGTAAACCGCCGGATAGACGCCCGTCCGCAATGGCAGGGCCTCCAGTTCCTTGATGTTTTTCACCACGGCGTTCATGGGCACCATGGGGTAATTGCCTCCCAGCGCCAGGTTGCCCGACGGACTAATGGTGTTGGCCGCGCTCACCGCCGCCACAATTTCATCCGGTGAGATGTTGTACGCCCGCAAACGGTCGGGCTTCAGATTCACGAGTATGCTGCGGGCACTGCCTCCGAACGGCGGGGGCGCCGAAACTCCCGGCAGGGTCGCGAATAGCGGCCGCACCAGGTTGAGCGCGGCGTCCTGCAGTTGACCGACCGTCCGCGTCTCACTCGAGAAGACCAGATTTCCGACCGGCACGCTGCCCGTATCAAAGCGCATCACAAATGGGGGGACCGTGCCCGGTGGCATGAAGGCCCGCGCCCGGTTCACGTAAGCCACCGTCTCGGACATGGCTTGCGACATGTCCGTGCCCGGATGGAATTGCAACTTCACCAGCGCGGTGCCTTGGATCGATTTGGACTCCACGTGCTCGATCCCTGTCAGGTACAGAAAGTGGTACTCGTAATAATAGGTGAGATAGCCCTCCATTTGGGCCGGGTCCATCCCGCCAAACGGTTGCGCCACGTAAATGGTCGGCACGCCCAAGTTGGGAAATATGTCTCGGGGCATCTGCCGCACGGCCAACCAGGCGCCTAACGCCAGGGCCACCGCCAGGACGACCACCGTGTAGGGACGGCGCAACGAGGCTTCAACAAGATTCACGCTTTGCCCTTCTTTTTGCCGCCGGGGGCCTCCAATACCACCTCGCGATACATTTCACAAATCTGCTCGCGCACCAGGACCAGCAATTCTCTTCCGCCGGCGGTTAGGGTATAATCCCGCCGCGCCCGCGCCCCGCCGCCGGGAGCGCTCCGGGACTGCAGCCAGCCATGGCGCTCCATCCGCTTGAGCAGCGGGTATAAAGTGCCCGGACTGATTTCGTAGCCATGTTCCCGCAATTCGTTGAGAATCCATTGCCCATGCACCGGGCTCTCGCCCGCATGATGCAGGATGTGCACTTTCCAAAAGCTCAACAGGATTTCCCGTTCCGCTTCTTTCAGGTCGGTGGGCATATTATGGCTATCGATGTCGGTTATCGTAATAAAGCCCCGCGCCTGGTCAATCGGAATATGGCGCGGATTTCAATTCCCTGATCCCTCAGCGGCGAGATCGAATTTCGCAAATAGCCGGCCCAGCAACCACAAGCCGAGGGCCGCCTCCACCGCCATGATCAGGGTGGCCCCAACTGCTGCCAGGGGGATGGTCAGACTCAGCGGCAAGGCCAGTGCCTTGCCGGCCAGGACGGCCACCGCGACCAGGATCGCCGCGGGTAGCAAAGATGCCACGAGCACCAGCAATTGGCCGAGCATGAAGACGATTCGCTGCCCGGTCGCTTCAATCCCGGCGTTCATCGCCTGCGGTCCGCTGTGGAACCATCCGGGAAACAGCAGGACGGAGGCATTGGGAATGATGAGGGAAACCAGGTTGAGCACCGGCGCGAGCAGGGCGATGGAGAACCCCAACGCGAGTCGCAAATCAAAGGACAGTTTGCCCTTGCCGAGGCTGGGAAACGCCAGGATCGCAAAAAGGATGAGACACCATTGCACCGCGGTGAGGATGGCCGCCGGGGCGAGCAATTCGCCCAACGCCAGTTGCCACCCGGGCAACGGGTAGGTCCGCAGCACATCCATCATGGGCAAATCCTGCCGGAAATCCTGGCGCATGATTTGCGGCCCCATCACAAAAGAAAAGGCCAGCAATCCGACCGCCAATGGTCCCAGCACCATTGAAAAGTTGTTGGCCCGGTGCATTTGGGGGGCAACCCCAAAACCCACCGAGACGACGATCAAGAGCATCATGATCCAGAACCGCAGGGTGAAACCCTGTCCCGCGGCAATCAAGTTCTTCCACAACAATGCCACCGGCGGCCGCCCGCTTGGGCCAAGTTGGAAGGGCGGTCGGGATTTCTTGCGCGTGCCTTCCAGGGGCTGCCTTCGCCCGGAGCGGATCGCGGTAATTCGTTCGGCCAGCTTGCGGGAGGCCTCGACGGAAGCCTCCTCGAACGCCACATTCGCCCGCACCACCCAGGCGTAATGCAAAACCATCAGGATCCCGACTGGCCAGATCGCCCGGAAAAAATCCCACCCGTTGGTGGCAAAATAAGGCTTCACCACCAGCCGGAAAGGGTAGAGGACGTAGGGAACGGGTCCGAATTGCGTCAATTGCCGCACGTAATACTTCAAGTTCGCCCGATCGGCATCCCCATTGCCATTGAATTCCGGCGGTGCCGGCATGGTCTGCCATGCCCAGGTTCCCACCCAGATCACCAATCCCCCGACCAATCCCAAAACCACCAACCGCCGCGTCCAGGTCGAAATCCCCCGATCCAGCAGCATCGTGCGCGCAAAGGAGGCACCGTGAAAGTGAAGATCCAGCAGGGACAGCACCAGCCACCAGGACGCGACCCGGAATGGCGCGACTCCGCCCTGGAGGATTCGCCCGGTCATCACCGTCAGAATGAGGGTGCCGAAAAACACCGCAATCTGGGACTTCAATAACTTGTAATGAATCAACTTGCGCCGGCTGACCGGTGCCGGAAAGAGAAACGCCACCTCCGCCTCCGTAAACACGAGCGCCGCCCGATCCTGCGGCAGCACCCACCCCAGCGTCACAAAGGTGAACAAAGCCAGGGCTCCCAGGGTTTCCAAGAGCCAGGGCAGGTCTGCGGCCCACTGGCCCGTCCAGCCCGGCGCGTTGGGCTGCCCCCCGTGCGCCGGTCGCAGGAGAAAGCGAAAAAAATAGAAGTAAAAATACGCCGCGCCAAAAATCGCCCCGATGAGGTATTTCGGCTGCTTCAACCGCCGGAATCGCTGCAGCGTCCGGTTCTTCCAGGAATTGAACTGCAGGAATACCAGTGCGTCGATCATGGATTTTGCGGCGGCACCCCGCCTTCGCCCGTCGCATGAAAAAAGACTTCCTCCAGATTGGTCGCCCCGTGTTGCTCCGCATAAATCCGCCGGATTTCCGCCAGCGTTCCGTCAATGACTTTGCGGCCCTTTTTGACGATCAACACATGGGAGCAAACTTCCTCCAACAAATGGAGCAGGTGCGAACTGATGATGATGGCCGCGCCTTCCCGCGCCCGCCGCAGGATGGAATCCTTCATCCTCCGGATCCCGAGGGGGTCGAGACCCGTCAAGGGCTCGTCGAAGAAAATGGCTTTGGGCGAATGCAGCAATCCACAGGCGATCACCAGCTTCTGTTTCATCCCTCGCGAAAGCTCGCCGGGCAGCTTGTCGGCCTTGTCCGCGATTTCCAATTCCTCCAGCAGCGGTCGGGCGAGGCGCTCGTAATCCCGCACCTGGTAAATCCGCGCCGTGAAAGCCAGGTGCTGGGCCACCGTGAGGTATTCAAACAGCCGCGGTTCGTCGGTGAAAAACGCCAATTCCTGCTTGGCCGCCACCGGCGCGCGCGCCAGGTCATGCCCGCAGATTTGAATCGTGCCCCGCGTGGGGGGGATGATCCCGGCCAGGCAGCGCAAGGTCGTCGTCTTGCCCGCGCCGTTCGGCCCGACCAGGCCCAGCACCTGCCCCGGTTGCACCGTGAACGAGAGCTCGCTCATGGCGACAAAATCGCCGTATAACTTCGTCAGACCCTCGACCGCAATCATAGGTTTTGGACCGCCGGTTTCCTGCGTCCGCGCTGTCGCGAACGGGTGAACCTTAGCGGGTTCCTCGACTGGCGTAAAGCTCCCCCCGATTACAAGGAGGAACCGCCATTGTAATCATTTGATTAATGCCGGCGGCCCCGGGCGATCCTTTCGCGCCTGACAATCCCGACGTGACCGCCTAACCTTCCCCCATGGCAAAGACGAAATCCCTGGCCGTGGCGATAACGGTGGCCGGTTCCGACAGCGGGGGCGGTGCGGGTGTGACCGCGGATGTCCAAACCTTCGCGGCATTTGGCGTGCACGGCACCTGTGCGATTACTTGTGTCACCGCCCAGAATCCGGCGGCCATTACCGGACGCCAACCCTGTCGTCCCCGGATTGTTCGCGAGCAACTGGAGGCCGTTTTCGCCGAACTTCCCCCCGCGGCCGCCAAAACGGGCATGCTCCATTCCGCCGCCATTGTCCGCACGGTGGTGGAATTTTTCGCCGCACGACCCGGTTTGCCCCTGGTGGTGGATCCGGTAATGGTGGCCACCAGTGGCGCCCGGTTGCTGGCACCGGATGCCGTGCGCGTGCTGCAAGCCCGGCTCCTCCCGCTGGCCACGCTGATGACACCCAATTTGGAGGAAGTCGCCGTTTTGCTGGGACGACGCCCCCGGAATGTGGAGGAGATGCGCACCGCCGCCCGCGGTCTGCATGGCCGGTTCGGGGTCGCCGTGCTGGTGAAGGGAGGACACCTGGTGGGTTCCCGCACGGCGGTGGACATCTTTTTTGATGGCCGCGATGAACTCTTGCTGTCCGCTCCCTTCCTCCCGGGCCTCCGCACGCATGGGACTGGTTGCGCTTATTCGGCGGCCATCACCGCGGCTCTGGCGCGAGGTCATTCCCTTCCTGTTGCGGTGGCCCTGGCCAAGGAATTCATGGCGGGCGCCCTCGCCAACTGTCGCTCCGCTCATGGCCACACTATTCTCGGCTTGCTTTCATCCCCCCCTCCGCCCCTCGGGAGTTTCCCCTCCTTGACTGAATAGTGGCCGGGGTTAGGTTCGTCAGACGGATAAGATGGTTATGAAGAAATCAAACTTGCTAATGCCCGTTCTGGCGGTTGCCACCGCCGCGACTTTCCTTTCCGGCTGCGTCGTCCGCGAAACGCGCTACCGGTATGCGTCCCCGCCGCCGGATATGTACGCCCAGCCGCCGCCGCCTCCGCCCGGTGGTGGCGCCGTGGAAATTGAAGTGAATGCCCCGCCCCCGCCCCCGCCCGCACCGGATGTCATCACCGTTTCTCCCGGTCCGGAATTCTTGTGGATTCCCGGCGTGTGGATGTGGGAGGGTCGGTGGGTTTGGCACGGCGGCCATTACGGGCACCGCCCGCGCGCCGGCGTGCGCTGGTACGGTCCCCACTACGTTTATCGCGGCGGACGGCACATATATATCGGCGGTGGGTGGCGCTAGCCAGTGCCTCAAGGCAATTGCCAAAGCGGAAGTTCCGCCAATTGCAGCCAATACAGCTGGAATTGTTGCATCAATTCGACCAATTGTTCAAACCGGACCGGCTTCACCAGGTAGCTGTTCGCCCCCAAATCATAGGCCCGGTTTACATCCGTCGCTTCCTTCGAGGAACTGAGGACTATCAAAGGTAGTCGGCGCAGCCCGGGATTGGAACGGACCCAACTGATGAGTTCAAAGCCGTCCTTGCGCGGCATTTTCAAATCCAATAACACCAAACCGGGAAATGGGTGGCTTTGGCGGTCAGCATACTTTCCCACCCCGCCCAGGTATTGCATGGCTTCGTCACCATCCCGTACTCGGTGCAGCGGGAGGGTCATTCCCACTTTCTGGCACGCGCGCTCGAGAAAAAAGACGTCATTATCGTCATCTTCCACCAGCAACATGGATTGCGCCTTGGTCAACGGCATGGGACAGCTTCCGCCCGCCCCGTTATTTCGGCAATGGTTTTTTGGCCCGGCCTTGTGCTAGTCTCGGGCCATGAAATTCGCCATTTGCAATGAAATCTTCTCCGGCTGGAAATTGGCGGATGTCATGGAGTTTGCCGCCCGGACCGGTTATCAGGGGCTGGAGATCGCGCCTTTCACCCTCGCTCCCGCAGTCACCGCGGTAACGCCCGCCGAACGCCGGGAAATTCGTGCCACCGCCGAACGCACTGGCATTGAGATTTGCGGCATCCATTGGGTCCTGGTCCAGGCCGAGGGCATGTATTTGACTCATCCCGAGCCCGCCGTGCGCACCCGCACTTCCTCCTATTTGTGTGATTTGGTGGACTTTTGCGCCGATTTGGGCGGACGGGTCATTGTCGTCGGTTCCCCGAAACAACGCAGTCTGCTTCCCGGGGTCACCCCGGCCCAGGCCTGGGACTGGGCGGCCGCCACCTTTCGCGATTCCGTCCGGCGCGCCGAAGATCGGGGCGTCACGCTCTGCTTGGAGCCCCTGGCGCCCGCCGAAACGGATTTTATCAATACCGCCGCCGCCGCCCTGCGCTTCACCCGTCAATTCAACAGCCCCAATTTCAAAATCATCCTCGACGTCAAGGCCATGTGTTCGGAGCCGGATTCAATTCCCGCCATCATCCGGGCCTGCGCGCCGGATTTTGCCCATTTCCACGCCAATGATCGCAATCTCAAAGGCCCGGGCTTTGGTGACGTCGATTTTGGGCCCATCGCGGCCGCCCTCCGTGAAGTGGATTATCAGGGCTATGTCTCGGTCGAGGTGTTTTCTTTCGCGGAAGGGCCTGAAGTCATCGCCCAACGCAGTCTGGAATATCTGCGCTCCCGCTTCGTTTGACGGGCCCGGGCCGATCGGCGATGGGCGGGGATCATTCGGGACTTTACAAAAGTGTGACAACTCTGGGCGCGGTGCAGTGATTAGGATACATACGGATAACGTCACCCCATGTTCCGCCCAATCATTAAGCGTCCCCCGAGCTTTTTCTGGCCCGGTTTGCTGATCCTGCTCCCGGTCGTCGTGCTGACCGCGGCGGGGCTTTCGGCATTGCGGAGGGATCGCATCCTGGCGGAACAGGAAGCCCGCGAACAGGCCGGTAGTCTGGCCAGCCGCCTGGCCCAGACCCTGGGAGAGGAGCTGCTTCGCGAGTTGGCCCGCTATCGGCAAGCGGTTTACTCCGCCGGCTTGCAACCTTTTTATTCGGCGCAGTTGCCGCCGCCGGACACAATTTTATCGCAGTTGCCGGAATTGGACGTCCCTCCGGATTATCCACCTGTCCCCCGGCCACCGGGTTGGTTGACCGAATTGTCTCCGCAGCAACTGGACCTTTGGCATGCGGCGCAACAGGCCGAATTCAGCCACAGCGATTTAGCGGTCGCCCATACCGCGGCGCAGGCGTTTCTCGCCACCCAGCCGCCACCGGGCGCGCGGGCCAACGCGGAATATTTGCTGCTCCTTTGGCAGGCCCGGGAATTGTCCGCGGATGCGGCGGTCGCACTCCTGACCAATTCGCTCGGGTCCTGGTCCAGGGAAACGAGTGAGTCCGGCCTGCCCCTCCGCCAATTGGTCTGTTACCAGGTACTCCAATCGTTGCGCGACGATGCCGGCCTCCCGGATGCCGTGCTTCAATCGGTGGCCTCAGCCAGCCTGGCGACTCCGACCCTCCTCTCCGAACGTCTCATCGCGGAAGCAATCCGGGTCGCCGGACGGGACCCCGAGGGTCACCCCCGTGGAGGTGTCGCCACCTTGTCCGCCCAATGGCAGGCGGAAAACCGCGCCCGGAGCATTTTGTCTAATTTTCGCGGGCAGTATCCGCCAAATTCCTGGAGCAATGGTTTTTATTGGCTTACGATGGACGAGAATTCTTACTTGGTGGGCCTGCTGGAAATCGAAGAATCGCAGTCCGGCCGACCGTCCGGTACCCCACCGGTCCCGCGCTGGCAGACTCGCATTTACCCGCCGGCGATCTGGCAGCGGGGCCTCAGCAACGCTTTGGCCAAAGCTGGATCTCCCTGGCCGGTTTATGCCAGCGCAACCGTCCAACTGGGCGGCCGCGACTTGAATCTGGGCGTGGGCAGCCAGCCTTCGCCCGCGGACGTCACCCCGGGAAATCTGCTGGGAACGGCGACCAGTGTGGTTCCGCGCACCCCAATGGTCGCTCCCAAGTTTGCTTTGGGGGTGCGCCTGGGCCTGGCCCGCCCCGACCTGCTCTACGACCGCCAACACCAGCGGACGGTCCTGTTTGGCACCCTCATCGCTACTGCTGACCTGACGGCTCTGGTCGGATTCTTTGTGGCTTGGAGCGCGTTCCACCGCCAACGGAATCTCAATGCGCTGAAGAGCAATTTTGTGGCCAGCGTTTCCCACGAATTGCGGGCGCCCATCGCTTCCGTGCGTCTGCTGGCCGAAGGCTTGGAACGCGGCAAATTGTCGGAACCGCGGGCCGCCGGCCACTACTTGCGCATGATCGCGCAGGAATGCGGCCGACTCTCCGCGCTAGTGGAAAATCTCCTCGACTTTTCCCGCATCGAACAGGGCCGCAAGCAATACGAATTTGAACCCACGGACCTCCCCGCCTTGGTTGCCCACACCGTCGAACTGCTGCGCGCCCCGGCCGCCGAACTTCAGGTGAGCCTTTCGCTCACTGTCTCCGGTGATCTGCTCCCGACCGTACTCGACGGCAAGGCGATCCAACAAGCGCTCGTCAATTTGCTGGATAACGCCCTGAAACACTCGCCTCCCGGCTCGGTCATTACCGTGGGTTTGGAATTTGCCCCCTTACCAGCTCCGCATTTTTACCTCTGGGTCGAGGATCATGGGGAGGGAATTCCGGCGGCCGAGCAGGCCCGGATTTTCGAACTATTTTACCGGCGCGGTTCCGAACTGCGCCGGGAGACCCGCGGCGTGGGCATTGGTTTGAGCATCGTGCAGCACCTCGTCGCCGGCCATGGCGGCAAAATCACCGTCCGCAGCGCGCCCGGACAGGGCAGCCGTTTTACGATGGAATTGCCTGCCCAACCTTTACCGGACCCAACCACTCCTACTTGAGCCCATGTCCCGGATCTTGATTATTGAGGACGAGTTGCCCATGCGCACCGCCCTGACGGATTGTCTCACTGCCGAAGGTTACCGGGTGCTGACCGCGGCGGATGGTCCCGCCGGACTCGACCGCGCGCTCGCTGAAAAGCCGGACCTCATCCTCCTCGACGTCATGCTGCCCCGCCTGGATGGTTATGCGCTTTGCGCTGAACTCCGCCGCCTCGGCCACTCGGTGCCGATTCTCCTGCTGACCGCCAAAGGGCAAGTTGATGACCGGGTTACCGGTCTGGACGCGGGAGCGGATGATTATCTCGTCAAACCTTTCAGCACGGATGAATTGCTGGCGCGGGTCCGCGCCCTCCTGCGGCGGGTCCGCCGCACGGAGCGGTCCACCGCGACGCTCAGGCTGGGGGATGTTACGGTGGACCTGGCCCGCCAAACCGCCCACCGTGGCCGGCAATTGCTCCATCTCACCGCCAAGGAATTCGCCATGCTCCGGTTGCTGGCCGATTCGCCGGGCGAACCCATTACGCGCGAACGTTTTCTCGATGCCGTCTGGGGTTATGCGGCCTTTCCCACCACCCGCACGGTTGATAATCACATCGCCACCCTGCGGGCCAAGCTGGAGCCCGATCCGGACCAACCTTGTTGGATCATCACCGTGCATGGCATTGGTTATCGTCTCGATCTCCCGGGAGAACCGGCGGAATCGCTGCCGGATATTGCAAAACCATGACAATCGAAAAACGCGGATTGGGCAGTGTGGTGGCGACCGATAACCAATAACTTATGAATATCAGGAACTTGTTGCTCACCGGGCTGATCTCGCTCGGACTGGCCACGGCCGCAACTGCCGCCACCAATGACGTTGGTGCATTGCTCCAAAAAGGCTTGTTCGAGGAGGAAGCCACCCACCATCTGGACGCGGCCATCCGCGCATACCAGGCCGTCGTGGTCCAGACGGATCAGGACCACCAATTCGCCGCCACCGCGGTTTTCCATCTGGCCGAATGCTATCGTAAACTCGGCCAGACCAATGAAGCCGCCGCGCATTACCAGCGCATCCTCCGTGACTTCTCCGACCAGACGGAACTCGTCCGGTTGAGCCGGGCCAATCTCGGCCCCGCCGCCAGCCCCGTTGTCGAGGCTTCCAAATCGGTCGCCGCCGCCCCGGTCACTTCCGAGGCGGACGAGATCAAACGCATCCAAACCCTGATCAAGGAAAGCCCGGACTTGATCAACGCGGAATACACCTCTGCTGGTGGTACGAGCGTGCGTTCCCCCCTGCACTTGGCCGCCCGTGATGGCTCCCTCAACTTGGCGCGCTTTCTCCTGACCAACCGCGCCAATCTCAACCTCCCCGATAGCGGCGGTCGCCTGCCGTTGCACGTTGCCGTGCTCTTCAGCCATCCCGACGTGGTCGAACTATTCCTCGATCAGGGCGCCGATCCCAACGCCCCGGAAGCCAATAAGGACCAATTCACGGCCCTTCATCGGGCGGTAGATCGCGGTTCCAAAGCCCTGGCGGAAGTGCTGCTGACTCACCAGGCAAACGTCAATGCCGTGGATGCTTCCGGCAACACGCCCCTTCATGCCGCGGCCGGCCGGGGTTTTCGCGCCGTTGCCGAAGTGCTGCTCAGCCAGGGCACCAAGTTGGATCTGCCGAATACCGATCAAGCCACTCCGCTGATGATCAGCGTCCAATCGAACATGCTGGCGATGGCCGAATTCCTCCTCTCCCAAGGGGCCGCCGTAAACTATGGCGAGGACACCGGTCGCACCGCTCTCGTTCGTGCCGTGGAGTTGCAGCGACCAGAGTTTGTCCGGCTCCTCTTGGCGCGCGGGGCCAAGGTCAACGCCTTCCGGCCAGAGAACTCTGAGTATAACGCTGGGTATGGTCCCCTGCACGCCGCTGTGGAAAAGCTCAATCCGGAACTCGTGCGCTTGCTGCTTGCTGCCGGGGCTGATCCTAACGCCATCGCCGCCTCCTTCTGGCAGGGTTTTGGGTGGCCGGTAAACTCACCTTCCGGTGGGGGCTCTACCCGTCCTCCTGGAGTCGGGGTTCCCATCGGCATTCCCGGAGCTCCCGGATCCATGCCAGGCTATCCCGCATCGAACCAAACCCCGCTCACCCCTTTGCTCCGGGCCGCGACCCTCGATGCCCGGGAAATTGCGGACTTGCTGCTCCAGGCCAAGGCAGTGGTGGATGCCCGGGTCGTATCCAGCGGAGCGACGCCGCTCATGCTGGCGGCGCAATATGGCAAGTCCGAACTTGTTACCCTGCTGCTGGCTTCCGGAGCTGAGGTGGACGCTACTGACCGGACCCACCACACGGCACTTCATTATGCCATGCTATCCGGCTCGGCCAGCAACGCCATGATACTCCTGGCTCACGGCGCCGGGGTGGATTTAGTGGACGATACCGGGGCCACGGCTTTGCATTATGCGGCTTATAACGGTCGGCCGGATCTTGTCGCCTTGCTGATGAGTCAAGGGGCGAATGTCCGCCTCATGAACAACCTGGGACTCTCCGCCTTGGACCTCGCCTTGAACCGTAACCCGCAGGGCAACAACGATTTCTCCAACAACCTCTCCAACAACCTCAAAGGGGTCGCAGCACTCCTGCGCCAGCATGGCGCGCTGAGCTATGCGGAAAGCTTCACCCTCCGGGTCACCCGCGGCGTCAGTTCGCCCCTGGAGATTTTTCGGCGCGATCGGGGTGGCCTGGACCGCCACACCCTCTTTGAGCTTCTGGCGGAGTTGTATTCGGGGAATTCGGTACCAAGAGGGGGCGTGAGCGGCGGCTTTAAATACGGTGAAGTTCACAATAACTTTCGCTTCCCCGATTTCGACCGGATTGAGATCACCCGCTTGACTCCTGCGGGGACCAAGGAAAAACTAAAGGTGGCAGTAGAGCATGCCTTGCGCGTTGGCGATTGTGCCGGGGATATCCCGTTGGAATGGGGCGATATTGTGGAAATCCCCGAGCAAGACCACCGCCTGGATATCCAGTGGCAGCAATTGCCGGATGACGTCATTCACACCCTCATTGGCTGTCTCGGCCGTCCGGTACGGTTGCTGGTGAAGGATCAGGACCTGACCATCACCTTGTATCCAGTCCTCCGGGATCAGTCTCTCCACTTTGGCAGTCAAGTCGCCCCGGCGACTGGTGCTCCCCCCAGCGCAGCCGCGCCGGCGGAATCCTTGGGCTTTTATTTGAACCGACTGGTGCGGTCCTCGAATCTCCTCCGCGCATCCTCGGATTTGACCCGGGTAAAGGTCAAACGGGTCGGTGCCGACGGGAAACCCGCCACGGAAGTGGTCTTCAACTTGGAGACCAGCGAAAACAACGATCTTTGGCTCCGGGCCGGTGATGTGGTCGAAGTTCCCGAAAAGCCCTGATGGAATCCACCGCCCGCCTTTCCCGGTGGGCGGGTCACTGCCAAAAACAAAACGGGGGGCGAGCGACCTCGCTCACCCCCCTTCACAAATCCGCCCGCCAAGCCCGCCAGGCGCGCTTGGCAACGGTTGGTTAAATTACTGGTTGCCCTTTTCCTTCGCCTTTTCCTTCTCAATATCTTCGGGCTTCAGGGTCTTGATTTGCTCGCCGCGCTTCAGGCCTTCCGCGGAGGGGACCTTGATGATATCGCTGGTCAGCGGCTGGGTGGCGGGGGGAGGGGTCGGCGGGGCTTCGATCTTCACGAGTTCCACATCAAACAGCAGGGTGGAACCAGCCGGAATGGGGGGATTACCCGGGCGGCGGTTGTCGCCATAGGCGAGGTTCGACGGGATGGCCAACTGCCATTTCGCACCCGGCTTCATCATCAGCAACGCCTCGGTCCAGCCGGCGATGACGTTCTTCAAGCCGAACACCGCGGGCTTGTTGCCGTTCTTCAACGTGCTGTCAAATTCCGTTCCATCAATGAACGTTCCGCGGTAGATCACACTCACGCGATCCGTGTCCTTGGGACTCTCGCCCGCGCCTTCTGCCAGTACCTTGTATTGCATCCCGCTGGGCAGCTTCTTCACGCCCGGCTTCGTGGCATTTACATCCAGGAACTTCTGGCCGTCTTCCTTGTTCTTGACGGCTTCGATCTTGTCTTCCGCCGCCTGCTTCTCCATCGCGATTTTTTGCTTTTCGCGTTGCTTGGCTTGCAATTCCTGTTGGAATTTGCCCAGCACCGCGCGCATTTCGTCCGGCGAAACCGCGCTCGGAGTGCCGTTGAGGGCATCGGCGAAGCCTTTGATGACGGCATCCATGTTGACTTCCGCTTCGGCCCGCTTCAGGCCATTGCTCAAACCCAGACCCGCGCTCAGGCCGTTGCCGTAGTTGATCTTGGCAACGGTGGTGCCCTTCAGCGCTTCGGTGAATCCGGCGATGGCTTCCGGGGTCACACTGGCATTCATGCTCTTCAGATTATTGCTGACCGAGCTGCCTGTATTCATGCCAATGGCATAGGCCACCTTGTCCGCTTCGGACATGCCCGGTTTCGCTTCGGGCTTCTTGTCCTGCGCCAGCGCGGCGGCGGCCAAAAGCCCGAGTCCACAGACCGCAAAAAGATGTAATTTCATAAAGTGGGCGAGAATGTCCCCGAATTCGCCACAAATTTCAACTCAATAATGCATTCCCGCCGCGCAAAATAGTTGTTTGGCTTGGACGCCACCCGCGCTATATTCGCTTGAATGTGCGCTAGTCATTGGCACGGAACGCTTAAAGTTTGTTATGGTGAGAAATCCATTTTTGCTGCTGCTGGTCTCCGCTGAACTCGTCTGCCTGCCCGCCTTCGGCACGCAGCGCGCGGATGACAATCTCAAAGTTACCCTGCCCTCCGACCCCGTGCGCACCAATGTTTTCGTGCGCCCCGGACCGGGGACCAATGATTCCAAGATCGCCCAGGTCACGAGCCAGATGCTCGAAACCGTTCATTACCTCCAGCACCCGTTCGACGCCACCATTTCCAGCCGGTTTCTCGACCACTACATCAACACCCTGGACCCGCAGCACATTCATTTCCTGCAATCCGATGTCACGGAGTTTGAGCGCTACCGCAATGAACTGGGGAACCTCACCAAACGGGGTAATACTTCCCCCGCCTATCTCATTTTCAACCGTTTCATGCAGCGACTGGAGGAACGCACCCTTTACTCGACCAACGAGCTGACGGACGCCGGACCCTTTACCTTCACCGACACCAACCGCGTCCAACTCAACCGCAAGGACCTGCCTTTTCCCAAGGACCTCGCCGAAGCCCACCGCCTTTGGGATGATCGCCTGCATTACGAGTACCTTCAGGAACGGCTCGGCAAGGAAAGCCGCGAAGCAGTGGCCAAGTTGCTCGTCAGCCGGAAAACCCCCCTGCAACTTGCCCTGATCTGGCATGATTTCCACCAGGATATCGTCCAGACCCTCAGCCGGCGCTACGCGCGCACCGCCCGTTATTTCCACGAATGGGATGGCGAAAAGGTCCTCGAAACTTATCTGACTGCCCTGGCCCATTCGTACGACCCGCGCTCCGACTACATGGATAAGTCCGACCTGGAAAACTTCTCCATCCAAATGAGCCTGTCGCTTTTCGGTATCGGCGCGACCCTCCAATCCGAGGACGGCTTTTGCAAGATCGCCGAGTTGAATCCCTCCGGGCCCGCTTTCAAAAGCAAAAAACTCAAAACCAAAGACCGCATTGTGGCCGTGGCCCAGACCAACCAGGAGCCGGTTGACGTCGTGGACATGGCCCTCAACAAGGTCGTCGACATGATTCGCGGCCCGAAAGGCACCGAAGTGCGTCTCACCGTCATTCCCGCGGATGCCGCGGATCCCTCCACCCGGGTCGTCATCAGCATCATCCGGGACGAAATCCACCTGGAAGACCAGCAAGCCAAGGCCCGGATCATCGACTTGCCGAATGATCAGGGTGGCACCAACCGACTGGGTGTTTTGGACCTCCCCTCCTTTTATCAAACCTTTCCCATTGCCGGCAGCACGGACAAGAACGAAGCCCGCAGCGCCACCGAAGACATCAAGCGCCTGATTGCCAAGCTCAAGCAGGAAAAGGTGGAGGGCATTATTTTCGACCTGCGGCGCAACCCCGGCGGCTCCCTCGATGAGGCCATCAATCTCAGCGGCCTGTTCATCAAGGACGGTCCGGTCGTTATGACCAAGGATTTCAAAGGCCGCATCTATCCCGGCAACGACACGGATTCGCGGATTCAATATGACGGCCCGCTGATTCTGCTCACCAGCAAGTTCAGCGCCTCGGCCTCGGAGATTTTGGCGGGCGCCTTGCAGGATTATGGTCGCGCCGTGATTGTGGGAGATGCTTCCACCCACGGCAAGGGCAGTGTGCAGCGCATGAGCCAGCTGGCCCCGCTGCTCGAACCCCAAGCCGGCAACCCGGATGAAAATGGCGCCTCCCTGGGGGCGTTGAAATTCACCACTTCCAAGTTTTATCGCGCGAGTGGCAACTCCACCCAACTGACCGGGGTCATTCCTGACATCATCCTGCCCTCCATTGATGATTACCTCGAAGTCGGCGAAGCCTACCTCGACAATCCCCTGCCGCATGACGTCATCCCCACCGCCAAGTACGAAAAATTGAACCGGGTGGAACCTTATCTGCCGGAATTGCTCCGCCGCTCGAATGCCCGAGTTGCCGCCTCCAGTGATTACTCGAATGTGAAGGAAGACATCGAGAAGGTCAAAAAGGCGCTCGCGGATAAAACCATCTCCCTTAACGAAGCCCAGCGGATTCAGGAAAAGGAAGAAGAGGAGGCGAAAGCCAAGCGGCGGGAGGAAGAGTTGAAATCCCGCAAGGAATCGCTGGAGATTGTTTACGAAATCACCCTGAAGAACGCCTTGCAGGACGGGCTTCCCTCCCCGCTCGCCCGGACAAACTCCGTCAAATTGGCCGCCGCCGGCAACCATGCCCCGTCAATTCTCAAACTTGCCGGGGGCGATACGAACATTACGGTTATTGCCGGTGCTCCGGCCACCAATGCCGCCAGTGCCAGTATTGCGTCCAGCCCGAAGGCAGGATCCCCGGATGACGAAGAAGATGTGGAAAAACTTCCGTTGGTGGATGCCAATTTGGTGGAAGCAGAGCGCATTCTGATCGATTACGTGAGTTTGCTCACGCCGCGCACCGCCTCCATCAACAAGATCCGGTAAGCATGGCGGTGGCGCCTCAACCGGCTCCGGATTCTTGATCCTTACGCCAAAGCCAGGCTCGTCCTGGGCGCGGCTAGCCAAGGCCGTCTGCCAGAAGTATCTGTTACCCGAGAGGGCAATCGTCCTTGGCATTGCTGAATCGATGTTTCAGTACCCCGTTAGGAGCGGCATAACTCCGGTGTGCGCTTGTGCGGCGGGACCTAAACTCAATCACCTGCTGACCCGGCTTGAACGATTTTACTACCCCGCCTTTGCTTTCATTCGCCGCAGGATTTCCACCACGGTCACCTCGGCGCTGTCCCCGGATTTCACCTCCACCCAATCCACGGGGGCCTGCCGTCTAAACCAGGTCAGCTGTCGCTTGGCAAATTGCCGCGTGCGGATTTTTACCGTTTCAATCGTCTCCGCCAGGTTTGCCGCGCCCCGCAAGTGGTCCACCACCTGCCGGTAGCCAATGGCCTGCATGGCCGTTCGGTTCTCCGCCAAACCGTGCGCCAACAGTTGCTCCGTCTCTGCCACCAGACCCGCGCGGAACATGGCGTCCACCCGCCTGGCAATGCGCTCCTGCAGCTCCGCCCCCGGGCGGACGAGTCCGAAAAAAAACTCCCCGGCTTGAGTTGCCCGGTCCGGCTTCCACACCGACCTCTGCTCCGAGAACGGCCGGTGGGTGAGCCGGATCACTTCCAATGCCCGGATCACCCGGCGCGGATTCAGTTGGTCAATCGCCGCAAACGCCACCGGATCCCGGGCGGCGAGTTCCCGCAAACGCTCGTCCGTGGGCATCGCTTCCAATTCCGCCCGCACCCCGGCATCGGCCGGCGGTGCGCTGCCTAATCCCTGCCGCCACGCCTGCAAATACAGGCCGGTCCCCCCGCAAAAAATCGGCACCCGCCCCCGCCCCTGGATCTCCTCGACGGCTTGTTGGGCGCGGCGCAGGAATTGGGCCGCATCGAAGGCCTCGTGCAACCCCACCACGTCCAACAGGTGATGGGGTATCCGCCGGCGTTCCTCCGCGGTTGGTTTGGCGGTGCCGATGTCCAAGCCCCGGTATACTTGCATGGAATCCGCCGAGATGATCTCCCCCTTCAGCCGCTCCGCGAGGAGCAGGGCCACCGCGGACTTTCCGACCGCCGTCGGACCCCCCAGCAGGATGGGTCGTAATTCCGGCGCTTCGTACGGTACGCTGGGTGAGGAATCCGGGGACATTCCGGGGATCAGGCCTTTTTCGGCAGTGGTCCGGGCCGGGGCAGGAACCAGAACAACAACCCGCCCGCCAGGAGAATACCGATGCTCACCAACTGCGCCGGAGTGGCCACTCCGCCCCAATAGTGCACCGGGTAATCGCCCCGAAAGTATTCCACCAGGGAGCGCAGCAGTGCGTATCCGATCAAATAGGCGACAAACACCTGGCCGTCGAATTGCTTGCGCCGAAATAACCACGCGAGGAACAGGTAAAAACCCAGGTTCAGTAGGGAATCATAAAGTTGCGTGGGATGCACGCCCGCCCCCCCGGTGGCGTGGGTCAGGGGAAAATGAATCGCCCAGGGCAGCTGCGTTTCGCGCCCATAACAGCATCCGTTCATCAGGCACCCGAGCCGGCCGAAGACATATCCCAGCGCAATGCTGGGTGCCATGACGTCGGCCACCTTCCACAAGGGTTGCCGTTTCAGGCGCACAAAGATCAGCCCGGAAGCAATCGCCCCGATCAACCCGCCGTAAAACACCAGCCCCCCATGCTGGATCATGAAAATCTCCGGAAAGGGATTTGCCGCGAATTGCTCGCGCCAATAGGAAATGACATACAACCCGCGGGCGCCAATGATGGCCCCCACGATCAACCAGGGTCCCAAGTCGGCGATGGTTTCCGCCGCAATACCTTCCCGCGCCGCCCGCCGCCCGGCCGTATAGAGACCGGCCAGAAAGCCAATCGCCACCAGGATGCCGTACCAATGAACCGCCAGACCGCCGATATGAAATGCCGTGCTTTGCACTGGGGGGCAACTTAAAGCCCCGTACCGACGCTGGCAAGTGGCATCCCCATCACAGCCCACCGTTGGTGGTGGTCACCACCTGGGCTCCACCCGGAACGAATCCCGGGGACGCCCGGCGGGGCGCGGCCGGCAGGGGCGGGGGTGGCAGCGGGGGCATTTGTGGCATTTGCGGCAAGCGGCGCACGAGGTTACGCCAGGCCTGCCGTTCCGCCGGTGACATTTCCTGCCAACGCCCCGCATTCTGCAAAAACTCCTCCCGCTCGCGACTGCCCAGCCCCGCGAACCGGGTGAAAGCTCGTAAACATTGCTCCCGCTGCGCCAGCGGGAGTTGCGCGAAGGATTGCAGGCTTTTCTCCATGAGCAGCCGTTCGGGTCCGGACAGCACTTTCAAAGTCCGCTCCCGTTCCGCCTCCGTCAACTTGAAGAACTGTTCGAACCGCGCGGACATTTCCTCCCGCTGCGTCTCCGGCAGCGCGCGCCAGCGTTCCAACTTGCGGGTCAGCTCCTCCTGTTCCGCGGCGGTCAGGTTGGCCGTCGCATTCGTGCCGGTGGGCGGAGTCCCGCCGGCTTGCGGGACGAAATACTGCAGGGTGCTTTCATATTCCAGCACTTCCCGTTGCTGTTCCTTTGGCAGGCGATCCCATTGTTCCAAACGGTCCGCCACCAGTTGCCGTTCCGCCTCCGGTAGGCGCGCCAGTTGGGCCGGCCGGTTCGTGGCGGGTGACCGCATGAACTGCAGCAGGTAATAGCGCAATTCGGTGGCCCGCAAGCGCAGTTCGCGTTCTCCCGGGGCCAGGGCCTCATATTCCCGGACTTTTTCCTCCAGGCGCTTCCGCACCTCCGGGTTGTAGGCCTCCAGCAAGGTCACCCGCTCGCCATCTGTCACCGCCAGAATGCGTCGGAAAATTTGCACGGGCGAGCTGGCCGGGGAGGAGGCGGGCAGTTGGGGCGCCGGTGGCCGGGCCCCCGGGTTTCCGGGCGGGGTTTGTCCTCCTGCGGGCCTGGTGGCCACCGCGGCCAACCCGCAGCCGATCACCAGCCAAAGCATGATCCGGCGGCAGGCGCTCATTGGAGCAGGGCCAGTAGTTCCGTGTCCGCTTTGGGTTCCGGATTGGCCGACCGGCCAATGGCGTTGATGGCATCGAAATCCGCGAACCATTCCGGACTCGCCGCCACCATTTCATAGACCTGGGCGGCGTCCTCCGCGAGGACGCGCCGTTGGCGCAATTCCAAGCTGCGGAAGCCCAGCAGGCTGCCGCCCACCACCACACTGGCCAGCGCCATGCGCGGCAGCCAGCGAAAGATCCAACCGAATTTCTGGTGCTCCGCCTGCCGCGCGCGCCGGGATTCTTCACGGGCCACTTCCTGCAGGATGCGCGCCGTAAAATTGGAGGATACCGGCGCCGCCGCCGGCAGGATTTCGAGAGCCCGGTTCAACGCGGCTTCTGCTTCCCATTCCGCCCGGTCATCCGGCTCCGTCGCCAGGCAGTCCGCCACTTGCGCCGCTTCCGCCGCCGTCAGCGGCCGCCGCCTGTTCAAGTCCCGCAGATGCTCAAGACCGGGTTGTTTCATAAAGATCCACTTCTAGTAATTCAAAAACCGGACCGCCGGCAAAGTTGCGCTCATTTTTCCGCTTCCCCCCACGCGCCCGTGCGCAAATAGGGCTTTAGTTTCTCCTTCAGGGTCTCCCGTCCCCGATGAATCAGCGATTTGGTCGCCGACACGGAGCAACCCAGCACGGCGGCGATTTCCTCATAGCTCAACTCCTCCTGCCGGCATAAAATAATGGCCGTCCGCTGGGTTTCGGGCAGGTCCGCGACCGCCTCCCGCACCTTATCCTCCAATTCCCGCTGGAGCAGCCCGGCGGTCGGTGAGGGGGTCTGGCGGTCTTCGAACTGGCGCGCCGGTTGTTCTTCGCCGTCGCCGTACGTTGCCTCCAGCGAATCCGCCGGATGTCGCGCCCGCCGGCGCAGTTCATTCAGGCATAAATTCCGGGCGATGGTGAACAGCCAGGTGGTGAATTTGGCGGCGGGCTGGTAGCGGTGCGCCGATTTATATACCTGCAGGAACACGGTTTGCGCCAGATCTTCCGCCTCGGTCCCGTCCCGCAGCGACCGGTAAATGACATTTACGACCGGCTGCTTGTACTTCTCCACCAATTCAGCAAATGCCGCCGCGTCCCCGCGTTTGACGCGGAGCATCAGTTCGGCATCAGGATCGGCAGCCATTAATCAACCCACTCTGCCAAACACCGCCCCCCGGACAAAGTTCTAAATACCCCGCATCTTTTCCAGTTCCCCCGGCCTCACTTGTGTCGGCGCTTGCCTTGCCGGCCGTTTGCCACCAAAATTTGGCGCCGATGCAAAGCGTCCACGAACTCATTGAAGCCCGTTCCGCCAGCCGGTTAACCCTCCCGGCCGGCCGGTTGCCGGCGCAGGAGATTGCGCGCTACAAAACGTTTCTCAAGGTCGAAAGCCATCGGCTGCGCATCCGCCACCGCGGCGGTGCCGGCGGCCGCGAAATCTGCCGGGCCCGCGCCGAGGTCTTTGATTGGCTCCTCCGCCGCATGTGGGAGGCCATCCGGGCCAGTCTGACTCTCCAGGCCCAGAAGGAATTTCCCCCCATCGCCCTGGTCGCCCTCGGCGGTTACGGACGTTCGGAACTCAATCCGTGCAGCGACATTGATTTCATGTTCCTGCACGATGGCCAGGTCGGCACTGGCAACCGCCCCCTGCCTTATCTGTCCCGGCTCATGGACGGCATTCTTTATCCCTTGTGGGATCTTGGCCTCAAGATCGGCTACTCGGTCCGTACCGTGGAGGAGGCCGTGCGCGCCGCCTTGGACGATATGCAGTCCCAAACTTCCCTCATCGAATGCCGGCTCGTCATTGGCAGCGAACCGTTGTTCCAGAAACTGCAGAAGGCGGTCCTGGCCCGGTGCGTGGAAGGTCATGAAGATTCTTATATTGCGGCCCGGCTGCAGGATCAGGCCACGCGCCATGCCAAATTTGGAAATTCGCCCTGCATGCAGGAGCCCAATATCAAAAACGGCTGCGGCGGGCTGCGGGATCACCAGAACCTGCTCTGGATGACCTGGTTCAAATACCGGACGCGTTCCCTGGCCGAATTGGAACAGCGGGAACTCATCAGCCCGCTGGAACGCCGCCAGTTGGAGACCGCCTATGACTATCTCCTCCGCGTTCGCAATGAACTTCATTATCATACCGGCCGGGCGGTGGATGCCCTCACCAAGAGCGTCCAGCCCGCCGTCGCGACGCATCTTGGTTTTGCCGAGCGATCCCCCAGCCTCCGACTGGAGAAATTCATGGGGGAGTATTACCGGCACGCGCGCAACATTTACCTGATCAACCGGACTCTGGAACAGCGCTTTGCCCTCCAACCTCCGCCCAAGCGCCTCCAGTTCATCCGCTCGCTCCTGCCCAAACGCCGGTCCAATGCGCTCGAGCCTGCGGTGGACGGCTTCCGGTTTATCGACGGCTATATCCAGGCGGCCGCCCCCCGGGTTTTCAAGGAACAACCCCGCCGCCTCATGCGAGTGTTCCTTTATGCCCAGCAACGCGGCCTGCGGCTGCATCCCGACCTGGCCCAACTCATCCGGAGTCAATTGGCTCTCGCTGACCGCGCCTTTCTCCGGGATGAGCATGTCGCCGAATCCTTCCTCGCGATCCTGAACCAGCGCGGGAATGTCGCCCCGATCCTTCGCGCCATGCACGAAGTCGGTCTGCTGGGCAAGTACATCCCCGAGTTCGGCAAACTCACCTGCCTCGTTCAGCATGAGTTTTACCACGTTTACACGGCCGACGAGCATACCCTCGTCTGCCTCGAGCAGTTGGACCGCATCTGGGATGCCAAGACGGAACCGCACGCCGGTTACGCCTCGCTCTTTCGCGAACTCGAACGCCCGCACCTCCTTTACCTGGCCCTGCTCCTCCACGATGTCGGCAAGGCGGATCCGCACGGCCATCACGAAATCGCCAGTAGCGACCTCGCCGCCCGCGTGGCCCAACGCCTGGGACTGGATGGCGCCGCCACCCACAACCTCCGGCTCGTGATCGAGAATCACTTGCTCATGGCCAGCGTTTCCCAGCGGCGCGATCTGGAGGATCCGGAGGTCATTCGTGCCTTCGTGAATCAAATGCAAAATCTGGAGGTGCTGCGGCTCCTCACCCTGCACACCTTTGTCGATTCCGAGGGCACCAGCGACAAACTCTGGAACGATTTCAAAAACAGTCTCCTCTGGACGCTCCATCGCAAGGCGCTGCCCCTGCTGGCGGGCGGGGCGGAAAGCCGCCGGGCCGGGGCCAAGGAGCGGGAACTCCTCGCGGATGAAATTCATCACCTCACCAAAGGCCGCATCAATCAGGAGGAATTGCAGGCCCATTTCGCCGCCCTGCCGCAACGCTACTTTCAAATCCATTCGGCCGAGGAGATCAACCGCGACATGGTTCTCGTCCACCGTTTCCTGCACCTGCAGCTCGACCTGGACGGCAATGCGCTGGAACCGGTCACGGACTGGCACAATGAACCCGATCGCGGCTATACCATGGCCAAGATCTGCACCTGGGACCGCACCGGCCTGTTCAGCAATCTGGCCGGGTCTTTCAGCGCAGCCGGCCTGAACATCCTCACCGCCCAGGTTTTCACGCGCGCCGACGAGATCGTCCTCGACACTTTTTCCGTGGTGGATGCCACCACCGGCAAAATGGTCAATCGCGAGGAACGGGAGAAATTTGAAACCATTCTGATCAAAGTCCTGACTGGCGCGGAGGTGGATCTCCGCGCCCTGATCGCCCGCCAGAAGTCTGCCCGCCCCCTGTTTCAATCCTACGCCGGCGACCGCATCCCCACCACCATCCGGTTTGATAACGAAACCTCCGCCGACCGTACCGCCATGGAAGTGGAAACCGAGGATCGTCTCGGCCTCCTTTACGTCATCTCCCAAAGTCTGGCGGAATTGAATCTCAACATTTACGCCGCCAAAATCGTCACAGAAAAGGGGGCGGCCATCGACACGTTCTACCTCAGCGAAAAAGGCGGCGCCAAAATCACCGACACCGGCCGCCAATCGTTCATCGAACGCAAAATCCGGGGCGCCATCAACAATCTCTGAGCAAACCACTTCCCCAAAGCTCCCGGAGTGGTGAGGGCGCGTCTTAGAATTTGGCAAAAAGCGGCGAAGCATCCGACTTTAATTTGGAAGCAGTGCGGTGGAGCGAAACTGGACCCGTCTACGCTGAGAGCTACGCCGGGCAGGTTAAGTTTGTGTAACCTGGACTGGGGCGGAAACCCGGAATTTATTGGCCGCGACAATGCGCAAAAGGGGACGAGGGGTTTTCACGCGGAGGCGCGGAGACCGCGGAGGACAGCGAGGGTGCGGACAGACCGATCCAGCGAAACTGGATTAAGTGTCCGGAACCTGGACTCGGGGACGGAAACCCGGAAATGATTAGCCACAAGAGTTCACAAAGAGCACAGAGGGGAACTGGTCAAGCGGTGAACAAAGTTGGCAAGGTGAATTCTGTACCGCTCTCCGCAGATGGAAACTGGATTAAGTGTCCGCAACCTGGACTGGGAGGGGAGGCCGGAGTCTGGTTGGCCGCAAAGATGCGCAAAAATCGCCAAAAGGAACCAGATGAGCGAAGATCGATGGATATTCCGGGTAATCCAGAACCGGCGCGGTGAATTCCGCCGGTAAGAGACGCGAAACTGGATTAAGTGTCCGGAACCTGGACTCGGAGGGGGAACCAGGAGATGGATTGGCCACAAGAGTTCACAAAGAGCACAGAGGGGAACTGATCAAGCCGTGAACAAAGTTTGCAAGGTGAACTCTGTTCCGACTGTGCGGGACGCGAAACTGGATTAAGTGTCCGGAACCTGGACTGATCCGGCTCGGATGGCGAGGGGATCACCTGTGGCGGTGGTGGCCAATAGGAGCGGGAGCAGGATTATCGATAACGGTATTGGCGCCATGATTGCGTGGGTTTGAAGGCGCGGTGGGGCGGGGGCGGTGGGCCGCATACCGGTTGGGACGGCACGCGGCGATGACCAGCGACGCGCAACTGCCCGGACTCATCCGCCGGGCAAACGGGTACACATTAATATGTCAAAGAGCAGGCTGAGCGGAACTTTGGTTCCGGTGGGCCAAAATTCAGGCGTTGCCGGGTATCAGCACGCCGGTGGCCGAAATTGGATCGGCTCCCATCCCTTCTTAGCACGAGTTGGGGCGTTGCGAATTCCTACGGGAGGAATTTAGGCGCATTTAGGTGGTAACGATCAGAGGGGCCTCCAAAGCGCGTCGGGCCACGCAAGCAAACCGGTCGCAGTGCCAAGTCGGCTGGAAAGAACGTTTTTCGCGAACCAAGCTATGGAGCGCAATATGGATGAGCCCTGTCACGGACGAGAGTCCGGCTCCTTTCTATTGCTCGATCAACCCTTCCAACCTGCCTAATTTCGCAGCTTTTTGATCGAAGCTCCACAACGTGTCACATTTCAGCAACAGAGCCGAGGCCACATGGAGCAGGTCGTAGGTGCGAAAGCCATGTTTGGCGGTGTGTCGGAGGGCCAGATCCTCGAATTGCGCCTCGAGATCCGCTAAGTTCAAGTGGGCAGGGCGCAAGAAAGTGGGTTGGGCCAAATCCGATTGAAACATAGCCTGTGAAGCAGCCACCTGCTCCGCCGTGACGCGGGTTTGGCGCTGGGTGTTGCTCGTGAACGCGTAAAGCTGGAAAGCGTTGATCGTCTCCAAACGGTGCAGCCAGGACACGGGCAGGGGCGAAACGCCCGCAGCCTGGGCCATGGCCAAACGGCGAGCGGCCTCACCCGATTCGGGCATCGGCAGATAAAGCCGACAGAGGAAGTTGGTATCCGCGTACGGCTTCATTCACCGGCGAGGAGTTTGTCCATTTGGCGGGTTTGTGCCCGGGTCAAAGGCTGGGAATAAACCCGGGCGATCCGGGCCGGAAAGTCGGGGAGAGCCGAGATGAGTCCTGGGCCGGCGTCTGCCTGAACCGTGTAGATCTTACCCCCGCGCCGCAGGATGCGGACTGCACCGTCGCGGTCACAGGCGTCCAGCACCTCACCAGGTCTTCGGTCCAAATCTCTGAGTGTAAAACTCTTCAACGCCGACATTTTGTCGGGATTGCCGCTCGTTGTCAAGATTCTTCGCGAGCTGGCCCGCCGGCACGATATTAACAACGAATTGCCGCTAAATTCCTTTCTGTGGTTGGGCCTGGCGCTGCGATACAGGACGTCGGCGACGAAGTGGGCAGGTTGACGTTTGGCTCAGGGCCGAGTTTGCCACAACCGCTTTCAGGGTTGGCGGGATTTAATGATGAGAACCCAAGGTAGGCGCTCGTGCCTCGCGCCAACCTGGGCTAGCTGGCACAACACCTTTGGTGTTGGGGAGAGGGGGCCGGGTTATTTGCGTCGGTTTTTGGCGGGCGAGGAAGAATCATGGCACCACCTCTCCCCGGCCCTCTCCGCCATTGTGAATGGCAGCGAGGGAGAAGAAGCCTGGCTTGCCGGTGTTGCGGACCACGCAAGTTCCACGGTGATAGGAGTTCTGAGACTCCGGCGGCGGGGAGGATGGCCGATGGATTGTGGCGCACTTTCAGCGCTTGGGGATGGTTTTTAGGGAATGGTTCCTGGGGCGTCGCGGGGGACGCTTTGCCCCAGGCTGAGGGATCACGGGCCTTCAGCCCGCAGGGATTGTTGCGCACGGGGCTTTTGGTGGGGCGGGAGGGCGGGTTTGGGAGAGAGCCCCGGCTCCCACCCAGAAAGCCGGCAGCCGAACCGCCCAAGCACACGGTGTGGTGGCAGCCCAGGCCCGGTTTCCTCAATTGTGAACCCCGCCACTACCAGGGGAAATGCTTCTGACGGATGGGTCCGACGGAGCAATCCGGGTGGGGTCGGCGCAGGATCGATATTGTGCGGTGCCGCTTTCCCCCGCAACCCTGCCGCCGCTCCGGTGTTTCATCCCTGCATGCCTGATCAACCCCGCCCCAATCTTTTTCTCACCCGCTGGCTCTGTCTGACCCTCATCACGCTGCTTGCGGGCTGCTCGACGACCAGCTCAACCGGCGTCAATCCCGCCACCCAGATTACCCTGCGCAATCTCAGCTACCGCGATGGCGGCCTCACCGGTGAACTGGTGAATCAATCACCGAAAACCGCCCGTACCATTACCCTCACGGTTTCGTTTCTCGACGCGCAGGGCCAGACCATCCTGACCCAGGATTTCAAAGCCGTGCCTGGCGGCGACGGTCGCTCCCTGTCCCCGGGTTCCGCCAAACATTTCCGCTATCAGGTTCGCTTCAACGCCGGCTCCGCCACCCCCACCGTCAGCGCTACCATTAAAACCGTTTTCGAGTAAGGCGCGGATTTGGCGTCCCGTGGGTGAGTTTGGCGGGCGGGGAAGATTGATGGCACCACCTCTCCCCGGCCCTCTCCGCCATTGTGAATGGCAGCGAGGGGGAAGAGGGCTGGGCTGCCGGCGTTGGGAGCCACGCGAGTTTCATGGATGCAGGAGTCCTTGGCTTTTAATTTCCGTTGTGGCACCCCGTGCTTCGGGCGGGGCGCCGCGATTCAGGACCTCGGCGACGAAGTGGGTATGTTAACGTTTGGCTCAGGGCCGAGTTTGCCACAACCGCTTTCAGGGTTGGCGGAATTTAATGATGGGAACCCAAGGTAGGCGCTCGTGCCTCGCGCCAACCTTTATATGTTCTCCTCCATGTCTGATTTCTCTTCTTTGCATTGTTCTTGTTGGGAGTCGCCGCTGGGCGGGTTGTGGA
>CAIXFN010000068.1 GCA_903918755.1 uncultured Pedosphaera sp.
CCGTTTGATTAGCGCCCTCCTCGCCGAAATCAGCGACGAATGGCTCAGCGAGAAAATTTACCTCAACATGGATAACCAATACCCAGCTCTCAGTTCAAAATGCTAAAACATTTTACAGAAAAAAACTTGCGCGGCCGGTAGCGCTGCCCAGCGACATCATTCGAGTATAAAACTGTCCCCTTCGCCACGTGTCAATTGGTCTTCGGCTCGGTTCTGACGCCAGTCACGCTCCCTCAATCCCGCGCGTGCGGCAACCGCAGCGCCAGCAGTCCCGCCGGAAGGAACAGCAACCCAGCCCCCAGCAATGCCAGCCGGTGGTCGCTCACTTTGGAAAACATCCCGAAAAACACCGTCCCGAAGGCGGCGGCAATCCGGCCGATATTGTAACAAAACCCCGCGCCGGTCGTGCGCAGCAGGGTGGGGAAGAGCGGCGGCAGATACATCGTGAACAGGCCGAATAACCCCTGGAAAAAGCCGATCGCCGGCAGCCAGTGCAGCAGCGATTGGTGATCCCGCACCACGCCGTAGGTGCCGGTCATTACCGCGAAATAACCCAGGCACATCCAGACGATGGTGGCCCGGTAGCCCAAACGTTTCGCCAGCCACGCGGCAAAGAAATTGCCGATGATGGATGCCACCATCAGGACGTACAAGGCCTGGCTGGCGAGCCGGTTTTGCTCGCTGTCAGTCATGAGCAATACCTCGGGCAGTTTCCGCAATTGCTGCTGGTGCCAGAACATGAACGCCCAATGCGCCGTCAGGGACACCGCGCAAACCGCGATGACCTGCAGGGTGATCCGGCGGGTTGGCCCGCGGAACAAATCCGCAATGGCCGGTTGCGCGCCCCCGTTTCCCGCCTGTGCTTTGGCCTGCGCCTGTGCGGCATGCCATTCTTCCGGCTCGGGCACGGCCCGGCGAATCCAAAAGACCAGGAACGCCGGCAGCACCCCCACCAGGAACAAATACCGCGGCGGCTGGCCCGCCAGCACCACATTGGCCAGGCAGGCAATCAGCACCCCTACATTCACGCCCGATTGTAAAATCGCCGCCAGCCACGGACGCCACCGCCGCGGCCAGGTCTCCGCAATTAGCGAGGCGCCCACCGCCCATTCCCCGCCGATCCCGAGGGCCGCGATAAAACGCACGATCATTAATTGCCACCACGTCTGCGCGAAAGCTGCAAAGCCCGTGAACAGCGCATAGGTCAGCACCGTCAGGCACAAGGCGCGACTGCGTCCCAGCCGGTCGCCCAACCGGCCGAAAAAGCCGCCGCCCACCGCCCACCCCAGCAGAAACGCCGCCTGGATGATGGAGCCGTAATGGCCGATGCGCGGGTCCTTGGAATCCTGCGCCTGGAGCAATTCCCGCACAAAGGGGGCGGAAACCAGGGTGTACAGGTGCATGTCCAGCCCGTCAAAAGTCCAACCGAGCCACGCGGCCAACCCGGATTTCCACTGCTGCGGGGAGAGCTGGCGCCAGCTCTGGCCCGGCGTTTCCGGGAGGTTCTCCGGGGACGTCGGGGCCGGTGGGAGCGCGCTGGCGGTGTTCATGCTGGAGGGCGTATGTTGACGGAATTCCCGCCGGTACCCAGCAAATTATCGGCGGCGGAACGCTTTTCATCGGCGAGTCCGGGTAACCCGGACTTCTGGCACAATGGGGTCAACTGCCCGCTCGCATTGGCCGGGCGGTCCTTGCCAGTTCCCCCGCGCGCCGATAGATTGGCGCCATGATGCTCGATGTACGGTTCCTGCCCCCCTGCGGCGCCTTCCCCGGCGCGGCGCGCCCGCTTCCGGCCGGCCCGGCTTCCGTATGATCAGCCTCGTGGAAACCCAGCCTTCGGGCTCCGGGGACGAACTGGTCGCGCGCACGCGTCAGATCTTTTCCGCCGCCGGCCTCTTTTCGAAGGCCAGCAATTTCGAATTCCGTCCCCAGCAACAGGAGATGGCGGTGGCGGTGGCCAATGCCCTGCACCGGGGCGAGCACCTGGTGGTGGAAGCCGGCACCGGCGTGGGCAAGAGCCTCGCCTACCTCGTGCCCGCCATCCTGTACGCCGTGGGCAACCAGAAGAAGGCCATCATTTCCACCCACACCATCAATTTGCAGGAGCAACTCTCGCAAAAAGATCTGCCGATGTTGCAGCAGATCCTGCCGGTGGAATTCAGCTTCACCATGCTCAAAGGCCGCGGGAACTACCTCTGTACCCGTCGGCTGGCCAAGGCGATGCAGCAGGCCACGAGCCTGTTCACCTCTCCGGAGGCCGAGGAGCTCAAGCGCATCTTCGAATGGTCCCGCACCACGGAGGACGGCAGCCTCTCGGATTTCGAAATCGAACCGGATCCCAAGGTCTGGTCGTATGTGTGCTCGGAGCGCGGGTTGTGCTCGCCCAAAATGTGCGGCCACCAATCCGAATTCGCCCGGGACAACCGCCTGTGTTTTTTCCAGCGCGCCCGCAAGCGCATCCTCTCCTCCGACGTGCTAGTAGTGAATCACACCCTGTTCTTCACCCTGCTCGGCGGCATGGAGGAGGAGCTCGAGGGCGGCATCCTGTTCAAGAATGATTTTGTGGTGTTCGATGAGGCCCACCTGGTGGAAAGTGTCGCCTCCCGCCATATCGGGCTGAGTGTTTCCAGCGGCCAGGTGCGCTACGCCCTGCAGCGCCTCTGGAATCCCCGCACGCAAAAGGGCCTGTTGGCGGCCTTGCGCGAAGGTCCCTCCGTCCAGTTGGTGGCGGATTTGATTCAGGAAGCCGACGTCTTCTTCGATGAAGTGGAAGTGGCGTGCGAACAATTGCGCCAGCAAAATACCGCCGCCCCCGGCCGCGGCCCGGAAGATCCCAACCATGCCCGCCGCGCCTGGACGGAACTGCGCATCCGGCAACCGGAGATCGTGCCCGACAACGTCACGCTGCCCATCCAGCGCGTCCGCGAAGCCGTCAGCGAGCTGATCAAGAAAACCAACGACCAGGAGATCGGCCAGGAACTGCTGGAATGCGGCCGTCGCCTCGGGGAATTGCGGGATGAAGTCATCACCTTTCTCAACCAGGCGGCCGAGGACCATGTTTACTGGGTGGAACGGGCCGGCAAAACCCAGCGCAACCTCGCGCTGAACGCCGCCCCCGTGGATGTCGCGGAATTCCTCCGTCGCCGCCTCTTCGGCTCGGACACCTCGATCATCATGACGAGCGCCACGCTCTCCATTTCCGGTCGCGAAGCCGCCCCGCCCGCGGCCCTGGTGCCGCCCGGACCGGATTCGGCCGCCCGACCCGCGCCCCGCCCCCGGCCGCCGGCCACGGCCAATCGCAAGAGCGGCCTGGGCTATTTCGTCGGCCGCGTCGGCGCGGAAAATGCCACCCAGTTGCAAGTGGGCACGCCCTTCGATTACGAACGGCAGATGAAGTTGTTCGTGGCCGGCAAAATGCCGGATCCACGCGACCCCGCGTTCCGCAACTCGCTGGTCCACTGGATCAAACACTTCATCCGGATGACCCATGGCAAGGCCTTCGTGCTGTTCACCAGCTACCGGCTCATGCAGGACGTCGCGGAGGAATTGGCGCCCTTTTTCTCCGAATTGGGTCTGGAATGCTACGTGCAGGGCACCGGCACGCCCCGTTCGGTGATGCTGGAGAAATTCAAGGGCAACGTGGATTCCGTGCTCTTCGGCACCGACAGCTTTTGGCAGGGCGTGGATGTGCCCGGCGAGGCGTTGTCCAATGTCATCATTACGCGCCTGCCCTTCGCCGTGCCGGATCATCCGCTGATCGAGGCGCGCATTGAAAACATCGAGGCCCGCGGCGGCAATTCCTTCAACGATTTTTCCCTGCCTGAGGCCATCCTCAAATTTCGGCAGGGCGTCGGCCGCCTCATCCGCACCAAGTCCGACACCGGCATCGTGGTCGTCCTGGACAACCGCATCCTGGTGAAACGCTACGGGCAGGCGTTCATCGACGCGCTGCCCAAATGCCCCCTGGAAGTCGTGTGACTTGACCGGCCGGTCGGCCAGCCGCTCCCGGTCAGCGGGACTCCAGCCGCGCTTTGAGAATCTTCTGCGTCGGCACGTAATTCGCGATGAATTCGCGACGGAATTCCGCAAACGTGCCCGCCGCCAGGGCTGCGCGCATTTCTTCCATCACCTTCATGAAGAGATGCGAGTTGTGGACGCTCACCATCCGCAAACCCAGGATTTCCCCCACGTTCAACAAATGCCGCAGGTAGGCGCGCGTGAAGTGCCGGCAGGCAAAACACTCGCAGCCTTCCTCGATGGGCCGGAAGTCGGACTTGTTGAACCCCGCCTTCACACTCACCGTCCCCTTGCGGGTGAAGGCCGTGCCGTTGCGCGCCACCCGGGTGGGCAGCACACAGTCGAAAAGATCCACCCCGCGCGCCACCAGTTCCACCATTTGCGCCGGCGTCCCGAGACCCATCGCGTAGCGGGCCTTGTTGGCCGGCAGGAAGGGTTCGGCATATTCCACCGCCTTCATCATTTCCGGCTCCGGTTCCCCCACGCTCACGCCACCGATGGCATAGCCATCAAAATCCATCGCCACGAGCTCTTTGGCGCACTCCTCGCGCAACGCCGCATGACTCGCGCCCTGCACAATCCCGAACACCATCTGACCCGCCGCGCGGGGTTGCTCCCGGCATTCTCGCGCCCACCGGATCGTCCGCTCCACTGCCAGCCGGATTTCCTTGGCTGGCGCATCGTGCGGCGGGCATTCGTCAAACACCATGGCGATGTCCGAGCCGAGCACCTTTTGGATGTTCATGGCCTCCTTCGGTCCCAGGAAGAGCAGCGAGCCGTCCAGATGCGAACGAAATTCCACCCCGTGCGCCTTGATCTTGCGGATCTTGGCCAGGCTGAATACCTGGAAGCCGCCGCTGTCGGTGAGAATGGGCTTGGGCCAGTTGATGAATTTGTGCAGACCGCCCGCCGCCGTGATGATCTCCAGGCCCGGTCGGATATGGAGATGATAGGTATTCCCCAGGATCACCTGCGTGCCCATTTCGAGCAATTCCCGCGGGTCCAGTGCCTTCACGCTGCCCTGGGTGCCCACCGGCATGAACATCGGCGTATCAATGACCCCCCGGGTCGTCGTCAGGCGACCCAGCCGGGCCCGGGAGGAATCATCGGTCTTTAACAATTCAAACATGGACAGGCAGCGTAACCACAATTCCCGCGTTTTGAACATGATATTGTGCCGGTTTAGGAGGGGGGAATGATCCGAATGCGCTGGGAATTCGCGCTTGGGCCATTCGTTGACAAATCCGCCGGCGTGGGCTCCATTGTGAACAGACGGACGAGGCGTGGCTGTACCGCTGCGGCAGCAATATTTTATGAAAGTCGGGTGGTTGCGAAATTGGACACTCCTCTTGCTGGGGACGGGGATGCTTTTGGTTTCAGCCCCGTCCGGTCGCGCCCAAGGGACAACGCTGGCCCCGCTCTATTTGGCCACCACCGGTTCAGGAACGATTTCTCCCTTTCAAAACGCCCAGTTGCTTGAAGTGGGACAGAGCTACTCGATGACCGCCACGGCAGATCCCGATTTTCTTTTCAACAACTGGCAAGCGGTCAACGTTTTCACTCTGACCGCCTACATCATCGATGTCAGCGGGTCGGTGCCCGTCACGAACATAAACGTCAGTGTCACCAGGTCGCCACGGCCGGAGTTCTTTCCAACCCCCGTCCTGCAGTTCACCATGCAACCGGAGCAACTCCTCTATTCCACCCCGGCAAGCACCCTGACCGAGTGCGTCGGTTGGCAGGCCAACTTCGTGCCGGTTCCGGAGCCAACGCCGGTGATTCTGGTGGGAGTGGGAATGCCGGTAATCATCCTGATCCGACACAGGAGACATTCGCGAGCCCGGGGATGAAATCGTGGGCCGCAGCCCACCACCGCGCTATCCGCCCCACTAAATCCCCCGGCTAACCAATTCGCATCCCGCCACCAACCCACCGGCCGCCCCGTTTGGAGTTCCGCGTTCACGCGGCCGGCACCTCCACCAAAACCCCCGCCCTCGACTCGCCATCGCGACCCACAAATCAATTCGGAATCTTGTCCTTCTCCCCCCTTGGATTCTAAGCAATTTAAGACAAACCAGGCAAACCAACGCCCGATCCCCGGCATTCAACGCCAGAACCCGGCGGGTTCAAAGCAGTTAGCCTGTGGTTGAGCGCAGCGACACCACCGGAACCCCATACAATATCCCGGTGCATCCGAGAGGGATGCCAGACTCTCCAATCCCCTCGTCTCGCACCTACCGCAATCGAATCCCCTAATGGCACCAAAAACCTAAGCGTCCCCCAGTTCGGAGCTCCGCGTTCACGCGGCCGGCCCATTCACCAGCACCCCTGCTCACGCCCCACTCAAAACACCCTCCCACTACCCGCCATCCGTCCACTCCATGCCATTGACAACCCCTAACCCGTCTCGTCTACTTCAACTGCGCCGCGACGGCTCTGATCACATCGCGAATCTCCCCAAACAATGAAACCCCACATTCTGCCCAGCCTTGCCCTGATCCTCGCCATCGCTTCCCTGGCCCTTAATGTGTTTGAATAGTACTCTTTCCAGGAAAGGGTCGAGCGGGTGGTCGCCGAACGAGAGCGCAACTACATCAAGACATTGGTCCGGAATCTCAATAAATCCCGGGAAATGATGAGGCAGTCCCCCGTTGCTCCCACCAATTTCGCGGAAGTAATCAATGCTTATCTTGAAAGCGTCTCCGAAATACTCGATGGTAGATTGTCCTATTCGACGAACACACCAACCGCCAAATAATTTATGCGCCACTTCATCCTCGCAGCGTTGAATCAAAATTTTCGCCCCGGCGGGGAGATCTCGGCAGCCCTGTTTCCGGACGATGAATTTGATGCGAATGAAGCCCTCGCTTTGCAACGGTTCTGTGAAAGAATTCGCCTGGAGGGCTACGATTTTATCGTTGCGCAAAAAGCCGAACCAGCAATCCACGATCTCCTTGATCTCGCCGCTGGCTACGGTCACTTCGTCGAGCGGGAAGCGTCGCCTTGGTATTTGGGTGTCTTTATCGTCGCGGAACTCGTCATGGAACCCTACGCCCGCGAATCATTTTATGAGCCAATGTTGCGTTCGTCAGTTTTTGCCGCCACCTCCGCCAATTGCAAATCGCAGGCCCAATTCTTGATGTTGTTGGCCTTCTTTTGCGATCGGTTGAATACTACGACCAGACGTGTCGAACAGTACCTCGAAGATTGCGGTGCAGCCGGATTCCCATTGGACAAACTGGAGATCAACTCGTTTTGTCAGTTGGAGTAGGTAAAAACGTAGTGCAGGAGGCTTTTGTAAACGGCCCTGTCGTTTGAAACTTATCAGGCGCTTTTGTAGAGCTCGATTATAGCCTATCAGCAATAATTCATTGCCAAATGGCGTAAACAAAATCCTGAGCGTGAGAGCTATTTTTAACGCGATCATCGGAATTATTGCGATTCTCGGGCTCTTCTTCCTCGCCCAATGGCTTTGTCCGCGATTGTTGGATTCCAAGATTGGGCGCATTCACGAAAGGGGACTTCCAAAAGTCTCGCTCGAAAGCGGTGGAATCGTATATTTCCGCATGAAAGCCGACAATTTCCGCTTTTCGCTGCCCCGAGGTTCGCAGCCGGTGCTCCCCATTACCTTCACCGGTGGATTTGACTGGGTTGACGGCAATCTGCAAGTGACCTTTGGCAATTCCAACCACATCACGCTCCTGGCCTACGAGCAGTCCCTCGCAAGATTGCTACCGACGGGCGGATCCATTTCCGTGGCCCCGGTTCCCGGAGGCTGGAATATCAAGTTCCACTATTTTGGAGATAAATAAACCGCTGCAAAATTCTCGCAAACCCGGCTTTTGGACGAAAGCTCAGTAAATCATCAACCAACGCCCCCCTTCCGCTCTGGTAAATAATATTGAAAATCCTCGATATTTTGTGATCGCCAAGAACGGCGCTTTTGTGGAGCATGCCAACATGGTTGGCAATACACCTGTGATCAAACCACTCATTCCCATCCTGCTGCTGCTCGCCCTGCTCACGGGCTGCGGCAAACCGGTTCCGCCCAGCGTCAGCCTTCCGGATGCCGCCCGCCAGGGCGACCTTCCGGCCATTCGCCAGCACATCAAAGCCGGCTCCAATCTCAACGAGAAGGACCCCGTTACCGGATCGACTCCCCTCATTACCGCGGCGACCTTTGGCCAAAGCGACGTGGCGCGCGCGCTGATCCACGCCGGCGCCGATCTGAACGTCAGCAACAACGACGGTTCGACCGCGTTGATCTCCGCGGCCTTCCTCTGCCGGACCGAGATCGTCCGCGACCTGCTGCAAAAAGGGGCCGACAAAACTGCGAAGAACAAGGCCGGTTCCACCGCGTTGGAATCCGTGGCCGCACCTTTCGACCAGGTCAAAGGCATTTATGATCTGCTGCAAACCGTGCTCGGACCAGTGGGACTCAAGCTGGACTTGGACCAGATCAAAACCACTCGTCCCCTGATCGCCGAAATGTTACGTTAGCTGCACACACAATGAAACGGATCTGCCAACGAGTCCTCGGCTTCTTCGCCCTTTGCCTTCTCTTTCCTTGGCTTCCGCTTTGCCTGCCCGCCGGGTGCCAAACCAACCAGCCCACCCAAGCTGAGCTACAGCCACTCCAAGGAACTTGGGAAGGAATTGTGGTGGGCGAGAAAGCGGACAGCAAGATCGCCGTCACAATCACCGGCAGCTCCTTTCACTCTCACCGGGACACGAATTTTTGGTTTGAGACGACAATCATGCTCATCAAACCGTGGCAGGGAAAGAGCGGTTTCCAAGGAGCGCGCGAAAATCCATTGTTTGGCGCAGAATCGACGGTGGTCGCTCCGGCGGAACGGATAATACCGCCGGGTTCCTCGAACCCACAAGAGTTGCACGTCACCATCAAGGACGGTGCCGCATCGCAGCGAGATGCCATTGGCAAAACGGTGGTCGCCATCTTCAAAATTGAGGACGGACTCCTCACCATCGCCGCAGGGGGTGACGGGGCTGAAGGCGCGCCGGCCAGTTTTGAGGATGAAAAGGTCACGCGGTATGAACTTCGGAAGATTCCATCCGGTGCGAAGAAGATCGAACTGCCCAAATCCAAATGAACCGGCAGCGTCAGAAAAGGAGGCATTTATCCCGGAAGCAATTGTGCAGATTTATAAGCACCAACGCAACCTTGCAAACCAGAATCTCCAGCACCCTCATGGCAGCGCTCGTTGTGTTACTTCTGACGGTTGGTTGCCGGGAGGCCAGCCCGCACGGGTATGGATCACGCCTGGAAATGAGATTAACGGTAGGTGATTCTCCTGAATATCTTAAAAAGGAAATCGAACAGAACTTGGCGAAGATATATCCTCGAGCGGAGATCGCTACGCGCTACCAGACTTACCAGGTGACGAATGGCGTGGACCGATGGGCCTTCTTCCAAGTCGGGAATGGTCCAAGAGGTATTGGGATGTTTAATCTGCACTGCTATCAGCAAGTTCGACCGGATGCGTGGGTGCTCCGTGCTTATGTTCCCGTGAATTATGGTTTCTACACAAACGGCGTGGATCACGAACTGATGTTCAAGCTTGATCCGGATTACCTCAAGGTCCTGTTTCGAGGGGAGGTGGTTTTTACAGCGATTTCCAAGCGGTAATTGGGATGGATTAATAACACCCCCATGAAAATCATAAGTTGGATGCGCCACGGCGATCGGCCCAATTATCTTCGCGCTACTTGGCTGCTCTTGTTGGTTCCCCTTGCCAGCACACTGGTCAACGGCTGTCAGCAATTCAGCTGCAAATCCGGTAAGCATCCCTCGGCGTTGCCTGCCGAGGCAACGCTCACTTCGCCGCGGCCGCCAGCGGGGGAGGACACTCGTCTCCCGCTGCCCTTGCTGCCTCGTATGGCCGAGCACCAGCTGGAGAACATGCGCGACCATTTGGCCACGATCCAGGAAATCATGGACGCCTTGTCCCAGGGCGATTTTCCGGCGGTGGCGCGGGCGTCGGCACGGATCGGTTACAGCGAACAGATGGGGCAGATGTGCGAGCGGATGGGGGCCGGGGCTCCGGGTTTCAACGAAATGGGGTTGGCTTTTCATCGTTCCGCCGACACCATTGGCATAACCGCCCGCCAAAACGATGCCGCCGCCACGTTCAAGGCGGTTGCGGCCACACTCCAGACCTGTGTGGCCTGCCATTCCGCTTACCGGCAGCAAATCGTGGATGAAGCGGCATGGAAGAAAATCATGAGCCATCGGCGTACAATAGCTCCGTAAACCAGATTGCCATTCGGGCGTAAACCACGCATCTTCCCCGGATGAAGATCACGTACTACCTCGAAGTCCTCTCCTCCTGGTGCTACTGGGCCGAACCGGCTTGGGCCGAACTCAAGCAGCGTTACGCCGGCCGGGTGGATTTCCAGTGGGAGATCGCCCAAATGCCCGCCGCCGCCTATCCCGGCTCCGCCGCCCAGGCGGATTGGTATTACCGGCGCAGCGGCACGGCGATGCGCTCCCCGTTCATGCTCAATTCCGGCTGGTTTGAGCCCGACATAAAGCAATATCTCGTCCCGAATCTGGTGGCCGAAGCCGCCAAAGACCTGGGGGTGACCGACGACCGCGTCCGCCTGGCGCTGGCGCGCGCCGGCGTGCGCGAGGGGCAGAAGGTGGGGCGCTGGGAGGTGGCCGTTCCGTTGGCCGCGGTCGCCGCCAAATTGGATCGGAAGAAGCTGCTCAAGCTCGCGCAATCGCCGGCCGTTGCCAAACGGGTTGCGACAAGTTCTGCCGCGTTTGACGCGCTGCAAGTGGACCAGCGACCGACTTTTTTGTTGGTCAGTCCTATTGGCGATCGCGCGGTCTTCTCCGGGCTCGCGCGCGTGGAACCCATTGCCGCCACGCTGGACGCAATGCTCGCGGATGTGGCGGCATATGCGTCGTTTGCGGCGCATTTCGGCAGTTCCCCACCTCCGGCCTGACCGCCGGCTGAACGCGCCTCAAATAACCGCTTTACATGCGAACGGAGGCGTCGGAACAATCGCCCATGCGGGCAAAATCCTGGCCTTGGTTCGCCGCGGTGTGCGTGGCGCTGCTGTTCTCCGGCGGCGGCCTGCGCCCGTCTTATGCGGGGCCGCCCGCCCGCTTCAGTGTCACCACCTGGGGCCCGGAACAGGGCCTTCGTTCCAGTGCCGTCATCTCGCTGCTGCAATCCGCCGACGGCTATTTGTGGCTGGGGACCGTCAAGGGGCTCATCCGGTTTGATGGCGTTCACTTCACCCCCTTTCAGCCCGAGGAAGCCTCTTGGTTAAATAACAGCGTGGTGGTGAGTTTGTTTGAAGATCGGAGTCATGATTTATGGCTGGGCACCGTGGGGGACGGGGCCGCGGTGGTGAAGGATGGCAAGGTGGAGCGGCTGGATCTGGGACCCCAATCCCGCAGCCGCGAGGGCCGCGTCACCGCCATGCGCCAGGCCGCCGACGGGGCCGTTTGGCTGGCCACGGCCGATGGCGTGCTGGCGCGCTACGAAAATGGCCGCATCGCGGTCCTCGGGGGATTTCCCTTGGATCGGGAACGGCTTTTTTCCCCCTTGCTTACAGAATCCGACGGCTCACTCTGGCTGAGCCGGGGACCGCAACTCTTCACGATCCCCTCCGGTCCTCCGCCAACCGCCGGATCCCGCGCGCCGCTGGACTTGCGCGTGACCCTCACCAACCTGCCCCCGCCGGAATACCTCCTGCCGAATCGCGCGGGTGGCTTCTGGCTGGTGGCTGGCGGACACGTTTGGCAGGTCGCCACGAACGGGGCGCTTCACGACTTTGCCGTTTGCCCCTGGCAACCGTATCCCAACCAGGTGACCGCGGCCTGCGAGGACCGCTCCGGCCATCTGGTGGTCGGTACTTCGCAGGAAGGAGTCTTTTGGTTTGATGGCGTCGGCCAGGCCCGGCAGATTTCGGCTCCGAAGGATTTGCCCCTCAATTACATTCTGGCGCTCTTCGTCGATCACGAGGGCAGTTTGTGGATCGGCACCGATGGCGGTGGCTTGAGCCGGGTCACACCCCAGACGTTCCAGGTGCTGGAGGCCCTGGGCTCCAAAACCGTCCAATCGGTGTGCGTGAATCCGGCCGGCGGCTTGTGGTTGGGCATTTTTGGCGGCGGCGTTTATTCCTACCGGGACGGGGTTCTCGAACAACAAGGACTGGGGCAGGGGGAACGGGAACGGCACCTGAATGTCTCCAGCCTGCTGGTGGACCGCGACCAACGCACCTGGGTCGCCATCCAGTCCCATCCGTCCCGCGGTTTGCTGGAAGAGGTCAAAGACCACCAGATCCTCCCGATCGTGGGGTTTGTGGAGATCGGGGAAATCGCGGGGTTGCTGGAGGATCGCGCCGGGCGGCTGTGGGTCGCCACGCACCAGGGCCTGGGCTGCTGGTTTGATCGCAACTGGGAATTTTGGACGACGCGACGGGGCCTTTCGGCGGATGATGTACGCGCCCTGGCGGAGGATCGCGCCGGTGGCTTATGGATCGGCACACGCGGAGGCGGCTTGAATTACCTGCGGGATGGCAAGGTGACTCCCCACCATCTGCCGGAACCGGACGGCCTGCCTGGCGAAGACGTCGGCTCCTTGTGTGTGGATGCGGACGATGTTCTGTGGGTGGGGACGCCGGGGCGCGGCCTGGCGCGTTATGCTGTGGGCAAATGGACCCGCTATACGATGCGCGACGGGCTGGCGAGCGACAACCTGGGCTACCTCATTGACGATTTGCAGGGCAACCTCTGGCTCGGTTCGGATATCGGGCTGTTGCGGATCCCGCGGCGGGCGCTGAATGATTTTGCCGAACGGCTTACCAATGCGATCCCGTGCAGTGTTTACGGGAAGTCCGACGGCCTGCCCACGCCCGAGTGCACCCAGGATTCCCAACCCGGCCCCGGCCGCACTCTCGACGGCACGATGTGGTTCCCCACCACCAAGGGCCTGGCCTCGGTGAATCCCGCCGAAATCCGTCCCAACACCAATCCTCCGCCCGTGGTGATTGAATCTGTCCTCGTGGATGACCGGGAACAAAAGACCAACGGGATTTTGGGTCGACTGCCGGCGGTGATCACGGTGCATGCCGGGCAGGAGCGCGTGGATATTCGGTACACCGGACTAAGCCTCGCGGCGCCGGAACGCGCGCGGTTCAAGTACCGCCTGGAAAATCACGAGTCGGCCTGGACCGATGCCGGCAACGCCCGTCCGGGGTCCGCGCATTACACCCAATTGCGTCCGGGCAACTACCGCTTTCAGGTCACCGCCTGCAACGAGGCGGGCGTGTGGAATGAGCCGGGCGCCGTAATGGCCATCATCGTGGAACCGCCCTTCTGGCAGACGGCCTGGTTTATCAGCGTGGCCAGCCTGCTGCTCCTCGCGGCCATCGTGGGTCTGGTGCACTACTTCTCCACCCAGCGTTTACAGCGGCAACTGGAGGGCCTGCGCCAGCAACAGGCGCTGGAAAAGGAGCGCCAACGCATCGCCCGGGACATCCATGATCAATTGGGGGCCAGCCTCACCCAGGTTGCCCTCCTGGGAGAATTGGTGGAAAGTGACAAGGACGAACCGGCGGAAGTGGAGGCCCACGCGCGGCAGATCGCCTTGACCGCGCGGGACACCTCCCGCGCGCTCGACGAAATTGTCTGGGCGGTGAATCCTTCCAACGACACCCTCGACGGCCTGATCACCTACTTCTGCAAAAACGCCCAGGAATACCTCACGGTGGCGGAATTGCGCTACCGGCTGGAAGTTCCCCCCCAGCTACCCGCCACCCCGATTCCCCCCGATCTGCGCCACAACGTTTTCCTTGCGGCGAAGGAAGCGGTTACGAACGTGGTCCGCCACGCCCACGCCACTTCCGTCTGGATCCGTTTGCACCTGGATGCCGCCACCTTCACGCTGGAAATCGAGGACGACGGCCGCGGCATGGCCCAAATGGATGAGAAACGCGCCCGCTCCCGCAACGGCCTCAGCAACATGCGCAAACGCCTGGAGGAAGTGGGCGGTTCCTGCACCTTCACCCCCCGTCCTGACGGCGGCACTATCGTGCGCTTGGTCGCCCCCCTGGGTCCGCCCACCGGCAATCCCCCACCGGCCCGGCGGACGGGGGAGGCCGCGCCCTAAATTAGTTCTGACAAATCGTCCTCCGCCTGCTAGCTTGTTTTGGTGGCTGATATGCCGATTTCCGTTTCCATTGTGGAAGACAGCGAGCAGGTGCGCAGCACCCTGGCCCGGCTGATCAATCGTGCCGAAGGGTTCCGCTGTGTGAGCAACTACGCCAACGCCGAGGCCGCCCTCGAAGGACTTCCCCAGGATCATCCGGATGTCGTCCTCATGGATATCAATCTCCCTGGCATGAACGGCGTGGAGTGCGTGCGCCAATTAAAACAGACCACCCCCGGCACCCAGGTGATGATGCTTACCGCTTACGAGGACACTGAAACGATTTTCGACGCCCTCGCTGCCGGCGCCTCCGGTTATCTCCTCAAGCGCACCCCCAAGGCCGAATTGCTCGAAGCCATCCGGGAGGTCAAGGCCGGGGGTTCGCCCATGACCACCCACATCGCGCGTAAGGTCGTTCAATCGTTCCAGAAAAAGGGGCCTTCCCCCCAGGCCACGGAAAATCTTTCCACCCGCGAGCAGGAGGTGCTCGACTGCCTGAGTCAGGGATTCTTGTATAAGGAAATCGCGGAGAAGCTCGGCATCAGTTACGAAACGGTCCACACCTACATCCGCCGCATTTATGAAAAACTCCAGGTGCGCACCCGCACCGAGGCCGTGGCGAAGTTTCTCCGCCGTTGACCGGCCGCCTTTCCGCCGGGATGTGCGGCCTGGCTCCATGACACCGCGGCCCTTTACCCAATCGTCTGTCTGGTGTGCCCGCCTGCTGGCGCTTGCCCTGCTCCTCAACCTCGCCCGTCCGGCCTCCGGTGCTGCGCCGCTCACTTTGCTTTGGACCAACAACGTCCTGACCGTTTTCGGACCGCAGATTCCCGGCGGGCCCCTGGAGATTTGGTATCCGGAGGCGTTTTGCCGCTCCGGCTCGGCGCAACGCGAATGGGGTAAAACGGTTCTGCCCCACCACACCAAGTTGGTCTCCGCCACGCCCCACACGCTGCAGTTGCACACGCGGATCGAACCGGACGTGGAACTCTGGCATGAGCTCCAGGCATCTGCGGATGCCGTCTCGCTCCGGTTTGTTTTTACCAACCGCGGAACCGGGGCGGTGGACCTGGCCTGGTTTGAACCTGCCTGCATCCGGGTGGCCGGTTTCACCGGCCGGGATCAGACCAACTATACCGCGCGCAGTTTCATTTTCACGGCCCGGGGTTTAACTCCATTGGACCAAACCCGTCGGCAGACCGCGGCGTTGTATCAAGGCGGGCAGGTTTATAGCCCGGCGGGCATTCCACCCGCGGATCTCAACCCCCGCCCGCTCTGTCTGGACCAGCCGGTCAATGGCTTGATCGGCTGTTTTTCAAACGATGGGAAATTCCTGTTGGCCACGGCTTCCGACTACACGCAGGAACTGTTTGAAGGGGTCTATGTCTGTCTGCACAGCGATCCGCGGGTGGGTGGGCTGGCTCCGGGCGAAGCCAAAAGGATTCACTCGGAAATTTATCTGCTCCCGAACGATCCGGCGGCATTGCTGCGCCGGTATCAGCGGGATTTTCCGCCCTGAAATTAGTCATTTACCAGCGCCGGGGCTTTTACCAAGTCCTCCCGGACGCTTTCAGGCCAGCGGAATATGGATGTCCGTGATCAACTCCGCCGGGGGAAAGCGGTCCGGCGAATTCACATAAACTTCAAACGGCGGTGCGTCGCCCATCTGTCGCCCCATCTGGGGTAATCCTTGGCTGAACAACCACCCATAGGCGGCTCCGAGGCCTTCGTAAGGTCCCACATGCCGGCAGATCGCGTAATCACCGCCCGCGATGATTTGCACTCCCAACTCGCCGGTGGGTTGAAAGTCTTCCCCCACCGTCACGCACGCGTCATAGCGCAAGTCCTTGGCGGGCACCACGTTCGGATTGTCATGCCCAATTCCCAGGCAGCGCGATTGCTCGTTCAGCCAGCCGCCCTGTTCAAGTTGCGGCAGCAATCTGGACCAAGTTGCCCCGACCTCCATATACGGTCCAACGTGCCGCAGGTACGCCACCCGCATCGGCGGGAGTTGCAGGATTTGAACATTCATCTGTAAAGTTAAAGTAGGGCAATTTTTGCGGGTGACTCCGGATTTCCGGCTTCCACGTGGCCTGCCAACGCGGTTTGTCGAGCCAGCATCTCCTGCCGGGTTGGCGGTAGTTTCCTTGCCGTTTCCGTTTCTGGCAATGGCGGTGTGAACGGCGGCGCAAATTCGGGAGCCATTTCCTGGCCCGATGGGGGCGACATGGTTCCTGACGCTCCCAGCTTGCCCGGAGGGGGCAAATGCTGCGGATTCAAACAGGCCAGGACCGCCGCCAGGGGCAGTTCGATCAAAGTGTCGTCCGCCGCCGGATGGGTTGTCGCAATCCGTCCGACGGGTGCCGCTTGGCGCAACTTGCCGAGGGAAATTTGCACCTTCCCCGATGTCAATTGCGGTAGCACCTCGGTCAGCCGCAGGATGACTTGCCCATCCATCGTCGGCCGGTTTGTCTCCGTGGTGAGGAATTCCTCGGGCAGGGCCTTCCGGACCGCCTGCCAGGGCAGGGAAATCGTCGCCCCGAGCAACGGTTCGTCGCCCGCCGAAGCATTGGCTTCGCTGCCCAACTGCGGGCCACCTTTCTCGCCGCCAACCACGGCGGTTGCCCCCGGCCAGGGCGCATCCACGGCTTTTTCCCAACGCTTCCAAAACCGCCGGAAGACGTGGTCCCACGCTGGCAGTACGGGCCATTTGGAGCTGATTGTTGCGTTCATAATGGGTTGTGGTTGTTTAATTTACGCAAGCAGCGTTCCCTTCTGACGGGCTGGAATATCCGGCCGGCAACCGCCCCGCCGGGCGGTTGGCTTCTGCGCATTTTTGATAAATTCTCAGGCACAGTCATTCAAAACGCAGGGACTGTGCCACTTTCGCCGACTTCTCAATCTTCCAAATACCACCACACCAGGGCGAGCAGGCCAAGTAGCGACAGCACCTGGAGTCCGATCTGCACCGCTCGGGAACGGAAGCAACGTACTAAAAGACCGGGGCGCGGGGGCACCGCGGCCGCACGATTGAGGGATTTTTCAAACGCCAGATCCCCAGGGTCTGGTTCATTCCACCCCATCCGGGTGCTGATTCCCTCGAAGGATTCCGGGCGTTTGGACTCCTCCGCCGCCACACAATCCGCCAGGCAGCTAATGACTTCCGCGGGGGGGGGCGCGGGCGGGCGGGCCGGTCGCTTGGTTTCTGTCGGGGTTGCCGGTCCACCTTCGGGCAGGTCCTCGCTCTCCTCAGGCCCCTCCAGGAGGGCTTGCAAGATGGCTCCGAACGAATAGATCTCGTCACTTACCCGGGTCAATTCGCCTGCATTTTGCTGGGGGCTGCGCCAGCGTTGCTCTGCGGCGGTGTCCCGCCCCGCAGTGCTGCGATCCGCGAATTCGTGGAGAAGGGCCGCGACCCCGCAATCGGCCAGTTTCAACTGACCGGTCGGTGTCGTGAGCAGTTTGGTGGGTTTGAGGGCGCCATGGAGCATCCGTTCCCCGTGCGCGAACGCCAGCGCATCGCACAGTTGCTGCGCCTGCGGACCCAGCGTGGACCACGGCAAAGCTCCCTCTTTCCGTTCCCGGCAAATCGTGGCCAGACTGGCCCCTTCCACCCATTCCATCGCCAGAAAAGGCCGTTCCCCGGGGCTCTCCTCCAGGCCATGGAGACGGACAATATGGGGGTGTTTCCAAGTCCGGAGCTTTTGTACCCGGGCGCGCAATTCGTGCATTGCCGTCTCATTTTGGGTCATTGCCGGTGGCAGGAATTTGAGGGCCACCGCCCGGCCTTTGGCTTCCTCCCGCGCCAGCCACACGGCGCTGGTCTCTCCCCCCAACCTGCGCAGCAGCACATACCGGCCGCCGCCGACCTTTTGGGAGGGATGCAAGCCTGCGGGCGGGTTTCCGTCATCCGGTTGCAAATTCCCGCTCAGCAGTTCACCCACTGAGTTCATTCTTCCCTCCCGTTCCCCGCGATCCCTGGGATCAATCGCGCCCAAAAATTTGGATTGTGCCGCCCCCGGCTCGGGATAGACTCGTTGCGTCCGTTCGCTGGCCGGCTCCCGCGGCATTGGCGGACTGCGCCAGCAGCATGTTGCAACCATTCCGCCATGAACCCTGACCGGCCATACCGCCCACCCTGGCGGCTGGCAGGGATCGTTCTTTGGGCGATTCCGTTGCTGGTGATTTCCATACTCGTTGTCCTTCAACCCACCAAACGCACCGTCATGCCCGTATACCATGACGCCGTGACCGACTGGCAGGCTGGCCTTAATTTATATCGGGGTCCAAATTACCATTACCTGCCGCACTTCGCCATTTTATTCCTCCCTTTCCACGCTTTTCCCGCCCCTTGGGGGGATGTGGTTTGGCGGCTCCTTTCCGGCGGCTTGCTGGCCTGGGCTTTCTGGCGACTCCTCCAGCTTTGGCCGTCTTCGGACAATTGTCGGCGCTTTTTCTGGGCCTCTGCTATTGGCTTCGCCCTCTGCCTGCCGGGCATGCGCAATGGTCAGGCCAATGTCATTTTCGGCGCTCTCCTGGCCCACGCCGCCGTGAGCCTCTGTCGGCAGGGTTGGTGGACCGCGCTGGTCCTGCTCTTCCTCGCCATGATGATCAAGCCGCTGGCCATCGTCATGTTGCTGCTGGCGGGGGTCGTGTACCGTCCCTTGCTGTGGCGGGCGGTCGTGGGCGCCGCGGCATTCGCACTGTTTCCCTTTTTTTTCGGTCCTCCCCACTACGTGCTGGCTCAGTGGCAGGCTTCGCTTTCCCATCTGCGCGATGTCTCCCTCGTCACCGAACACCGCTTTGCCGATCTGAACGGGCTTTTTCGCACTCTCGGCACGCCGCTGAATGGCCGGGTTTCCCAATTGGTGCGCCTCGCCGCCGGGGCGCTTACCCTGGCCTTTTGGTGGCGCGGGGCCGCCCGGGTCGGGGAACCTTGGCGCGGGGTTTTTCTGCTGGCGCTGGCCACCACGTATCTGATGGTGTTCAATCCCATGACTGAGTTGAACAGCTATGTCATTCTCGCCCCGGTCTTGGCTGTCCTCGCCCTGCATTATTTCGACCAACCGTCCCGGCGCACCGTGGGCGCGGTCCTCATTGGTGTCATTTTGTCCATGGGCTTGCTGCCCGAAATCGTCCGCCCCTGGGATCCCCATTTCGCCCTTTGGTGGTTCCCCATCATGGGACTGGTCTTCATCGGGTTGGTGATCCGGGACATTTTTACCCGGCCGGCTCCGGTCGTTCCTGCCAGCTAAACCACGGCGTCGGTGGGGTCAGCGATCTTCTCCCCGCCGCGGCGGGCGGCACTTTCAACTTTGAACTTCCCCCCCCGGACTGCTAGATTCCTGTCATGGCCAAAAAAACGGCTGACGAATCATCGTCATCCCACGCTTTCAACGACATTATCGGCATCGTGCTGATGGGCTGCGCCCTGCTGCTGCTCGTTTCGCTGTTTTCCTACAGCCCGAACGATCTCGCGGCGGTGGCCAACCCGCCCAACCATCCTGTCCACAACCTCATTGGCCCGTTCGGTGCCTGGGTGGCCTACAAATGGTTTTTGTGGGTTGGCGTCACGGCTTATCTGCTCCCGTTCCTGCTTGTTTTCATCGGTTTGGGCTGCTTTTTCGAACCCCTTGCCTACCTCCGTCGCCGCTGGTTGTGGACGGTGGTGCTCTTCGTTTGTTGCATGGGGGTGGTGGATTTGTATGGGGAATTCCTCCACCCGGTCCGGCTCAAACTCAAAGTGGCGCCGGGGGGCATTCTCGGCATGAACCTCAACCAGCATCTCTTCAATTATTTCGGGCTGGTGGGCGCGACCATTCTGTTCGCCATGCTGGATTTTATCAGTTTCCTCTACCTCACCAATTTCCAATTGGGCGATTGGTTGCGCCGGCTCTGGGCGCAGCGTCGCGCCTCCGCGCCGGTGGAGGGCACGCCGTTTGCCGCCGCCGACGAAAAGGAACTGGAAAAGCGCAAACGTGAATTGGAAAAGCAGGCCCGTAAACTGCAGGAACAGGTGGATGGCAAAGGCGGCACCGCTGCCGCTCCCGTCCCCAGCGCCGCCAATCCCGGTGGTTTGGGCGCCGATCTGCAACCCGTGCCCGAGCCCACCGTGCGGGATTTGAGTGTCCCCCAAAACCGGCCGGGTGCCCCCAAGCCGAAGAAGCCCCCCGCTCCCGAGGCCTTCAAGGAGCCGGATCCGCCCGAGGAAGCGATCGTCGTCCCCGCCCGCGAATTGCAGGCCGCCAGCTCCGCGGATATACTGGGGCGGAAGGCGGATGCCTCCGCCAAATCCGCCCCCGACGGCGAAGCCCGGCCCGTGGATCCGGATGATCAGCCGCTTCCCCTGCCGCTGCCACCTTTGGGCGGCAAGGGACGGCCGGTGCCCCGCAAGGCCCGGCCCATTACCGTCGCCACCACTCCGGTCATCGGCAACTACCAGTTGCCCGCCATGGATTTTCTCCAATTGCCGGACCAGACCGCCCGCCCCACCGAGTCCAAGGAGGAATTGGTCGCCAACGCCCGGCTTATGCAGCAGACCCTCGCCCAGTTCGACATCGAAGTGGCCCTGGGCGACATCACCAAGGGACCCACCATCACGCGCTACGAGTTGCATCCCGCCCCCGGCGTGAAGCTCGAAAAGATCGCCGCCCTTAATAACAACATCGCCGCCGCCCTCAAAGCCGAGCGCCTCAACATCCTCGCCCCCATCCCCGGGAAAAGCTCGGTGGGCGTGGAGGTGCCCAACCTGGTCAAGACCAAGGTCATCATGCATGACCTGCTGGATTCCGACGAATGGAAGAACAGCAAGGCCCGCATCCCCCTGGCCTTGGGCAAGGATGTTTACGGCCAGCCCATCATTGCCGACCTCGCCGAGATGCCCCATTTGCTCATCGCCGGCAGCACCGGCTCCGGCAAGTCCGTCTGCATCAATTCCATCATCGCTTCGTTGCTTTACAAGTTCTCCCCCGACCAGTTGCGGTTCGTTATGATCGATCCCAAGGTCGTCGAACTCCAGCAGTACAACATCCTGCCGCATCTCGTTGTTCCCGTCGTCACCGACCCCAAGAAGGTCATCCTGGCTTTGCGCTGGGTGGTGAACGAAATGGAAAAACGGTACCAGATTTTTGCCAAGGTGGGCGTGCGCAACATCAAGTCTTTCAACGACCGGCCCAAGAACAAGCCGATCCCCGTGGCCGAACCTGAGCTGCCGCTCATGGCCCGCAAGGAAAAGGTCGAGCCGGGCGCCGATGGCTTCGCCGTCGAGGTGGATGAGGAAATCGTCGTTCCCCGCGAGGATGACATCGTCATCCCGGAAAAACTCAGCTACATCGTCGTGATCATCGACGAGTTGGCCGACCTCATGCTCGTCGCCCCGGCCGATGTCGAAATGGCCATCGCGCGTATCACCCAGATGGCGCGCGCCGCGGGAATTCATTGCATTGTCGCCACCCAGCGGCCGAGCGTGGACGTCATCACCGGTGTCATCAAGGCCAACATTCCCGCCCGTATCGCCTTTCAGGTTGCCGCCAAGGTCGATTCCCGCACGATTCTGGATGCCATGGGCGCCGATAAATTGCTCGGCAAGGGCGATATGCTCTACCTGCCTCCCGGCTCCGCCCGCCTCATTCGTGCGCAAGGCGTGCTCATCACCGACCAGGAAATCCAGTCCGTCGTCGATTTCATCGCCAAGCAGGGCAAGCCCAGCTACGAGGTGGAAATCCACAAGCAACTCTCCAAAGCCCCGGATTCCTTCGAAAACGAAGGCGGGTGCGATGAGGACGAGGACCTTATCCAGCAGTGCATCGAGGTCATTCGCAGCGAGCAAAAAGCCAGCGTTTCCCTTATGCAACGCCGCCTCCGGCTGGGCTACACCCGGGCTGCCCGCATCATGGACGAATTGGAACAGCGCGGCATCGTGGGCCCCAGCAAGGGGGCGGAACCGCGGGACATCCTCATTGATCTCGACGGCGGCGGGGCGGACGGCGCCCAGGCGGCGTCGGGGAAATGATCCGGAATTTCCCCTGCGGCAGCGATTCCCCCAGCGTTTAACCTTTCGCTGCCGCCCCGGAGATGCTACCTATAACGGGATGTCTGACGCACTTACCATTGGGTTCCTCGGAGCGGGAAAGATGGCCACGGCCCTGGCCAGGGGGTTTGTCCGCTCGGGACTGGTTACCCCGGAGAATATTATTGCCAGTGATACCGTGCCGGCCGCTGCTGCCGCGTTCACGGCGGAAACGGGTGCCCGCACCACCGGCTCCAACCTCGAAGTGTTGCAGTTTGCCCGGGTCATCTGGCTGGCTGTAAAGCCCGGCCAGGTGGCGGAGGTGCTGGCCGGCATTCGCCCGGAATTCAGCCGGGATCACCTGCTCATTTCCATCGCCGCGGGTCTACCCCTGGTCCGATTGGAAGATGCGCTCGGAACGGGCGCGCGGGTGATCCGCGTCATGCCCAATACTCCGGCCCTGGTGGGCGAATCCGCCAGCGCTTTCTCCGCCGGCCGCGCCGCCACCCCGGCGGACACCGCGCTGGCTCAGCAGCTGCTTTCGGGGGTCGGCCTGGCCTACCAGGTCAAGGAATCCCTGCTGGACGCCGTCACCGGCCTGAGCGGCAGCGGTCCGGCCTACGTTTACATGATGATCGAGGCGCTGAGCGATGGTGGCGTGGCGGCCGGCCTCCCGCGGGACATCGCCATCAAGCTGGCCGCGCAAATGGTTTACGGCAGCGCCAAAATGGTGCTGGATACCGGGCTGCACCCGGGCACTTTGAAGGACATGGTGACCAGCCCCGGCGGCACCACGATCGAGGGTGTGCACGAACTTGAGAAGGCCGGCATGCGCGGCGCCTTCATGAGTGCCGTCCGGGCCTCCGCCGAGAAGGCGCGGAAAATCGGCCAGCACGGAGCCTGAACTAACCCGCGACGGATATCCTGGCCATGAACCTTCCTCCTCCCAGTCCCGCTCAGACCCGCACGCTGTGGTTTACTCTCACCACTCTGGCCGTGGCGGTCCTGCTGGGCTTGCTGGGACTGGCGGTGTGGGGATTGAATTGGGTTTTGAATCATTTGTCATCGGTGCTCCTCCCGATGGCCTTCGCCCTCGTGCTGGCTTACATTCTGGATCCGCTGGTCGAGGCCATGGTGCGCCGCCGGGTTCCCCGGCTTTGGTCCATCGTGCTGGTTTTTTTGCTGGGACTGGTCCTGGCCGGGGCCGTGGTGGGATCCATCCTGCCGGACATTGTCCATGAGACCCGCGAATTGATCACCACCCTGCCCGCGGATGTCGCGCGCCTGCGGGAACGGCTGCAAAACTTTTTGGAGCATTCCCCTTTGGCCCAGCAAATTCCCGCCCTCCTGCATGCCGGCCACCCCGGTTCATCCCCCGCCACGAATGCGCCGGTTGTCCCCCCTCCCTTGCCGGCCATCAGCAATCATTTCGATATCAGTTTTACCCTCAATGACACCAATAAACCCGCGCATGGCGTGGTCTATCAGAGTGACGGTGAAACCGTCGCCGGCGATCTCGACAAATTCAACAGCCTGCTCAACACCCCCCTCAGCGACACCATTTTGATGCGCCTCGAGGAATTGCTCAAAGTGCTCCTGCGTTGGGTGGGCAACCAACTCGCGAAGGTCACGGTTTGGGCGGAGTTTCTCGTGGGTCTGGTTTTGGTGCCGGTTTACTTGTTTTATTTCCTGTTGGAAAAGGACGGGATCCTCCGCGCCTGGACCGATTACCTCCCCATGAAGGAATCCCGGACCAAGGAGGAGGTGGTGTTTGTCCTGCAATCCATCAACGACTGTCTGATTGCCTTCTTTCGCGGCCAGGTGCTGGTTTCCTTGTGTGTGGGCGTGCTGCTGACGGCGGGTTACCTGGTGCTGGGCTTGAATTACGCCATCCTGATTGGTTTGGTGGCCGCGACGCTGGGCATCGTGCCGTACCTCGGGGCGATTGTCGCGCTGATCTTCGCCCTGGGAATTGCCGCCCTGCAATTCGGCGATTGGCATCACCCGCTTTATGTCCTGTTGATCGCGGGGGCGGTGAAATTGCTCGAGGACTTTATCATCAGTCCCAAAATCATGGGGGAACGTTCTGGACTGCACCCGCTCACAATCATTGTCGCCGTCATGGTGGGTACCACGGTTCTCGGTGGCCTGCTCGGTGCCATTTTGGCGATCCCCTTGACCGCGGTGTTGCGCACGCTGATGTTCCGCTATATCTGGAAGCGGGCGCCGGCCGCCGCGCTCCCGGAAAAGACTTAATCGGGCTTGATAATCAGCCGCAAGTCCACCCGGCGGCCATGCACCACGTTGAAGCCGGAGAATTCGCCGGCCTGCTGTAGCCCGGGCGGCAGGGTCGGGAAGAGGTGGTTCGCCACGGCCACCGGTAGCACGCAGAAGCGTGGTCCCGGTTTGGCCATGTATCCGGGGATTTCTTCCGCCGGCAGCGAGGAGAAATAACCGTTCACCCGGCTGCGAAAATACCAGACCAGGCTGGGTTCTTCATACTCCACCGAGGCGAACTCCATTTCGGGCTTTAACGCCCCGGCCACCTGCCCCAGCAGTTGGCGCGCCGGGTTGGTCCGCCGGAGTACCGGGAAGACCAGCACGATCACCAGCCCCAACAAGGCTGTCATCCCGAGCACGCCCCGGCGCAACAGGTGGGCGGACCGGCCCAACCGACTCCATTCCCGCGCCAGGAGCAGCGCGAGGAAGGGAAACGCCGGCAGCGTGTAATGCGGGAGCCGGGTCTTATAGAAGGTGAAAATCCCGAAGACCAGTATGACTCCGCCCAGCAGGTAGCCGGTCAGGGCGTCCGTTTCCTTCCGCGACCAACTTTGCCGGATCAACCCGGGCAGCCAGATTGACCAGGGAAAGAAACTGGCGAAAACCGTAACGCAGTAAAATGGCAGCAGGGCCAGGTAAATCCCGATTCCCCCGCCGCCATGCCCTTCAAAAGTGGTGAAGCCGCGGGCAATGACATGGCGGCCAATCCCTTCCCGCCAGTATTCCCCGTGGGTGGACAGCAGCGCCGGCAATCCCCAGAGAGCGACCAGCGCCAGCGCCAGGAGGAACAGCCAGCCGGCGAGCGGCCACGCCGGGTTCACCGGTCCGCGGCGGAACCGGAACAACGCAATCATTCCGAAGGGCAGCCAGCCAAGGGGGCCTTTCGCCAGAAATCCCAGCGCGAGCGCTGCCACAAACAACCCCGGGAACAGCAGCGACCGTCCGCCGCCGGTCCCCCGTTTCTGATTCATCATTTCCCAGCCCGCCCACGCCCCCAGGGTGATGGACAGGACGAGCAGCGAATCGGCCACCGCTTGTTTGGAGTGAATGAGCACCTGCAGGGCGGTGGCGAAGATCAAGGCCGCATTGAGGCCGGTGATCTCGCTGGCGACCCGGCGTCCCCACAAAAAAAGCACCAGGCTCGTCAGCGCCGAAGCCACCACTGATGGCAGCCGGACGGCGGCTTCCGATTCACCGAACACCTGGATGGACAATGCCTGCGCCCAGTAAGTAAGCGGCGGTTTGTCGAACCGGTAGTGCTGGTTGAAATGGGGCACCAGCCAGTCGCCTCCTGCCCGCATCTCCCGGGTGGCCTCGGCGAACCGCGGTTCGTCCCGGTCCAGTAGGGGCAGGGCCCAAGTGCCCGTGAAGTGCAGTAACAACGGGAATAGCACCGCCAAAGCCAGCCGCCGCCAAAATGTCATGGCAGAGTTTGTCTCAGTAGTTTGAGCCGTCATGACCATGCGTTTTAACTTTGCCGTGCCAAAAAAATTTCGTTTGCCGATGGTGCCAAATCCGGCAGCATCTGGCCAGCGTGCATTCTCAAAGAATCAACACCAAGCCGACGGCTGCCGTCGCATCCCATCCGGTCGATTCGTCCCGTCCGGCGGGACGGGGCCGTTGGGTTGCCCTGGCTTTGCTTGCGGCGCTGCTGCTGGTGGCTGCTTTCCTGGTGGACGTGCGGGTGGATGCCTGGGTCCGGACGCGCCGCGATTCCCCGTGGAAACCCCTGGCGTGGTTTGTCACCCATTATGCTGACTGGCCCTACTTGATGCTGTGCGCGTCCTTTTTTTGGGGATTGGGGCGGTGGCGCAAGCGGCCCGATTGGCAAAAACTGGCGCTGACCATGGCGCTGTCCTGCACTTTGGCCGGCGGATCCGCTACCTTGGTGCGCTCCGTTACCGGCCGCACCCGGCCCAATTCCCCGGTCACCCAGGGCTGGTACGGGTTGCGTCAGGGGGGGCACTGGGTTTTTGGCCAGTCCCAATTTCAATCGTTCCCCTCCGGCCATGTCGGCGCGGCCGTTGGTTTCGTCATGCCCCTGGTCCTTTGGACCCGGCGCGCCCGTTGGCTGGGAATTGCCTTTGGCCTGCTGATGGTCTGGTCCCGCGTATTTACCGGGTATCACCACCCTTCCGATACCATGGCCTCCCTGTGCCTCGGAATCGTCATCGGCTGTTTGGTCTGCCGGCGGCTGTCGTCTCCCTGGTCCGGCGCTCGCGGGCCGGGGGAGGGAATCGCGCCTGGACTCGGTGGGCCGTCTATTTCCGGACGCCCCGCGTGAAGTGCCGGACGTCCACCGCCTCCATTCCGGCGCTGCGGATGGCCTGGATCCCGAGATCCGTATCCTCATAGGCGCGACAGAATTGGGGAGGAACGCCAATCCGGCGGGCGGCTTCCAGAAAAATATCCGGTGCCGGTTTCTGCCGGGTGACGTCTTCGCTGGTCACGATCGCGTTGAACAGTTCAAATATCCCCAGGTGCCGGAGGATGGTGCCGATGATCTTCTGGGTGCCCCCGGAGGCGACCGCGAGCGGGATCCGGCCATGGTATTGGCGGGCCACCCCCACCACGCTGTTGATCGGTTCCACTTGCGCGATCAACGGCTGAAATTCCGCCTCTTTTTCATGGGCCACGGCCAGATGGTCCAGGGTCACTCCCTGTTCTTCCCCCAGCATTTTCAGAATGTCCCGGGAAGGCACCCCACCCAGGGAGTAAAACCGGTCCTCCGGGAAGTGCAGCCGGTGCCGCTGGGCGATGGCCTGCCACGCCCGCCAATGCAGCGGCATGGTGTCGGCCAGGGTGCCGTCGCAGTCAAAGATAATGCCTTGCGGTTCCGGGGCGGGAGACTTCGTCTTGCTCATAATTCGAGGGCGGCCATCCGGAGTTCTAGGTCGTCGGCCATCAGCGGTTCGATAACGGGGTCTAAATCGCCCTGGATCACGGCCGGGAGGTTGTAAAGGGTCAGTTCAATCCGGTGATCGGTCACCCGGTTTTGTGGAAAATTATAGGTGCGGATGCGCTCGTTGCGTTCCCCGGTGCCCACCTGGGCTTTGCGCTGGGCCGCATACTTGGCGTTCTCCTCCGCTACTTTGCGCTCCAGGAGCCGGGAGCGCAGCACCTTCATGGCGCTGGCTTTGTTTTTGTGCTGCGAGCGTTCATCCGCGCATTTCACAATCAGGCCCGTGGGTTTGTGAATGATTTGCACGGCGGAATCCGTGGTGTTTACCCCCTGGCCGCCCGGTCCGGAGGCGCGGCACCGGCTGATTTCCAGGTCTTCCGGTTTGATGTCGATATCGACTTCTTCGGCTTCCGGCAGCACGGCCACCGTGCAGGTGCTGGTGTGAATCCGGCCCTGCGCCTCGGTGGCTGGGACCCGCTGCACCCGGTGTACGCCGCTCTCGTATTTGAGCCGCTTGTAAACGTCCGATCCCGTTACCCCGCAAATCACTTCCTTCATCCCCCCCAGGTCCGAGGGGCTCGAATCCATGGTTTCCACCTTCCAACCCTGCGTTTCCGCATACCGAGTGTACATGCGATACAAATCCGCGGCGAAGAGTGCCGATTCCGAGCCGCCGGCCCCGGCGCGGATTTCCAGGATGGTATTGCGGGAGTCCGCCGGGTCGGGCGGCAGGATGCCCTGGCGCACCGCCAGCGTCAGCCGCTTGACTTCACCCTCCAAACGCGTGACCTCCTCCCCAAACATCCCCGCCATTTCCGATTCCGGCGGCTCGGCTTGCAGCAAGGCGCGGTTCTCGGTCAAATCCGCTTCGGCTTTCAGATATTCCTGGCCGGTGGCCACCAACTCTTTTAGGCGCGAATATTCCCGGGACAATTCCTGGGCTCTTTGATTGTTGTCAAATGCCTTGGGATCGCTCAAGGCCGCTTCCACCTCGGCAAAGCGGCGGACAAATCGATCAATATGGGGGCGCAGATCCATGGCGTGACCGGACTGATGAAGGCAGCAGGTGAGCAGGTAAAACCAGCCCGCGCAAGGAAGGTGGCTCGCCTGGCTGGCTGGTCCGTCAAAAAAGATTCCGCCCGTCCGACGGTCAGGCCGGACGGGCGGAAACGCAAAGCGGGGCTATTTCTTCTTCTTCTTGGTCGCGGCGGCCGCGGCCTGCGCGGCGGCCGTCTTGGCCATGCGCTGTTGGAATTTGTCCACGCGTCCGGCGGTATCGACAAATTTCTGCGTGCCCGTGTAAAACGGATGGCAGATATTGCAGATGCCGAGCAACATCGTGTTTCGTGTCGAGCGGGTTTTAATTATGTTGCCGCAGGCGCAACGAATTTCCGCTTCCTGATATTTAGGATGTAAATCAACTTTCATAGCCAAAGGCCGGATAACCTAGCAGTGAATCGGGGTTTGACAAGATTTAATTTCAGGCCGGGAAACTTATGCTTTTCCGCCTCGCCCGCTCCCCGGAGGAGTCCCCGGGCTTTCCGGGGTGCTCAGGCCGGCCGGCACGATCCGCCGACGCTGGAACCACGCCACCCCGATCAGGTCAAAGACCCCCCGTCCCATCCGGTTCCACACGCCATACTTGGACACTCCCGCCACCCGCGGCCGGTGATTGACCGGCAATTCCCCAACCCGCCAGCCGCCGCCCTTCACCAATACGGCCATAAACCGGTGGAAGCCGTTGAATGCAAACAATCCCTCCAGCACCGGGCGTTTGAACACCCGCAATCCACAGCCCGGATCCTGAAAGACCGATCCCAGCGCCAGGCGATTCGCCCGCCGCGCGATGGCGGTGGATAACAGCCGGAGGCGGCTGTCCCGCCGCTTGGCCCGGACGCCGCAAACCAGGTCAAATTCGTCCAACTTGGCCAGGAGCGCCGGGAAATCGGCCGGATCATTCTGCCGGTCGCCGTCCAGCGTCGCGATGATCGGGGACGTGGAACACCGGAAGCCGGTCCAAAGCGCCGCGCTCTGCCCCTGGTTGCGCACATGGCGCAGGACCCGCACGCGCGGCTCTGCCCGGCTCACTTCCCGCAGTCGTTCCGGGGTTTCATCCGTGCTGCAATCATCCACCAGCACTATTTCATAAGGCCGCTTCTCGTTCCGCAGCGCGGCCACAATTTCCCGCACCAGCGGCTCGATATTGTCGGCTTCGTTATAAAAGGGTGCGATGATGGAAATTTCCGGGTGCATGTTGCGGGGGAACGAATAACAGGATCGCTCCGCTGGTTCAATCGGGATTTACGCCCGGCGCGCCCCGACTAGCCTTACAGCCGGTAAACCCGCTTGGCGTTTTCGTAAAGCAACTTGCGCTCCACCGCCTTGCTGCCGGCCAGCTCCCGTAACCGGCCCAAGGCCAGCCAGCCGGAGCATTCCTTGCCGGTTCCGGACTTGTCCGCGCAATCACTGCCGTAAATCAGCTTGTCCTGGTGCCGCTGCAGGAACTCGCGGGTAAAATCCGGATCCCGGGTCAGGGCATTGAGGCCGGATCCCGCCGACAGGTCGGCATAAAAATTCGGGTAGTCCCGCAGGTAGCGGTCGGTCCAGCCTCCCGGGGAAACCGGGCCGGTGGGGTACAGTTTACGGGCATCGTCGGTGTAGCCGCCGTCTATGTGTGCCCACATGGTCTGCGCATGTCCCACAAATTTGGTCCGCGGATGCTGGGTCAGCATTTTGGTGAACCGGTCAAATCCGGCATTAAACCGTCCGAACTGCCAATGCATCAGGATGGGCACTTCGTACGCCGCGGCTATTTGGTAAAGCCGCTGCATTTCCGGCGCATCACATTCCACCCCGAATTTCTGCTCCCCGATGCACACCGCTCCCAGTTTCAGGTGCTTTTCAATCACCCCGGCCGCTTCCGGCAGATCGGGCACCTCGTTGGCCCCATAAAAATAAACCCCCGGATGAGCCAGCGCCAGCGCCCGGCATTCCTCCACTCCGGCGCAGGTGTCGAGCAACCCGTTGGACACCCCGTCGTGCGTCGATGGGCGGCGGACCGGCCGGCCCGCGGGGAGTAGCACGGTCTGGGTCACTCCCATGGCCCGCTGGTGGGCGAGCAATTCCTCGTTCGTTCGCCCGGTCCCCGTCGGAGTACCGGTGGCGTCTCGTTTGCCGCCATAATTGCCGTGTTGGTGGATGTCGATCACGGGCTCCGGCGCGTCCGCCGGTCCCGCCACGGCCGGGCCGGCGATGGCGGTGACCAGGACCGCCGTCCGGGCCACAAATTGCCGTCGGGAAAGCTGCCAGTGAGTTTGCATGATATCCAGACCGTGTGCGATTTCGGGTCCATCTTGGGCCGGAGCCGAATGGGAATTCAAGCCGGAACCGCTTGCCCGCGGATGAATTACGGGTTATCAAAAACGCGACGGCAACCGCCGGAATCCGGCCGCATGAGCATGATACCATTACGAAAAACCTTGGGCGTTTTCGGGCTTTGCTGGCTGCTGTCGCCCACCGGCCAGGCCGGGGAACCTGTTCTGACGGCTAAGGATCTCCCCCGGTTGCCCCTCGTCCCCCCGGCGGAAGCCGCCGGCACCGTACGGTTGAAAAATGGCTTTCATCTGGAATTGGCCGCTGCGGAACCGCTCGTGGCCAGCCCGGTGGCGATGGCCTTTGACGAGCGCGGCCGGTTGTTTGTCGTAGAGATGATCGATTACTCCGAACGCCGCGACAATTCTCCGCACCTGGGTCGGATCCGCCTGCTCGAGGACACCCAGGGCAACGGGGTTTTCGATAAGAGTTCTGTTTATGCGGAAAATCTCGCGTGGCCCACCGCGGTGTTTTGCTGGGGCGGCGGCGTTTTCGTCGTGGCCACTCCCGATATCATCTACCTGAAGGACACGCACGGGGACGGTCGGGCCGATCACCGGGAAACCGTGTTTACCGGTTTCGCCGCCGGCGTGGAGCGCCTCAACGTTCAGGAACTGGCCAATAGCTTGGTCTGGGGGCTGGACAACCGGATCCATGGCGCCACGAGCGGCGAGGGGGGTATGGTTAAATCGCTGCGTCATCCGGAAATTTCCCCCATCAACCTCCGCGGCCGTGACTTTGTCATCGATCCTCGGACGATGACCTTGCGTGCCGAGGCCGGGGGCGGCCAGCACGGGTTGAGTTTTGATGATTACGGCCGGCGCTTCACCTGCAACAATTCCGATCACCTCCGGTTCTTTCAGTACGAAGACCGCTATGCGGCCCGCAATCCGTTTTCCGCCCTGCCCGCACCCCTGGCCAGCATTGCCGTGGACGGGCCGGCGGCGGAGGTTTACCGTATCAGTCCCGACGAAGCGTGGCGGGTCCTGCGCACGCATTGGCGCGTCGCCTCCCTCGTCCCCGGGCCGGTGGAGGGCGGCGGCCGGGCCTCCGGCTATTTCACCGGCGCCACCGGCGTGACTATCTACCGCGGGGATGCCTTTCCCGCCGCTTATCGGGGCAACGCTTTTATTGGCGAATGCGCGGGCAATCTGGTTTCCCGGAAAGTGCTTTTCCCGGCCGATGTTGGCTTGGAGGCGCGCCGCAGTCCCGATGAACAAAAAGTGGAATTTCTGGCCTCGACCGACAATTGGTTTCGCCCCGTGCAAATGGCCAATGCTCCGGACGGCGCGTTGTATGTGATTGATATGCACCGGGAAATTGTGGAGCACCCGTGGTCCTTGCCCGAGGGGATGAAAAAGCTCCTTGATTTGGACAGTGGCGATCGTTGCGGCCGCATTTTCCGCATCGTGCCGGACGGCTTCCAACGCCGCCCGCCGCCCCGTTTGGATCAGGCCAGCCTCGCTGAATTGGTGACCACCCTTGCGCATCCCAACGGCTGGCATCGGGACACCGCCGCGCGCCTGCTCGCCGAGCGCCAGGACCCCGCGGCGATTCCCGCCTTGACCCGAATGCTCGAATCCGGGCCCGCGGAATTGGGTCGGTTGCACGCTTTGTATGCGCTCGCTGGGCTGCGGGCGCTGACTCCGGCGCACGTGCTCCAGGGCTTGGGGGATCCCGCCCCCTGGGTGCGGGTCCACGCGCTGCGCTTGGCGGAGACCTTTGCCCAGGATCCCTCTTCGGCCTTGCTGACCCGGTTGGGCGAAATGGTCTCCGATCCCGACCTCCCGGTGCGTTATCAGCTCGCCTTCACGCTGGGGGAATTCGCCGGCCCCGCGCGCCTCCCTTCGTTGCTGGCGCTCGCCCGCCGGGATGTCACGAGCCCCGGCATGCAGGCGGCGCTCCTGAGCTCCCTGAGCCAGGGGGCCGGAGAACTCTTCGCCACCCTGTCCCGGGATGACGCCTTTGTCGCCTCCGGGCCGGGCCGGGAGTTTCTTGGGCAGTTGGTCGCAGTCCTGGGCGCCCGGCATGAGGCGGCCGAAGTCGCGACGGTCCTCGAATTCCTTGCGCCGAACCGGGAGCCGGCCGTGGCTTTCGGATTGGCGCGCGCCCTCGGGGAAGGTGCTAAACGGGGAAAAATCACGCTCACCGCCTTGGATCCCACCGGTAAACTCCAAACGGTTTACGCCCAGGCCGCCATCACGGTCGCGCAAGCCACCGCGCCGCTGCCCCTCCGGCTGGAGGCCGCCGGTTTTTTGGGCTCCACCACTTATCCCGTCGCCGGCCCCGCTTTGGCGTCGCTGTTGGGTCGGGAAAACCCGGAAGCCCTCCAACTGGCCGCCATTGTGAATCTGGCTCATTTCTCCGAACCCCGGGTCGGCCGGGAGTTGACGAATCATTGGGTGGATTTCGCCCCGCGCGCCCGCAGCCAGGCCGTGGCCGCCCTGCTGGCCCGCCCGGACCGGGCGGCCCTGCTGCTGGAAGCCCTGCAAAACCGGCTCATCGCCCCCGCCGAACTGACCACCGCGCAAACCCGCTTTCTGCGGAATCATGCCGATGCCGCGGTCCGTCGCCGGGCGGAACAAGTTCTCGGCATTGCTTCCGCCCACCCCTTGCAAAAAGTCGTGGAAGCCTATCAGCCCGCACTGGAACTAAAGGGTGAAGCCGTCGCCGGCCGTCGGATTTTTGCGGCCCGCTGCAGCTCCTGCCACCACCTGGGTGGGGTGGGATTCACGGTGGGGCCGGATCTACTTTCCACCCGGAGCAACGGCAAGGATAAATTGCTCATCAGCATTTTGGATCCCAGCCGCGAAATCGCGCCGCCCTATATCGCCTTCACCATCGAAACCCGGGAGGGCGACAGTTATGTGGGCATCATCTCCGGGGAAACCACCACCAGTGTCACCGTCCGCCAGGCCTACGGGAAGGAGGATGTCCTCCTGCGCGCCAACCTCAAGGGGATGCAGAGCCAGGGGCAATCGTTGATGCCGGAAGGTTTGGAAGCGGGCTTAAGCCCGCAGGACATGGCTGATCTTCTGGAGTTTGTGACCACGGCCAAACGGGACGAATAAACCAATCCTTGCCATGAATCCTGGCCCCTCCAGATTACCTTTGGAACAAAAGTCCTTCCTGGATTTGCTCCGTTCCCGGCGTTCCCGGCGCTTCAGCTTGGGGATGCGTATGCCGGGAGGTCCGCTGGCTTATCAAAGCCGTTACCAGTCGGCTCCGTTGAGTGAATCCGAAATCGCCGCCCTGGTGTTTGCGGCCGGCGGCGTAACCGGCCACGCGCTGGCGGATCTGTGTTTTGCACCCGGGGGTGGGGGCAACATTATGGCGGGATTGGTGGGGCGCACCATTGCCAGCGGCGATGGCTTGCAGACCGTGGCCCTCGTGCTCACGAACGACGAGGGCACCTGGTTGATCCGTCGCCCGCGCGAACTGCCCCCGGCCATGATTCCCGAACTGGTGGAACTCGGACGGCAGGGCAATTTCTTGGAAATTTACCACCGGTTGCGGGTGCGCCTGGCCCCCGGCCGGGTCGCGCCCCCGTCCACGCCGCTCTTTAATATCAATGCCAATGCTTGGTCCGCCAATGCTCCGGGCACCACTTATTTTCTGCCCGTCAATGACCTGACGTTTATGTATGTCAACGGGCTGCTGGAAATCCTCAATGAGCAGACCAACGCCTTCATTTTGGATGAACGCAATCTGTTCCAACCAGCCGGCCTCGCCGGTTTCGCCCGCAGCCGCGGCGGACACCTCTGCGATGATCCCCATCAGGGCCGCGTGGTCACCATCCGCCAGGTGGAGCAATTTGTCAGCGAATTCGTCACCGCTGAGCAGGGTATGGTAATGCAAAACCTGGGGCTCATGGCGGAGGCGCTGGGGCTGGGGGGCTACCCCAATTTTGCGAATCACGAATTCGCTTGGTTCCAGGCCCTCGGTTTTCGCCTGCAACAGATGCCGGCGAGTGCATATGTGGGCGCGGGCTGGCTCCCGAAACTTGCCATGCGTCTACTCAAACGGGACCCGGTTATCCCTTACCCGGTCGGTTTGGAACGTGATGGCGAGGTGCTGTTGCAACCCTTCTGCCCGCCGTATTTTAAGTCCATGACCGCGGCGGTGCACGCGGTCGTGGCTGCGAAATTTGGCCCGGGGGGCATCTTCCGCAGTGCGGGCCACGGCAGCGCCTGGGACCGGCCGGCCGAAGTCACCCCCCAGGTTCCCGGCGTCAGCGCCGCGACGGTCGCGGCCGTCTGCGCCTATTGTGAATATGTGTGGCAGCGCTATGGTCGGTTCCCCGTACACATGCCTCCCTATCGCACCGTGCTGGGTTTTCAAGCCGGCCATCTGGACGCCGAGTTTTACGACCGATTTTACCAGCCTGGTGTGTTGACCGAAGCCCATCGCCAGGACTTTCAGGAACAGGTGCGCGCCAACGCGGCCCGCCCGCCCGCCTGATCCTCCGTTTTATGCAAGGGCGAATTCCACCAGCGGATCGCGCGTCGTGAGCACGGCAATCAAAGTGCAACCTGCCACGGAATGATTCATTTCATGGTAGGAACCGGCATCGGCATGATGGAAATCGCCGGCCACGAGCTTGCGATCACCCACCACCAGATCGCCGGTGAGAATGTAAAAATCTTCCGGTCCTGCGTTAATGTGGGCGGGATAACGTGCCCCGGGTTCCAGTTTGCCCATCAACACGGCATAGCCCGCCTCGCGCTCCAAAGTGAGCAACTTGATCGCGGCCCCCGGGATCGGGAGGGCCTTCCAATGGGATTGCCCTGCCGAGGTCGTGAACCGCAGGCCCGGCGGCGGCGCCAACGCCCGCACCGGCGTGGGACGCGGCTTTCCCAGTGCGTCAATCCGCTGCATGACTTTCTGCTTCAAGCCGGGCGGCAGCGCCACCGTGGGCACCGCTCCGGCGACCATGGCCACGGTGCTTTGCAGGCGGCGCACGAGGGCCCGCAATTCCGGGTTCCGGGACATCTCCGCTTCCCAGGCGGTCACTTCCGCCGCCGGCAGGGCGCCGAGCGCATAAAGCGCTGCCTGTTCCTGTTGTGGTTCCCCGATCATAAAAAGTTTTCCAATGCCGTGCGCAATTTCAACATACCGCGGCGGACTCGCGCTTTGATGGTGCCGAGCGGCTCGTTCAACGTGTCGGCAATTTCCTGGTGCGTTAGGCCGCCAAAAAACGCCATTTCAATCGCCTGCCGTTGGTCCGGCGGCAGTTCATTCATCGCGGATTGAATCACCGCCGTATCCGCTTCGGGCCAAGCCGTTTCGCTGGCCGCCGCCGGGGCGGGCGATTCGACTTCCCCCTCGCCCTCCATCTCCACCAGCACCCGGGACCGCCGTTGCCGTGCCCGCAGGCGGTCCAGGCAGAGATTCCGTGTCAGGGCCAGGGTCCAATGAAATGCCTGTCCCTTGGCTGGGTCGTACTTTTCCGCTTTGTTCCAGATTTGCACAAACGCATCCTGGATGACTTCCTCCGCTTCGCCCTCATTCCCCAGCATCCGGCAGGCGATGGAGTAGAGCGATCGGGCCGTCTGGTCATAAAATTCGCCGAAGGCGAGGCGATCCTGCTCCGCAATGCGGCGCAACAGTTCGGCTTGGGTTTCTTCAATGGCTGCCAGCATGGTTGCAATCGTCGCCCGGAAATCATCGGCTCCCGGCCGGGTGGACCCGGGCAGGCTGCCACATCGGTTGCGTCAACCGCAATAGCAATCCCGCCACCCACTTGCGGGAGTCCCGCCGCCCCCGGTGGCCCGGATGGTGCCGCGGCCAACCAATATCCGCCACCGGTTGGGCTCCGGCCAAAATACCCCGATCTTCCCGGCCGCACCCCGGGCCGTCGGTCTGTATGGGAATCCCCACCGGCGCGGCGTCCGGCTGGTCCCTGAATTCGATTGTCAGTTTCATCTTCATTCCTCTATCCAACGCCGGCGTGGGGCGTTTGGATGCGCGCCAGTCAAACTATTTTGTGCGCCCGGGAGCGGGCGCCGTTTACCACAATTTCGCAGAATTGTGAAACCGGATGCATCCATTCGCGGTTTTGCGACGTAAGACCAGCGTAAGTCATGAAACCAAACACGCATGACGCAATCCTCCCAAGATAAATTATGAAAAGCTCAATTCTTGCTCTCCTCCTCGCGGCCGGCGCGCTCGCCGCCGGTCCCGTCGGGGCGTCCAGCCACCGCGAAGCTCCCCTCATCACCGGAACGCCGAAACTCGATGGAACGGACTTTTACCTGTTTAACAGTTACGAACCCGGCCGGTCGGACTTCGTCACCTTCGTCGCCGACTACGTGCCGCTCCAGGACGCCTACGGCGGTCCCAATTACTTCAAGCTTGCGACCAACGGGGTTTACGAGATTCACATCGACAACAACGGGGATGGCCAGGAAGACCTCACGTTCCAATTCCAATTCTTCGAGGAACAGCGCCACATTGCGCTCGCGATTGGCCCGGTGGGCAACCAGGTGACGAATGAGATTCCCCTCGTGGTGGCCGGTCCGATCACGGCCACGAATCAAGGCGCGTTGAATGTCGTGGAGCATTACACGGTGAAGCTGATCACTGGCAACCGCCGCACCGGCGTGGCGCAGTACCTCACCAACGCGGCCGACGGCACCACGATGTTTACCAAACCGGTGGACAACATTGGCAACAAAACTCTCCCGGATTACAACGGTTATGCCAATACGTTTGTCTACAATGTGAACATCCCCGGGTGTGCCACGCCCGGACGGTTGTTCGTGGGCCAGCGCAAGGATCCCTTTGTCGTCAACCTGGGCGAAACCTTTGACCTCATCAACCTGGCCAATCCCCTCGGCCCGGTGGACGGCACCAAGGACAGCCTGGTGGATAAAAATGTCACCTCGCTGATCCTCGAAGTCCCCAAGTCCTGCCTCACCAACAGTTCCCCCGTCATCGGTGCCTGGACCACGGCCAGCCAGTATCAGGGCGCCAGCCTCGTGCAGGTATCCCGCCTCGGCCAACCCCTCGTTAATGAAGTCGTCATTGGTCTGAAGGATAAGGATCTCTTCAACGCCAGCGAACCGAAGAACGACGGCCAGTTTGCGAACTATGTCACCAATCCGACGCTGCCCGCCCTGATCGAAATCCTCTTCGGAAGCGCCGGCGTCCGCGCCCCAACGAACTTCCCACGCCAGGATCTCGTCACCGTCTTCCTGACCGGCATCCCCGGCCTCAATCAAACCACCGCCACGGCCGAACTGCTCCGCCTGAACACCAGCACCCCGGCGGTGCCGCCGTCCGCGCAGAACAATCTCGGCGTGATCGCTGGTGATGTCGCTGGTTTCCCCAACGGCCGGCGCCCGGGTGACGACGTCGTGGATATCGCCCTGCGCGTCGTGATGGGCAAATTGCTCTCCGCCAATGACGCTCCCTCCGGCCAGTTGCCCTTCACCGATGGCGCGCTCGTCAACGCCGGCATGTTCCAGCCTGTGTTCCCCTACTTGAATCCTCCCCTGGCGGGCTCGCCCAATGATCTGAGCGTCACGCTGACCTTGCAGAAAAGCACCAGCGCGAATGGGCCCTTCACCAGCGCCGCCGCCCGGTTCAATCCCGCCAACTCCACCCTGGTTACCGCCCCTGCTAACGGCGGGAACGCCTTCTATCGCACCGTGGGGGACAAGGCTGGCGTTGTGCTGGGATCACCCACCCTCACCAGTTCGAACGTCGTCATTGCCGTGCAGGTGCCGTAATTACCGGTCGCAAGACGCGTTAAAAAAATGGGGGGCGGGCCGCCCAAAACGGTTTCGGGTGAACGCCCGCCCCCTTGTTCCTTAATTCCAATCAGATTAACTTTATGCGCCGCCCGCTTTTCGGATTCCGGACCGTCCTCCTGCTAACCCTGCTCTCCGCCGTCGGCCTTCCGCTGCCGGGCCGCGCCGGGGCATTTGTCCCGCGGGATGGCAGTCAGGTCTTGGAAACCTTGCGCTCCACGGCCTTTGACCCGGCGGCGCGGGCGCTTCGCGAATCCCGTGCCCGGTTGACGGCGGATCCCGGCAATCTCGATCTGGCCTGCTCGGTCGCCCGGGTGGCCATCGAACGCTGCCGGGCCGAAGCCGATCCCCGTTACCTGGGCCGGGCGCAGGCCGCCCTGGCCCCGTGGTGGGAACTGCCTGCCCCGCCCGTCGAGGTGCTGGTGTTGCGCGCCACGCTGAAACAAAGCCAGCATTATTTCACGAACGCCCTGGCCGATCTCGATCTCGCGGTGCGTTTGTCGCCGCGGAATGCGCAGGTGTGGTTGACCCGCGCCGCCATCTTGACGGTGCTCGGGGATTACCCCGCGGCTCGCCGCGCCTGTGTCCCCCTCGCTCAATTGGCGCCGGGTTTAATTGGTCTCACCGCGGCCGCAAATGTGGGTTCGCTCAACGGCGAGGCGGAACGCAGCAACGCCTTGCTCCGTCAGGCGCTGGCCGCCAACCCCGCGGCGCCCGTGCCCGAAAAAGCGTGGGCCTGGACCATTCTGGCCGAAGCCGACGCGCGGTTGGGGCATCTCCCGGAGGCCGAAACGGAATTTCGGAACGCGCTTGCCCTGGGCCAGCACGATCCTTATTTGCTGGGCGCCTACGCGGATTGGCTCCTGGCTGCGGGCCGCGCTGCGGAGGCCGTCCGTCTCCTTCAGAATGAAGCGCGCGCCGATGGTTTGCTCCTCCGCCTTGCCTTGGCCGAAGCCGCCGTTTCTCCCCGCCCACCGGGTTTTGCGGACCATGTCGCCGCTCTCCAGGCCCGGTTCGAGGCCGGCCATCTCCGGGGTGATTTTGTTCACCAACGCGAGGAAGCCTGGTTTTTGCTGCATCTCCGGCAGCAACCCCGCGAAGCCTTGCGCCTCGCCACGGCCAACTGGGCGATTCAACACGAACCGGTGGATGCGCGGCTGCTCCTGGAGTCCGCCCTGGCCGTCGGTGATCTCCCGGCCGCCGCTCCCGCCTTGGAATTCATCCAGGCCACTCATTTGGAAGATCGCGAATGCGAAAAGCTGGTCCGTCAATTGCGCGCTTTATGAAAATTCGTTTCCCTCTCCCGCACGTTTGGTTGGCCATCGCGGTGGCCCTCCAACTCCTCTCCTTGAGCGCCCGGGCCCACACCCAAAGTACCGCCTACCTGACCCTCCAGACCACCCCCACCGGCCTGACCGGGGAATGGCATCTGGCCCTGCGCGATTTGGAAGACGCCGTGGGCCTCGACCTGGACGACAATGGCGCCATCACCTGGGCCGAGTTGTTATCCCGTCAGGAAGCTGTCACCGCCTACGCGCTCTCCCGCCTGCACGTTCGTTGCGATGATCAACCAACCCCGTGGCAGGTTAACGGCTTGCTGGTGGATCAGCATGCGGATGGCGCCTATGCCGTCCTGCGCTTCGCGGTGGCTGGACCGGCCCACCCGCGCGCGGTGGAACTGACTTACCGCGCCTTTTTTGATCTGGATCCGAAACATCGCGGATTGCTTCGGTTGGAGCAGGGTGGCGTGAACCGCCTCGCGGTCTTTGCTCCCGAGGCACCCACGCAGGCTTTTGCCCTCAACACTCCGCCGGTCACTTCCCCGCTCGGGACCTTCTTCCGCGAGGGCGTCTGGCACATTTGGTCCGGCTACGATCACCTGCTCTTCCTTCTCGCCTTGCTCCTGCCCGGCGTGCTCCGCCGCCGCGCGGGAGTCTGGCAGCCCGTCACCGATGCCCGCGCTGCGTTTTTCAATGTTTTGAAAATCGTCAGCGCCTTCACGCTGGCCCATTCGCTGACGCTCAGTTGTGCCGCCCTCGGGCTGATTCACTTACCCACCCGCCTGGTCGAGTCCGCCATCGCCGCATCAGTAATCCTGGCAGCCATCAACAATCTCGTGCCGGCCTGGTCGGAACGGAGTTGGTTGATGGCCTTTGGTTTTGGCCTGCTCCATGGCTTCGGCTTTGCCAATGCCCTGCGCGATCTGGGCTTGCATCCGGGCCAGCTGGCGGTAACCCTTTTTGGGTTCAATTTGGGCGTTGAAATCGGTCAGTTGGCGATTGTGGCCGTGTTCCTCCCTCTGGCGTTGAGTGCGCGGCATTGGCGTGCTTATCCGGCGCTGGTTCTCCGCACCGGTTCCGTGGCCATTCTGGCGGTGGCCGCCGTGTGGTTCGCCGAACGGGTGGGGGATTTCAAATGGCTGCCCTTTTGACCCGGAGTAAAGCGATGCAATCTCAGAATCACAACCGTGCATCAGGGTTCACCCTGATCGAGCTTCTCGTGGTGATCGCCATCATCGCCCTGCTCGCCGCGCTGCTCCTGCCCGCCCTGGCCCGCGCCAAAGCCGCCGGGCGGCAAACCGCCTGCCTCAGCAACCTGCGCCAGTTGGCGGACGCCGCGCGGATGTATATGGATGACAATGGCGGAGGGCTGTTCCATCATCACGAAGGCTGGGTGCTCAATGACGGCACCCAGGTCGACACTCTGCCGGCCGATTTGGCCGGCTGTCAGGGCGGGGGCGCCGGCAACAGCCAGGCCGAAAAGCCTTGGGCCATTTTCTTCCAACCCTATCTGAACAGCCGCCTCGCCGCTTTTTGCCCCACCGACCCCGTCCCCCGGTCCACGATTCTGGCTACCGATTTGCAGGGTTACAACGGCGCCATCACCAGCATTGCGCAGACCCCGCCGCCGCAGTCCGAACAGGCTGTCGCGGTGGCCGGCGCTCTGAATATGGAAAGCTACCTGCTCAACTCCGTCTTCACCCATCGTTGCGCGCAATACGCGGTCCAGGGAGTCCTGCCCGGATTCGCCACGGAAAATGTGGTCATGAAACTCCCCGATCCCAATCTCATCCTCTTTTCGGAACGGAACTCCGAGGCGTTGAATGCGCCCAACAATCCCGAATTTGGCAGCGTCACCCAGGATGATTATGATACCTGGGTCGGCGAGGCCGCGCTCGTCCGCTGGGGTTCCGGTGCCTGGGGCGATCAGGGATGGATTCGTTACCAGCGGCATTCCGGCAAGGCCAATTATGTTTACACCGATGGCCATGCCGCCCTGACTCCCTGGAGCCGGGCCCGCCGCGATCAATACCCCGATCACGTGGTCCGCGTCCCCCTGGCCGATCCGCCGCAATAGTCACCCCCCCGGCCCCGGCGAAGGCCGGGGCGGAGGTTTTGTCGGCCCGCCGAACTTGCTTTGGCCTTACGCCAGTTTGACCGGCTTGCCGGTCCGGGCCGATTCGTAGATCGCCAGCATGATCTTCACGTCGCGCAGTCCTTCCTCGCCGGAGACTTTGCTAGTCTGGTTGTTCAGGATGCACTGCGCGAAGTCGTCCATTTCCGCGGCGAACTGGTTCACCCCCGGCAGGTTGATGGCCTGGCCGTCGCTGCGCGTACCGCGCGAATTGTTATAATTGTACGCCGGATTCAGTCCGAAGGTCCCTTTCTCGGCCGTCACCACAAAGGCATTCTCTCCGCCCTTGTCGTAATTCGTCCGGCAGAGCGTCTTCAATCCGTCCGGAAAAGTCATTTCCCAGGTCACGCTGGCCTCCACTTCCGCAAATTTGACCGGGTCCGTCACCGGACCGAACTTGGCGGACACCTCGATCGGCTCCCGGCCGCTCACGAAGCGACACGTTTGCAAGGCGTAAATCCCCACGTCCATCAATGGCCCGCCGCCCGCCAGGTCCTTTTTGACGCGCCATTCCGTGGCCGAGATGGTCCGGCTGAAGCCGCCTTCGATCATTTTCAATTCGCTGAAAACCTTTTCCCCGGCGAGGCGGCGGCATTCTATGTGGTTGGGATCAAACTGACAGCGATACCCCACCGCCAGTTTCTTCCCGGCCTGTTTCACCGCGGTGATGATCTGCTGGCATTTTTCGACCGTCGTCTCCATCGGCTTCTCGCACAGGACGTGCTTGCCGGCCTTGGCCGCCTTGAGGCAGTGCTCGGCATGCAGCGCGTTGGGGGTCACCACGTAAACGACATCGATGTCCGGATTGCCGGCCATCTGCTCCATGGTTTCGTAGTTGTAAACATTCTTGTCTGCGATCTGGTAGCGTTCCTTCCAGGTCGTGATTTTACTGGGCGTGCCGGTGACAATGCCGGCGAGGCGGCAATAGCGGGTCTTTTGCAGGGCGGGGGCGATCTGGCCGGTGCTCAGTCCCCCCAGTCCCACCAGGGCAAAACCCAGCTTGCGCGGTTCGTCCGCCGCTGCGCGCGCGACGGCACTTAGCTGTGAAACAAAGGGGAAACTAACCGCCGCAAGGGCGGTCTGCCGGATGAAGGTACGGCGTGATGGATTGGCGGTGTTCATGGGTTCGAAGATGAAGTTTTGGCCCCCCGAACGCAATCAATATTCTTCGTCCCGCGCGAGTCCCCCGCCTTGGATGTACGGCGCTATTGTCGATTCCGGTGTTGGCTGCCCTCCCGGTAAAGCCGCTCCGTGAAACCGGGTTCCTCCACCCCGTCCCCTCAGCCCCCCTCCCGCAACCTATCCAACAGCGCGGAAAATCTCTGCGCCACCCGATGGTTCCTCACCGCCGTGGCGAACGCCTGGCGTTGCCCAATGATCACCACCAACTTTTTCCCCCGCGTGATCGCGGTGTAAATCAAGTTGCGTTGCAGCAACAGATAATGTTGCGTGGCCAGCGGAAACACCACCACTGGAAACTCCGAGCCCTGGGATTTATGAATGGTGATGGCGTAGGCGAGGGATAGTTCGTCCAGTTCGTTGAAATCATACCGCACTTCCCGTTGGTCAAACTGGACCACCAATTCGCGTTCGATGCCGTCCACGCTGCTGATCAATCCGATGTCCCCGTTGAACACTTCCTTGTCGTAATTGTTCACCGTCTGGATGACCTTGTCGCCGGTCGCGAACCGCCAGCCGAATTTTTCCACCACGGTCTGGTCGGGCTTCAGCGGATTCAAAACCGCTTGCAGGGAGAGGTTCAGTTCGCGAATGCCCAGCGACCCGCGGTTCATCGGCGACAGGACCTGTACATCCCGTACCGGGTCCAGTTTAAAGCGGGCCGGAATGCGTTGCTGGACCACCTCCCGCAGGGTGCGCGCAATTTCCTCTGGCTCCTCCCGTTCGATAAAATAAAAATCCGATTCCGTGTCGCGCGCCGGCAGTTCCGGCAGGTAACCCTCATTGATCTGGTGCGCAGCAGTGATGATGCGACTGTGGGCGGCTTGCCGGAACACTTCGGTCAACCGCACCACGGGCGGCACGCCGCTGGCGATCAGGTGACTTAAAACGAGCCCGGGACCCACGGACGGTAGTTGGTCCACGTCGCCGACCAGCAACAGGCTCCCGCGGGCGGGCAGGGCGCGCAGTAATTGGTGCATCAACGGCACGTCCACCATGGAACATTCGTCCACCACCAGCAAATCGCAATCCAACGGATTGCTTTCATTCCGCCGGAAACCGCCCTCGGTCGGGACGGTCTCCAGCAAGCGGTGAATGGTGCTGGCCTCCATTCCCGTGGCCTCACTCATCCGCTTGGCGGCCCGCCCGGTGGGGGCGCACAGTATGCATTGGACCTGTTTGGCCCGCAGAATCAGCAGAATGGCATTGAGCAACGTGGTTTTGCCGACGCCTGGTCCGCCGGTGATGATCAGCACCCGGCTGGTCAGGGCGGTGGCCAGGGCGGTTCGCTGGCTGGGCGCGAGCGTCTTCCCGGTCTTCTGTTCGCACCACGCCACGGCTTTATCCAGGTCGATGGCCGGATACTGTGAGCGGCCAGCCGCCAATTGTTGGATGCGCCGGGCGATCCCAATTTCGGCGGTTTGCAGGCGCGGGAGAAAAATCCACGGCTCCCCGTGGATCTCCTCCTGGGTGACCTCACCCTCTGCTGCACCCCTTAGGAGGGCATCGCTCACGAGTTGCTCCGGCACCTCCAGCAATTTGACCGACTCCGCCAGTAGCAGCGGCCGGGGCAGGGCGCAGTGACCATCGCCCGTGGCCTCCAGCAGAACATGACTCAAGCCGGCCTCTGCTCGCGCGAGGGAATCGGCCGGAATACCCAGCTTTTGCGCGATTTGATCGGCCGTCTTGAAACCGATGCCATGGATATCGCGGGCCAGGCGGTAGGGATTGGCTCGGACGGTTTCGATCGCCTGATCGCCGTAAGTTTTGTAGATTCGCACCGCCCGGGCCGTGCTTACCCCTTGCGAATGCAGGAAAACCATGATCTCCCGGATGACCTTTTGCTCCGCCCAGGCCTCTTTGATTTTGCGCCGGCGGCCCGCTCCGATGCCGGCCACCTCCTCCAGGCGGACGGAATAGTTTTCGATGATGTCAAAAATTCCCTCCCCAAACTTGGCCACGAGTTTCTTGGCGTAAACCGGACCAATGCCCTTGACCATGCCGCCACCCAGGTATTTTTCGATGCCTTCACGGGAGGTGGGGGCGGAGCTCGTGAGCCGGTCCGCCTTGAACTGCAACCCGAATTCCCGTTCCCGCACCCAATGCCCCTCCGCATTCAACCATTCCCCCGGGCTCACCGAGGGCAGGGAACCCACAACCGCCACCAGGTCCCGGTGCCCTTTGACTTTGACCTTGAGTACCGCAAACCCGTTCTCCTCGTTGAAGAAACTCACCCGCTCGATCAGGCCGGAGAGGCTCTCCGGGGGCGTCGTCGGTTTGGGGATGGGGTTGGACACTCGTTTCTTGCGTGGCGTCCGCTACCGGGCGGGTTTCGCATTGGATAACCTGGTTCTCACCTGTGCCAAGTTCTCCGATCACCCTGCCGCTGGCAAGACCCTATCGCGCTCGCGGCCGTCCAATTAACTACGCCGCCGGAATCACCGGCACCGCGGGCACATGCGGCAACGGCCGGTGATGGGTGTGCGCGTGCGCGGCGGCGATGAAGCCGCGAAAAAGCGGATGCGGTCGGTGCGGCTTGCTGTGGAATTCCGGATGAAACTGGCAGGCCAGAAAGAACGGGTGCTGCCCCAGTTCAATCACCTCCACCAGTTTCCCGTCCACCGAGGTGCCGCTGAAAATGAAATCCGCCGCCGCAAACCGATCGCGGTAAGCGTTGTTGAATTCGTAACGATGACGATGGCGTTCATGGATCACAAACGCTCCGTAGAGATGCGCCGCCTTCGTTCCCACCACCAACTGGCAGGCCTGGGCGCCCAGGCGCATCGTGCCGCCCTTCTTGATCACCTTCTTTTGCTCATCCAGCAGTGCAATGACCGGATGCGGCGTGCTGGCATCAAATTCCGTGGAATGCGCCTTGTCCAGCTTCAGCACGTTGCGGGCAAACTCAATCGTTGCGATCTGCATGCCCAGGCACAGGCCGAGATACGGGATTTTGTTCTCGCGCGCATATTTGACCGCCTTGATCTTGCCTTCGATTCCGCGCTCCCCGAACCCGCCGGGGACCAGGATGCCGCCCAGCGCCTTCAAGGCCTTTTCGGGACCATCCCGTTCGATGTCCTCAGCGTCCACCTTCACGATTTCCACCCCGCAATCGTTCGCCACTCCGCCATGGATGATGGCCTCATAGACCGATTTGTAGGCGTCGTTCAGTTCGATGTACTTGCCCACCACGCCGATGCGCACGCGATGTTGCGGGGCGATCAGCTTGCGGATGATCTCCTGCCAGTGGGCCATGTTCGGCGCGGGCGTGTCCAGGCGGAGCAGTCGGCAAACGAGTTCGTCCAGACGCTCGCGTTGCAGCATCAACGGCACTTCATAAATGCTGTGATCCACATCCTTTTCCTCGATCACGGCGTCGAACGGGATGTTGCAATGCAGCGAAATTTTATGGCGCAGTTCCTTGTCCAGCGGGCGTTCGCAGCGGCACACGAGGATGTGCGGGGTGATGCCGATTTCGCGCAATTTGGCCACGGATTGCTGCGTGGGCTTGGTCTTTAATTCCCCGGCCGCCTTGATGAACGGCACATAAGTCACGTGCAGAAAAATGGCGTTGTCATATCCCACTTCCAGCGCGAATTCCCGGATGGCTTCCAGGAAGGGCAGACCTTCGATGTCGCCGGTCGTGCCGCCGATTTCCGTGATCACGATGTCGGCCTTGGATTGCTCGGCCAATTGGTGGATCCGCTTCTTGATCTCATCCGTCACGTGCGGGATCACCTGCACCGTCTTCCCCAGGTAATCGCCGCGCCGCTCTTGGTTGAGGACGGTCTGGTACACCTGCCCGCTCGTCAGGTTGTTAATCCGGGTCAACTTCACGTTCGTGAAGCGCTCATAGTGACCCAGGTCGAGGTCGGTTTCGGCGCCGTCATCCAGCACGTACACTTCGCCATGCTGGTAGGGGCTCATCGTGCCCGGGTCCACATTGAGATACGGGTCGAATTTCTGGAGGGTGATTTTCAGGCCGCGATTTTCCAACAGCGTGCCCAGCGCCGCCGCGGTGAGACCCTTGCCCAGGGAACTGACGACCCCGCCGGTAACAAAAATATATTTCATTTATGCCTGTGCTAAAAGTTTTTCCACCCGTGCCACATCCCCCGGCAGGTCCACGCCAATGCTGTCATAGACCACCCGCACCACCGCGATGGGAATGCCGTTTTCCAGCGCGCGCAATTGTTCCAGCTTTTCCGCTGCTTCCAAAGCCGACACCGGAAACTTCACCAACCGCAGCAAGGTCGCCCGGCGGTAACCGTAAATACCGATGTGCTTCAAAAACGGAAAAGCCGCCAATTGTTCTTTTGCAGAACGATTGGCGGCATCACGCAGATACGGGATCGTGCGCCGGGAGAAATATAATGCCTGACCGCCCGAATTGACAACGACTTTTACCACGTTTGGGTTGTCATACTCTTCGACTTCCCGGATCGGCGTTGCCGCCGTGGACATCTCCGCATTGGTCAACGCTGCCGCGACGCTATCGATAACGGCCGGGTCAATCAGGGGTTCATCCCCTTGAATGTTGATCACCGCATCGCAGGCGTAGCGTTCGGCGACTTCCGCCAACCGGTCCGTGCCGCTCGGGTGGTCCACTGCGGTCATTTCGGTGGTACAAAAATTCTGGGTCGCCTCCCAAATGCGCGTATCATCCGTGGCCACAATAACTTCGGAAAGTGATTTCGCCGCCTGGCAACGCTCCACCACATGCTGGATCAGCGGCTTGCCCGCGATCAAGGCCAGGGGTTTCCCCGGAAAACGGGTGGAGGCGTAGCGGGCGGGAATGATCCCAATGATTTTCATCATTGCTGATTAAGCCACGATTGGCCGGAGATTCAAAGACCGAACTTGGTGCCGCCCGGCCGGCGGAACCCTACTTTCTGCGCCCGTTGCGAAGTCGGAGTGAATTTTCCCCTGCCATCTGGCCCGGGTTTCGTTATGGTGCTGGCATGAGCATCCTTGAACATCGCAAGGCGATTGATCAGCTTGATTTGCAGATAATCAAGCTCCTGAATGAGCGTACCGGTCACGTCCTGCAAATTGGCGATATCAAGCTGAAGGCGGGTGAGGAGATTTACGCGCCCCACCGGGAACGCGCCGTCCTGCAACGCCTCTGCCGCCTGAACAAGGGCCCCATCACGAACGATTCCCTCCGCGCCATCTATCGCGAGATCATGTCCAGCGCGCTCTCGCTGGAGAAGTCCATGACCATCGCCTATCTCGGGCCGGAAGCCACCTACACCCACCAGGCCGCCGTTCAACGCTTCGGGTCCAGCCTTCGCTACGCCGCCCAGAAGACGATCGCCGACGTCTTTGCCGAGGTCACGCGCCGGCGGGCTGATTACGGGGTGGTGCCGGTCGAGAATTCCACCGAGGGCATTGTCACCCACACCTTGGACACCTTCGTGGAGAGCGATTTGAAGATCGTGGCGCAGATCATTCTGCCCATCCAGCATTGCCTCGCCGCCATTGGCAAACGCGATGAGATTCGCAAGCTCTACGTGCACCCCCAGACGCTTGCCCAATGCCGCAACTGGTTGCAGAACAATTACCCCCACGCCGAGGTCATCGAAACTTCCTCCAACGCGCGCTCTGCCGAATTCGCCGCCCGCGAGAAGAATTCCGCCGCCATCACCGGCGCCCTCGCGGCCGAACGCTACGGCCTGCGCATTCTCGCCAGCGATGTCCAGGACAACTCCAGCAACGCCACCCGCTTCCTGGTCCTCGGCCGCCAATGCGGACCACCCTCCGGCAAGGATCGCACCAGCTTCATGCTCAGTATCAACGACAAAGTCGGCGCCCTGCACGAAGCGCTGGCCCCGTTCCGCAAGTTCCGGCTCAACATGACCAAGATCGAATCCCGCCCCAGTAAACGGAAGGCTTGGGAATACTACTTCTTCGTCGATTGCGAAGGCCACATGAACGACCGCAAAGTGGCCCACGCCATCGCCTCCCTGCAGGAACATTGCAACGTCGTCAAAGTCCTGGGCTCCTACCCCAATTCCGACTGAGGTGGAGCATGCCGCGCCGCCCGGGAAGGGCGAAGGAGGGGAGCCGGTGGTAAAATTACTGGATCTTTCCCATCACATCATCCCTTAACCCCGAAGGCAGAGATTTATTTGGCGTAAATAATTAGACAATCGGTCCGTCGGCGGCCAGGGGTTTTCATTTGAAGCGGAAATCCAGTTGGAAGTTGTAAAGCCAGGGGATCTGCGGATTGACATTCTGTTGGCGTAATTTGTCCGGCA
>CAIXFN010000069.1 GCA_903918755.1 uncultured Pedosphaera sp.
AGGTATCCCCGGCATTGTAGGGCAGAAAATAGGCCCCGGCTCCGGCCATCGTGGTGCCGCCAGCGAGGGAGTTTTTAAGGAACGTGCAGCCAATGGCCGTCACACTTCCCCCCGCCGAGCCCAAGCCGGCTCCGTCGCCGGATGTGGAATTCGTACTGATTACGCAGTTCGTCAGGTTGAGGATGTCGGGGCTCCCGGTCCCGGTGTTCCCGGTCAGGATGCCGCCGCCCCCAAAACCATCATTGGCATCGTGGCCTCCGGTGATGGTCAAATTGGCCAGGGCAAAGGTGCAGCCGCCGAGTGAGTTCGGATCCAGGTTGAAGACGCGGTTATGGCCGTCCGTCTGGCGGATGGTGGTATTCCCGGCGTTCCCTGTGCCAATGATGGAAACTTTGTTGCCGGGGCCGGAAGCGACGCCTGGGCCAATCTTGAGTTCCCCTGAGGTCAGCGGGTAGCTGCCCGGGGGCAACATAATGATGAAGGGCAGATTGGCGGCGGTGGCATTGTTCGCCTGCGCGATGGCGGCGCGGAGCGTCAGGGGACTGGTGCCGGTGCCGTCCGCCGTGGTGCCAACCGTGACCGTGGTGCCCCGGGCGGACGGCAGGACCAAGGCGAGAGCGAGACCGACCGCGGTCAGCAAACTATAAAAAGTCTTCATAATTCAGCGACAGATATTTCAGTACACACGACGCTCCGACCAGCGAATTTGCCGGTCGGAGTACGAAACTCCTTTTCCCCGCCGTCCCTTGGTCACCCAACGACTAACTACGCGACGGATAGATCCCGTTCGTTGCAATGATAAAAGTCAGCGGCAAATAAGGAGCCAGGTTGTTGTGGGGTTGAAAACCACCCACCGAGCTCAAGGCGTTGGCATCCATCGCCACCGGATTGGCCGCCACGTCGGAATACCGCGCGACGGTGCCCTTGCTTTTCTTTTCCTCGGACCAGACATTGCCGACCGGAGTGGTGGCGGTGCCACCCGTGACATCGGCGGCCGCCCCATGATTATGCGACGCCAATTGGGTCGGAGCCAGGGTAACCGTGGCCGCGCCGAAGGATTCGCCGATCACCCGGGGGGTCAAACCCAGGCCATTGCCAAAACACATGGGACCGGCGCCCTGAAAATTCGGCAGGCCAAAAGTGGACTTGCCATCGCCCCCAAATTGGACACCCAGGAGGGAAAAGAGCGCCGTGTTTTGCTGGATGGACAGCAATTGACCATTGCAGAGGGCCCAGCCAACCGGGGCGTAGCTGCCGCTGAAAATTCTGATTTCTCCGAGAAAATTATCCGCCATATTCAGTTCCTTTCTGGTTGTGGGATAGGCCGGTTAACTCCGGCTGGGGAAGATACCGGTGGTTGCGATGCAAAAATTCACGGTTAGATAAGGGGGTCTATTTTCATGCCCTTGATTGCCGCCCGCCGGCGCGATGGCGGCGGGGCTCATGGTCGGCTTGGGCACCACAGTGTTGGGGGCATAAGCGTTGGAGCCGGAGGCTTGCGCCACCCATAGATTTCCCGTGGGCACACCCTGGTCGGGAGCAGTTGCGGAACTGGCCATCACCGCGTGATTATGCAGAGGAATTTCCGCGAGACTCAATTGGTGGAGTTCCTCGCCCCCGGGGGAGCCGAGCGGGAAGTTATTGCTGAAATGATAGGGAATCCGGCCCTGAAGATTGGGCAGCGCAAAGGTGCGGATGCCGTCCCCGCCATAAGTCGTGCCGAGAATCGCAAACAGCGCCTGATATTGTCTGATGGGCAATATTTGCCCATTGCACAGCGCCCATCCTTTGGGGGGGAAACCGAAGCTGAACATCCGGACTTCACCAAGATAAAATTCGCCCATAAAATATTAGTTAAGTTGGGGGGTCGGGTCAGTTTTGGGTTGGAAAGACGCCGTAAAGCGAGATGATAAAATTGGCCACTAAAAGCGGGGGCATGTTGTCGTGGGGTTGGTTACCGCCGGTCGGGGCAATAGCGATGGGATTCAGCAACTGCCCGGGGGCCGCCGTAGTGTAGGCATTGCCCGTGGTGCTGGACCACACGTTGCCACCGGGAGCGGTGCCGGTGGCGGTGGGATTGCACGCGGCGGAGTGCGTGTGGCTCGGCAGCTGGGCCGGGGTGACGGTAACGGTTTCAGCGCCGCCATTTTGGCCCAGGACATAAGGTGTCCCGGTACTGGACTTGCCCTGGTGGACTGGCACCCGGCATTGCAGATTGGGCAGGGCGAATGTCGTAACGCCGTCGCCGCCATACGTGGTGCCAATCACCGCGAACAAGACTTCATTGTCCTCGATGCTCAACAATTGGCCGTTACAAAAAGCCCAGCCCACGGGCGCAAAATTGAAGCCGGCGATCCGGATTTCACCAACATAGGGTTCTGACATTGATTAGCCTTTTTTTGAGGGAAGGGGTTGAGGGTCAAAGTTTGAAAAGCGAGTCGAAATCGTCGGCATCCGCATCCGCATCCGCCAACCGGCCGGAGACATAATGAGAGGCCAAGGAAAAGCATTTCCTGCCGCCTCTGACAACAAAAAGCTGCCATCCATTTTTGGTCCGACCCACGGTTCTTTCAGATATTCTGTCGTGTTGTTTACGTTCATGCTCCATTCAGTGAGACCCAAGCCTTGATTTCCGGGCCGCACACGGACTAAATTGATTTTGAAAACGCTAGCAGAAGCCCAACGGTTTGGCAAGCGGAAAGTGCGGCTGACAATTTTTTGCCATGAATCACCCGGGCGAGAGTGTTCCCGACGATGCCGGACTGACCGTCCGCCATCGCCCGGAATTGCCGGAAGATGAAGCGTTTTTGCGGGAGGTATTCGCGGGCACGCGGGAAAATGAACTGGCGATGCTGGCGGGGAATGCCGCGATGCGCCAGGTTTTCCTGAACCTCCAATATCAGGCGATGCGCCGCGGCTATGCCGCGCAATTTCCGGCGGCGGAGTTTTCGGTGATCCTGTTGGGGGACCAGCGGGTGGGCCGGCAGGTGGTGGATCGGAGCGCGAATGGTTGGCGGTTGGTCGATATCGCCCTGCTGCCGGACTTTCGCCACCGGGGGATCGGGACCCGGTGCCTGCAAGACTTGCTGGCCGAGGCCGCTAAGGCCGGCCAATCGGTGCGTTTACAAGTATTCCAGGGTTCCCCCGCGCGCCGGCTCTACGAGCGGATGGGGTTCGCGAAAACCGGGGACAGCGGCCCCGGTGTGGAGATGGCATGGCGGCCCGGGACTACCGAGGGGGGCAAACCGTCCGGAAAGGAAGCAGATTTCAGTGGGGCGACCCAAAGTTCCTGCGAAAACGCTTGAACACAATCGCCAGTTGGCGAGGAAGAGGCCCATTGCGGATTCAGCCCGAGTAGGAATTTTATGAAAATGAGGCCAGAATATTCGGTTTTGTTGATCTCTTTGACAGTGGTTTTAGTGACCGGTTCATTTTTTGCGGAGCGAATGAACCGCGCCAACTTCCGGGCGATTCATGCGGCGGTGAATGCGGATTTGCGGAGGCTTTATGATGAAATTGTGCGTGATCGTTCTTCCGGCGCCCCGCTAAGCGTGCCGTGGGTATCTGGCGATGCCGTGAGTGGCGTTTTGTTGGAAAAATACAGATGGGTGACAGATTCCACGATCATGTCCGGCGTGGCGAGCCTTGCGGATTGTTTTGTACCCACCCATGGCGTGACCATACCTGGCGCCAATTTGGTATGCGTCGTTCGAATCAGCGATGGTGAATTGTGCGGCATTTCTGATGATGGTTCCTGCCACAATGTGACTGAAGAACGATTTAACCGGTGGCCGCACCGAAATTTGGCGAAGGACAAGGCAAGGCCGTAAGATTACGCCAAAGGACCGATACTGCGGTCCGAACAATTTATTTCATTCCGGCGCCCGGCAGGCCTCTTGGTGTTGCGCGTGCCAATCCCAATGCCGCCCCGCCGGGGCTTGTGAGTGATGGGTAACGCGGCGAGCTATAAACACGGCGCGCCGCTGGCGCTTGTAATGCTCATCCCCAAGATGCCCGAATTGGCCGGACGCTCGTAGGCGGTGGATTATCGGAAGACGCCCCAACGTCCGTCGCGGGCCGAGTCGCACGCATTTTTGCGGTTCTTGGATTTGCCTCAGTCTGTTTTGCGTTGTTTGGCTTTTTGATTGGGCTGGTGATGGTCAAGCAATGGCGCAAACAAAGGATTATTCTCGTGGGAACTCTCGCCTGTTTCGCTTCCCTCATTTATTGCATCTGCGGGCCTGCACGATAGCAATTGTTGGGGGCACGGATTCCGATCGCAACGGGTTCCATTGCCGGTTCAAAGGCGCGCCAATCCAAACACCCCATTCCCGCGCCCGCGCGAAGGGTTGACGGTGACGCCAAGCCGGGTTCAGAATCGGGACGGTGGGACTGCCGTTGTCCCACGCTCAGGCGTTATCTTGAATCGTGCCGTCAGCCCAATCATTGCTATTTCCGGATCCGCGACCGCTCGTTGAGCGGTTGGGGCCGGCGTTTTTTCGGGGGCTGACCGAGCGTCCCGGGGTGTACCTGATGCTCGATGCCGGCGGGTCAGTTCTGTACGTGGGTAAAGCCAAGAACCTGCGGAAACGGTTGCGCAGCTATCGGGTGGCGAATCCCGATCGGATGGGGCGGCGGCAACTGCGCTTGTTGCGGCAGGTGGACCGGATTGATTTGCAGGAATGCGCGGATGAGGCGGCGGCGCTGGCCCGCGAGGCGGAGTTGCTGCTGGAACTCAAACCCAAGTTCAATCGCGCTGGCGTCTGGCCGGCGACGCCCCGGTTCCTCAGTCGGCGTTGGGTTGGCCAATTGCTGGAGCTCACCCTGACGGAGACCGCCGAGGGTGAAGGGCATTTCTTTGGTCCCTTGGGCGGCGGTATCCTCCATTTGCGCGCCGCGCTGGCGCGGTTGCTGTGGCTGGCGTGGAATCCGGAAGTGGGCTCCGCCGCGATGCCGGCGGGTTGGGTGCACGGGCGACTCCCTGAGCTGGCCAGGGTGGCCGTTCCGCCCGGGAAGGAGGCGGACATGCCCCACTTGGAGGCGGTTTTGACGGGGCTGTTTGCCGGAGATGCGGCCGGCTTCCAGACCTGGGTAAACGAGCGGACCCTGGCATTACCTTGCCCGCACGATCTCGTGTTACGAGACGCCGATCGGGAAACGGTCAGGCAATTTTTGCAAGCCCGGGCGCGGCGCACACGACCGTTTACGACACCGGATCCGGGTGCCCCGGCGCAACCGAAGCGTGCCGAGGCGCAGTTGCCTTGGGAGGAAAGCGACCGGGATCAACCATGACCGACCTGGTCGAGAAGCCGCGGCGCACGATTGCAGTGCGTGACCTGGTGGAGTTTGTCCTGCGCCGGGGTGATCTCGGCGGGGAACGGGAATTTGTAGGATCCGACCGGGCGCTGGCCGGCATTCGCGGGCATCAGAAGATTCAGCGCTCGCGTCCGACGGGGTATCTGACCGAATTGCCGGTGGAGCACACGGTGGAAACGGAGGAGTTTACCCTGCTCATCCGGGGGCGGATCGATGGACTGCTGATCACCTCGGGTCAGGTGTTGCTGGAGGAAATCAAAACCGTGACGGCCAGCTGGGATCGTGAGGCCGATCCCCTGCACTGGGCGCAGGCCCGGTTCTATGCCTTCATGCACGCCCGGGAAAATCACCTGTCGGAACTCGTCCTGCAACTGGTTTATCTGGAACTGCCCGCCGGCAAAGTAACCGAGTTTCGCCAAAGCATTTCCTTTACTGAACTGGCGGAGTTCTTCGCGGAGACCACCGCGGTTTACGTGGCCTGGCTGCGCGAACAGCATCGCTGGATCCAGATCCGGAATGCGTCCGTGGAGCGGCTGGCTTTTCCCTTTCCCAATTATCGACCGGGGCAGCGCGAACTGGCGGTGGCGGCTTATCGTGTGCTGGCGAATGGCGGGCGATTGTTTCTGGCTGCGCCCACCGGGATCGGGAAGACCATGTCCGTTTTTTTCCCGGCGGTGAAGGCCGTGGGCGCGGGGAAACTCGAACGCATTTTTTATCTGACGGCCCGGACGGTCGGGCGCGCGATTGCCGAGAAAGCGTTGGCGGATTTGCGCCGCGCGGGACTGAAATGGCGAGCGGTGACGCTCACCGCCCGGGAAAAAGTTTGCGTGCGCGGCGGCGTGCCCTGTGACCAGCTCACTTGCCCGCTCGCGCTGGGTTACTATGATCGCGTCAAGCCGGCGATGCGCGATGCGTTGGAACAGGAGGAGATTTGCCGGGCGGCGCTCGCAGCCGTGGGCGAAAAGCATCAAGTATGTCCCTTCGAACTTTCGCTCGATGTGTCCGTGTGGGCGGACGCCGTGATCTGCGATTACAATTATGTTTTTGATCCGCAGGGGTATTTGCGCCGGCACTTCGCGGAGGACGGGGGCGCCTACGGGTTCCTGGTCGATGAGGCGCACAATCTGGTGGACCGGGCGCGGGAGATGTTTTCGGCGGAATTGGATGGCGGGGAGATCCAGAACGTTCGGCGCGCGATCAAGAAGTCCGCCCCGCGGTGCTTCAAGGCGTTGAAGCAACTGGAGGCGGCGATGCGGCAATTAGGTAGCGCTCAGGAAGGTTCGGACGCAATGGTGCCGGCTTCGGATCCCGCGGAGGAACTCAATTTGTTTCCCGCGCAGGCCGTGGCGGTGCGGGTGGAACGGGCAGGGGAGGGCGTGAGCACCAGCCCCGATTTTCCCGACGGATTGAGCGAGCCGCTGGAAGCCGCGTTGGGCGAGGCGGAAGCGTGGCTGGTAAAAAACCAGCCGGCCGCGTTTCGCGAAGATTTGCTGGCGCTCTATTTCCGGATGCACGCCTTCCGGCGGACCGCCGAGGATTACGATGAACGCTTCGTAACCATTTTCGAAAATAATCCGATGGCGAAGGTGCGGCTGTTTTGCCGGGACCCATCGCTGCTGCTGCGCAAGGCGCTGGCGCGCGGACGGGCGGCCATTTTCTTTTCCGCCACCCTCACACCGGTGGACTATTACCGGACGCTGCTGGGGGGCGAGGCGGAAGATCCGGTGCTGCAATTGGCCTCGCCTTTCCCGGCGGAGAACCTGGCGGTGCTGATTCAGGACCGCATCGCGACCCATTTGCGGGGGCGGGCGGAATCATTGGGGGAGGTGGTGGAGGCGATTGGATCCTTGGTGGCCGGTCGGTCCGGCAATTACCTCGTTTATTTTCCCTCGTACCAATACCTTAATGACACTCTGCAGGAGTTTCGGCGGCGGTATCCTTCGATCACCTTGGTCAGCCAACGCCCGGGTATGAAGGAATTGGAAAGGGACCAGTTCCTGGCGGATTTTTCGGTGGAACATGGGGCAACCCTGGTGGGCTTTGCCGTGTTGGGTGGAATTTTCGGGGAAGGCATCGATCTGGTCGGCGAGCGTTTGATCGGGGCGGTTATCGTGGGGGTGGGTCTGCCCCAACTGGGGGTTGAGCGCAACTTGATCCGCGATTATTTCCAACTCCAGAACGGGGCGGGTTTTGATTATGCCTACACTTTTCCCGGGATGAACCGGGTACTTCAGGCGGTGGGGCGGGTGATTCGTTCGGAAACGGATCGGGGCGTGGTGTTGCTGATCGATGCCCGCTTTAACGAAGTGCGGTACCGGCGTTTGTTTCCGGCCTGGTGGAAATATGTGCGGGTGCGGCAGACCGCGGCATTACGCGAGGCGGTGGGGAGTTTTTGGCAGCCGGCAGGGCCGTGA
>CAIXFN010000070.1 GCA_903918755.1 uncultured Pedosphaera sp.
CCGGAAATTTAAGCTCGCCTAATTTTGGCGGCGAATTATGTTGTGCCAACGATGAGTATGAATTTTTCAATCGGCCGGGTGAAACTTTTGGTCGCCGCGGCGCTGCTGCTGGCGGTCGGGGTCGCCCCCGCACCGGTCCGGGCCCAGGGCGTCGGGGGAGCCTCCAGCGCCCTCAACAACGCCGCCGTCCTCACGCTTTTTGGCAAGAATACGTCCTTCACCGCCCGCGTGGAGATCAAAGCCTTCGACAAATCCAACAAGGAAACCACCAGCATGCCGCTTTCCTTTAACATGCTGGATGGCAAAATCCGCATGGAAGTGGATATGGCCGAAATGCGCAGCACGGAGCAACCCGATCCCGCCCTCGCTTACGCCAAGCAACTCGGCATGGATCACCTGATCGCCATTGTCCGGCCGGACAAAAAGGCCGACCTGATCATTTACCCCAAGACCTCCTCGTACGCCGAAGTGCCCATGTCCCCCGAGGAAATCGCGGACCTGGATAAAAAATACACCCTGGCGACCACCAAGGTCGGGACGGAAAAGCTGAACGGCCACCCCTGCGTGAAGAACAACGTCACCTTGACCGGTGAAAAGGGTGAAAAACAGGGGTTTCTGGTCTGGAATGCCACCGATCTGAAGGATTTTCCCGTGCAGATTCAAATTCCCGCGCCGGACAATACCGTGATGATGACTTTCAAAGAGGTGAAATTGGTAAAACCGGAAGCCCGCACCTTCGAGGCGCCTGCCGGACTTACCAAGTATGACAGCGCGGAGCGCCTGGTGCGCGCCTTGACGGTCAAAGTTGCGGTCGAGAAGAAGTGATGGCGCCGCGCCGCGCACTGTTGCCCGGCCGGCAAGTGAAACATGGACGGTCTCCCGATTCCCGGGGCCGCTTGGACAATCTGTTAATGCGTCGGGCGGAAGGCCCGGCTGGAAGTATCCTTTTTAAAACATGAGAATTGCAAATTTAAACCCCGCCACCGACATCGGCGCCAGCGCCTGGTTTGTGGATTTGGAAGGACACCGCTTGTTAATGGATGCCGGAACGCATCCCAAACGCGAAGGCCGTGCGGCCATGCCCCTGTACGACCTGATCAAGCACGAGGAAATTGACGCCGTCGCCCTTTCGCATTGCCATCACGATCACGTCGGCTCGCTCCCCGTCGCGCTGCGGCATTTTCCCAAGGCCCACGTTCTGATGAGTGAATTGAGCTATTTCCTCATCGAGCGCGTCCTGCACAATTCCGTCAACGTCATGACCAAGCAGCGGGACGAGGCCGGGATTCGCGAATACCCCCTCTACACCCACGACGAGGTGGACGAAATCGCCCCCCGCTTCCAGGGCTTCAAATACAATCGCCAGATCGAATGGGCCGCTTATCACAAAACCCGCGCCGGTTTCGCCTCGCCCACCATTGAGTTCTTTGACGCCGGCCACGCCCTCGGTTCCGCCGGCATGATGGTCCGCGGCGCCAAACAGACCCTGTTTTACACCGGCGATGTTTGCTTCACGGATCAGACCATTTTGAAAGCCGCCCGGTTTGAAGATGTTAAAGCCGATGTCCTCATCATGGAGACCACCCGCGGCAACCGTGCCGTCCCGGCCGGCTTCACCCGCGAAGCGGAAGTGGAACGCCTCACCCAGTCCATCGAGCGCGTCCTCAAGCGCAAAGGCTGCGTTCTGATCCCCACCTTCGCCCTCGGGC
>CAIXFN010000071.1 GCA_903918755.1 uncultured Pedosphaera sp.
CACCTTTGGTGTTGGTGTTGGTGTTGGTGTTGGTGTTGGTGTTGGTGTTGGTGTTGGTGTTGGTGTTGGTGTTGGTGTTGGTGTTGGTGTTGGTGTTGGTGTTGGTGTTGGTGTTGGGGGGGCGGGCCCATTTGCATCCGTTTTTGGCATAGAATCAGGACTCCTATTCCCGTGCCCGGGATTGGCGGAAAGCGCGTTGTCAGCTTCCTCACGTCAGCTGCTACAAGGGGAAAGCATCGGAAAGGCGATATCAGAGCCTCCTTACATCGGCTGCTACAAGGGAAGAGCGCCGGAATGGCAGAAAGGGAGAAGATGAACGATTCGCGGTTTGACAAAGCCCGGTCCGGGAGAACACGCTTAAGTCCAGCTTATGAAATGGCTAATCATCCTGGTACTTTGCGGCAGTCTGGCACTCACCGGCGGGGCGGTGGCGCAAACCAACTGGCCCGCCTTCCGCGGCCCCAATGCGAGCGGCATCGCGTCGGGGCCCACACCGGCGCTGCAGTGGGATGTGGCCAAAGGGGAAAAGGTCCGGTGGCGCACCCCAATTCCCGGCCTGGGCCATGCGAGCCCCGTCATTTGGGGCGACCGCCTGTTCGTGACGACAGCGGTGAACCAACAGCGGACGGCCGCGCTCAAGGTGGGACTTTACGGGGATGGCGAGTCGGCGGCGGACGACGACACGCAACAATGGCAGGTATGGTGCGTGGACAAGAACACGGGCGAACGGCTCTGGCAGCAGACCGCGCGGGAGGGAATCCCCCGGGCCCGCCGCCACCCGAAAGCCACCCATGCCAATTGCACGGTGGCGACCGATGGCGATAGCCTGGTGGCGTTTTTCGGCTCGGAGGGACTTTACTGTTACTCGCTGACCGGCCAACTCCGCTGGCAAAAGGATCTGGGCACCCTGCGCTCCAGCCCCATGGTTTATAATGACGCGGTGGAAACCAATGGGTGGATGCTGGAATGGGGTTTTGCCAGTTCGCCCATCATTTATGATCACCGGGTGTTCTTGCAATGCGATGTCCTGACGAACGGATTTCTGGCGGCGTTTAACCTGGCGGATGGCACGCTCGCCTGGCGGGTGCCCCGGGACGACACCGCGACCTGGAGCACGCCAAACCTGAACCTGGCCCTGCCCCACCCGCAATTGCTGGTGAACGGCTGGAAACACATGGGAGGCTACGACCTGGCAACCGGGCGGGAGGTCTGGCGGATGGCGGGGGGCGGGGATTGTCCGGTGCCGACGCCCATGGTGGCCAACGGTCTGATCTATTTCATGAGCGCGCACGGGCCGCGCAAACCCATTTACGCGGTCCGACCCGAGGCGGTGGGCGACATTTCCCTGCACGAGGGGGAGACGACCAACCGGTTCGTGGCTTGGAGCTCCCTCCGGGGTGGTTCCTACATGGAGACCCCCTTGCTGCTCGACGGGTTAATGTACACTTGCCAGACCGACGGCATTCTATCGTGCCTGGATGCCGTCACCGGCCGGCAGTTCTATAAGGAACGATTGGGGACGGGGGGCGAAGGTTTCATGGCCTCCCCGGTGGCGGCGGGCGGACAAATCTATTTCGCGAGTGAAGCGGGGACGGTCTACGTGGTGGCCGCGGGGAAAGAATTCCGGGTCCTGGCCACGAACCAATTGACCGAGCCCTGCCTGGCCACACCGGCGATCTCCGCCGGGACGATTTATTTCCGCACGCAAAGCCACGTGGTGGCCATTGCGGCGGACCATCGATAAGGTCAGCGCGTCACGAACTGGCGGTGTTTGAGGAACACGTCGCGCAAACTGGCGGAGGTTTCGTCCTGAAGCGCCTGCAGTTGCTCGTAGATTTCCACATTGGCCGGGATCGGCTGCAGGGTCTCGTGCTGATTGACCTCGATAAACTTGTCGGTGATGTCCTGGATGGAGAGTTTTTCGCCCTGGTGGCGGCGCCAGCACCACAACGCCTGCAACGCGGCGCCATAAGCGGCGCCTTCGGCCACCTTAAGGGTGACGACCTCCGCATTGAAAACGTCCGCCATGATCTGGCGCCAGGCTTTGGAACGCGCGCCGCCACCGGTGGCGCGGATTTGCTCGGGGGTCACGCCGAGCCGGGCGATCCGCCGCAGGCCGTAGTTCATGCCGAGCGTCACCCCTTCCATGGAGGCGCGGGCCAGATTATCGGAGGTGTAGGTCCGCTGATTGACGCCGAGCCAGACGCCGGTGCCGGCGGGGACATTGGGCGTGCGCTCGCCTTCGAGATAAGGCAGCAGGAGCAGGCCACCGGAGCCGGCGGGCACGCGGGAAATGGTGGCGGAAAACTTCTCGTGGGTCCAACCGAGGCTGGTGCGCACCAGTTCCGTGGCGGTGGTCACGTTCATGGTGCAGAGCAGCGGGAGCCAGCGATTCGTGGAATCGCAAAAGGCGGCAATTTCGCCCTTGGGATCAACCACGGGCTTCTCGGCGCAGGCGTAAATGGTGCCACTGGTGCCGAAGCTGGCGGTGATGACGCCGGCACGGGTGTTACCGGTGCCGATCGCGCCCATCATGTTGTCGCCGCCACCGGCGCTGACGAGGACATCCGTGTTCAGATCCAACTGGCGGGCGGTGGAGGATTGCAGGCGGCCGGCGGGCAGGTCGCTGGAAATCAAGCGCGGCAGTTTCCCGGCGAGTTCAGGATCAATGGCGGCCAAAGTCTCGGGTGACCACGTGCGTTTGCGGACGTCGAGGAGGGCGGTGCCGCTGGCATCGCCATATTCCATGACCCGTTCGCCGGTGAGCCAAAAATTCAGGTAATCGTGGGGCAGCAGCACGGTGGCCAACCGGCGGTAGTTCTCGGGTTCATGCTTTTTCAGCCAGAGAATCTTGGGGGCGGTGAAGCCGGGCAGGACGGCATTGCCGAGGGCGCGAATGGTGGCCTTGGGCCCGCCGAGGCGCTCGGTAATTTCGTCGCATTCCGGGATGGTCGTGGTGTCGCACCAGAGTTTGGCGGGGCGGATCACTTCGCCGCGGGCGTCCAGCGGGACGAACCCATGTTGCTGGCCACTGACGCCGATGGCCTTGACTTCGGCGCCGCTGGCCTTGGCCTGGCGGAGGGCCTGGCGGATGGCGCTGCCGGTGGCGTCGCGCCAGGTGTGGGGGTGCTGCTCCTTGGCGCCGGGCGGCAGGTCGGCGATCAGGTCGTATGCCTGGGCGGCAGAAGCCACGACCTTGCCGGTGTTGGCGTCCACCACCAGCACCTTGGTCGATTGTGTCCCGCTATCAATGCCAATTAAAAGGCTTCTCATAACTATTGCTAGACCGAGTAGATGAACTTAGAAAACCAGACTACCAGCGGGTTGGAAAGCATTATCCACGAAACGGTGGGGTGCGGGTGCGGCGGCGAACCCAGCGCCCGTGCGGTCCAAAATTAAATCTTTGCAACTCGGCGCTTGTGCCCGGCCCGTAGCTCGGCATAATCAGCCCACCGTGATGAACGAGTTCTTCCGATTTCACGCCGGTCGCGGTGCGCGACTGGGTATGGCGCTGGCCTTGCTTTCCGGCGTTGGACGCGCCGCCCCCCCGGATCTGGTGCCCCCCGGTTACCGTCCCATTCCGCCCGGAATCCATGCGCTCGTCGGCGCGCGCGTGGTGGTGAAGCCGGATGAAACCCTCACCAATGCCACCATCATCGTCCGCGACGGGTTGATCGAACGGGTGGGCAAGAGTGTGACTCCGCCGGCCGACGCGCGGGTCTGGGACCTGACGGGGATGACGGTTTACGCGGGTTTCATCGACCCCCATTTGACCGCGGCGGCAGCGCCACGGACACCGACCGCAGGAGGCCGGGGCGGCGGCGCACCGGTCAACGATCTGACGGCGGGTACGGTGAAATTTTTCGGTGTAAGCTCCCAGGACCGCGAGGCGGAAGGCCCGGGGTATGAGGTGGCGCGGGTCACCCCGGAGCGCCAAATGGCCCGAAGCTACGTGCCGGACAGCAAAGCGAACGAGAAACTACGGGAAATCGGTTTCACCGCGGCCAACGTCACGCCCGAGCGCGGGATTGTGCGGGGGGTGAGCGCGCTGGTGGCCCTGTCCGATGAAGAACCCAACGCGACGGTGATCCGCCCCGAGGTGTTCCAGCATGTGGCGTTTGAAATCGGCGGCGGCCGGGGCGGCGGATATCCCGGGTCCCTGATGGGAATGGTGGCGGTGGTGCGGCAAAGTTTTCTGGATGCGGAGCACTACAAACTGGACCAGGACGATTACCGCAAGCACGACGGGCAACGCCCGCGCCCGGCCTACAACCCGGGTCTGGAGGCGTTGGAACCGGCGCTGGCCAAAAAGATGCGGGTGATCTTCGAACCCCGAACCGCTTTGATGGTGGACCGGGCCACGCGCGTCGCGCACGAACTGAACCTCGAGTTTGGGATTCTGGCCACCGGCCAGGAATGGCGTCGGCCGGAACTTGCCAAGGCCGCCGGGGCGCCCTTCATCGTGCCGCTGAATTTTCCCAGTGCGCCGCGCCTGCCGCAGGACGACGATTGGCAGCAGGTCACGCTGGATGAGTTGCGGGTATGGGATTGGGCCGCCGAAAACCCGGCAGTATTGCGCCATCAGGGATTGGAGATTGCGCTCACCACCACGGGGTTGGCGGACAAATCGGTTTTCCGCAAAAATCTGCGGCTGGCGCTCGATCGGGGCTTGTCGGAAAAGGACGCCCTGGCCGCGCTGACCACGGTGCCCGCCCGCCTGTGTGGCGTGGAGCGCCAGATGGGGACGATCGAAGCGGGCAAGCAGGCCAACCTCACCATCGTGGATGGCAAGGGCTATTTTGATCCGGAATCCAAGGTGCGCGCGGTGTGGATTGACGGACGCTATTACCGGATTGCGGCGAGCGAGACGAAGGAAGACACGAAGGATGGAACCGGCCGCGGCGGCGGTCGGGGCGGTCGCGGGGGCAACCGCGGGGGCGCCACCGAGTCCGCCAATTCCACGAATGTCACCAGCACGGCGATGGCCACAAACTCAGTCCCGGCCGGGACCAACAAACTGGAAACCCTCGCCGGCAAGCAGCCGGAAGGGACGAATGACCAGCATACCGGTGCGCCGGAAGGCCGCGGGGGCAAATCGAAAGAAGCGCAAAAGCGGATCGCACAGTCACCGTTGACCGGGCGTGGCGTACTGACCAATCCCCCGGCGTTGTTGATTCGCAATGCGACGATTTGGACCGAGAGTGCGGCGGGTCGTCTGACGAATGCGGATTTGTATGTCCGGGACGGCAAGATTCAGAAAATCGGCCGCAACCTGTATCCCATGGGCGGGGCGCCAGACAACACCCTGGTAATGGATGGGACTGGTTTGCAGATTACGCCGGGAATCATTGATTGCCACAGTCATAGCATGATCCTGGGCGGGGTGAATGAAGGGACGCTGCCGTCCTCGGCCATGGTGCGCGTGGGGGATGTGGTGAATTCCGACACGGCAAACATTTATGCCCAACTGGCCAGCGGGGTGACCGCGGTCAACCTGCTGCATGGCTCGGCCAACCCGATCGGCGGGCAGAACTGTGTGATCAAACTGCGCGATGGCGAATCACCCGAGGGATTGAAATTCAAGGACGCGCCCCAAGGCATCAAGTTCGCGCTCGGCGAAAACGTCAAGCAAAGCAATTTTGGCGACCGGACCGCCTCGCGCTTCCCGCAGACGCGCATGGGCGTGCAGACGTTCTTCAACGAGCGGTTTGTGGCCGCGCAACAATACCTGCAGGCGTGGACGGAATACCGGAAATCCGGGGACGTGCCCCCGCGCCGGGACCTGGAGATGGAAGCGCTGGGGGAAATCCTCGAAGGCAAACGGCTGATCCATTGCCATTCCTACCGGCAGGATGAAATCGTGATGCTGATCCGGTTGATGGAGCAATTCGGGGTCAAGATCGCGAGTTTCCAGCATGTGCTGGAGGGCTACAAAGTGGCGGATGAAATTGCGCGGCACGGCGCGGGAGGTTCCACGTTCTCGGACTGGTGGGCCTACAAATGGGAGGTTTACGACGCGATCCCTTACAATGGCAGCCTGATGCGGTCCCGCGGGGTGGTGGTTTCCTTCAACTCGGATTCGGATGACCTGGCCCGGCGGCTCTATCAGGAAGCCGCCAAGGCCGTGAAATACGGCGGCACCCCCGAGGAGGAAGCGCTGAAATTCGTGACGTTGAACCCGGCCAAGCAATTGCACATCGACCAACGCGTGGGCTCGCTGGAACCCGGCAAGGACGCGGACTTTGCCGTTTGGTCTGGATCGCCCCTGGATTCCTTCACGGTCTGCCGGCAGACGTGGATCGAGGGTCGCGAGTATTTTGACATCGCCCTGGCCCTGGCCCGGGCGGCGGCGTTGGCCCGGGAGCGGAGTGAATTGCTCGTGAAAGTGAAAAAGGCCGGCGGACCGGGCGGTCCCGGCGGTGGTGACGCCGCTAACAACAGCTTCTTTGAGGTATCCCTGGAACACCAATACGACGGCACGATCCGCCATTGCCTGGACAATGAATAACATCCCCTTCCCTTCCCGGAGACCGACGGCGGGCACCGTTCCGGCTTTATTGGCTGCCCTGGCCGTGTTGCCCTGGACACCCACCGTCCGCGCCGCCGATCCTGAGTCGCTGTTGCTGAGCAACGCCATCGTGCACGTGGTGACCGGCGCCCCCCTGCCCGGCGGCATGGTCTGGATCCGAGACGGCAAAATCCAGGCGGTCGGGACGCATGTCGAGGCATCCGGGGCCACGCTCGTGGATCTGGGCGGCCGGCATTTGTATCCGGGCCTCATCAGCCTGGACAGCGCCCTCGGGTTGGAAGAAATCGAATCCGTGCGGGCCACGCTGGATACGACGGAAGTCGGCGAATTTCACCCCGAGGTGGAATCGTGGATCGCGGTGAATCCGGATTCGGAATTGATTCCCGTCACGCGGGCCAACGGGATCACCCATGCCGAACCCGCCCCGCAAGGCGGGACCATCGCAGGATTGTCGGGAGTGGTCGCATTCGACGGTTGGACGATGGAGCAGATGACCATCAAGAAGCCGGCGGCCCTGCATGTTTACTGGCCGAGCATGAGCCTGGATGTGACACCGCGCGAACGGATGCGACCGCCCACGCCGGGTGGGGGCAGGTCGTCCGATGAACAGGCGCGGGAACGCGTGGCGCGCGTCAAAGCTTTCGATGATTTCTTTCAGGAAGCCCGGGCCTATGCGAAGGGCCGGGCGGCCGGCAAGGCGGGGGTAAACCCGCCGTGGGAAGCGATGTTGCCGGTGGTGCGCGGCCAGATTCCGATCATGGTGCACGCAGACGACACGCGCCAGATCAAGAGCGCGATCAAATGGGCGCAAACGAATGACTGCAAGATCATCATCGTGGGCGGCCAGGATGCCTGGGAGGTCGCGCCCCTACTGGCGGAACGCCAGGTGCCGGTGATTTATGAGGGAGTCTTCACAGTGCCCGGTCAGGAGCAACGGGGCTACGATGTCAATTTCAAGGCACCGGAAGTCCTGCGCGCAGCCGGGGTAAAAGTAGCCTTCAGCGTGGGCGCCAGCGGCATGGGCGCGTCGTTTGCCCGCAATCTGCCGTATGAGGCCGCCCAAGCGGTGGCCTTCGGCCTGCCGGAGAGCGATGCCTTGAAAGGGATTACGCTCTACCCCGCGCAAATCCTGGGACTGGGCGACCGCCTGGGCTCCATCGAGGCGGGGAAGGAAGCGAGCCTGTTTGTCGCGGACGGAAACATTTTCGACATCCGATCCAACGTGAAGAAGATGTGGATCGCCGGCCGGGAAGTGGATCTGGCCAGTCGCCACACCCGGTTGTTTCATAAGTACAAAAACCGCCCCCTGCCCCAATGATTTCGCTATTCGGACGCTTCCTGGCCACGGCATTGCCGCTCGGCGCCCTGCTTTTCGCCGGCCAATTGACCGTAGCGGGGGCGGAGACCAACACCGCCGTGGTGCCGCTGCGGAACACGCACGCGCACAATGATTATGAACACCCCCACCCGCTGTTCGACGCCCTGGCGGAAGGGTTCTGCAGTGTCGAAGCGGACATTCATCTGGTCAACGGACAATTGCTCGTGGCGCATGATGTCCAGCACCGGGATCCGCAGCGTACACTCGAATCTCTTTATCTCGCGCCGCTGCGGCAGCGGATCAAGGAAAACGGCGGCCGGGTCTATCGTGGTGGGCCGGAGTGTGTCTTGCTGATCGATTTCAAGACCGACGGTACGGCGATGTATCCGGTGCTGCGGGAGCAACTCCAGAAATATGGGGACATTTTCACGGTCTTCCGCGATGGGCGGAAGGAAACCAACGCGCTGACCGCCATTCTCACGGGGGGGTATCCCCGGAAACTGCTGGCGGCGGATGCCGTTCGCTATGCGGCGGGCGATGGCACCCTGCCGGATCTGGAAACCAATCCGCCGGCCAGCCTGGTGCCGTGGATCAGCGAAGAATGGAAAGCGCTCTTCAAATGGCGCGGCGCGGGGGTGATGTCGGAAGCGGATCAGCAGCGCCTGGATGGAATCGTGACCAAGGCGCACGAGCAGGGCCGCCGGGTTCGATTCTATGGAGCGCCCGACAAGCCGATTTTCTGGCAGGCGATGCTGGACCATCACGTGGATTTGATCAATTCGGACGACCTGCCCGGTTTGCGCAAGTTTCTGACCGCCCGCCCCTGAACTCCAGCGTGAAGCGCAAACTCCGAATAACGGCGGTCTATGGGGCGTCCATGGTGGTGATCTTCTGGGCCATGTCCGGCGCGAATCGCGGTTGGACCAAGACCTCGGTGCCGCACACGGTCAAAGACCCGGTGACGGAACTGGACGGGGTGGTCTATGTCAACAAATTCGTGCCGGGGGTGGATTTCCTGGGGGCGGGATTGCTGATCAGTGGTTTGATCGCGGCGGTCTCGCTCGCACTGCAGCGCAAAAAATGACTGGATTTCCCGACTTGCACTGTTTCTAATGAATCTTATGAAAAAGCATGCTTTTCTAATGACTTGTTTCGGTTTCTGCCTGGCGGCTACGGCGGGCCAGCAGACTTTTGATTTCAAAGATCCCAAAGGGGTCAACAACGTGATTTTCAAGACCGATGCCCCGCTGGAATCGATCAACGGGACCGCGACCGGTGTCTCGGGCAATGTGGCGTTTGACCCGGCTGATCCCGGCTCGATCAAGGGGAAGATTGTCGTGGATGCCGCCACGCTGCATGTCCCCAACCCGATGATGAAGGAACATCTGCAAGGGGCCATGTGGCTGGATGTCGCCAAGTTTCCAACGATTACGTTTGAGGCGATCAGTGCGGCCAAGGCCAAAACGGCTGAGAACGTCACCACGGCGGACCTCACTGGCACCATGACGATCAAGGGCGTGGCCAAAAAAATCACCGTGCCTGTGAAGCTCACCTACCTGGCGGACAAGTTGAAGGACCGCGTGCCCAATCTGAAGGGTGATCTGCTGGTTTTGCGCGGCACTTTCACGGTGAAGCGGAGCGACTTCGGCATTAATCAGGGCAAAGGGGAAGACAAGGTGGCGGATGAGATCGAATTGACTTTGAGCCTCGCCGGTCAATCCCCCCGCTGAGCGGAGCCCACCTGCCCTTTTGAACACCTTCCCGACATTTCAGGAACCCGCCGGATTGCGGGTGACGGTGGATCGCGTCATCTACCTGCGGACCGCCCAAACCAGCGAGGATCGGCCGCACTGCTTTGGCTACTTTATTACCATTCACAACGATACCGAATCGGCGGTGACCGTGAAGGCCCGCAAGTGGGTGGTCACGGAAGGTGAAGGCCGGGTGACCGCAGTGGAGGGGGCGGGCGTCGTGGGGCAAACCCCGACCATCGAACCGGGGGAGTCCTTCAGCTACAACAGCTTCCATCTCCTGACCGACCTACGCGGAGTGGCGGAAGGCAGTTACCTGGGGATCGACGCGGCCGGCCAACGGGTGTTGACGAGAATTCCGCGGTTTGAGATGACTGTGCCGTCCGAGGGCGCGGAATAGCGCCGACCGGGGTCAGGTATGGCGGAAGATGATCCGCGCTTTACCGAGATCGTAGGGGGACATCTCGACGTTGACGCGGTCGCCAACGCTGATCCGGATGAAATTCTTGCGCATTTTCCCGGATATATGGGCGAGGACTTCGTGGCCATTTGGCAAGGCGACACGAAACATGGTTCCCGGCAACACCTGGGTCACCGACCCGGTCACTTCAATGGGCTCTTCTTTAGCCAAGCTGTACTCTCCGAAATTGAGTTTTAACCGTCACTGTACCAATCACTTAAAGCATCAATTACCGTTCGGAAATCGCGTTTCTCGTTGCGACCGGCGACATTCGCCTTTCCCGGCGGCAAAAGCAAGCGCGTTTTTCGAAAAAAAACGCCTTGGAACAGCCCCAACCCCGCGCTAGCATTAGGCGAATATTTATGAAGAACAATCCGTTGGCGCTCATGCTGGTGGGCATCCTCTTGATCAGTTCCCTGATCAATTTGTGGCTGGCGTACAGCTATAACTCCTCGCTCTCCCAATTGCGTGCGTTGCAGAACGAGATTGCGGGAGTGCAGAATTCCCGGAACACCCTGAATATCCTATTTAACGAATTGGCGGAGTATAGCCGGAAGAATCCGGCCATCACGCCGATGCTTCAGCAGGTGGGCATCCTGCCACCGACGGCGCCCAAACCGGGGACCCCGGGCATGGCCGCTCCGGCCCCTGCCCCCGTCCCCACCACCGCCAAACCCGCCGGAAAATAATTTATGAGCGATCTCGAAACTCCGCGTTCCGAAGCCGGCGCCACTTCCTCCGTCAGCGCCCTGCAACAAGAAGTTCAGGCTTTGCGGGGACTGCTCCTGGGGGTGGTGACCGTGCTGATCATTCTCAGTGGCTCCGTGAATCTTTTCCTGCTCCGGCAGGCTTCGATGGCGCGGGGGCAATTGGCGGAGAACCAGAAGAACATCGATGAATACAAAAATCATCTGCGCCCGAATGTCCTGGATTTTTGGACCAAGTTGAACGCCTTTGCCAAGACCAACCCGGATTTGGCACAGATTCTCGGCAAATACAATTTCCAGGGGCCCAACGCTAATACCGCGGCGCCGGCAGTTCCCGGCCAGAAATAGCCAGGGGGTCGAACGGCCCCCAGTGATCAGCCGGGAAGCGGCGCACTGGCTAGCCGGGTGCCGCAGGCGGAACAGTATTTGGCGCGTGGCGGGCAAACGGCCGAACAGGAGGGACAAGCAAGTTGCGCCAAAGCATGCCGCCGGTGGATGACAATATTTCGCATGTAGGGAATCCAGGCGAAAGCGTAGGAAACGATAAAGACCAGGCTGTGCGGGGAAAAGATCGCATACGCCAGCAGCATGAGCGATCCGGTCAGGCTTAACCACCAGAACGATTCCGGAACAACCACCTGTTTGCGTTTCTCCGTGTAGTACCACTGCACGAAAAAACGGGTGGTGAAAATCAGGTTGCCCAGCCAGCCCACCGCCGACCACCAAGTCCATTCCTGGCCGAGGAACTGGCCATGCCGCCACAGCAATTGATGCAGAGTTTCCATTGATTATTGCGCCAAAAGTTTTTCCACCCGCGCCGCCAGACCGTCCCGGGCATCCAGGGAGTTCAACCGCCCCAGTTTATCCACCAGCCACATAGTGGGGATCGATTCGATCCCAAATTCTTTGGCGAAGTGATTCTGCTCCCCGCCGTCTTCAAAATGCTGCGGCCAAGGCATTTTTTCCTTTTTAATAAACTGCGTCAATTTGTCTTTGTCCTGATCGAGGCTGATCCCAATAATCTCAAAACCCCGATCATGGAGCCGGGTGTAGGCCTCCCGGACGTGGGGCACTTCACCCACGCAGGGACCGCACCAGGTGGCCCAAAAATCCACCAACACAACCTTGCCCTTCAGCGCGGCCAGATCCACTGCGCGGCCATCAGTAGCCGTGAATTTGATATCCAAAGGCTGGCCAACGCGCTCCATTTGTTTGAAATGATCCGTCACCATCGCCTTGAACTGGGCGGGAGCCTTGCTCTCCTGAAATTCGCGCGCCATCGCCCGGGCTTTATCCCCCTCGTTCAGAAAAATCACCTGCACCAGAACCTGGTAGGGTTCGCGCCAGTTGGGGAAATCGTGCTGCAATTCGACCGCGGCTTTTTCGAGTTCCGGCAGGGTTTTGGGCACCCCCTGCATTAATTCCTCAATGGCGGCCAGCCGCGTTCGGAGCTTTTCCTCCTCTTTGGAGACCGGACGAGTCGCCGCGGCGGCCGCAGGCTGGGCTTTGGCATCCTCCGGAAATTCCTTTGCCAGAATTTCCAGCCGCGCCGTTTGATTCGTCTCGCCAAATTGGGTCACCGCCCGGTTCAGCAAATCATGCTCCAGCTTCCGCGCCTCGACCGCTTTGGAATGACCGGGATATTTCTGGTGGAAATCCCGCGCCAGATCCACGGCCTTCATGGTGCTCACCCGATAATACTCGGCGACAATCTCCCGAGGCGGTCGATTGGTCTGCCATTCCACCGGGGGAAACGGTGGTTGCGCGGCCCGCCGGACGGCCCGCCAGGCGGCGTCCCCGGCCGCCTGTTCCGTCGCCGACAGGGGTTTGGCCGCGTTGGTGGTAGCGACCGGGGGCGTTTGCGCCTCGACCACGCTAACGTCGGCCGACAAAACGCCCAACATCAGCGCCACCCCGGCCGAGCCGGGAAGTGCCCGTCGAGCAAAAGAATAAGCGTTCATAGCATCAATCCTGAATGGTTCATCCAAGGGCATTGGCGGGCGGTACGGCAAGTACCGAATCCCTCCGAGCTGCCCGGCGTGCCGCATCGAGAAACAAAGCGCAAGGTTCCAGGCAGGGGATACAACTTTTGGTCGCCGACGGATCGACCGCCATTCCCTCCACGGTCCAGAGTCGGCGCTTCAAACAAGCGGTCGGCGCACAGGTTGCCGCGATGACCTCCCCCACCCTGCGATCATCCAGGGTGGCAGTCACCTGGTACATCCCGGTTTGCCGACCGGCAAACTCCCGATAATGGGTTACGGGCGGGACAGCGTGCCGGGCCGCGAACCAATCCACCAGCGCCCCGGGGTAGAGTTGATTCAAGGCAGACTCCAGACTGGCCGGGTCGGCGGCCAAGGCCCGCCATCCCGGGACAAGAGTAGGCGCTGACTTCAAGGGGCGGAATTCCCCCGCAACAGTGAATTGCGCCAGATTTCGCAACTCCGAGAGTTTTACCGGGCGTAATTGAGCCGCAGGCGTGGTGGAGTCAGCCACATGCCGCAATTCAAATGCCACGCCGGTTGAGTGGCGGAGCAAGACCTGCGCCAGGACAAATCCGTCCCCATCCAGGGATTCCGCGAGCAAGGCATTTAATGCGGGATTCGTGATCGGGCTCATCAGGTTTAAAAATACTCCATTCAAGGCGTTTGCAAACCCAAAAACGGGAGTATCCCCCGCCGTGCGCTGGGGAGGAAATAGCGGGCCATTCCCGAGTTTACCACGGGTATTTATCGAAGGATTGACAAAATACAGGAATACAGGAAGCTGTAATCCATGAAAGCTACACTTGATATTCCAGATGAGCTTTACCGCCAAGTGAAAGCCCGCAGCGCACTGGAAGGACGTCCGGTGCGCTCCGTAGCGGTGGAACTGTTTCAGAATTGGCTGGCCGAACCAATGCCAACAGCTTCCCCTGCCGCGCCCAAAAAGGTAGACCGCCCGCCCACGCGTTTTGATAATGCCCCCTGGCTGGTATTTACAGCCCAATATGCCAAACCGGAGAGCGACTATGACCCGGAAGGAGAGCGAGCCGCCATCGCGGCAGGCCGGGCGGCTGAGGTCGTGGAAAAGCTGGGGCTCACGCCGGATAAGTCATGAGTCACACGCAAAACACGCTGGCCTTGGACACGTCAGTGGTGATTCGCCTGCTAATGCAACAACCGGTTGCGCTCTATGAACGCGCCGCGGAATTTCTGGAGGCCCAATTGCTTTCGGGCGCGATTATTGTGGTGCCAGACGAGGTGCTGGCCGAAACCTACTATGTTTTGCAGTCGTTTTACCAAATGCCCAAAGATCGGGCGCTCAAAAGTCTCGCGGCGCTGGGCGCCGGTCGAGGCATCTCGCTTTCACCCGTAGCCCAAGCGGTACTGAGCTTGCCTAACCTCGCCAGCGCCAAACCAGGATTTGTGGATCGATTGATACATGGTGCCGCCCTCGCCAATGGCCAAACGTTGGTCACCTTCGAACAGTCGGCCAGAAAGTTGTCCCGAACGATCGTGCTGCCCGGCACTTGAAAGTTGAGTGGCTGGAGATGATGGCGCTTGGGGCGATGCGAAAGGAATGAAAGCAAAACCCGGTCGCGCTCGACCAATCCCAAACCGCGGTTGGGAAAGGATTCAGCAATTGAAGCACAGGAAATTTACTTTCGCAGCGGGGGCGTGCGAAGTAAGAATATTCCCACATGAAAAACGAATTTCGCATTGAAGCCGATTCGATGGGTACGATGGAAGTGCCCGCGGACGCGTATTACGGGGCGCAAACGGCCCGAGCCGTGGAAAATTTTCCGATCAGCAGCCTCCGGTTCCCGCGGCAATTCATCCGCGCGCTGGGATTGATCAAGAAGCATGCCGCCGCCACGAATGCGGGTCTCGGCTATGTCCCCGCCCCGGTCGCGCAGGCCATTCAAGATGCGGCGCAGGAAGTCATCGAGGGAAAGTGGGATCACCAATTCGTCGTGGATATATTCCAGACCGGGTCCGGGACCTCGACGAACATGAACACCAACGAGGTGATCGCCAATCGGGCGATTGAACTCCGCGGCGGCAAGCGCGGCGACAAGTCCGTTCACCCGAATGACCATGTCAACGTGGGCCAATCCAGCAATGACGTGATCCCGACCGCGATCCATCTGGCCACTCTGGATGCGATCGTGCACGAATTGATCCCCGCGCTGAATGAGTTGCACACCGCCCTGCTGGCGAAAGCCCAGGCCTTCGGCGAAGTGCTGAAAATCGGCCGGACGCATCTGCAAGATGCCACGCCCATCCGGTTGGGCCAGGAATTCAGCGGTTACGCCAGCCAGGTGGAACATGGCATCAACCGGTTATGGGCGTTGGAAGCCAATTTGGGCGAGTTGGCCCTGGGCGGCACCGCGGTGGGGACGGGCATCAATACCCATATCGATTTCGCGCGCAAAACCATTAGCGGCATCGCGGGTGAAACGGGGCTGAAATTGTCCGAGGCGAAGAACCATTTTGAGGCGCAAGGCTCCCGGGACGCGTGCGTGGAGGCGGGCGGGGCGTTGAAAACGGCGGCGATCAGCCTGATCAAGATCGCGAATGACATCCGGCTCCTGGGCTCGGGTCCGCGCTGCGGCATCGGCGAACTCAAGCTACCGGCCACCCAACCCGGTTCCTCCATCATGCCCGGCAAAGTCAACCCAGTGATGTGCGAAATGCTGATCCAGGTGGGGGCGCAGGTGATCGGAAACGATGCCGTGATCTCATTCGGCGGGGCGTTTGGCAATTTTGAATTGAACGTCATGCTGCCGGTGATCGCGCACAATTTGTTGCAGGCGATTGAATTGCTGACCAATGGCAGCCGGGTGTTTGCCCGGCGTTGCATCAACGGCCTGGAAGCGGACGTCGCGGTGTGCGAAGGCAACATCGAGAACAGCCTGGCGATGTGCACGGCGCTGGCCCCCGTCATCGGCTACGACAATGCGGCCAAGATCGCGAAGGTGGCCTACCAAACCGGCCGGACCATCCGGCAGGTGGCCCTGGAAACCTCGGGGCTGGACGAGGCCAGGCTCACCGCCCTGCTGGATGCCCGAAGCCAGACCGAGCCGGGTACCGGCGCAGGCGGCAGCGCCGGGGGTTAATTGGGCGGTGCCCCAGCCGGCCCCGGATAACCGGTCAGGCCGGCGAGATGCTTTTCGCGGTAGCGCCGCGGCGGCAAGCCCGTCACGGCGCGAAACTGGTTGGTGAAAGCGCTCTGGTCATTGAAGCCGAAGCGCGCCGCGATATCCGCGATGGGATGATCCGTATGGGTCAACTCATGGATGGCGGCGTGGATGCGGGATTGGATGATGAACTGCTGAATGGTCATGCCAAAGACCCGGTGGAAGAGGCGTTGCAATTGGCGTTCCGAGAACCCGGCCTGGCGGGCGATTTCACCAATCATGAGCGAGTCGCCCAGGTGGTCGCGGATGTAGTCGGCGGCGCGACCGACGGGCCCCAGATGGGCCAGCAACTGGCGGCGCGCGGCAAAACTCTGAATGGTGCCGATCAGGCCCACCACCCGGCCGCGGGCATCCCATAAGGGGAATTTGTCGGTGATGATCCAATCCCGCCGACCTTCCGCGTTGAACCACATCTCCACCAGATTCCGGAGGGGCAGGCCTTCGTGAATCACGCGCTGATCATCGAGGAGGTATTTGCCGGACAAATCCCCCGGTAGATATTCCTGCACGGTGCGGCCGATGATCTCGTTTTCACTGGCAAATCCCATGCGAACGACACTCTCCCGGCTGATGGCCATCAGGCGGCTCCGCGCATCTTTAACAAAATAGAGCAGCCCGGGAATGTGGTTAAAAGGTTCCAACAAATGCCGGGGATCCACAGTTTCGCGGAAAAACTCGTCGCGCAGCCGGAGTCGGCCAGCCAGCTTGCCAAGGGCGGGAGCCGACGGCGCCGGAACGGGCGGTTTTGCCACCGGGCGGGAAGCTGGTTTTTTCATCACAGGGCCGCCAGTCCCCGGCGCCGACAAACCGGCCAAAAAGGGCCGGAATTAAGAGAAAGGCGGATGACCGGATTTTGCAATAATTTGTCCGTCCCTTGCAAGAAGAATATGGCCAACCGTGTTAGGTTCAGAGATTAGCACTAACAGTTGACCAAATGAAGCGCACCAGCACGGCCGGGTTCGAAGGGATGAAACTAGTTGCCACCGCAGCATCCAACTGGCGGACATCCGCCCTTGGCGGGGCCCGGGGCCGGAGTTGCGGCGCAGGTGGGGTCCTGGCAGCCCTGTGGCTTGCCGGCAGCCTGGGCCAACTTCCCGCGGGCGGCGCGGAATTGCCCGCGACGGCGGATTTTCACAAGAAGGTGGAGCCGCTGTTGACACAATATTGCGCGGATTGCCACTGCGGGGAGGAAAAGAAGGGTGGAATCAGCCTGGATGCATTCAAGAACGAGGCAGATTTAGTTAGTGATCATGAGCTTTGGCTCAAAGTCGTCAAAAATGTCCGCGCCGGCCTGATGCCGCCCGCGAAAAAGCCCCGCCCCACGGATGGTGAACTCGCCGTGCTGGCCGACTGGGTGAAGTATGAGTCGTTTGGATTGGATGCAAAAAATCCCGATCCGGGCCGGGTGACCGTCCGGCGGCTCAATCGGGCGGAATACCGCAATACCATCCATGACCTGATGGGGGTGGAATTCAACGCCGAGGCGGAATTTCCGCCGGATGACACCGGTTACGGCTTTGACAACATCGGCGACGTCCTGACGCTCTCCCCGATGCTTTTGGAAAAATATCTGGCGGCCGCCAAGACCATCGTCACGGAGGCGGTGCCCACGGTTTCGCGCGTGACCCCGGAGCGGGTGGTATCCGGGTCGAAATTCCGTCGGACGGATGGGAAAAACAGCCCGGGAAAAAACGGCGGCAATGGCCGGGATGGCTTCATTGGTTTGAATTATTACGAACCCGGCGCGGCGGCCACCACCTTTACGGCGGACTATGACGGCACGTATCGCATTTCCTTGGAGTTGGCGGTGCGCGGCACGTTTGATTTTGATCCCGGCCGGTGCAAGATCCGGTTCAAAATTGATGACCAGGAGGTGCTGGCCAAGGAATACGGCTGGTATGACTTCAAAATCTTCCGGTTCGATTTCGAGCGGAAATGGACGGCGGGAGACCACACCTTTGCGGTGGCGCTGGAGCCACTCACCCCGGTCGAGGACAAGTTGAATTCCCTGGAGATGCGGATCAATTCCGTGTCGGTGGGCGGCCCGCTGGAACCGGAACACCGGAAGCATCCGCGGAATTACGAGCGTTTCTTCACCCGGGACGCACCCGACGGGGCGGCCGAACGGCAGGCTTATGCCCGGGAATTGTTGCGCGGGTTCACCCGCAAAGCTTACCGGCACCCGCCGGAGGAAAGGCAGGTGGATCGCCTGGCCAGACTCGCGGAAGGGGTTTACAGTCAACCGGGCAAGACCTTTGAAGCCGGTATCGCCCATGCCCTGATTGCCGTGCTGGCCTCGCCGCAATTCCTGTTCCGGTTGGAAGATAATGAACCGGGGACCACCCCGGACGCCCGGACCGCGAATCTGGACGAATACGCGCTGGCCACCCGGCTTTCCTATTTCCTCTGGTCCACCATGCCGGATGAGGAACTTTCCGGTCTCGCCGACCGCCATGAACTGCGGAAGAATCTCGACGCGCAGGTCAAGCGCATGCTCGCGGACTCGCGGGCGGAAAAGATGATCCAGAATTTTGCCGGCCAATGGTTGCAGACCCGGGATGTGGTGGGCATCACCATCAATGCGCGCGCCGTGCTGGCCCGGGACGATGGCAACGAAAAGCAAATGCGGGAGGAACAGGCCGCCTTCCGCGCCCGCTTCGCCCAGGGCAACAATCCCACCAACCGACTGAACGCCACTAATGCGCTCGCGCTGCTGGACGGCGCCGGGCGCACCAACGTCGCCGGCTCCACAAATCAGACCGGCCGGGGGCGGGGCAATGCTCCGCGGGGACAGGCCAATCGCTTTGCCCCGCCGCGAGTGGAACTGGATGCGGACTTGCGCACGGCGATGCAGCGGGAAACGGAACTGTTCGTGAGCAGCATCCTGCGGGAGGATCGCAGCATCACGGAGCTGATCGATTGCAATTACACTTTTCTCAATGAAAAGCTGGCCAAGGTCTATGGGATTACCAACGTGACGGGAACGGAAATGCGGCGGGTGCCCCTGCCCCCGGACAGCCCCCGGGGAGGTGTTCTGACCGAAGGCAGCCTGATGGTGGTGACTTCCAATCCTGACCGGACCTCTCCGGTGAAGCGGGGCCTGTTCATTCTGGACAATATCCTCGGAACCCCGGCCCCGCCGCCGCCCGCCAATGTGCCGTCGCTGGAGTCCACGGAAAAAGACTTCAAGGACCACGAACCCACCCTGCGGGAAGTCCTGGCCGTACATCGCGAAAAGCCGCTGTGCGCCTCCTGCCATAACCGCATGGATCCCATCGGCCTGGCGTTTGAAAATTTCAACGCGCTCGGGATGTACCGGGAAAAAGAACGCAACCAAAAGATCGAGCCGCAAGGCAAACTCATCACGGGCGAAACCTTCACGAGCGTCAGCGAGCTCAAGCACCTCCTGGTCAACGAGCACCGGCAGGACTTTTACCGCTGTCTGACGGAAAAACTGCTCACGTACGCCCTGGGCCGCGGGCTGGAGTACTATGACCTGGAGACCGTGGACCAGATCGTGGCCCGATTGAACCGCGAGAATGGCCGCTTTTCCGCCCTCCTGCAGGGGGTGGTGGAATCCGCCCCCTTCCAAAAGCAACGCCTGCAAGCCAACCCGGTACCTGCAGTCACGCCGACGGCCGCCGGCAAGAAACTCGCCCTGAATTGAACCGAACCGAACCGAACTGCACTGTAACCAAACGGAGCCCATCGCCATGAATAGCAATCCTTCCCTGCAACGCAATCGCGCCGCGGAACGGCACCTCAGCCTGAGCCGTCGGAATTTCCTGCGCGGACTGGGCGCGTGCCTGGCCCTACCCGCGTTCGAATCACTCCAACCGCTCGGAGCCCTCGCCAGTCCGGCAGCCACGGCGCCCGTCCGGATGGCTTTTCTATATGTCCCCAATGGCACTATTCCGTCGGCCTGGTGGCCGGAAGGTGAAGCCGGCAAGGATTTCGCTTTGTCCCGCACCCTGAAGCCCCTGGAAAAAGTCCGTCACGAATTGCAAGTAATCGCGGGGCTCAACGACGTGAGCGCCGATCCCGGACCGGATGGCGCGGGCGACCACGCGCGGGCGGGCGGAACGTTCCTGACCGGGGTGCGGATCAAGAAGACCAATGGCTCGGACATTTATGCCGGCGTGTCGATCGACCAGGTGGTCGCGCAGCAAATCGGCCATCTCACCCGGTTTCCCTCGCTGGAATTGACCTGCGACGCGGTGCGGAAATCCGGCGGTTGTGATTCGGGCTATTCGTGCGCCTACGAGTACAACATGGCCTGGCGCTCCCCCACCCAACCGGTCTCGCCCGAACCCAATCCGCGGATGGTTTTTGAGCGGCTATTCGGAGCCGGCAGCCGGGAGCAACGAGTGGAGAATCTGAAGCGGCGGCAGGCCGAGCAGCATTCCCTGCTGGATTTCGTCCGGGAAGACGCGGATGCGGTGGAGCGTAAACTCAATGGCCGGGACCGGCAAAAACTGGATCAGTACCTGACCGGGGTCCGGGAGATTGAAAAGCGGATTGAACAGGCGGAGAAGATGCCGGTGGCCAACCCGACCGTGGACACCCCGGCGGGAATCCCCCCGAACTTCGATGAGCACATCCAGCTCATGGCGGACATGATGGTCCTGGCCTTCCAAACCGATACGACCCGGATCGCCACGCTGCTGTTCGCGGGTGAAGGCAGCAACCGGACTTTCACCGAGATCGGACTATCCGAAGGGCACCACAACCTGACCCATCACCGCAACATCCAGGAATCCATCGACAAGGTGAAGGAGATCGATCTCTGGTACGTGAAACAACTGGCCAAATTCCTGGAAAAAATGGAACAAACCAAGGACATCGACGGCCAGTCCCTATTGCACAATTCGATGATTGTTTACGGCTCGGGGAATGCGGACGGCAACCGCCACACGCACTCCAACCTGCCGATCCTGTTGGCAGGTTCCGGCGGGGGCAAGCTCCAGGCCGGCCGTTACCTCAAGGCCAATTCCGTACCGCTGACCAACCTTTTCCTGACCATGGCCGACCAGATGGGCGCCCGCGGCGTGGAACGGCACGGCGACTCCACCGGCCGTCTTAACCTTGGTTGATCCGGCCTGTTGGACTAAGGCCGGACCTGCACCCGGTAGAGCGTCGAGCCGCGCGCCGGCTTGTTGGTCGTCACAAATGACATGGGGCTCTGGGCCGCCTGGAGCCAGGCGGAGACCGGGGTCCAATTATGCAGGTTGGTGGAGGTTTCCACCTGGTAGAGGCGTCCCGGGACCGCGGACCATTGAAACTTGGCGAATCCGTTGGTCTGAAACGTCCCGCTGAGGAAGCGCAAATTGGAAAGCGAATTCGTTGGATCCGTCCCGGCGATGAATTCGGCGTAATCGGTCATCCCGTCGTGGTCGGTGTCGGTGAACCGGGTGCGGTTGGTGACCGTGTCCCCGAAGTAGTAATTTTCCCAGGCGTCCGAGATGCCATTGCGATTGGCATCGATGAAGCCGTAGTTTCCGTTTAGATTCACGGTGGCCCCATTGGCCAGATTGGTCGTCAGCGTCAAGGGGGTCTGATAGAAAGTAACGTCGTCAAAAGCCACGGTGTAATCGCCGGGCGGGGCATTGCTGACAACGGTGGAAAGCGCGGTTCCTCGGCGCTGGATCGGTCCGGAGAGCGAGAACCCGCCCTGCCCCAGGTTCTTGGTCACGATGATCGTGCCGCCGCCGGCGACTCCCGTGATAGCCACATCGTCAACCACCCACCCGTTCAGCGGGGTGCCGATGTCGATGCCCTGATAATACCAAACCACCTGGATCGTCTGCCCAACATAAGCGGTCAGATCCACGATGGCCTGCACCCATTCGCCGGGAGCCTGACCACTGTAATCCACCAGCGTGGGAATCTGCGCCGGTGGCGTGCTGCTGTTCGTGCTGATGCCGAGTTGGCCGGTTTCCAATCCGCCGCTGAAATTGAAGTCATGCCAGAACGTCAGCGTGACCGTGCTCATGCCGGAAAGATCAATGATCGGGCTGTAGAGGAAGGAACTCGCAATTCCGAAGAAGGAACTGTTCAGGCTGACCCCCTTCAGATTGCTGCCCCAAGCATTCACGCCGGAATGGGCGCTAGTGGCGACGGCATTGTGAGGCGTTCCCAATTCCCAGTTCAGGTCGCTGCCACCGGGATCGGGCACGACGGTCCAACCCGGGGCTCCCGTTTCCAGGTCATCAAACCAGGGCGGGGTGGGTGCCTTCAAGGTTTGGAATATGTAGAAATTGCCGCCGTTGTTGTCGATGGTCACGTTGCCGGCGAGGTCCCGGCTGACCACCTGGTAATAATAGACCCGGTTGGCCGTCAGTCCGGTGATGGCGACGGCATGGTTGGTGACCGATTGGCCGGCATACACCGTGCGGTCCGGCAGGGTTGATTCACCATATTGCACCAGCGAATCGGCAGCCTTGTCCGTGGTCCAGGAGACGACGGCGTCCCCATAGCGGGTGGTGGCGGAGACCCCGCTGATGACCGGAGCGATGGTATCCACGCGGGCCGTGACGGTCACATTGCGATTGTTGGAGGCATCGAAATAGGTGGCGGTGATGGTGTCTCCCTGTCGGACCGCCAGTTGCGTGGCCGTAGGATTGGCCGCCACCAACCCGACCACCCCTTGAAATAAACCGGGGTGGGTGGTTTCCGCAAGATTGAGGGTGACCCGGCGGGTCGAGGAACTGGTGGAGAAAGTGACAGTGGTCTGGCCCGTGCCAACCAGGTCAGAATCCCCCACCTGCACCGTCAGCAGGTCATTGGTGGTGTAGGAGGTGTTGTCCAGGAACAAGACCCCGGCACCGCCAGCTCCCGGTGCCAGGAATTTCAGGCAGTCTTTCAAGACCGTGGCCGCATTGTTCGGGGTACTGGCGTTGACGGGAATGGCCTCCAATGGGAATCCCAGAAAGATCACCCGCCCCGGGCTGGCGACCCCGAAGTCGGGATAACTCAGGCCGCAAGGCTTGCCGCTGACGGATTCATAAAAGATGCTCGTAGCATTGGTGGTGGGGGTAAAAGTGTCCGAAAAATCGGGTCCATAAATCGTCCCGTCACCGAGGTCGAACAGGGGATAATTGCTGTAATCCAGCGTGAGAGTCATGCCCGAGGTGACCGGATTGCCCGCCGCGCCGAGGGCAATGGGCACGCCAAAATATTCGTCGCAGTCCGCGCACGGGGCGGGCGGATCGGGGTTCTGCAGGAAGCCGGCAATTTGCAGCACATTCCGGCGGAACGGCACATCCCCCAACTGGCTGAGCACGCCCATCGAAGCCATGAAGAAGGAACCCCCGCCGGCGAGATATTTCTGGATTATCCCCTGCTGGACCGGCGGGATCGTATAATTGGTGCCACTGTAATTGATGATGTCATCGGTGGTTCGCCACATCAAAACCGGGTAGCCCTGTACATCCTGGAGGGCGGGATAGCCGCGGTCATTCACCTTCCAAAAACTGAAGGTGAATCCGGCCGCAGTCAGGGCGTCGGTGTAGATATTATCCGGGATGACATAAGAGCCATCGGATTCCTCGCCCGCACTGTCGTAATCATCCACCAGCAGAACCGTGGGCGGCACCACTCCGATGAAGGAGTAATAGGCCCCGGAATTGTTATTGGTGGTGACATTGCCGGCGGCATCCGTGGAAACCACGAAGTAGTGATAAGTCTTGCCGGCCTGCAGGCGACTGAGTTTCAGGAGGTGGGCGGTATCCAGCGCCTGATTGGTGACGGATATATTGAAAGCGAGATTCGTGCTGTAATAAACCACCGAATTGGCGGGCTCACTGCTCTGCCACCGGATCGCCACGATGCCAAGATCATTGGTGGCGAGCACCCCGGTCAGCACCGGCGGCGTCAATTGAGCGGTCGCCAGCGCGGTGCGGGTGGTGTGGGTGGCATCCACATAGTCCGCTTCGATGGCGTCGCCATTGTGAATCTGGAGTTTCCCGTCTTTGGTGGCCACCCCCACGATGGTCGCCACCGCGCCGGTGAAAACCCCGGAACTGCCAAACGCATTCAGCACGACCGTTTCCCCGAGGGGTTCCGTGGTGCTCTTGACCAGGAGGCTGACTGAGTTGGTGCCGGCCCGGGCCAGATCAAACACCTCGAGCTTGATGGTCGATGGCGCGGTGTAGGCTGACCGATCCAGCAGGACCTGGCCTACACCCGAACGCGCCAGATCGCCCGATACGACGAGGGCGAAATCCTGATCAATGACGCTGGTGGCCAGGAGTGCGTCCTCCACAATGTTGCGCCCCCGGACGCGGACGAGGTAATCCCCTGGCAGGGGAACAGCGAGATGAACAGCTTCGACGTTATTGAGCGTATCGGGAGTCTCCGCGTTCGGCACCGACTCGCCCGCGGTAAACTGGTTGCCGCGGTACAGCGTTCCGTCCGGCCCCACCACTTCGAGATCCAAATCATTGACGAGCGCCGGGATCGCCCCGGCGAAACCGGGCACGTCGGTATAGGTGAGGGTGATCTTGAGGGGCTGCGCGGCGGATTCCACGAAGGCATGGGTGGTATAGACCTGGCCGTTCGTCAGTGGGAAGGTCTGGTCCACGTATTGATAGACCCGGGGGGAAAGCACAGAGTTCGTGACGATTAGATTGGTGAGGGTGATGCGCCCCCAGCCCTCATCGAAATTGGGGATCGGTCCGGGGCCGCCGTTGGACTGGTCGAGTTCTCCGGCGGAATTGATCAGGGCGGCCTTGACCAGCGCGGGCGAAGGAATGGCATTGGTGTGCAGGCTCTTGTAATACTGCACAAAAACCGCCGCCGCCCCGGAGGCCTGGGGACCAGACATGCTGGTGCCACCCATGAAAACATAGTAATCGTCGATCACTGACCAGGCGATCGAACCAAGATTGGGAGCGGCCGAGGAGGCGGCGGAGGCGATCCAGGAGCCCGGAGCGACGACATCCGGCTTGATCCGACCGTCCTCACACGGACCGCGACTCGAAAAATCCGCCATGGTATCCGGGCCATCGGCATAAAGCCCATAAGTGGCGGCCAGCGTGGCGGTGACATTCTGGGAGGCCCCGGTGGCAATCACGTTTTTGCCGCTCGCCGGACTGTCCATGGTTTGCGAGGCGGACCCGGCGTTACCGGCGGAAAACTCCAGGATGTAGGGTTGATCCCCGGGCGTGGTTGGATCGGCATCCCGCACCAATTCGTCAAACTGCGCGGCGTCGGTGTCGTACTCCCCCTGAACATCACTGCCCCAACTGTTGGAGCCAATCACCGCCCCACCCCGCACGGCATCCCGCGTCAGGGTGGCGTCGGCCGGAAAGGGACTGACCTCATTGGCGTCACCGTCAAATATCCGCTGGATCAACAGTTTGGCCTGCGCGGCCACCCCCAATCCGTAGAAGGCGCCCGTGTCGGGGTCGGTCTCGCCGGTGGCGGCGTTCCCGGCCACGATTCCGGCGGCATGGGTACCGTGACCGTAACCGTCGGAACCGTCCGTGACCGAACCATAGAATTGAAACCCAGTCACCCGGCCATAAAAATCGGGGTGTATGAAATTGGTGTCCCCGGTGTCCAAACCGGTGTCCGCGACACAAACAATGACCCCCTGGCCGCCAAAACCCTGTTGCTGGGTGATGGTAGGAGTGGCGACGAGGCCGTCGTCGCCGCCGACGATTTTGGCCGCCGCCTCATCCACCAATTTATGGTGGGGAGCCAGTTCCACCCAAAGCACGGCGGGCGAGCGGCTCAGGGCATCCAAACGAGCGGCGGGCAGCAGCCCGCGCAAAATCACGCCCTGACGCAGATGGCTCTCATGATCCAATCCCGCGAGCAAGGCACGCACTTGGGCAACTTCCGGCAGGGTGGCGCGCGCCGGGAGCACAATGGTGACGGCGATCAGCCCGTTCGTTGGCCCGGCCGCCACGGCGGCGGCAGTGAGGCGCCGGTGAACTTTGTGGTCCGGACGATAATCCCCCACCCAGCGGACATTCGGGAGGGCGCGAATGGCATCCGGGGAGGCATTGCGGAACCGGGCGATGAAGGCCTGGTCCGGGACGTATTTCACCAATTCAACACCCAAGGCGCGCAACTCGGCCCGACTGGCCACGGTGGGAGCGGCCTCGAATTGAACCAGGAACAGCCCCGTGGCCGGGGCCAAGACCTGGGCAGTGGCGGGCGTCGCCGAGGAATCCGGCCGGGGTGGGGTCGCAATGGATTCATTCCGGAGATGGATTTGCCGCATTTCGGCCCCGCGAGCAAACGGGCTAAAGGCCAGAAAGACCGCCGCAATCAGATTGCAGCCCCGATGAAAACAAGCACGACTGGAGATCACTGGCAGAGTATACCTCATTTGGGAGGTCGGGACAAGTTTGCAAAACATCCACAACGCGGCAAAATGGCAGTCGAAACGAGGGGAATTGGTCAAAACCGGGCGGATGGCGGAGGTGCGTTGACCCAGAGAGGGAACGCCGCCAAACTGGCCAGGTGCAATCCAGTCCTCGAACGGCCAGAACTCGCTTTCTTTTGCTCCTGAGCGGGGTGGTATTGCTCGTCCTGGTGCTGGCGATTCAATTTCGAAAGCCCCGGGAAACCGACGTCCAAAAGTATTTGGCCCGCTTGCGCGCCCAAGGTGAAAAAGTCACTTTTCAGGAGCTGATCCGCGGAATCGCCCCGGACAGCAGCTTGGCGCACGACTTCATCCTGACGAATGTCCCACGGCTACCGAGCTGCAATCTGGACGCAAAAATTATATTCGACGACCCGTACGGGCGACCGGGCCAGGCCGGCGTTGACTGGCGGAGTCCCCGGCCCCCGATGACCTCAACCAGCGGGGAAATCCTCACCTGGGATCAATTCAACGAAATCATGCTCCAAGCTCAGGGACCGCTCGGCGAAATCCGGGAAAGCCTCAAGACGGCCAGTCTCGCCGGTAAAGTGGGAACGAACGCCATGGACTCGATGCCCGGAAGTATCTCCGCCTTCAGAAACTCCGCCCGTTGGTTCAATGTCAAAGTAACCGGTGAATTACACCAGGGCCGGCCGGCCGAGGCGCTGGCGGACATTGAAACCCTGGCCGCCTTGGCCAAGGTGAACCTTTCCCCGGCTAATTTGTTGAGCACGGCCTGGCGCATGGGAGCAAGCAAAATAGCTCTCTCCGCCACCTGGGAGGCGCTGCAATTCCCCGGTTGGTCGGACACTCAATTGGAGCAGATGCAAGAGGCCTGGGAGCCGCTCGACCAACTCACCATCGCCGAAGCAGGAATCGGCGGAGAGCGGGTTCTCGGCATCGAATACTGGGATCTGCTGCGAAGGTCCAGCATCTCGCCACTGGCAAACAGGGGAAAAACTGCTACCCGCACATGGCGCGAGTTGGTCAAAGAGTGGACGCCCGATGCCGGGTACCGCATCTATAAAATGACCAGCCTCAACCAGGATGAACTTTTTTATCTCGCAGGGTTTCAGGAAGCCATCGATACAATTCGCGCCGTCAAAGGGGGGCGGCCACAAGTTCTCCAAAATTTCAAAACCAACGCACCGGACCAAAAACTCGGACCGCCGTCCGGCCCCCCGTTTAATCGCTATTACTTTAGCAATCTGCTGATGCCAAAGCTATCGGGGTTGGTTCAGCATATGGCGCAGAGCGAAACGGTTCGCCAAATGACTCTGACAGCCATCGCGATCCGGCGCTACCAACTCCGTCACGGCATCCCACCGGCCGACCTGACGATGCTGTGCCCGGAGTTCCTGTCCCAGCCAACGTACGATCCCATGAGTGGCAAACCCCTGCGCTACCGTCCCGGCACCAACGGCGATTGGCTCCTGTATTCCATCGGCGAAGATGGAGTCGATGACGGCGGTGATCCGACGCCTCGAAAGGGTGCCACCGCCGGATTCTGGACGGGACGGGACGCCGTTTGGCCGCGGGCGGGTGAGTGAATGCTGGGGGGCTTTTGGTCGATCAAATTTGATGGATTGATGGGGAACTGAGTTCGGGCTGGGGGATGTTGTTCAATGGCAATTATTAGTGGCGAATATTCATCACCGGCCGGTCACTTTTAATTGTCGATGGCCAGCAAGCAAGAGAACGCCCTTTTCGACTCCGCTCAGGCGTTTCATAAGGACGCGGGCCGGGTTTTCATTTTTGCGCGTTTCTCCTGCATTGGATGTGTATCCGAGGGTCGGAATGCCGAGGCTTGGACGGTTGTGGCTATGGCAGGCAAAACCATTTGGAAGGATGTTTCCATAATTTCGGGGTTTTGCAAGTTGCTTGGGGAGATGATTGGCGGTCAAGGGAGCCTTTAGATTTTGGGAGCACTGCGATGGGGTCCCGAAGGAGCGAGGCAAGCCCAGGGGCCAACTGATGGGCAAACCTTGCGGCGGGAAATTCCGAGCCCGCGCAAGGCGTGTGCCGCCCCGCTGGGGCTGGGGTTAGATGGGGAATGGCGCAGGCTATAAACATGGTGAACCGACGGCGCTTTTGCCGTCCATCCGGGTGCCCAAATCTCGGCGTCGGCGAGTTGCCCCCCTCCTCAGGGGCAGCGGTTGAAACGTTTGCGCAACTTGGATACAAAAATCGTCACCAAAACCGGCAGCAAGCAAACAATCTCCGCCAACGGCACAATTCCAAAATACATCGAGTTCGATGAGGAGAAGCGCAATCTGATCATGTCAAAATAGAAGTAATTGCCCCAAGTCGCAAACAGAAAGGCAAGCGTAAACATTAGAACCAGCCAGAAAAACGACCGGGTATAGTGTAACAGCCACAGAACACAGCAATATGGCGCGACCGACACCAGGCACACGGGCCCAGCAAAGCCGCTGTCTATCGCCCACGCCACTTGAGCAAATGTCAGGAGAAACCCACAAATCGCCAACACCTTTGTGCCGAGCCGTAAAAGATTAGCCGCTTTTTGCACACGTCTTGCCGGGGACATTCATGACGCAAATTACCATAGGCAGGTGGCTGTGTGCGGACATCAGACTAGTCGTATCTTTTCGTCAGCACCGCCCAGCCAATCCCACTGCCCAAAAGCAGGGAGAGAACTCCATAGACCCGTGACGCATTGGGAGAGACGTGCTCGCCGTACGAACTTCCTGCCCCAGATTTATAGCCACTGGTTCCGGGATGAATAATTACCATATCTTGTGGATAAATTATCAGGTAAAAGCCAACCATCATGAATAGAGCGGCAAGCAAGAGAACGCCTTTTTCGACTCCGCTATGGCGTTTCATAGGGAAATGAGCAGGTTTTTCATTTGCCTTGGATGGCGCAATGATGGAATTCGGAAACTTCGACGGTTGTGGTTCTGGCATGCAAAGCCATTTAGGGAAATGGTTCCATAGCTTCGGTGATATTGCAAATTGCACGGGGGAGGAATTGATGGACGAGTGCCCTCCAGATTTCCAGCGGCAAAATTCCAAACTCCGTGGGTGAACTTTGCGATTTTGGGGCTATCGATACAGTCCGATCTGGATCATTCGAGGGCCGTGCGGAAGGAGGTCGGGAGTGCCAAATGTCAGAGCCTCGTCACCTCGGCTGCTACCATAGTTTAATGGTAGAAGCTGAGGAATCAGTCGAATGGTTTTGGCTGGGCGGCGAGGGAGGCAGACCCGAACCGGCTGAAGCTGGAACTCCAAGCCTGGGCCGCTATCAGCGGGCGGGGACTGCCGCTACCTTTTTCTGGGCTTGCTCGACTTTTTCGCGTTGGAGGCGCAACTGGCCGCAGGCGGCGGCGATGTCGTGGCCTTTTTCGCGGCGGAGGGTGGCAACGACGCGCTGGTCTTCCAACGCGGCGAGGAAGCCTTCCTGGACGCTTTCCGAGGGGCGCACCCAGTCCAGGCCTTCCACCCGGTTGTAGGGGATGAGATTGACCTTGGCGTTCAGGCGGTTGGCCAGGGCGGCCAGCGGCTTGATTTGCTCCAGACCATCGTTCACCCCGGAAATCAGGATGTATTCGAGCGTGATCATGCGCTCCTTGCGCTTTTGATAGTACTCGCAGGCCAGGGTCAGTTCCGACAACGGGAACTTGCGGTTGACGGGCATGATCTTGTTGCGGGTCTCGTCGGTCGCACCGTGGAGGGAGATCGCCAGACGGAATTGCAGGGGATCATCCGCGAGGCGCCGGATCTGGGGCGCCAGGCCGCTGGTAGAGATGGTGATCTTGCGCGCGCCGATCCCACCGCCCCAGGGAGCATTCAGGATACGGAGGGCGGTAAGCAGGTTTTCGTAATTCGCCAGCGGCTCGCCCATGCCCATGATGACGAGGTTGTTGATCAAACGTTCGGGCGAGGCGGCCTTGAGGGCGGGCGCGGCCGAATCCGCAGCGGGAGCGACGCCGCCGTCCGCGGCTGGGGCAGGAACGGTCTGCTGGAGATGCCAACGCTCGACGGCCAGCACCTGCTCCACGATCTCATCGGGCCGCAAATTCCGTTTGTAGCCATCCAAGCCGCTGGCGCAAAACTTGCAACCGTAGGCGCAGCCCACCTGGGTGGAAACACAGAGGGTATGACGGTCGCTCGCCTCGCCATAAAGAGCCGGATTGGCGGGGATCAACACGCTTTCGATCAGGGACTGATCATCCAGACGCCAGAGAAACTTGATGGTGCCATCCTCGGCGCGGTGCAATTGCACCAGGGCCAGGGACTGGAGGGTGTAATGCTTCCGAAGCAGATCGCGCAAGACCTTGGGCAGGTTGGTCATAGCGTCCCACGAAGTCACGCGACGACCGTAAACCCAATCGAGCGCCTGGGTGGCGCGGTAAGCCGGCTGGTTCCAGTCACGAAACTGGGCCTGCAATTCGTCCGCCAGCAAAGATTTTATATCACGTACCACAAGCCACCTTAACCGATCCGCCCGCTCAAGCGAGCTTAAGTTCACGGAGTTGCCCCAGGAATACGTGCTCAAAGTTCTCCATGGTGAGCAACGAGGGATCCACCTGGATCTGCGGCCGCCAGCCGGGGGTGAGAATGCGGTCGGCCCATTGGAGCACCGCTTCGGTGATGGCGCGGGAGTCCCGGATGGGGACCAGATCGCCATTGATCCCCGGCCGGATGAGGTCGCTGGCCCCGGTGTTCAGGGTGGTAATCACGGGCAGGCCACACGCCAGGGCCTCGACCACGGTCAGGGCCAGACCGTCCTCGAGGGAGGGCAGCAGGAACAAATCCGCCTGGCGAAGATGGTTGGCCAGCTCCGCGTGGGGCATGGAATCCAACCAGGTGATGGGGAGGTCGTTGTAGGCCGCGAGCAGGGGTTTGAAATCGTCAGCAATGATGCGACGGAGCACGAAGCGAATATTCGGGATCTTTTGCCACAACTCGCGGAAGGCGGCGAACAGATAGGGACTGCCCTTGCGGAGGCACTGGGTGCCGGTGGCAATGAGCGTCAAAGGTCGGTCTTTGGGCCGCTCGCCGGTCGCCGGTTGGAAGGCGGCGAGGTTGATCGGACGGGGATGGGGCAGAATGTTCTCCGGCTTGAAGCCCCGCTCCAGAAAAGTCCGGGTGACGAAGGAACTGGCAGAAAGCACGTAATCCACGTGCTCCATCATGGCGCGGGAGCGTTCATAATGATGACGCGCCACCGGGGGAAAGGGGGATTTCCAGCGCTTTTGTTCCTCGGTCAAAATATTCCAAAAATTCTCGGGATGGGAGTTGCCGGCATCCAAAAAAGTCTTGCCGCCATGCGCGCGCGCCCATTGAAACGAGGCGTTGGCGTAGCCGTAGCTGGAGATGACATTGTCGCCAGGCTGCAACTGGCCGCGGACCCAGCGATCAAACCAGGGATGCAGGCGGAAGCGGAACGATTCCGCGGCGAAGGCGGAAACCGTGCGCGCGCCGGCGTAATTGAGCAGGCCAATGACGGGTTTGAGGCGGGTCACGGAGGCCGGCAGACCGTCCACGCCGCGCCGGGTGCCCATGGCCAGGAAACGCAGCCGGCCGTGCTTATGCAAGGCCAGGGCTTCGTTGTCATAAATCGAAGCGTGGCCGGGCGAGGCAATCACGAAATTGGCGGCGGACATCGGCGGATACGTTAGAGATTGGGCCAAGGTTGGCAAGGCGAATGCGCCCCCGCTACCGGACGGCGCCTGGAACTCAGCGATGCACGAAAATGATGCGGCTGCCGTGCTGTTCAAACCGGAAATCCATCCGGCGCAAGTCGCCCAAAGCGGCGGCGATGGCTTCATGGCGGTCCGGCGGCGCGCAAAACATCAGGAAGCCACCCGCGCCCGCCCCGAGCAATTTACCGCCGACCGCGCCCGCCCGGCGGGCCTTCTCATACCAGTCATCAATGACACTGGAACTGATGCCGGAGGTGAGGCTCTTCTTCAACAACCAGCCTTCATGGATGATTTCGCCGAAGGCTTCGGGCTGATTGCGCTGCAATTCCTCGCGCAACCGGTGGGCCAGTTCGACCATGCGGCCCATGACCTTCTGCTTTTTTCGCTCCGAGCCGACGGCAGTTTGTTGGTGTTGCAGGATGCTCGAGGCGCTCCGGGTGATGCCGGTGTAAAACACCAGGATGCTCGCCTGCAAGTGCGCGACGGTTTGGGTCCGACAAATGATGGGCTCAACCGTGACGGAGTCGTCGCGGTTGAACTGGATGAAATTCAACCCGCCATAGGCCGCCGCATATTGATCCTGCAGGCCGATGGGCTCGCCGCACTTTTCGATTTCAATGGTGCAGGCTTCGCGGGCCAGTTGCTCGGCGCCGGCGAACCGTTCGGCATACGCGTGCAAGGCATGCAGCAGGCCCACGGTAAAGGAACTCGAACTGCCCAGGCCGGTGCCGCGCGCGGGAATGTCCGCGACGGAAGTGATTTCGATGCCGCCGGTGAGACCCAGCATCTTCATGGCTTCGCGCACCAGCGGGTGCTTGATGCGGGCCACGGAGCGGGCGTTTTCCGTGCGGGAATAGCTCACCCGGATGTGGTCATCAAATTTCTTGTTGATCGTGACGTAAACGAAATGGTTGATGGCAGTGGACAGGACGGCCCCGCCAAAGCGGCGATAATAAACCGGCAGGTCACTGCCCCCGCCCACAAAACTCATCCGTAAGGGTGTCCGGCTGATAATCACAGGCTTGTTCTTGCCAGAATGAGGTGGACCGCGTCGAGCAAGTTATCCGCCACCAATCCGGGCGCACCCGGGAATTTGGCGTCACTTCCCGCATGCCCGGTGCGGACCATTATCCCGGGCAGGCCGGCCACGCGCGCGGTTTCCAAGTCGATGGTGGTATCGCCGATCATCCAGGACGCGGCGAGGTCCAGATTCAAATCCGCGGCGGCCTGCCGGAGCATGCCGATTCCCGGCTTCCGGCATTCACAGTCGATTTTTAGTTCCGGCCGTTCGCCGGGATAGCCCTTGTGCGGGTGATGCGGGCAATAGTAGATCCGGTCAACAAAAGCGTGCTCCCGACCGAGGAGGGTTTCCATTTTGTTGTGGATGACGCCCAGTTCGGCCTCGGTGCAAAAGCCTTTGGCGATCACGGGCTGATTCGTCACCACCACGACGCGCCAGCCGTGGTGATTCAATTCGCGCACCGCCGCGGCCACCCCGGGCAGCAAAACCAATTGCTCCGGGGAACGGAGCCCGTCCATTTCCTCAATCAACGTGCCGTCCCGGTCCAGGAACACTGCCCGTTGGGGCGTGCCGAGGGAGTTGCGGCGTACAACCCCAGCGGTGAGTTCCGCCTGGATCTTGTCGTAGCGTTCCGGTGTGCCGATATCCTTGATATATTCCGGGCTGTTGTAAGCCAGCAACCGGGCACCTCGAGCCAGCATGGCCGGGAACAAATCTTTGCCAAAATCGAGGGACTGGGTTGAGCCCGCCCAGGGCGTCAAGGCGGACTTGGTGAGGACATACAATCCGGCATTGACCAGATTCTGGAACCAACGATCCGCCGGATGCGGCCGGTTGTGAAACGCGGTCACCCACCCTGCCCCATCGGCTTCAATGAGATCGGAGTCGAGCGGATGATCATTGGGGTGAACCAGCAGCGTGGCGTCCGCGCCCTGATCCAGATGCGCCTTGGCCAATCGCCCCAAATCCACGTTGACCATGGTGTCGCCGTACATGACCACGAACTGCTCCGCCAGGATATCCAGCGCGGCCAACACCGCCCCGGCCGTACCCAGGGGTTCCTTTTCCACGACTGTGCGGACCCGCACGCCCCAGCGGGAGCCGTCGCCGAAATGCCGTTCGATGACTTCCGCCCGATGGCAGGCGAAAATGAGGATGTCCGTGAACCCGTGGGATTTGGCCAGCTCGATCTGGTGCTCCAACAGCGGACGGCCGTCAAAGGGGATCATCGGCTTGGGCAAATCGCCCAACCGCGCGCGCAAGCGCGTGCCCATACCGCCTGCCAGAATGACAAGTTGATTCATGAAAATGTGACGAACCGAAAAAACTGTGCGTCATCAGCGCCCCAACACCCACCGGCCGGGCTGCGGAAGCCCCGGAAAATCAAGGTCGCGAAGTCGCATCGGGCGAGAAGATGGCAAAGGCGGACCGGCGCTGTCAATCCCCGCGGAAAGGGAAACGCAAGGAGCACCCTTCCGCAGGGGGCAGCCAGAGTCGAGCCCCGTTGTCACCGGTTTGTAACCCGGAAGCCTTGCCCCCGTAACACCGCATTGCGACAAACTCCGCGACGTGGTGAGGGCAAAAACAGTCAGCCGGTGAAACAACTTATTATGATCAAGAATCTCAAGCTGATGGCGGTCAGTTCCACCCTGCTGACAGCGGCGGTTCAAGGTCAGGCGCAAACCGCGATCGCCAACTGGAGCTTTGACCAACTCGCGGTGGGCATCAATGCGAACCCCGCCCCATCCTCGGGAACCGGCACCGCCCTGGCACTGGGCATGTCCAACAGCTACAACAACACCACCGCCGTGAGCAATCCCGACGTCCTGGTGGATGCCGGCAGTTCGACCGGTGGCGCCAATGCCTGGCGCATCCGTGGCACCACTCCGGGGAACGGGTGGTCTTCGCAAGCCCCCATCGGCACCCAGGGCGCCGAGTTTGATGTGAGCACGGTAGGTTTCAGCAATATTCAACTGACTTTTGACGCCCACACCACGACGCAGTCGGAAGCCAATCTAGCGGTGCTTTACACCACCGACGGCTCCAGTTGGAAGACCGCCACCCTGACCTTCAGCGGCGCCACCGCCAACGTGCTGAATAACAGCACCAGCGCCAATACCGTCACGGGCAGCTACCTCCACTTTGCCACGTCCGCGTCGCCTTGGTACAACGGCATCACCGCCGATTTTACCTCCGACACAGCCGCCAACAACAACGCCAATTTCGCGGTCCGCCTGGTGAATGCCTCCACCGGCGCGGACAATGTCAACCAATCGGGGACGGCGTACAACAATACCTCGGGCAATTGGCGCTTTGACAATGTGGCGATCATTTCGACACCCGCGCCCGAACCTTCGGCTTGGGCGGTGTTTGGGCTCGGTTTTGGCGCGCTCGTCTGGCACCTGCGGCAGCGCCGATTGAATTCCTGAGCCGCCCGCGACCGATTTTCCGTTTTCGTTCCGCGCGCCAGTGCCCCACTGGCGCGCGGTACTTTTTCAGTCCTCAAGGCGGCACCATGCGGGTGAAGGGAAAGACGTAAGCCTGGAGGAAAACCAGCAAACCCATGAGTCCCGCCAGGGCCAGACTGTGGAAAAACACGTAGCGCAGGATGCTCCCTTCGTGGCCATACCAATTGGTGGCCGTGCTGGCCACCACGATGCTTTGCGCATCCACCATCTTGCCCATCACGCCCCCGGAACTGTTGGCGGCGGCCATGAGCGTGGGCGAAATGCCAAGTTGATCCGCCGTGATTTTTTGGAGGCTGCCGAAAAGAACATTGGAAGCGGTGTCGGAGCCCGTCAAAGCCACGCCGAGCCAACCCAGCAAGGTGCCGAAGAAGGGATAGAGCCGGTCGGTTTTCGCCAGCGCCAGACCAAGCGTGGCGTCGGTGCCGGAAAAACGGGTCACATAACCGAGCGCCAGCATGGCGGCGATGGTGATCAGCGAAAAGCGCACCCGCACCAGGGTCTCCCAGTAAATCCGGGCCATGCGGGCGGGTGAAAGCCCCATAACCAACCCGGCGACCACCGCCGAAAAGAGGATGCCGCTGCCGGTGGCGGAAAGCCAGTTGCGCACGAACAGCGCCGGTTCGGGTTTCGCGGGATGTTCCGCGGTCGGCACCGGCGCCACCGGGGGCGTGCGGACGATGGCCTGGTGCAACCCCGGCACGGGAAAATCGGCGGGCGACCACCGGTTGAGCGTGGCCTTCACCACGGGCAATCCCCAGACGAAAAGAAAAGCCGTGAGCAGGAGCCAGGGAGTCCAGGCGCGCAGGATCATCTTCCCGGAGTAACCAGCCGTCAGCGGGGCAACAGAGGCCTGATCCTGGCCGTCCAAGGGCCAGATCCGGCGCGGCCGCCACCAACGCAGCAGCACGGCCACGGCAATCATAGAGACCATGGCGGAGATGATGTCCACCAACCAGGGACCGTGATAGTTGGCGACGAGGTATTGGGGAATCGCAAAGGCGAGCCCGGCAGTCAAGGCGGCCGGCCAGACTTCGAGCATGCCCCGGAAACCTGCCATCGCCCAAACCACCCAAAATGGAATAATCAAAGAGAACCAGGGCAATTGCCGGCCGATCATCGCGGACAGCGTCAATTCGCTGATGCCCGTGACCTTGCTCAGAGCGAGGATAGGAGTGCCCAAACCGCCGAAAGCGACGGGGGCGGTGTTCGCGATCAGGGAGAGTCCGGAGGCCATCAAAGGGCGGAACCCCAATTGGATGAGGATGGCGGAGGTGACCGCCACCGGAGTGCCGAAGCCGGCCGCGCCTTCAAAAAATGCGCCCAGGGAAAAGGCGATCAGGATCACCTGCAAGCGGGGATCCGGCGCGAGGGTCGCCAGACTGCTCCGCAGGATCATGAAGTAACCTTTCTCCACCGTGAGCTGATAAAGAAACATCAAATTGAGAATGATCCAACCGATGGGAAACAAACCGTAGGCCGCGCCGAAAACGGTGGTGGCCGCCGCAAGCCGCACCGGCATGCCGTAAACCAGGATCGCGACCGCGAGCGCCGCCACCAAACCGAGCAGAGCCGCGACATGAATCCGGAGCCGGCCCACGGTGATGCCCCCCAGCAGCAAAATCACCGGCAGCGCGGCCACGAGGGTCGAGCCCAGGGCATTGTGCAGCGGATCGTATTGTTGCGCCCAATTCATTGGTGGTTTGGTGGGCGGCAGGCTAGGGAAAAGCCACCGGCGAAACAAGTCCGAAGCAAGGTTGACGACAGGTGATAAAGATCCGCGCACCTGTCCCCGGCCCCACCGCGCGGGCACCCGCAAGCTAGAGTGGAATCGGGTTCCTAAACGGGATCGGCCCCAGACTACGTGATATGCGCACCCCGGGTGTTGACGTAAAGGGCGTAAAGCGACTGGCTGGCCACCATGAACAAGCGGTTCCGCCGGGGACCGCCAAAACAAAGATTCGCGCAGATTTCCGGCAGGCGGATCGCGCCGATGCGCTTCCCGTCCGGAGCGAAGATGTGCACCCCATCGTAACCCTCCCCTGCCCAACCGGCGGCGGACCACACATTCCCATCCACATCCACACGAATACCATCGGAACCGCCCATTTTGCCATTCCACTCCATGGAACAAAACCGGCGGCGATTCCGCAGTTTCTGATCAGGGGTCACATCATACACATCAATACCCCGGGGATCGGGACCGCCGGTATCGGCCACATACAGCTTTTGGTAATCCGGCGAGAAGCACAAACCGTTGGGCTTAAAACCTTCATCCGAGACCATCTCCATCTTCCCGCTGACGGGATCAATTCGATAAATCGCCTCCTTGATTTCCAGTTTCGCCAGGTGCCCCTCATAATCCATCATGATGCCGTAGCCGGGATCGGTGAACCAGATGCCGCCATCCTGATGGACCACGATGTCATTGGGCGCATTCAAGGGTTTGCCCTGCCAGTTGTCCGCCAGCACCCGGATGGTACCGTCGTGCTCATGCCGCACCACGCGCCGCGCATCATGCTCGCAGGAAAGCAGGCGTCCTTCGCGATCAAAAGTGTTCCCGTTGGTATTGTTGGACGGCGCCTGGAACACCCCCACGTGCCCATCCTCGTCCAGACGGCGAAGCAGGCGATTATTGGGAATATCGCTCCATACCAGATAACGTCCCGCGGCATTCCACGCGCAGCCCTCCGCCCATAAAGCGCCCGTCCACAGCCGCTGGATCGCGGCATTGCCCACCTTGTATTTGGCAAACCGTTCATCCAGCACCAGGACATCGGGGTCGGGGTAGCGCACCGGGTCGGACCCGCTCCAGTCCCGCGGGGAGCCGTTGGCCGGGCCCGCCAAAGCCGTCACCCCGGCGGTGCCGGCGGCGGCCAACGCGCCGAGTTTCAAAAAGCGGCGGCGATCCAACTGGGCGGGGTTTCCCGTCGGGGAAGGGTCCGTTGGCGAACGCAATGATAGGGCGTTTTTCATAAGCATGATCCGGTGGTGAAATCGAAACCACGTTGCCGGACGGCCCACGATCTGACAAGCGCAATTGCCAGGAAAGTTTACCAAGCGCGGCCAGCCAGCCGGCCGAGTGGCGGACTGCGACCAGGTAGGCAGACAGGTGCGCTTACTTCAGTTCCGCGGGCAATTTCAGACAACGACAAGACGATCAAAGTGAATGACCACATTCCCGTCCATGGCCAGCGATTTTGTCGCGAGATATTCCGGCCCGGAAGTGGGCCCTTCCGTCATCCTTGTTAGGCCACCGGGAAACGAATATCGTCCAGGCATGACGCAAAACCGCGACTCCCGTTCGTTGCGCCCCGGCCGCCTCGGCCTGTTGGCCGTTCTGGTTGCCACTTCCCTCGCAGCGCAACCGGCGGATCTCGTCCTGCGTCATACCACCGTTTACACGGTCAACGAACGGCAACCAATGGCCCAGGCGGTCGCCGTGCAAGCCGGCCGGATTGTGTTTGTCGGGAACGACGCCGGGGTTGCCCCGTTCATCGGGCCGGGAACCAAGGTCCTGGATCTCGCCGGAAGTTTTGTTTACCCGGGATTCGTGGACGCGCACGCGCATTTCCCGGCGATCGGCGAACGGGAGATGGTCCTCAATCTGGAAGGCACACGCACGAAGGCGGACTTTCTGGCCAAGGTGGAGTCGGCGGTGAAAACAGCCAAGCCGGGCGCATGGGTAACGGGACGCGGCTGGATCGAGACATTTTGGTCGCCGCCGGTTTTTCCGTCGCGGCAGGATTTAGACGCGATCGCTCCAAATAATCCCATCCTCCTCGAACGCGCCGATGGTCACGCTGCCATCGCCAACAGCATCGCGCTCCGCCGGGCGGGCATCACCGGTTCCACCAAGGCGCCCGCGGGCGGCGCGATCAATCTGGACGCGGCGGGCGAGCCGACGGGAATGCTGATCGACCACGCGCAGGGGTTGGTGGAGGTCCTGGTGCCGCCACCGGACGAGGCCGCGGCGGAGCGGGCGCTGCAACTCGCCGATCAGCGGGAGCTCTCGCTGGGCTGGACCCAGGTGCAGGACATGCACGGCGATTGGACGGAGGTGGCACGGATGCGGAAACTCTACGCCGAAGGGAAACTCCACATCCGGCTGCTCAAGGCGATTACCGGCCCCGGTCCTGAAGCTGACCGCCTGATTGCGCAGGGGCCCGGGAGTCCGGAGTTCAACGACCGTTTCCAGGTCCGCGGGATCAAGCTGGTGATGGACGGGGCCCTGGGTTCGCGCGGGGCGGCATTGCTCGCGCCCTACTCCGATGATCCCGGCAACACCGGGCTGATCACACTCGAACCCGCGGCCGCCCTGGACCTGATGAAACGCGCTTTGCGCGCCGGCGTGCAGGTGCAGGCGCACGCCATTGGTGACCGCGGGAATCGGTCCCTCCTGGAACTCTACGCCGCGGCGATGGCCGCCGTGCCGCGCGCCGAACGCAAAATCGCCGACCCGCGTTGGCGGGTGGAACACGCCCAGATTGTGGCCCCGGTCGATTTCCCGAAGTTCAAAACCCTTGGCCTGATCGCGTCCATGCAGCCGTCGCACGCCATCGGGGATCTCTTCTTCGCCCCGAGCCGGTTGGGTCAGGATCGTCTCCCGGGGGCTTATGCCTGGCAGACCTTGCTTTCCCTGGGCGTTCCTTTGGCTGGCGGCTCTGACGCGCCAGTCGAACGCGGCGAGCCCAATATTGAGTTCTACGCCGCCGTGGCGCGCACAGCCATCGACGGTCGCTCCGGTCCTGGCTGGCATCCCGAAGAGAAGGTGACACGGGCGCAGGCGCTGAAAATGTTCACCTGGTTTCCCGCCTACGCCGCGTTCGAAGAAGATCGCCACGGGTCGATCGAGACGGGGAAAGCCGCGGACTTCAGCGTCTTCGATCAAGACCTAATGACCATTCCCGAAGCCGATATCCTCAAGACCCGGAATCGCTATACGATCATCGGAGGGAATATCGTTTACCAGGCGAAATAAAGAATTGATATCGATGCCAACCACACCCAGCTATCCCGGAGTCTATGTCGAGGAATTCCCCAGCGACGTGCGGACGATCGCAGGCGTGGCTACCACGATAACCGCGTTCATCGGCCGGACGGTTCGCGGGCCGACCGATGAACCGACACTCCTTGAAAGCTTCGCGGAAATTGAGCGACGGTTCGGCGGCTTGAGTCATGACTTGCCGCTGGGTTACGCGATCCGTGATTTCTTCCAAAATGGGGGCCAGCAGGCGATCATCGTGCGACTGGCCGGTAATGGACAAAGAGCCCGGGAAACCGGCCTTAATCTGGAAGCCAGCAACCCGGGCAGTTGGGGAAATACGCTTACCTATGTGACCGATGCTACCGGCATTACGCCGGACACCGCCCGACAACTGGGATTGCCCGATGGGACGGTGCTTTTTAATCTCACGCTCCGCGACAACTCCCCGGGCAATGTACAAACCGAGCGCTTCACCCAGGTAGCTGTTTCGCAAGCAGCAGGGGCGCGTCGCCTGGATCCGGTTCTCCAGAGCGGGTCAAACCTGGCCCGGGTCCAAACCCGGGGCGATGGCGAACCCGATTTGCCGGCGATGCCGCCCGCGATGGGACAAACGATGGCGCTGAGCTCCGGCACCGACGGGGGCCCGCTCTCGGCGGCGGATTTCACCGGGTCGCAAACCACCGGCACGGGTCTTTACGCCTTTTACCGGACCGATTTGTTCAATTTATTGTGCGTGCCCCCGGATATCCGGGGAGGAAACACGAACGCCATGGTTTATCAGGCTGCGTTGGCATATTGCTTTAGCCGCCGGGCGATCCTCATCGTGGACCCACCCGCGGAATGGGGAGACGGCCAGAACGGTGCGGCGACGGCAACGACGGCCCTGGGCGGTTTCCTATCGGCTGCGGGATTGACCGGACCAACCGCCCGGAATGCCGCCCTTTATTTTCCGCGCGTGGTGCAAACAGATCCATTGGCGGGTGGGAATTCGGACACATTTGTCCCCTGCGGGATGGCGGCAGGTTGTACTGCGCGGTCGGACACGAGCCGGGGAGTCTGGAAGGCGCCTGCGGGTCGGGAGGCGAATCTGGTGGGGACCCAGGGGTTGCAAGTAAATCTCACCGATGCCGAAAATCGCGTATTGAATGCCGCCGGCATCAATTGCCTACGCACTTTTGCGGGAAGCGGTCCGATCATTTGGGGAGCGCGCACGCTGGCCACCGCAAATGAAACCGCGGCGGCCGAGGTGTATCTCCCCGTGCGCCGCCTGGAGTTGTTTCTAACGGAAAGCCTGCTCCGGGGGTTGCGCTGGACCGTGTTTGAACCGAACGCGGAACCGCTCTGGGACCAAATCCGACTGAAGGTCGGCGCATTTCTGAATGGCCTGTTTCGGCAGGGCGCTTTCCAAGGGCAGACACCAAAGGAAGCCTATTTCATCCAGTGTGACCAGACCACCACCTCGCCCAGCGATGCAGCCCAAGGAAAGTTGATCCTACAATACGGCTTCGCGCCGCTCAAACCCGCGGAATTTGTGGTGGCGACATTGGAACTCCCGGCCGGACCCACACCGGGGTGACGGGAAAGGGATTGGGGGTGGTCTGATGAAGTGGGCGAGCCCGTGAGATAAGCCGCCACCCCGCGCAACGTGCCACAACGTAACCATGATCGGGCAAGCGGCATTCCGGTGTGATTAGTGCCTCGCGGTCTTGCGGGGGAAAACACAAGTGGTAATGCCAAGCTGAGTTATGATGACCCCATCATGTCTTTCGGGGCTGGCATCCCTCCAGGATGCTGAATCCATGATGACGCGTTTACGGTGGTGTCGTCGCTGCGCTCCTCAACCACCGGCTAATGGCTAGGGACCTTTCGGGTTCCGGAACACCGCCGACCATCCCGGAGGCATGCCAGCCATAAGCCGGGGGTTGAGCGCAGCGACACCCCCGGGACATGCGTTCGAAATCGACTCGATCCCCCCGGAGGGATCGCAGATGTCTGCCGATCGTTGCGATCTTTCCGGCCATGACGTCAATAATAGGCACGCGCTTGCGGAGTGTCGAATGCACGGCGGGATTGGTTGTGCCGCATCATTTCCTTCATCTGATTTAGCAAACTGAAGGGCCTGGGGCAAACTGAATTGGCTTGCCGAAGTAGTTGGAAACAATCGTTAAGCCGTGCGCCAGCGAGCTGCCAGGCGGGAGGGATAGCCCTTTTCGATCCCTTTTTGCGCCATTGACATTTCTACCCCAATTCCGATGATGCTCAGCCAAGGCCAATAATATGACACCCGATAAACTGAACCCGGTGTACTTAGCCGAGCTGACCGCCTCCAAAGTAGACTTCGGCCAGTCCGCCATGCCAGTCTGCGGCGTGCTATTGTTCATTTTTGCCCTGGGACTGATGATTTACCAGACCAGTAAGGGCAAATCCATCAAGTCCGCCCTGGTGTTGCTTCCCATGGCGATGTTGATGATCGGTTTTTCATACATCAAATCCGCCGAGGTGCTGGGGGTGAAGTTTGAGGAAAAAACCGTTGCCGATTATGCAGCCAATCCGAATGACGCCACCGCGCGGACCAACTACCTGCAAGTGATCAACCAGTTGGAAGCCGACCGCGAGGCCCATCCGAATGTGGCGCTGACCCCGCAAGTGCGCACGAACCTGGCCCAGGCGGTGGCGAGCCTCAATCGGAAGGCGAACCTCTCGGCGGAGTCGCGCCTGGCCCTGTCCCGCACCGAACTGCTGCTGGGCGATACGAACGCGGCGCGGATCAGCCTGCACACGGCGATCGCGGAGAATACGAATGTCCTCAAAACGATCAATCCGCGCCTGAAATTCCTCTTGCCCGCCTCCCACCCGTAAGCGCCCCCGGGCTGGCGGGTGTTTGAATGCCTTGCATCCCGCCGGGCTTGCCTTAAGTTTTTGACTGGTTGCAGCATACAATTGGCAAGACATGGCATTGGGATTCATCAAAATCGGCGGCGCGCGCGAGCACAATCTGAAGAACCTGACCCTGACGATCCCGCGCGACCAATTGGTCGTCATCACGGGGTTGAGCGGGTCGGGGAAATCCTCCCTGGCCTTCGACACTATCTACGCCGAAGGCCAGCGCAAATACGTCGAATCCCTGTCCGCCTACGCCCGGCAATTCCTGGATCAGATGCAAAAGCCGGAGGTGGATTACATCGAAGGCCTTTCGCCGGCGATCGCCATCGAACAGCGCGGTTCGGGAGCGGGTCCGCGCAGCATCATTGCGACAACCACCGAGATCTATGATTACCTGCGGTTGCTGTTTGCCCATGTGGGCCAGGCGCATTGCCCGGTAAGCGGCGTGCCCATCAGCGCCCAGACCACGACCGATATCGTGGACAAGATTCTCGCCCTGCCGCCAAAGACCCGGGTCATGCTGCTCGCGCCCGTGGTGCGGGATCAGAAAGGCGAATTTCGGGACGTGGTGGAACGCCTCGCCAAGGAGGGGTTCGTGCGCGCCCGGGTGGACGGCGAGATCCTGGAATTGGCCGCCAACGTGGCCGTGAAACTGGATCCCAAGAAGAAGCACACCATTGAAGCCATCGTGGACCGCCTGGTCATCGATGACAAAATCCGGGTGCGCCTGGGGGACTCGGTGGAAACCGCGCTGCGTTGGGGTGAAGGCCGGCTCCTGGCCCTGCAACAGGCACCCGGCGCGGCGACGTCTGATCCCTGGGTGGAAACCCTGCATTCCAACCGGCATTACAGTCCGGCCACGGGGCAGAGTTTTGAGCCGTTGACGCCCAAGCATTTTTCCTTCAATTCGCCGGCGGGCGCCTGCCCGGTGTGTCACGGTCTCGGGCAAAAGCTGGTGTTTGATGAAGGTCTCATCGTGCCGGACCCGGAGAAATCGCTGGACCAGGGGGCGATCCTGCCCTGGCGCCGGGGTGGCAAACGGATGGTGGTTTACTACAAGGCAATGCTGCGGGGCATCGCCACACATTTCGAGCAAAGTCTGGAGGTGCCCTATCAATCCCTGCCCGACTCCTTCAAGCAGGTTTTGTTGCGGGGCTCCGGGGCCACGGAAATCAGTTTCAATTTTTGGCGGGCCGGAAAAATGTCCAAGGCGGACCGCCCATTTGAAGGGGTGATCCCGAACCTGGAGCGACTCTACGTGGAGAGTGAAAGCGAGTTCACCCGCAACCGGCTGAAGGCCTTCATGAGCCCGCAGTTCTGTGATGCCTGCGCCGGGCGACGGCTCAAGCCGGAAATCCTGGCCGTAACACTGGCAGGCGGCCAATCGCCCCCGGTCGCCCCGTCCAAAGGCAAAGCGGCGGGGAAAAAGGCCGCCCCGGCGATTCCCGGGCTTTCGATCATGGATGTCTGCGCCCTCTCCGTGGAAACCGCGGATGCCTTTTTCGCCGGGCTGAAGTTGACCGCCTTCCAGGCGAAAATTGCGGGCGACCTGGTGCGGGAAATCCGGGCGCGCCTCGGTTTCTTGAAAAATGTCGGGCTGGGTTACCTGACGCTGGACCGCGAAAGCGGGACGCTAAGCGGCGGCGAGGCCCAACGCATCCGTCTGGCCACGCAGGTGGGCGCGGGCCTGGTGGGCGTCCTGTATATTTTGGACGAACCGAGCATCGGGCTCCACCAGCGGGACAACGAACGGCTGTTGAAAACCCTCGAAGGACTGCGGGACCTGGGGAACTCCGTGCTGGTGGTGGAACATGACGAGGACACGATCCGGCGGGCGAATTACATCCTGGATCTGGGCCCGGGCGCGGGAGTCCATGGCGGAGAAATTGTGGCGGCCGGGACGCTGGCGGAAATCCTGCTCTCCCCCAACTCGCTGACGGCCAAATACCTTACCGGGGCGCTGACCATTCCGGTTCCCCCGGAACGAATCGCCCCCTCGGCCGAACGCGGCTGGCTCGAAGTGCTGGGCGCGTCCGAAAACAATCTCCGCGACGTGGATTTCCGCGTGCCGCTGGGAACGCTGACGTGTGTGACCGGCGTGAGCGGTTCCGGTAAAAGCACCCTGGTGGACGACATCCTGCGACGCGCGCTCTTCCGGAAGCTGCATGGCTCCAAGGAACGGCCGGGGGAACACCGGGAATTACGGGGATTTGAGCGAATCGACAAGGTGATTGTCATCGACCAGACCCCGATCGGCCGGACACCGCGGAGCAATCCCGCGACCTATACGGGGATGTTCAATCATATCCGCGATCTTTTTGCCAAACTCCCCGCTGCGCGGATTCGCGGTTACGAGGCGGGCCGGTTCAGTTTCAACGTGAAGGGCGGACGGTGCGAAAAATGTGAAGGCGACGGCCTGCTCAAGATCGAGATGCACTTTCTGCCCCCGGTTTACGTGACGTGCGAAGCCTGCCAGGGCCGCCGCTACAACCGGGAAACGCTCGACATCACCTATAAAGGACTGAACATCGCCCAAGTGTTGAGCCTGACCGTGGAGGAAGCGGTGAACTTTTTCCGGGCAGTGCCCCCCATTCACACTCCTTGCGCGACCCTGGCCAGTGTCGGCCTGGGCTACGTGGGCCTGGGGCAATCAGCCACCACCCTGAGCGGGGGCGAGGCGCAGCGCATCAAGCTGGCGGCGGAACTCTCCCGGCGCTCCACCGGCCGCACCCTCTACATTCTCGACGAGCCCACAACCGGTCTGCATTTCCATGATGTGGCCACACTCCTGGAGGTGCTGGTCAAGTTGCGCGCCGCCGGCAACACCCTGCTGGTGATTGAGCATAACCTGGATGTGATCAAGACGGCGGACTGGGTGGTGGATTTGGGTCCGGAGGGCGGCCACCAGGGCGGGCAGATCGTCGCGCAAGGGACGCCGGAGCAAATCGCCACCTGCCGGGCCAGCCATACGGGCCAATATTTGAGTCGCATCCTCGGCGGGAATGGCGGATAAAGCACGGAGCATGAAGTGGTCTGTTAATCGGGTAGGCTGGCTCTGGCTGGTGGCGCTGCTGGGGTTGACTCCCGGCCGGCTCACGGCGCAGGGATTTGGCGAACGCAAGGCGTTCGACGAGGCGTTGCAATCCTTCAACGTCGGCGACTGGCAGCGAGCCGAAACCCAACTGGCGGAGTATACCCGGACGAATCCCCCCACGGTCCGGTATTTTCCGGACGCCGTGCTCCTCCGGGCCCAGGCCCTTTCCCATCTCACCAATCACACGGCGGCGCGCGATTTGCTGAGCGCCCAACTGGGCGTCGCCGGCAAACTCGCCGACCAATACGTGTATGGCATCGCCCGGGAAAACGCATTAATGGGCGATCACACCCGGGCGGCGGCGGCGTACGCGCAGGTGGTGCGGGATTATGCCGATTCTCCCCTCCGCTGGGACGCCATCTACCATCAAGCCCGGGAGGTTTATGAACAGCAGGATTGGGCGCAGACGATCGAATTGCTGGGTTGGACCAACGGCGCGTTTCAACTGGCGCTGGCGGCCAACCCCACCAATAGCGCGGCGATGGACGGACTCCTCCTGCTGACGGAGGCGCAACTGAATCAGAAGAACTACGGTGCGGCGGAGGAAACCCTCCGGCGCCTGGGGGCGCGCAAATTGGAGCCGGCGGCGGAATGGAAGCGGGAGCATCTCACCGGTTTTGTGCAGTTGGCCACCGGCCGGGCGGAACCGGCCCTGCGCACCAGCACCAACCTGCTGCAACTCTCCTCCGCGCTGCGGCAGGGCGAATTGCAGGCGGAAAGCGCCCGGTTCCGCGTGGAAGTTCTCGAGAAACTCGACCGCCTGGCGGAAGCCATTGAGGCGGCCCATGTGTACGAGACGAATTTCGCCACGTTGCTCACCCCCGAACGGCGCCGGCAGGTGGCTTTTAAAATCGTGGAATTGAACCTGCGCACCAACAATGTCAGTGCGGGAGCGCAGCAACTCGACGAATACTTCACCCGGCACCCGGAAGAGCGGGCCTCCGATCTCGCGCTGCTGACGCTCGGGGAATTGCGCCTGAAACAGCATTATCAAAACCTGGAAATCGACCCCAAGGCCCCCCCCGGGGCGGCCCCGCTCTCCGGCACCAATTACCTGCAACAGGCCCGCACCAACCTGAATTTGTTTGTGCTCGTGTTCACCAACAGCGAGTACCTCGGCCGGGCGTATCTGGATTTGGGCTGGTGCAACTGGGCGGACACCAACATCGCCGAGTGCCAGTCCGCTTTCAGTAATGCCGTGCGCCTGTTGCCGCCCGCGGGGGAGGAACAGGCGGTCGCCCGTTTCAAACTGGGGGACCTCCAATATTTGCAACAGGACTTCGCAGGGGCCATCTCCAATTATTACACGGTGATTGACCGTTTCGGCCGGCTGCCGGCGGTCAAAGACAGCCTGGTCGAACAGGCGCTTTACCAGATTGTCCGCGCCGGCATTGCGGAAACCAACCTGAACGTGGCGGACGCCGCGCTGGGGCGGATTCTGGCGGAGTACCCAAATGGTTTCCTGACCGAACGCGGCACGCTGTTGATGGCGCAGGAGTTCACCCGGCATGGCGCCCCGGCACATGCCCGCGAATTGCTGCTGGCCTTCGCTGCCCGCTGGCCCAATTCCGACCGGATGACCGAAGCGCGACTGGCCATCGCACGCAGTTACGAAAAAGAATCCGCCTGGGCGCTGGCCATCGGCGAGTATGACAAATTGCTCCAATCAGGAAACACGAACACCAGCCTGCCGCGGGCCGAGTTCTCCCGGGCTTGGGATTATTATCTGCTCGGCAACGAAAGCAACGCGTTCGGCCTCTTCACCAATTTTGTGGCGAAAACCTCCAATCATTTTCTCGTCCCGTATGCGCAGAATTGGATCGCCGACCACTACGCCCGTCAGGAGAACTATTCGTTTGCGGAACGCAACTACGAGGCGGTGTGCAATACCCGGCCGGATTCGGAACTGGCGCTCCAGGCGCGCATGAATGCGGGCCGGATGGCCGTGCAACTGGCCAATATCGCGGATGCCAGCAACTACTTCAGCGAAGTGATCCGCAACACCAACTCCCCTCCCGGCCTGGTGCTGGAAGCACGTTTCGCCTATGGGGATGCGCTGAAATCCCTGGGCAGCGAAACCACCAACCGCACCTATTACCTCGACGCGGCCAAGATCTTCACCAGCCTGTTCAACCTGTACCCCACCAACCGCGTGGGCATCCAGGCCCTGGGCCGGGTGGGCGATTGCTACCGGGACCTGGCCGTGGCCGACACCAATTATTATGCCGAGGCGACCAAGACCTATCAACAGGTGGTGGACGCCCCGCCCGCGGACGTCCCGACGCGCTGTCTGGCGGAAATCGGGCTGGCCCAGGTCACCGAACGACTGGCCGATCTCACCACCAACGCGCCGGCCAAACGGGAGTTCCTGCGGCGGGCCCGGGAAGGCTATCTCAACGTGGTGCAGGGCACGCGCCTGCGGGAAGGCGAAAAACGCGTCCTGTTCTGGGTCAGCGAGGCGGGCGCCGCGGCATTGCGGGTGGACGAGGAATTGGGGGACTGGGAGCAATACGTGAAGCTTTGCGACACCCTGCAGGATTTGCTCCCCTCGCTGCGCGAGCAATTGTTGAAAAAACGGGCCCGGGCCGTGGAATCCGCGCGGCGGTGAAAACCATGTGTCCCCACCCATTATGATAATAAACCAGGTAGGCTGCAGCTTTCGGATGCGGCCATGGTTGGCGGCACTGACCGGGGTGCTCATAATGATCCAAACCGCCTGGGCCGGTCTTCCGCCACTGCTCCGTCCATCCGCCATAGGTTTGACCGATTTGACTAATCGCTGGGAAACGCTCCAAACCATTCCCCTCGAAGGAGATTTCCTTCTGAAAATCAAAGGCCTGCAATCCGCGGCGGAGCGGGGTGACACCAAGGCACAATATACCCTGGCACAAATCTTCGACTCCGGCCATGGTGTGGCGCGCGATGCGACGGCGGCGGTCAAATGGTATCGGCGGGCGGCGGAAAGTGGTTTAAAGGAAGCGCAACATGACCTGGGCCATTGTTACTTCGCCGGCGACGGAGTGGCTCAGGATTACCGGGAAGCCCGGGAATGGTATCAAAAGGCCGCCGAGCAAGGCTACGCGCCTTCCCGCCATAATCTTGGCCGTCTCTATCTCAAAGGTCAGGGGGTGGCCACCAACCTGGATGAAGCTATCCGGTGGTTCCGCGCGGCAGCCGACCACAACCTAGCCCCGAGTCAACACGCGCTGGCCGTTATTTACTCGGTTCCCGAGTTCGGCCGCCAGGATTGGCCGCAGGCCATGGATTGGCTGCAAAAAGCCGCCGCCCAGAATCTGCCAGTCGCCGAAATGTTGCTAGGCCATTGTTACGCCTTTGGCGAAGGGGTCGCCCACGACGAAATCGCGGCGGAGAATTGGCTACGCCGGGCGGCGGACCACGGAGCCACCCTTTGCTGGGATTGGCTGGGATCCATGTTGATAACCGGCAACGGGGTCCGGCAAAACTTTCCCGAGGCCATCAAGTGCCTCGAAAAAGCCGTCCAGCTGGGCGATCCGCAAGGGGTCAGCGACTTGGGTTATTGCTATGCCAACGGATTGGGAGTGGAGCGGGATCCGGAAAGAGCGGTCGAACTTTACCGGCGCGCTGCCGCCGCCGGTTCGGCTATCGCGGAGGCCAATCTGGGTTTCCAATACCGCAAAGGGGAAGGCGTCGCGCGGGATTATGACGAAGCCCAGCGCTGGTACTTTCGCGCGGCCGAGCATGGCAACGCCAACGCCTATCTGGGGATCGGACTCATGCACTACCTCGGCCTCGCCGGCCCCACCAATCTCGCGGCGGCGGGGAGTTGGATTCGCAAGGCCGCGGAAGCCGGGGACCCCCAGGGAGAAGCCCTGCTGGGAGAGGGATATTTGAATGGTGACATTGTCCCGGAAGACCGGGAATCCGGCATCCAGTGGCTGCGCCGCGCCATCCGGCAAAATAACGCCGAGGCGATGTTCTCGCTGGGGAAAGCTTATCTGGAGGGAAAAGGCGCGCCCAAGGACCCCACTGAAGGATGCAACTGGATTCAGAAGGCCGCCGAACACGGCAGCCGTCCGGCGCAATATCGCCTGGGCAGTTTTTATTATAGCGGTACTGGCCGCCCTCAGGATTTTGCCCGGGCGTTTCACTGGTTCAAAAATTCGGGGGACGCGGGTTACGCGGATTCCGAAGTCATGCTGGGTTTCTGTTATCAACTCGGCCAAGGCACGCCCCGGAATTTGCCCGCCGGATTTGAATGGTACCGAAAAGCCGCGGCGCATGGATCGGCGATCGGAGAGTTCTGGGTGGGCTACTGTTACCATGAGGGCAAGGGAGTTCCGATCAACTTGATGGAAGCCCTCCATTGGTATGAACAGGCGGCGGCGCATGGTAACGCACTGGCGGAGTTTCAGTCGGGAAACTTCTATTTCAGCGGGCAGATCGTGGCCCGAGACCAGCAAGCGGCCGTCCGGTGGTGGACCCGGGCGGCTGAACATGGCAACAATGACGCGCGCAAGTCGCTTGGCCGGTTGTATTTGAACGGCGTGGAGGTACCCAAGGATGAAGCGCAAGCGTTTGCTTGGTACCAATTGGCAGCCGATTCTGGCGACGCCGCCGCGCAAAGAGTACTGGGCTCATTTTTCGAGAACGGGCTGGTGGTGGCCCGGGACCCGGTCACTGCGGCGGGCTGGTATTTGAAAAGCGCCGAGGGCGGCAATCTTGATGCGGCGAATGCTTTGGGAATGGCGTTGTTGCTGGGAAAAGGCATCCCAGCAAATCGGGAGGACGCTATCCGTTGGTTGCGCGTGGCCGCCACTGGAGGGCACAAATCCGCACAATTCACCCTCGGCGTCTATTACGCGGGTGGCGCGAATTCACCCACCAACCTGACCGAGATGACCAATTGGATTTTTCAAGCCTCCGCCCAAGCCGAGCCGCGCGCTTGGCATCAACTTGCCAACCTGTATGCGCGGGGATACGGCGTGCCGCAGGACAACTCCCAAGCCCTGGATTACCTGCGCCGGGCGGCGGGAGCGGGCTTGGGCGGAGCCCAGCACGATCTCGCCGAGCGGCTGTTGTTTGGCGTTGGCACCGGCACGAATATCAGCGAAGGCTTGCGCTGGTTGCGGCAAGCCGCGGAAGCGGGTTGGGAGCCATCCGAATGCCGGCTGGCCCAAGCGTATACCGAGGGGCGATGGGTGGAGCAGGATGACACGCGGGCGGTTTACTGGTATCGCAAAGCGGCGGAGGCGGGAAACGCAATGGCCCAATTAAACCTGAGCGTTTTCGCAGTGAAGGGACGCGGCATGCCGAAGGATTTGCCGGAAGCGGCCAAGTGGGCGGCCTTGGCCGCGGCCCAAGGGCTGCCGGAGGGGGAAAACTTCATCGGTTATGCTTACGACCAAGGCTTGGGGGTGACCCAGGATCTCGCCGAAGCCTACAAATGGTACCAGTTGGCCATAAAACAGGATAACGCCACCGCCAAGGTAAACTTTCGCAATCTGAAAGACCGCCTGACCAAGGAGCAGATCATCGATGGGGAGAACCGGGTCGCGGCGTTCGTGCCCCACCGCCGCGGTGAACCTTCAAAATAAACAACGTCCGCGCGCTCCATTGCCCGAACCTTTTGCGCGCCAATGCCCCGGGGTTCGAATTGACAGGCCGGGAGTCCGCCCTTAGCTTGGGTGCCAGTTGATTATGAACGCCATCGCACCTGTCGAAACCGTTATCCGCATCACCGAGAGCGCCGCCGCGCAGATCAAACACCTCACGGCCATGGATCCGGCTAATGCCGGGAAACACCTCCGGATTTACGTGGAGCAAGGCGGTTGCTCGGGCATGCAATATGGCATGGTTTTCGATGAGGTCCGCCCCGATGATCACCAGGTGGAGATGTTTGATCTCATCGTGCTGGTGGATCCTTTCAGTGGGGGTCATTTGCGCGGTTCGACCGTCGATTTCCAGGATACCCTGAACGCCTCCGGCTTCAAGGTCATCAACCCCAACGCCCGCCAAAGCTGCGGCTGCGGCAAGTCGTTCGAAGCCTGATTCCCGGCCGTTTTCCGCCCCGAAAAACTATCGCGGCGGCCGACTGGAATGAGGGAGGAGGTTTATTTGCCCCTTTTCAGAAAAAAGGCTGGCCTAGACCGGAGCCCACGGTTAATCATTTCTGCGAATTTGATCGCTAATCTCCCCGGACGGGGCGTGCGATCCACGGTGGATGGTGAACGTCTAAAACCCGACCGAAACGGCCATGCGGATGGAGTCGATATCGACAAATCTGAGGGGGTGTTGCCGGGACCTGCCTCGCGGTGCCCGGCCAGAGGAAAGTCATGCTTAAGTCGATATTCTCCAAAATTTCTCCCGTCCTGATCGTCCGTGAGGCGAAGGCCGGCGCCAAGAAGATCACCGCGAATGAGCAGCGGTTGGTAGATTTTTGCGCCGTCAGCGTCGAGGACGCCCAAAAACGCTGTGCCACCGGGGCGAACGGATTGACCGCCGAACAGGTCGAAGGCTCCCGGCGGGAATTCGGCCCCAACGAACTGAAAGTGGGCGAAAAGACGGGGGTCCTGGGCGAAATCCTGCTGCGGTTCAAAAACCCCCTCGTGATCCAGCTGCTCGTGATCGCCGGAGTTTCCCTCGCCACCCAGGATTACGGCTCCGCCATTGTGGTGGGGGTGATGATTTTTCTCAGCGTGGTGCTGGCTTATTTTCAGGAAAGGCGCTCGGGCAAGGCGGTCGAAAAACTCCAGGCAATGGTGCAAACCAATTGCGTGGTGATCCGCGATGGCAAGGAAGTCGAAATCCCCATGCACGAAATCGTGCCCGGCGACCTGGTGATCCTGCAGGCGGGAGCCATCATCCCGGCGGATCTGCGGCTCCTGTTCACGAAGGACTTTTTCCTCGGCCAATCCGCTCTGACCGGTGAATCCATGCCGGTGGAAAAGAACGCCGCGCCCTGCGATCTCGCCGACAAGGGCATCATCGAACTGCAGAACGCCTGCTTCCAGGGCAGCAATGTCATCAGCGGCACGGCCCGGGCGATCGTGGTCAACACCGGCAACCGCACCTATTTCGGTTCCATTTCGGAAAAATTGGCCGGTCAGCGCACCCTCACCAGCTTCGACCGGGGCATCGCCAGTTTCACCTGGCTCATGATCCGCTTCATGGTGGTGATGGTGAGCGTGGTGTTTGTGATTATCGCCATCAAGAAGCGCGATTTGCTCGAAGCCATCAAATTCAGCCTCGCGGTCGCGGTGGGCCTCACACCGGAAATGCTCCCCATGATCGTGACGGTAAACCTGTCGAAGGGCGCGATGGCCATGTCCCGGAAGAAGGTGATCGTCAAAAAGCTCAATTCGATCCAAAACTTTGGCGCCATCGACATCCTTTGCACGGACAAGACCGGCACCCTGACCCAGGATCGCATCGTGCTGGAAAAGCATGTGGATGTGACCAACCGCAACAGCGACGACGTGATGCGGTATGCGTACATGAACAGCTATTACCAGACGGGTTTGCGCAACCTGCTGGACCGTTCCATCCTCTCGCACACGGACCTGGATGTGGAACAGAGCTGCAAGAAGGTGGATGAGATTCCCTTTGATTTTTCCCGCAAACGCATGTCCGTGGTCATCGATTACGAGGGGGATCATGTGCTCATCTGCAAGGGCGCGGTGGAGGAAGTTTACCGCGTGTGCGACCGCTACCAGGTCGATGACGACATCAACCCGCTGATCGAAGTCATCAAAAATGACCTGATGGAAGAATATGAAGACCTGAGCGCGGACGGCTACCGGGTGGTGGCCATCGCCTACCGGGAGTTCCCGCGGGACAAACTGGTCTTCTCCGTCGCGGACGAAACCAACCTGATTCTCCTCGGCTACATCGCCTTTTTCGATCCCCCAAAGGAATCCGCCGCCCAGGCCCTGGAAACGCTGGCCAAAATGGGGGTGCAGACCAAAATTCTCACCGGCGACAATGCGCTGGTGACCCAAAAGATTTGCCGCGATGTGGGCCTCGTAGTGGAAAAGGTCGTGACCGGGGATCAATTGCGGGTGATGACCGAGGAACAATTCTCCGAAGTGGTGGAGAAGGCGAATGTGTTTGCCCGGCTGTCGCCTTCCCAAAAGTCGGATATTATCCATGCCCTGCAAAAGCGCGGCCACGTCGTCGGTTACATGGGCGACGGCATCAATGACGCGCTGGCGCTCAAGATTTCGGATGTGGGCATTTCGGTGGATACCGCCGTGGACGTGGCCAAGGAAGCCGCAGACATCGTCCTGCTGGAAAAGAGCCTGCTGGTCCTCGAGGAAGGCATTTACGAGGGGCGCAAGGTTTTCGGCAACATCATCAAATACATCCGCATGGGGGCGAGTTCCAACTTCGGCAACGTGTTCAGCGTGGTGGGTGGCAGCCTGTTCCTCCCCTTTGAGCCCATGCTGTCACGCCAGTTCCTCGTCAACAACCTGCTTTACGATTTCTCCCAACTGGCCATCCCTACGGACAAGGTGGACGAGGAATACATCCAGAAGCCGCGCAAGTGGAACATCGACAACGTCAAGCGCTTCATGATGTATGTGGGGCCGATCAGTTCGATTTTTGATTATGCCACGTTTGCCCTGATGTGGTTCGTTTTCGGGGCCATGCATCACCAGACCGACGGCGACCATGCCGAACAGATCTTCCACACCGGCTGGTTCGTGGAATCGTTGCTCACCCAAACCTTGATTGTGCACATCATCCGCACCCGCAAAATCCCCTTTCTACAAAGCTCGCCGAGCCTGCCCCTGCTTTTGGGCACCATCTTGGTGATCGGCATCGGGGCCTATCTGCCTTATTCCATGTTTGCGCAGTACTTGGGCTTTGTGCCGCTGCCCGCCGCGTTTTGGTTGTGGATGGGCGGGTTTTTGCTCACCTATGGCGTGTTGTGCCATGTCGTCAAATCGTGGTTCTTCAACAAATTTGGCGCTGACTGACCATGAAAACCCTCTTAACCGCCCTCCAGGAAGGCCGCTTCGTCGAGTTGCCAGAAACGAACAAGGAGAAGGCGCTCAACTACCTGGCCAACCTCATCGAGGCCATGCCGGACCTCAATCCGGGCACCGATGTGGCGGGCGGCGTGCTGGCCCGGGAAGCCCAGTTCAATACGGGCATCGGGATGGGCTGGGCCTGTCCGCACATGCGCACGAACCACGACGGCGCGATGATCTGCGCCGCCGGCTGGAGTCCCACGGGCCTGGATTACGGCTCGCCCGACCAGAAGCCGGTCCATTTCGTGGTGATGTTTTACGTGCCGGATTCCCAAAAGCACGTCTATCTCAAAGAAATCTCCTCCCTGGTCAAGGCCATCCAGCGCAAGCAGGCCAACCAGGATTTGGCGGCGCTAACCACTCTGGCAGCCGCCCGGGATTGGATCCTGGATCTCGTCTCCTCGGCCCTGGAATCCCAGATGTCCGATGCCAAGGCGCGGATGATCCATCTGGAAGCCAAGCAGGCCGCTGCCACTTCGGTGTTGGAATGCGTTGCCCCCGCCATCTCCGCCCTGCCCTACACGGTCGTGCCGGTCTCCATCCTGGTCGCCCCCGGCGTCAAGCCCGTCGTCCTCTCCCAGGATGCCGATGCCATCGCCAAACTGGAATCCGGTCCGGAAATCGAAACCGCCCTGGCCCGCCAGGCGCCGTTTGACCACGCCGGCTACAAGATCATTTTCCGCTCCGTCATCAATTACCAATCCAAGCGCCAGCTTTACGATTGCCTGGCGCTCCGGGCCATCACCGCCCCCGCCCCTGCCCCTGCCGCGCTCACCCCGGCAACCGACAAGCCAAAGGTCTGAGCGTTCGCGGCACCGGGACCAGCGGCCTCACGCCTTCGGCTTCATCTGCGGGAAGAGGATCACGTCGCGGATGCTCTCCTGCCCCAGCAACATCATGCAGAGGCGGTCAATGCCCATGCCCATGCCCCCGGCGGGCGGCATGCCGTGCTCCAAGGCCACCAAAAAGTCCTCGTCGAGCTTCTGCTGTTCGCCCCCCGCCTGGTGTTCCAGGCGTTCGCGCTGCTCCACCGGATCGTTCTGTTCCGAATAGGCCGGCGAGATTTCCTGCCCATTAATGCAGCATTCAAACACTTCCACGGTGGTGGGATCATCCGGGGATAGCTTGGCCAAGGGAACCAATTGCTTCGGCAAATGGGTCACGAATGTAGGCTGGATGAGCGTCGGTTCAATCAGCTTCTCGAAAACCGCGCTGGTCACCTCGAAATCCTCGTATTCCTTGCCAATTTCCGCGCCTAGGGCCACCGCCCGTTCGCGCCGGACTTCCGGGGTCACCTCGAACCAATCCGCGCCGCCCTTTTCCCGGATCAAATCCTTGTAACGCGCCCGCCGCCAATTGGGGGTGAGGTCGATGGTCTTGGTGACCTGCCCTTCCGCATCGCGATGCTCGATCACCAGGGTGCCCAGCGTGGTTTGGGCCACATGCACGATCAGGGATTGGACGAGTTCCATCATGGTCTCGTAATCGCCATAGGCCTGGTAGGCCTCCAGCATGGTGAATTCGGGGTTGTGCTTGCGGGACAACCCTTCATTCCGGAAATTCTTGCCCACCTCGAAAATCTTGTCGATGCCCCCCACCAACAACCGCTTGTGGTACAATTCAATGGCGATCCGGAGATAGAAATTGCAGTTGAGCGCGTTGTGATGCGTCACGAATGGCGCGGCCGCGGCGCCGCCGGGAATGTTCTGCATCATCGGCGTCTCCACCTCCACATAACCGCGCCCGTGGAAGAAATTGCGAATTTCCCGCACGATCGCACTGCGCAGCAAGAAGGTCCGCTTGACGGAATCGTTGGACATCAGGTCCAGATACCGCTGCCGGTAACGGATCTCGGTATCCACCAGTCCGTGCCACTTCTCGGGCGGCGGTCGCAACGCCTTGGTCAGGATGACAAACGACTCCAATTTGACCGAGATCTCGCCGGTCCGGGTGGTGAACATCGAGCCGTTGACCCCGATGAAATCGCCGAGGTCGAGGTGCTTGAAGATGTCAAATTGTTCGTCCCCCAAAGCCTGCTTTTGGGCATAAACCTGGATGCGACCACTCTGATCTTTGATGTCGATGAACAGGCTCTTGCCCATCTCCCGGTGCGCGGTAATGCGTCCGGCCAGCGCCACGGGGCGCCCCTCCACATAGGCGGCCCGCGCTGCGTCACACGCTTCCGTGGGCGTGAATTTGTTCGCGAAAGGGTTGATCCCCTTCGCCCGCAGGGAGGCGAGTTTGGCTTTGCGTTGCTCGATCAATGAATTTGTTTCGTCCATACAGATTTGCGCCTCCAGATAGAACACGGATTGCCGCGGCTTGTCCAAGACTTTGTCCCGGTCCCGATCCACCCTCGCCACCCCATTCTTCAGCATGGCGCGTCCGCCGCCCCTCTGGTAGGGTGGGCCCACTTCCCGCGGAATCGCGGGTGATCCCGGTCAATCGCCCTTTGACCCCGGCGGCCCAGCCGCTGCCATGAACACTATGAACCAACTCTTGTTGCCCCGGTCCCCCCGGCGCGCCGGCCTGTGCGGGTCCGGTTTTACCCTCATCGAACTGCTCGTGGTCATCGCGATCATCGCCATCCTCGCCGGCATGCTCCTCCCGGTCCTCGCCCGCGCCAAGCAACGGGCCTTGAGCATCGCCTGTTTGAGCAATCTGAAACAGTTGCAGATTTGCTACGTGATGTACTGCCAGGACAACCATGATTTCGTCCCGCTGAACCACGCCGTTTCCACCACCAGCCTCCAGCAGTCCTGGGTCCTGGGCAATGCCAAGACCGACCTCACCACCAGCAACATCGAGGCGGGCGTGTTGTTTCCGTACAATCGCTCCGTCAGCGTTTACGTCTGTCCCGCGGATCAGTCTAAGACCCTCCCGAGCGCCGGCCTGCCCCTGGGCGTACCTCGTTGCCGCAGCTATTCAATTGATTACGTCCTCGGCGGCGATGATGGCCTCGCTTACGTCATCAACCGCGCCGCGGACATCGTCCACCCCGTCCCCTCCAAAAAATCCGTCTTCTGGGACGAAGATTACCGCAGCATCGACAACGGCGCCTTCGGCATCCTGCCCAAGGGCAACTGGTCCTGGTGGAACCAACCCGCCAGCCGGCATAACCGCGGCTGTTGCATGTCCTTTTTCGACGGTCACGCGGAATATTGGAAATGGCTGGACCCCAGCGTCCTGGCCGTCGGGGTGCCGGTTTCCCCGGTGGGTTCCGCCATGGCCACGCCGCCCGTACCCACCACCGACCGGGACCTGCCCCGCGTGCAGGCCACCACTCCGCCTTGATCCCGTGTCGACGGCCACATGCGCGCATCCCCTTCAACCTCGTTTGCGAACTACCAAAAGGTCTTTCGCTCAGCCGGAGCCAGCGAGACCGAAGCCGGATTTGAGTCACAAATTTCGTTCTTTGGGGCCGCCATGCTAACCGAACGTGAACAGCGAAGAATCCTGAAAGGCAGGAATGTTGCAGCCCTGATTGGAGCCGGAATCGCGGGATATTTGGACGCACCGCTGGACGAGGCCTTGCTGCAGCGGGCCGCCCAGATCTCGCCCACCAATCCCGTTGTCTGGGCCGCCCTGGGGTATCGCAGTTTCAGTTTGATCGCCAATGGGCTGACCAACGGCGGGTCAATGGAAGCAACCTGCCAAAACGCGGTGGATCAATGGCAAAAATTGGCTCCCGAAAACGCCGCTCCTCGTTACCTGGCGGCAGCCCTCGCTGCGCGCCAATCCAACCTGGCGGTGGCCAAACAACTGCTCCGGGTCGCCTCCCAAATGGATACGTTCGACTCTTGTGAAGGCCCGCTCAACCGCTGCGTGGTCGTGGCCCTGGAGTCCGCTGGACGCAGCCGATTCACGGCGCGTCTCGTGGGTTCCGGGAATGTCTCTGGTTTGGTTGCCTGGCACAAATTGAGCCAGTCAATCCTGGATTCCGCCCCTTCCCGGGAAGAAATTCAAGGTTGTCTCCAACTCGGCTCCCAACTGGCCCGCGACAACAGTATCGCGACCCAAATGCTGGGTTGGGCGATCCAAAAGCAAGGTTGGGCGAAAATCGCGGAACCGACCACCCCGGCGGAGCTGGCACGAATTGCCGCCGCCAGGCAGCACGTCAGACTGGCTAATGATTATCTGGAATCACACCGTACCCGGATCGTAACCGAGGCCCAGTGGATCGATTACTTTGATCGCTCTTTCATCGTCGGGGAAATGACGGCGATTCAGGAGTTGGCCGCCCAGCTCGGCGACACCTTCAGTTACGCTTGCCGCCCCGCCAACGACTCAGGCAGAATGTTTCCCCATGGCAGTAGTGCTTCATCACCTGCGGGACGGAAACCAACAGTGCGGCCGGAATCGGTCCACTTTCCCATCGGTCTGCAATTTCGCAACCCGCTCCCGAATCGCCGGATTGGCCCTGCTGCTGGCTTTCTTTTTTTCCACGCCCCTGCTCCCCTTGCGCGCCGCCCCCATCAGCCAGCCCAATATCATCGTCATCTTGGTGGATGACATGGGATTCTCCGATATCGGCTGCTATGGCAGCGAAATCCCCACTCCCAACCTCGACCAACTGGCGGCCAACGGACTGCGCTTTACCCAGTTCTATAACACGGGCCGCTGCTGTCCTTCGCGGGCCAGCCTGCTGACCGGACTCTACTCCCACCAGGCGGGCGTCGGCCACATGGTGGAAGATGGCGGGGTGCCGGGTTACCGCGGCCGGCTGAACGACTCCTGCGTCACTCTGGCGGAAGTGCTCAAACCGGCCGGTTATTTCACGGCCATGACCGGGAAATGGCATGTGGGGATGGAACACGGCGTGACCCCCGCGAAGCGCGGCTTCATGCGCAGTCTGAACGCCCCGGCGGGCGGTTTTTATTATGGCGCCTCCCCGCGCGCGGAATTGTATCTCGACGGCCGCAAACTCGCCCCCAACGCCCCGGAACTGCCCAAGGATTGGTACACCACCGATCTCTGGACGGACTATGGCATCCGGTTCATCGATGAGGCGCGCGCCGCCAAGAAGCCCTTTTTTCTCTACCTCGCGCACAATGCCCCGCATTTCCCCTTGCAGGCGCCCGCGGATGAAATCGCGAAGTTTCGCGGTAAATATCGCGTCGGCTGGGATAAACTCCGGGAAGCCCGCCACGCCCGGCAGCTCGAACTGGGCATCATGGACAAATCCTGGCCGCTTGCGCCCCGACCGCCGGCGGTGAAAGCCTGGGATTCCCTCACCCCGGCCGAGCAGGATCGGTTCGACGAAATCATGGCGATTTACGCCGCCTGCGCCGCGCACATGGACACCGCGGTCGGGCGATTGGTAAGCGCGCTCCGGGAACGCGGCGTGCTGGACAACACCCTGATCCTTTTTATGAGTGACAACGGCGGCAACGCCGAGGGCGGCCCTAACGGCACCACGGAAGGCAGTCCCCTGGGCAGCGCCGCTTCCACGGTATTTTGCGGCCAGTCCTGGGCCACCCTCGAAAACACCCCCTTGCGCCGCTACAAACACTTCAATCATGAAGGGGGCATCGCCACGCCGCTCATTGCCCATTGGCCCGCGGGCATTGCCGCCCAGGGCGAATTGCGCGCACAACCGGGTCACCTGATCGATATCATGACCACCTGCGTGGAAGTCGCCGGGGCCACGTATCCCCGCAAGTTCAAGGGCAAGCCCATCCGGCCGATGGAAGGCCGGAGTTTGGTGCCGGCCTTCGCCAACCAACCGGTCACCCGCGAGGGACTCTTTTGGGAACACGAAGGCAACGCCGCCGCCCGCGTCGGGGATTGGAAAATCGCCCGCGTCGGCCGGAACGGCGCCTGGGAATTGTATAATCTCGCGAGTGACCGCACCGAGTTGCAGGATCTCGCCGCGACCCAACCGGAACGGCTCCGCGAAATGGCCGCCCTCTGGGATCGCTGGGCGGAACGCGCTCAGGTCAAGCCCTACCCCACCCCGGCCGCCGCCAAACCCAAAGCCCCCACCGTCAAATCCACCGCCACGCACCAAACCAACCAACTCGAAGGCTGGTCGGTCATCATCAACACGCGCCTGCTCGAAACGGAACCGGAGGCCACGGCGAAGGCGCTGGAGCTCCTGCGGATCCAACTCCAGGAAATCATCCGCGTCGTCCCCGCGCCCGGCGTAAAATTTCTGCGCACGGTCAATTTGTGGTTCTCCCCCGAATATCCCGGCATCCCGCCCCGGGCGGAATTTCATCCGGACGCCGGCTGGCTGCGCGACCACGGGCGCGATCCGCGTATGGCGAAGGGCGTGGAATTCACGGACGTGCGGAGTTTCGCCGCCGAGACCATCCGGATGCCGAATTTCACCCTGCACGAATTGGCCCACGCCTACCACGACGGCATGCTGCCGGGCGGATTTGACAACGCGGACCTCAAGGCGGCCTACGACCGCGCCAAGGCCAGCCATACCTACGATAAGGTCGAGCGCTGGTTCGGCAGCGGCCGCCCCAACACGCACGAGCGCCACTACGGCATGACGAATCCCATGGAGTATTTTGCCGAATCCACCGAGGCTTATTTTTCCCGCAACGATTTCTATCCTTTTAATCACGCGGAACTCATCCAACATGATCCCGAAATGGAAAAGCTGCTCACCCGGCTTTGGGGCGTGACCCCTTGACCCTTTTTTAAGCAAACTGATCCCGATGAAAATCAAACGCATCTTCGCGCATCGCGTCGAACTCCCTCTGCACGAAACCACTTACAAATGGTCCGGCGGCAAATCCGTCACCGTTTTTGACAGCACCATCGTCGGCGTGGAAACCGACACCGGCCTGGTCGGCTACGGCGAGGTCTGCCCACTCGGGCCCTTTTATCTGCCCGCCTATGCGGACGGCGTGCGGGCCGGCTTGCGGGAATTGGGGCCGCACCTGATTGGCCAGGACCCCCGGGAATTGACCAAACTCAACTATCGCATGGACGCCGCGCTGAAGGGCCATCCGTATGTGAAATCAGGCATCGATATCGCCTGCTGGGACATTTTGGGCCAATTCGCCCAAATGCCCGTCTGTGAATTGCTCGGCGGCCGTTACGGCGAGGACGTGCATCTCTACCGCGCCATCTCCCAGGAAACGCCAGAGATCATGGCCGGCAAAGTGGCCGAGTATCGCGCCCAGGGCTACCGCCGCTTTCAACTGAAGGTCGGCGGCGATCCCGATGTGGACATCGCCCGCATCCATGCCGTGGCGGCCCAGTTGGAGTCCGGCGACCGCCTCGTGGCCGACGCCAACACCGGCTGGGTCCAACACGAAGCCGTACGGGTGGCCCGCGCGGTGCGCGATGTGGATGTTTACATCGAGCAACCCTGCCTCACCTACGAGGAATGCCTGGCCGTCCGCCGCCAGACCCCGCACCCCTTCGTCCTCGACGAGAATATCGACGACCTCAACATCCTCCTGCGCGCCAAGGCCGATCTGGCCATGGATGTGGTGAATTTGAAGATCAGCAAGCTCGGCGGCCTTACCAAGATCCGCCAGGCCCGCGACCTCTGCGTCAGCATGGGCATCGCCATGACCTTGGAAGATTCCTGGGGTGGCGATATCGCCACGGCTGCCATTGCCCATCTCGCTCACAGCACGCCGACGCCGTTCCTGTTCACCACCACGGATTTCAACAGCTATGTCACCGTCAGCACCGCCGATGGAGCGCCCCAGCGCGTGAACGGCCGGATGGCGGCGTCCAAATCACCGGGCCTGGGCATCCAGCCAAAAATGGAAGTCCTCGGGCCCCGCGTGGTGGAAATCTCATGAACCGCCACCCCTCACTGACCCGCCTCGCCGCCTGGCTTCTGGCCGCCTCCCTGGCTGGGCTGGCCTCCCTGGCTGGGCTGGCCTCCCCGGTGACCGCTGGGGAATCCCGGGTCAGCGAGTTGAACTGCACCGCCTGCCATGCGGCTTCGGAGAAGCAATCCGCGTGGCTCGCCCCGAAGGTGGCCCCCCGTCTCAACGAAGCAGGCAGGCGGTTGAGCCCGGATTGGTTAAGGGCGTTTTTGGCCGCGCCCGCGACCACGTTCCCGGGAACCACCATGCCCGATTCGCTGTCCGGCCAATCCGTCGCGGAACGGGCCGCCAGTGCCGAGGATCTCACCCATTATTTGCTTTCGCTCACGCCGGGCAAATTTCAGCGGGAATTGCCGGACCGGGCGGCCGTGGAACGCGGCGAAAGCCTGTATCATAAGATCGGGTGTGTGGCCTGCCACACCCCGCTCGGGACGAACGCTCCCGTGGCCACCTCGGCTCCCTTCCCCAATCTAGTCGCAAAATGGTCGTTTACGGGCTTGCGCCAGTTCCTGCGCGACCCGCTGGCCTCCCGCCCCAGCGGTCGGATGCCGGGGATGAATCTCACGGATCGCGAAGCCGCCGACCTCGCGCATTATCTCCTGCACGACACCAAAGTGCCCGCCACCTTGGAGGTCGCCCAGTTCCAGGGACCGATCCGTTCGCTGGCGGATCTGGACCATGCCGAATTGGCCCGCACGGGTCCGGCCACCAGTTTCGCGCTGGAAGAGCCGGGCCGGGCTCGGGGTTCCGCTCTGCGCTTCTCTGGCTGGCTGCACGTCGAGCAACCCGGTGAATACACATTCTTTCTCAACGTCTCAGGGGCCAGCCGCCTCTCCCTGGACGGCGATTGGCTGACCGGCGACGAAAGTTGGGAAACCGGCAGCGTCGCCGAAACCCGCAAAGTCCGCCTGGACACCGGCGCCCATCAATTGCTGGTGGATTACGTCCAACGCGGCTCCCAACCGCCCGCGCTGAAACTGGAATGGCAGGCACCGGGCGGCGCCCGCGAACCGATCCCTGCTCAACGCCTCAGCAGTGAACATGATTTCGTCCCCGCCGCCCCGGCCTTCCCCGTAGACCCGGTCAAAGCCGCGCGTGGTCAGGCGCTGTACGCGAAGCTGAATTGCGCCGCCTGCCATGAGTCCCATCCCGCGCCGGGAAACCGTCCGCCCGCGCTTGCCGCGTTGCCTCCGGACCGGGGTTGCCTCGCCACGACCCCGCCTGCCGGCGTGCCGGATTATCACCTGGACGCCAACCAGCGCGCGGCGTTGCAAAAGGAATTGGCCGCTTTGAACCGCCCGGACCTTGCCGCCCCGTCACCCCGGGAAAAGCTGGCTTTCGCGTTTGCCACGTTCAATTGCACCGCCTGCCACGTGCGCGAAGGCAAAGGCGGACCCAAGGCCGACCGGGATGCCTTTTTCACGTCGAACGGCACGGACCTGGGCGATGAAGGCCGGTTGCCACCCCGCCTGGAGGATGCGGGGAACAAGCTGCGTCCCGCCTGGCTGGCCCAGGTGCTGGCCGAAGGCGCGGCCGTCCGCCCTTATTTCAACACGCGCATGCCGGTGTTCGGCGCGGCCAATGTGGGCTACCTGGCCGACCTCTTTATCAGCCTGGACCGGAATGCCCAACCCGTTCGCCCTGTCACGGACACCCCGGAGGTTCAGCGCGAGGTGGGCCGCCAGTTGACCGGCACGGACGGGCTTTCCTGCATCGTTTGCCATCGTTTTAATCGGCAGCCCGCCCAGACCATGCAGGTAATCGATCTCATCACCGCCACCCAGCGGCTCAATGAGGATTGGTTCCGGGAGTTCCTGCTGGACCCGAACCGCTTCCATCCGGGCACCCGCATGCCGGCCTTCTGGCCCGGCGGTGTGAGTCCCATGCCCGCCTTACTCGGCGGCAGCACGGAACGCCAGCACGCCGCGCTTTGGACTTATTTGGCGGACGGCCCGCGCGCGAAATTCCCCGTGGGCTTGAGTCGGCAAAGCCTGGAACTCATCGTCGGCGGCGAGGCGGTCGTTTATCGCGGGAAACTCTGGGAAGCCGGTTTTCGCGCGGTCGCGACCGGCTACCCGGGCCAGCTTAACTCCGCGTTTGATGCCGAGGAAATGCGCCTCGCCCTGCTGTGGCGTGGTCGCTTCCTGAACACCGGCGCCCACTGGAACAGCCAGGGCATGGGCCAGATCCACCCGCAGGGAACGGATGTCGCGGTCTTCCCGCACGGATCGGCCTTCGCCGTCCTGCCCGCGCCGGACTCCGCCTGGCCAACCAACACCGCCAAAGAACTCGGCATGAAATTCCGCGGCTATCAACTCGATGCGCTGAAGCAGCCGACATTGCTCTACTCTTTTGGCGGCACGGCGATCACCGATTGCCTCACGCCCTTCGAAGCCGGGGGCAAGTCCGGCTTCCACCGCACTCTCCGCATGAACCCGGGCGCGCCGGACGGCCTGTATTTCCGCCTCGCCCGCGGCCAGTTGGTCGCGGCTTCGGATGGTGCCTGGCGCTATGCGGCCACCGTCACGCTCGCCGTGAAGAACGGCCCCCCGGCGCACCTCCGCGGAACCGGCGCCCAGCAGGAATTGCTGTTCCCCCTCCCCGCCGGCAAGGAACCCCAAACCCTGGAGATCGACTATGTCTGGTAAAACCATGCGCCGGCTGCGGACGATCCTCGGGCTGCTTCTGATCTGGCTGCTCACCCCCACCGCGCCGGCCGAGGATCCGCAATGGGTCTCCTACCGGGGCGGACGCGGTCCGGGCAAGGGCAAGAAGATCGTGTTCCTGACCGGCGACGAGGAATACCGCTCCGAGGAATCGATGCCCGCGATGGCCCGCCTGCTGGCCAAGCGCCACGGTTTTCAAACCACTGTCCTCTTTTCCGTGAACCCGGAGAACGGCGAAATTGATCCCAAAATCGGCAACAACATTCCCGGCCTCGACGCCCTGACCAATGCCGACCTTATGGTGGTGTTTGTGCGCTACCGGCACCTGCCCGAAGACCAAATGGCGAAGATTGTCGCCTACGTCAATTCCGGCCGGCCCGTGATTGGCCTCCGCACGGCCACGCACGCGTTTGATTACGATCGTTTTCAAAAGGATAAATTCTCCGAATGGGCCTGGCGCGGTCGGCACCCGGAATTTCCGGGCGGTTTTGGCCGGCAGGTGTTGGGCGAAACCTGGATCGATCATTACGGCGGCTACCGCAGCGAAAGCACCCTCGGCATTTTGGTCCCGGAAATGCAAAACCACCCGATCCTGCGCGGCATCGGCCAGCTTTGGGGTCCCTCCCATGCCTACAAAGTGACCAAGCTCGAAGGGGACAGCCAGGTCCTGGTCATGGGCCAACCCCTGGAAGGCCTGCAACCCACCGACAAACCGGACTCCGAAAAGCCGCCTGTCCCGGTCGCCTGGGTGAAAACGTTTACCGGCACCTCCGGCAAACCCGCGCGCGTGTTCACCACCACGCTGGGCAATGGCGATGACTTCCGCGAAGAGGGCGTCCGCCGGATGTTCGTCAACGCCTGCTATTGGTGCGTGGGGTTGGAGGACAAAATTTCCGCCCAAGCCGATGTCTCCATGGTGGGCGCGTACAACCCGCGCAAGAGCGAGTTCGGGGCCTATCGCCGCGGTCTCGCCCCGTCCGACGTCCAGCAAAACCTCAGCACCGACGAACTCGCTGACGTGCCACCCAACGAGCGCGAGGCGGAATATTACCCGATCACCGATGTGCCCATGCCCGCCGATGCGGTCATGGAAACGGGCAGCGCGCTCTGGCTCCCGGACGGTCGTCTGGTCATCGGCACGCGGCGCGGGGATGTTTACATCGCCACCGGCGCCAACGCCACCCCGCCCAAACCGCAGTGGCGCCTCTTCGCCAGCGGCCTCACCGAAGTGTTCGGCCTGGCCTGGCGCGACGGCGTACTCTATGCCACCCAGCAGGGCGAAGTCACCCGCCTGCTGGACACCGACGGCGATGGCCGCGCGGACCGTTACGAAACGGTCAGCGACGCGTGGGCCTGGGGCGGCGAACACGAATTCACCTTCGGCTCCAATTTCGACCGCGACGGCGCCATCTGGACCGTTCATTGCCTCACCGGCAGTTACACCTCCGAGCGCCTGTTTCGCGGCTGGGCGCTCAGGCATTTTCCCGATGGCCGCTTCGAGGTCATGTGCAGCGGCCTCCGCAGTCCGGGCGGCGTCGCCTTCAACCCGGCGGGGGATGCCTTTTACACCGAGAACCAGGGACCTTGGAACAGCTTTTGTTCCCTGCACCATCTGAAACCCGGCGGCTTCATGGGCCACCCAATCGGCAACGTCTGGTATGATCACGCGCCCAACATGGGACCCCGCCCCATTGATCCCATTGGCGATGAAAACGATCGCCGGGAACTGGAAGCCGTGCGCATCCCGCAACTCGTCCTGCCCTCCGTGGTCTTCCCCTACAAGAAAATGGGCCAGAGCGCTTCCGCTATCATGCTGGATGTTTCCAAGGGGAAGTTCGGTCCGTTCGCCGGCCAGTTCTTCGTGGCCGACTACACCTTGAGCATCGTCATGCGCGCCGAAATGGAAATGGTCAACGGCGTCTATCAAGGCGCCTGCTACCCCTTCCGCCAGGGCCTGGCCACCGGCGTCATCGGGGGCACGCTCACCGATCAAGGGCAAATTTTTGTCGGCGGCAGCAAACGCGGCTGGCCCGTGCGCGGCCTCGCCGACCATGCTTTGCAACGGCTGGATTGGTCAGGGCAAACCCCGTTCGAAATCCAGACCATGCGGATCAAACCCGACGGCTTCGAACTCCGGCTCACCGCCCCCGTGGATCCAGCCACTGCCCGCGATCCGGACAGCTACACGCTGGAAACCTTCACCCACCATTACTACGGCGCCTACGGCGGACCCGAAATCGAACAAGCCGAGCAACGCATCGTCTCCGCCACCTCCAGCGCCGACGGACTGACCATCCGCCTCGTCGTGGACAAACTCGTCCCCGGCCACATCCACGAACTCCACCTCCCCGGCCTCCTCGACCGCACCGGCCACCCCCTCCTCCACGACGTCGCCTACTACACCCTGAACCAACTGCCGAAGAATTGATTCCTGCTTCCCCAACCACAAAGTGGTTGCGTCACATAGCCCGGGGTTGGCGCGAGGAACGAGCGCCTACCCCGGGTATTCATAATTTAAATCCACAACCCTGAACTGGGTTGTGCCAAATTTGCTTCCTAAACGGGGTACAAAACCTATTCGGAAAAATCCACCGGAGGCGCTACAACCGCTTCCAACCATGGTTCTCACGGACCAAACTACCCCCACATTCTAAATCCGCTTGCCCCAACAAATTCTTCCCACACAATTACCCCATGAGTGCGTCGGAGATCATCAAACTGAACCAGCCGGTTCTCCCCTGCTGCCGATATCGCTCTACCGTTTAATCCATCCCACGGCTTCACCCTTCCCCCCATGCTTTCCCCAATAAAACTCCCCCTCCTCGCCCTCCTCCTCGCCACCGCGCTCTCCCTCTCCGCCCCCGCCGCCCCCGCCGCCCCCGCCGCCACCAACGACCCACCGCCCACCCCCGCCCCCATCCGCGGCCTCCTCGAAGTCAACCACGCCACCGTTAATCTGCACGGCGGATTCTGGGGCCCGCGCCTGGAAACCCAGCACCTGATCACCGTGCCCCACGCGCTCACGGAACTCGACGACGACGGCCACGTCACCAATTTCGACAAAGCCCAGGGCAGCTTCGACGGCCCGCTCCGCGGTCATCATGCGTTCGACTCGGACCTGCACAAGGCCCTGGAGGGCGCCTTGTATTCCCTGCAACACTTCGAGGGACGCCACCTCCGCCAGCGGGTGGACGACATCATCGGCCGCATTCTCGCCGCCCAGCACCCGGACGGCTTCCTGATTTCCTACTTCATCGTCCAGCACCAGGACCGGCGTTGGGAGGATCTGCGGCTGGAACACCAGATGTACAACGCCGGCCACTTCTTTGAGATGGCCGTGGCCCATCACGAACTCACCGGCGAAGACCGCGTGCTCAATGCCGCCCGCCGGTTCGCCGATCACATCGACGGCATCTTCGGCCCCAGCAAACGGTATGATGTGGACGGCCATCAAGAGGTCGAACTGGCCTTGATCAAGCTGTATCGCGCTACCGGCGAGCGCCGCTACCTGGACCTGGCCAAATTCTTCCTGGATGAACGCGGCCACGCGCACGGCACCGCGCGCCTACCCTTCGATCCCAAAACCGCCGTCGCCCCGGTGCGCCCGCCCGGTCCCCTGACGCCCGAACAACGCCAGGAATTCTTCCGCGCGCAATTGCGCGTCCGCAACGGCCGGATGCAGGATCACAAACCCGTCGTGGACCAGCACGAAGCTGTGGGCCATGCCGTCCGGGCCGGCTACATGTATTCCGCCATGACCGACATCGTCCGCTTCATGGACGCCCCCGGCTACGAACCGGCGCTGACGGATCTGTGGCGGGATGTGGTCGGTCGCAAAATGTATCTCACTGGCGGCCTCGGGACGGGCCAGTATGGCGACGAAGGCTTTGGGGATCCCTACCGCCTGCCCAATGAATCCGCCTATTGCGAATCCTGCGCCGCCATCGCCCACGTCTTGTGGGAATACCGGATGAACCTGCTCGAAGGTCAGGCGAAATACGCCGACACCATGGAACTGGCCCTCTACAACGGAGTGCTCGCCGGCATCGCGTTGTCCGGCGACAAATTTTGCTACGAAAATCCCCTGGCCAGTTCCGGGTCCGAACGCAGCACCTGGATCGGCCTCGCCTGCTGCCCCGCGAACCTCACCCGCATCCTCCCGCAGGTCGGTGGGCTGTTTTACGCCCGCGGCCCGCGCACGATTTACGTGAATCTCTACGCCGCCGGCGAAGCCACCGTGAAACTCGACTCCAACACCCCCGTCCGCCTGGCCCAGGAAACCGACTATCCCTGGAATGGCCGCGTGCGCCTGACCGTCACCCCGCCGACACCCACACCAACACCGACCGAATTTACGATCTGTCTCCGCCTCCCCGGCTGGGCGCTAGGACACCCCGTCCCCAGCGACTTGTATCGGTACGCTGAAACCAACACCGCCGCCACCCGCCTCACCCTCAACGGCGAACCCGCCGGCACCACCCCGGCCGCGGATGGTTATGTGCACCTGACCCGCTCCTGGCAACCCGGCGATGTCCTCGAACTGGACCTCCCCATGCCCATCCACCGGGTGTATGCCCATCCCCAAGTCGAGGCCGACCGCGACCGCGTGGCCCTGATGCGCGGCCCGCTGGTCTATTGCCTGGAAGCTGTGGACCAAAATTTCGACCTCACCCAAGCCGCGCTCTCCCCGAAGGCGGAACTCAAAGCCGAACCCCGCCCCACCCTGCTCGGCGGCGTGACCGTCCTGACCGGCGAAATGCAACCCGTCGGCAAAGAGCCCGCCCCCGTCCCGTTCACCGCCGTCCCCTACTACGCCTGGCAAAACCGCAAACCCGGCGCCATGCAGGTGTGGATCAAAGAGAAGCGCTAGCACCCCGGGCACAGGAGGCATTTCCCGACCACCACTGCGTTCCCCATGAAACTCACCCAGCGAAAGCAAGCGGTCTTGCGTCGTCTGTATCGTTTGATGATCTTGCATGGCATCGCGCTGATCGGATTGGTTTTGCTTCTCGTTTACCTGTTGGACTGCACTAAAAAACACGAGCCGTGGAGGGCGATGATTATCTTCTTTTCCCCTCTCCCCGTAGTTTTACCCCTCTTCCGGTGGCATCAGCGGCAATACGAGAAAGCCGGAATTTCAAAAGACGAAGTGGTTTTTTATCATCAGCAACAACCGCTTACCCAATTTGCCATGTGGGGCATGGTCATAGTCGTGGCCGAGCGCTTGTGGAATATGTTCACATCATTTTTTAAATAATGCGTCCGCCCCGTGGATTCGGCCGCCCAATACCGCTGATCCATTTGTGAATCTGCCTCGAATCAAACTTTGGACTTCCGAGCCCACGGTATTTTCGCGGAGAGCAAATAGGACAAACCAACTCTCTTCTCCCCCTCCGCCATTCAGAATGGAAGGGTCGGGGAGAAGAGGCGTTTTGAATCTTCCACTCCCAAAATTCCAAGTCCCGAAATTTGAACGGGAGCAAACAGAGATAGCGGGGAAATTGGTCTGTGCTTCTCTTTTCCCTCTGCTTCCTCTGTTCTCTCCTGTTTAAGACTCCCCGTTCCACTTCCCCCTTCGTGAACTTCTTTGCCTTATGTAAAATACCTCCTGTTCAAAATCTCTTTTGTTCCGAATGGCGGAAGGGTTGGGGAAAGGAGATGCCAGCCTGCTTCCACTGCGACCCAAAACTTGACTGCCCAAGCCAAATGCCAAATCCTTCTGCCGCATGCGTTTTCGAATACTTCTCCCCCGCTTCCTCCTGATCGCCCTCGGGCTCGGCCTGCTCGTCGCCCGCAACCCCGCGAGCGCCGTAGACGCGCCCACCACCAACTCCGCGCTCCTCACGGTGGATCGCATTTTCGGCCAGGGGGAGTTCAAACTGCAGGACTGGGGTCCGGCCCGCTGGCTGGCGGATGGCTCCGGCTATACCACCCTTAAGCCCGCCCCCGGACCGGACGGCGGCCGGGAGATCGTGCGGTACGACCCCGCGTCCGGCCGGCGCGAGGTGCTGGTCACCGCGGCGCAGCTCACGCCTCACGGTGAAACCAAACCGCTCAGCCTGGCCGATTACGCCTGGTCGCCCGACGCCCGCCGCCTGCTGATCTTTACCTACACCAAACGGGTCTGGCGCCGGGAAACCCGCGGCGATTACTGGTTGTTGGAACGGGCGACCGGCCAGTTGCGCCAACTCGGTGGTCCCGGGGAACCGGCCACCATGATGTTTGCCACGTTTTCGCCCGACGGCACCCGGATCGCCTTTGTCCGTCAAAACAACCTGTTCGTCCAAAACCTGGCCAACCTGCGCGTGACCCGCCTCACCTCCGACGGCTCCGCCACCCTCATCAACGGCACCTCCGACTGGGTCACCGAAGAGGAGTTCGATCTCCGCCAGGGCTATCACTGGAGCCCGGACAGCCAGTCCCTCGCCTATTGGCAGTTCGATGTCAGCGGGGTCCGCGACATGACGCTCGTCAACAACACGGACGGCCTCTACCCGCAGGTCACCACCTATGCCTATCCCAAGGTGGGCGAAACCAACTCCGCCTGCCGCCTCGGCGTCGTCCGCGCTTCCGGCGGACGCACCCGCTGGCTGGCGGCCGACGGCGACCCGCGCAACCGTTATCTCCCGGCCATGACCTGGACCCCGGACTCCAAGCAGGTCATTTTCCAGCAACTCAACCGTCTCCAAAACACCAACCGCCTCGTGCTGGCCAATCCCCGCCGCGGCACCACCCATACCGCGTTCACGGACCGCGATGACACCTGGGTGGAAGCCGTGGCCGACTGGCGCTGGATCGACAACGGACACCGCGTGCTCTGGCTGAGCGAACGTGACGGCTGGCGCCACCTCCACGCCGTGTCCCCCGCCGACGGCACCGCCACCCTGCTCACCCCCGGCAATTGGGACGTCGTCCACCTCGCCGGCGTGGACGAAACCAACGGTTGGGTGTATTTCATCGCCTCGCCGGACAATCCCACCCAGCGTTACCTTTACCGCGCCCCGCTCACTGGCGGCGGAACGGCCGAACGCGTCTCCCCCGCCGACCAACCCGGCACCCACAGCTACGACATATCCCCGGATTGTCATTGGGCGTTCCACACCCGCTCCCGCTTTGGCCAGCCCCCGGTCACCGATCTCATCAAACTGCCCGGACACGAAACCATCCGGGTCCTGGCCGACAACTCCCCCCTGCGCGCCCAACTCGCCACCCTGAGCCTGACCGAACCCGAATTCTTCCGGGTCAGCCTGTCCAACGGCCCCGCCCTCGACGCCTGGTGCCTGAAACCGCCCGGTTTCGATCCCGCCAGGAAGTATCCCCTGTTCCTCCACGTCTATGGCGAACCCGCCGGATCCACCGTGGTGGATGCCTGGGGCGGCGAGAACTACCTCTGGCACCAATCCCTCGCGCAGCAAGGCTACGTGGTCATGAGCATCGATAACCGTGGCACCGCGGCGCCTCGCGGACGCGACTGGCGCAAGAGTATCTACCGCCAGATCGGCATCCTCGCCTCCGCGGACCAGGCCGCCGCCACGCGCCAAATCCTCCAGGACCGACCCTACCTTGATCCCAACCGGGTCGGAATCTGGGGCTGGAGCGGCGGAGGTTCCATGAGCCTGAACGCCATCTTCCGCTACCCCGAACTCTACCACACCGCCATGGCGGTGGCCTTCGTCAGCAATCAGCGCTACTACGACACCGTGTACCAGGAACGCTACATGGGCCTTCCATCCGACAACCCTGACGGCTTCCGGGACGGCTCCCCCATCACCTACGCCGGCAACCTGCGCGGCAACCTCCTCCTCGTTTACGGCACCGGCGACGACAACTGCCACTACCAAAACTGCGAAGCCCTGATCAACGAACTGATCCGCCAAAACAAGCTATTCTCCGTAATGCCCTACCCCAACCGCACCCACGCCATCCGCGAAGGCCCCAACACCCGGCACCACCTTTACGAAACGCTGACGCTTTACCTGCAGGCGAAGATGCCCACCAAACAGTAAGCGGGATCCAAGGCGGTAGTGAATTTCACTTCGCAAAGAATGGCGAACACTCAACCAATGGGTCAATCTTAGGTCAAGTGTCAGTCAAGTATCGGACAAACTGATCGCGATGGGGGGTGCAGCGCCTGAGGTCCCAGCCCCGCGGCACTAAATCGCACTGGTCTTGCTTCGAACCTTGACAGGGAAACCAAATGCGCCAAAGACTATTGTCCTCGGTGAGTTTTAGCTAAAAAAAAGGGAAACTAAAATTTGGTGCGCTTCTTAATTCCTTCCTCCAAATTAAAGTCAGTAACTTTTAGTGTTGAGTGGTCAATTGTCAAAGTCAGAATGTCAGAATCATCTCGTTGGGATCCAGCGAACATCGAAACTGAAGTTTCGGTATACTTGTAGGTAAGAAAGTCAAAATTGCCAGAGGTTGAAGTGGTCGTTGGCGCACCAAACCACGCAACAATTTGGTCTTCTGTCGTTGTGCCCTTTACAATTTGCTGCACTTTCGCGCGGTCAATTTCGCGACCGGTGGATGACATTGGTTTCCGAGTTACGGTAACCCCTGAGCAACCTTGCATCAGAATTGCTACAAATAGAACAGCGCTTAACATTACGAGTGTTTTCATGGTTTGTTTTTAGCTTTATTGTCTTCTTCTTGTTGTTTCCGTCCGGCTTGGGACAAAATTATTGACGCATATCTACTTTCTAAAACTAGATTCTATATTTATTGAATAGTTTTATTGATGCAATTGAAGCGAAAGGCTGAACTAAGAAAGTTATATTTATAAACACTATTGAAACTGCATGATACCGAGTTATTGCTCCTGTCCTTTCCGATGTCATGACGGCCTCATTTTAATTTTCCGAACGAAACTTTTTCAGAATGGTTTGTGAAATTCTGAAACAAAATGCGGCCGCCAGCGCTCAAAATCAAGCTTTTATTCCGCTCATTTTAAACAGAACCTGCTGTTCGGCGAGAGAATCGTCCAGGTCTTGCGGTGCCGGACGCGCAAAAACAAATTCGTCGCGATTAGTGCGAAAATTTGGCATTTGATCGAAACTGTTTTGGCAATCCTCTCAAGACATGCAATAGTCCTTTTGACTGCTTCTTCTCCTCAACCAGTTTAACAAGCCCCCAAAAGCCATGTACATCCTACTGTCCTTCAACATGTTATGCTCATCGGAACACCCATCCACTCGCCACGCCGACAACACCTACTATTGGCAGGCGATAAGGGCTGCCTCCGACCTATCCGGCGTTCCTTCCAGCGAAAACTGTAGCTGCCGGCGACGCAGGGAGGCTCTGAAGTTGCCAGACACACAAGCCTCCACCATTCACCGCCCTTGAAATAATTCCCATTTTGTTTGGTGGCTAATTCATCCTGCCTCTTTCAAGAATCCAATCTCCTACCTCCCTGCCCCACCCTGCAAAATTTGCTTTTCCTGCGATTTTATGCGCCTCTTCGCGGCTAAAAATCCCCAATCTCCCCCCCCGTTGTTGTCCTCTCCATGACAAAATTGGTCCCGCTATTTCTGAAGCTTTTGCACTCCCCCACTCGTCTAAACCTCTGTATGCGAACGCGCGCCGGAAAATGGGCGGTATGCCAGTCGGGCTGGCTGGCGGTGTGCTGGTTGCTATTTTTGCTGAACACGTCCCTCTTCGCGGCGTCACCGTTTGAAGGTCCGATGCCCTCGGCCGCGCAAAGCCGGATTGACGAACTGGTTTTCGCGCGGCTGAAGACATTAAACATCCCACCCGCCCGGCTTTGCTCGGACGGCGTGTTCGTCCGGCGCGCCTACCTCGATGTAACCGGCACCCTGCCGAGCGCCACCGAGGCCCAGACTTTCATCCTGGATCATAGCCCCGGCAAGCGGGCCGCCCTGATTGACCGGTTGCTCGCGCGCGATGAGTTCGCGGATTATTTCGCGATGAAATGGGGCGACGCGCTGCGGATCAAGGCCGAGTTTCCCATCAATCTCTGGCCAAATGCCGCGCAGGCGTATCACCGCTGGATTCACGACGCCATCCGCGACAACCGGCCCTGGGACAAAATCGCCACCGACCTGCTCACGGCCAGCGGTAGCAATTTCGAGAAGCCGCCGGTGAATTTCTATCGGGCCATGCAAAGTCGCACGCCGACCGGCATCGCCCAGGCTGTCGCCCTCACCTTCGTCGGCCAGCGCGCCGACCACTGGCCGACGAATGAGCTGGCCAACCTCGCGGTGTTCTTCGCCAATGTCGCCTACAAAGCCACCGGCGAATGGAAGGAGGAAATCGTCTTTTTCAACCCGGCGGCCACCAACACCGGCGCCCTGAATGGGCGGAACCAAATCGCCCTGTTCCCCGATGGCGGGACCGTCACGCTCTCACCGGACCAGGATCCGCGGACGGTTTTCGCGGCGTGGCTGGTCAAAAACCCGCAGTTCGCCCGCAGTCTCGCCAATCGCACCTGGTCGTGGCTGCTCGGTCGCGGGATCGTGCAGGAGCCGGATGATTTTCGCGCGGACAATCCGGCCAGCAACCCGGCGCTGCTGGATTTCCTGGCGACCGATTTCGCCGCGTCCGGATTTGATTTCAAGCATCTCTGCCGCACGATCCTGAATTCCCAAACCTATCAACTCTCCGCGATTACCCCAAACCCCAGCTCGGAAGCGGCGGCGAACTTCGCGTTTTATCCGCTCCGCCGGTTGGACGCGGAAGTGCTGATCGATGCGGTGGACCAGATCACCGGCACCAACGAAACCTATTCCAGCGCGATCCCCGAGCCCTACACTTTCATTCCCAGCGACCTGCGGTCCATCGCCCTGCCGGACGGCAGCATCACCAGCGGATTCCTGGATCAGTTTGGCCGGCCGCCGCGTGACACCGGCCAGGAATCGGAGCGCAACAACCGCATCACCGCCGCGCAAAAGTTGACGCTCCTCAACTCCAGCGTCATGCACCGGAAGATTGAATCAAGCCGGATGATTGTTTTCCAAACCTCGCCCGGCCGCCAACCGACGGAGATCGTCAGCGGGATGTACCTGGGCATCCTGTCGCGCTTCCCCACCGCGGAGGAGCAGCAGGCGGCGCAGGCCTTTGCCCAATACGGCGTGGGCCGCCGCCAGGCGGCCGTGGACCTGGCGTGGGCCTTGATGAATTGCACGGAGTTTCTTTACCGGCACTAACTCAACAATTTTGTGAGCGAATCTTATTTTAATTTTAACCACCAGCGCCCGCGGATCAGCCGGCGCGAGGCCATCCGCCGCACCCTGCTGGCCGGGAGCGGTTTGCTGCTGGCTGATCACATTGCGTTCCGCGCCTTCGCCGCCGAACCCACCGCGCGCGCCAAGGCGGTGATCCAAATCTGGATGTGGGGCGGACCGTCGCACACGGACATTTTCGACCCCAAGCCGGAGACGGGTTATGACTATTGCGGCCCGCTGAAAACGCCGCTAGAGACGAATGTTTCCGGCATCCGCATCGGCGAACTGCTGCCTTTGCTGGCGAAGCAGGCGGACAAATATTCCATCATCCGCAGCATGACCCACGGCAACAACGGGCATGAGACCGCGTCGTACCTGGTGCAAACCGGGCGTCAGCCGGGCGGGCGGACGGTATTTCCGTGCGCGGGTTCGGTGGTGTCACTGACCAAGGGGTACGACGCCGGTTACAAGGGATTGATTCCGCCGTATGTCGTTCTGACCGAGCCACAGGGCCGGTTCGATGAGGCGGGTTTTCTGGGATCAAAATACCGGCCCTTTGCCACCGGCGGGGATCCCTCGAAAACGCCGTTCGCGGTTGAAGGCATCATCGCGCCAGGCATCAGCAGCCAGCATCAGAAGGACCGTCGGGAGCTGCTGCAACACCTCGACACGCTGGCACAGGCCCTGCCGGACCATCCGCAGGTGGTCGCCAACCGGCAGGCGGAAAACCTGGCGTATGACATGATTCTCGGTGAGGGCGCAAAGGTGTTTGACCTGTCCCAGGAGAAACAGGAACTCCGCGACCGCTACGGCAAAAGCAAATTCGGCCAGTCCTGTCTCGTGGCCCGCCGGCTCGTGGAGCGCGGCATTCCATATGTCACGATCAACTATGGTGGCTGGGACACGCACAAGGGCAATTTCCAGGCGATGCAGCGTCAGTTGCCGGAAATGGACAAGGGGTTTGCCACGTTGTTGCAGGATTTGGGCGAGCGCGGCCTGCTCGACAGCACCATCGTCTGGTGGGGCGGCGAATTTGGTCGCACGCCGAAAGTCATGTGGGAGGAACCGTGGAACGGCGGGCGCAATCATTGGGGCAAGGTTTTCTCGGCCGTGCTGGCCGGGGGCGGATTCAAGGGCGGCCAGATCGTCGGCTCCTCCGACGCCAAAGGCGAGGAGGTCAAGGACCGGCCGGTTTATCCGGTGGATTTGCTCGGCAGCATTTACGCGCAACTCGGCATTTCAGCCACCACCCAACTGCCCAATCCCGAAGGCCTGCCGACCTTCGTGATGCCGCAGCCCGCCGACAACATCAAGTCCGCCGGGTTGTTGCACGAAATCATGTCCGCATGAGAATTTTTGCGCTGATCGGTGGTTGCCTGCTGCTGGCCGGAAATTTGTTCGCTCAGCAAATCCCGCATCTGGCCTATGTCTATCCGGCGGGGGGACAAATCGGCACGACTTTCCAAGTGGTGTTGGGCGGCCGACTCTTGCTGGCGGCGACCAATGCGTTCGTGACCGGTCCGGGCATCACCGCCACCGTGCTGGACAGTGAGCGGCCGATGAATTTTCAGGAATACAACAAGCTGCGGGACCGCTTTCGGGAACTGCAAGGGAAGTTTCAGGACACGCGCAAAGGCAATGCGGGCACCAATGTCTGGACGGAAGTGGATGCCGCCGAGCGGGAGCAACTGCGGGCTAAACTACTCAAAAATCCGCCGAATCGCACGGCCAATCAGGCGATGGTGGATAAGGTGACGGTGCGCATAGCCATCGCCACGAACTGCGCCCCGGGCGAGAGCGAAATCCGCCTGGGTACGCCCAACGCATTGTCCAACCCGCTAAAGTTCTGCGTGGGCGCCTTGCCGGAAGTCACCAAGGTCGCCGCGAAGGCTGCGAATCCGGAAGTCGAAAAGTTTTTGGAAACCCTCGGCGCCCGCCCCGTGCCGCCCGGCACGCCGAAATACGAGGCGCCGGTCAACCTGCCCGCCACTGTCAACGGCCAGATCATGCCGGGCGGCGTGGATCGCTACCGGTTTTCCGCGACCCGCGGCCAGCAGCTTATCATTGCGGTGAATGCGCGCTCGCTGAATCCCTATCTCGCCGACGCCGTGCCCGGCTGGTTCGAGGCCAACCTCATCCTGTTGGATGCCCAAGGCGGGGAAGTGGCGAGCGCCGAGCGCTACCATTTTCAGCCCGACCCGGTGCTGCATTTCACCTTGCCACACGATGGCAGCTATACCGTCCAGGTGCATGATTCGCTTTATCGCGGTCGCGAGGATTTTGTTTATCGCCTGACGATTGGCGAATTGCCGTTCGTCACCGGCATTTTCCCGCTCGGCGGTCCGGTGGGCCAAAAGACCACCATCGCCCTCACCGGCTGGAACCTGCCGGCCCGGCAAATGACGGTGGATAATTCGGCGGCCGAGCCGGGCGTGATTACCCTCCCGGAGAATTTTCTGCATCCCGTGCCGTTCGCCGTGGACCGGTTGCCGGAAATCTCCGCCCGCGGGGACAATCATACCCGCGAAACCGCGCAAGCCGTTACCCTGCCGGTCATCATCAACGGCCGGGTGGGCCAGCCCAACGAGGCGGAAGTCTTCCAATTTGTTGGGAAGGCCGGGCAGCCGATCGTCGCAGAGATTTCCGCGCGGCGCCTGGATTCGCCGCTCGATTCGTTTTTACGGCTGACCGATGCCAGGGGCGCCCCGCTGGCCTTCAACGACGATTTTGAAGACAAAGGCACCGGCCTCAATACCTTTCACGCTGATTCCTACCTCACGAATACGTTGCCGGCGGATGGCACATATTTCCTGCATCTCCGGGATACCCAGAGCCAGGGCGGGCCGGATTTCGCCTATCGTCTGCGGATCAGTGAACCGCAGCCGGATTTCGCACTACGGGTAGTGCCTTCGAGCCTCAGTCTGCGGGCCGGCATGAGCGCGCCGGTGACAGTGTTTGCCTTGCGCCGCGACGGCTTTACCAACGCAATTGATTTGCGACTAAAGGATACGCCCGCCGGATTTTCCTTGAGCGGCGCCAAAATTCCCGCCGGACAGGACAAGGCGCAATTCACGCTGAAAGCCCCGGCCCAGCCGACGGAAAAGCCGTTCGCCCTCGCCCTCGAAGGCCGCGCGCTGATCGGCGGCAAGCTCGTCACCCACGCCGCCGTGCCGTCGGAGGACTTGATGCAGGCGTTTTTCTACCGGCACCTGGTGCCGTCACAGGAACTCGCGGTGATGGTGAACGGCCAGCCCCGTCCGGCCTTGCGGGACTCGTTCAAGCTCATCAGCGCCACGCCCGTGAAGATTGCTCCCGGTAGCACGGCACGCGTCCGCCTGACTGCGCCCCCCGGAAATGATTTCAACGAACGGTTCAAACTGGAACTGGAGAGCGCCCCGGAAGGAATGACCCTGGAAAAAGTCGCAAGGGTTGGGAGCGATCTGGAACTCACCTTTGCTTGCGATCCGGACAAAACGAAACCCGGCATGTCCGGCAACCTGATCTGCGCCGTCATTCCCCTGAACCCGGCCGCCCCGGATCCGCAAAAAAAGCGCCCCGCCAATCAACCTAAACGCCCTGGCGCCACTACCCTGCCCGCGATTCCATTCCTGGTCGTAGACCCACCGTAATTGCCGGGCACGGTGCCAGAGATGGGGTCACGCTATTTCCACGGCATCAGGGGTCCTGAGCCTTGGGGAAGACGGATCTGCCTGGCGTAGCTACCAGCGAAGACGGAAGCTGCTCCAGCGAATAGGGGGGATGTGCGACTCCCTGCCCGATCGGAATCGGGACGGCCTGAAAGGCCGTGATTCCTAAGCCCAGCCTAAACAGGCTGGGTTTGGCATCATTCTCAGCCCCGCGCCCTGAAGGAGGCGCGATACCACGATCTCGTATTCATTTCTCAACCTCAGCCCCGCCCCGACCTACGTCCAGGTCATCCAATCACCAAGCCCCACCCAAAAAAACTCAAAAAATCAGGCCTAAATTCCTCCCGTAGGAATACGCCTCCCCACAACCTGTGTTTTAATTCATTCCATGAGTACAGGATAAACCAAAACCGTCCCCACCTTCGCTCGGAATCTCCGGCCAGCCACCGCCCCAGAACTGGTGCGCCCATCCGTCTGATCGCGCATTTCGCCCGCCCGGTTCAACCAACCGGCTGGGCCGCTCTTTGACATCTTGGTACCAACCGCCCGCCCCGCCCCCGGGCTCCGCCCCGGGCGCGGGGCCAAGCCACGGGCCACCCAGCAGTCGCCTTTATACAAACTTAATCCAGGTTCCCCTTCGTGCCCCCGTGGCTTCGTGTGAACTCCCTCCCGGATCCTCCGTGTTTCCGCCCGAGTCCAACCTCCGGACACTTAATCCAGTTTCCCTTTCGTGCCCCTGTGGCTTCGTGTGGGTTCAGTTCCGGACCCCCCCGTGTTTTCGCTCGAGTCCACTCTCCGGACACTTAATCCACTTTCGCCACCACCCTTTAGCTAGTAGGAGCCGAAGCCTGCCCCCCCCCCGAGGCATTAAGCGAAGGGGGTGACCGATTCCCCGTCCGATCGGCTTCGGCACGACCTGAAAGATCGTGATTCCTAAGCCCAGCCTAAACAGGCTGGGTTTGACGTCCTTCTTCGTCCAGCGCCCTGAAGGAGGCGCGATACCACGATGGTGCATTTGTGGCGGACGGCAAATGCAGTCCAACTTCCGGACACTTAATCCAGTTTCCCTTTCGTGCCCCCGTGCCTTCACGTGGACTCCCTTCAGGATCCCCTTTGGGCCTCACGCCGGAGCCATCGCGGCCTGCGCGTAAAACTCCCGGGCTTTTCCCAGCAACTGATCCGTGGTGAGGTGATGTTCGTCCACCACCAGGGTGCCGTTGATCCGGGCGGCCAGGATGGGATGGTGAATCTTCACCCATTTGCTGAATTGCTCCATTTCGCTGCTGCTGCCGGTCCCGTTACCGATAATGAGAATCCGGCCGGCCGACTGCAGAGCCCGGGCCACGGGTTCAAAAAAAGTGTTAGGATCCGGTTTCTCCTTGCCCCGGGATGTCTCCGCCGAGTCGCGCGCATGGCGATAATACGGCTCCGGCTCGTACGGCAGGATCCGTTGCTCCTGGCCGCCCTTGGTTTGGGAGCGAAAAATGCGCGCTTCATGGTGATCGATGACGAGCACGCAATGCTCTTCCGGATCAGTCGAAGTGGGCGGCGTGGTCTCCGACTGTTCCAAAAAGTGCCGCAAGGTCATGACTTCGTGTGAATCGGCGACATCCTTGGTGTGCGAACGGTGCAACTGGAGGGTGTGACCGTTGCGGGTCACATTAAAATGACCGTTGGACGCCTCGTCCACCTGGCCAAGCTGCCGTAACAAGGCGAGCACGCCGTGCCATTCCAGATTGTGGGTGATCGGATGTTGGAAAATGGTGTTGTAGGTGCGCAAGTGCGCGCCATGGAGGGTGGGATTGGGTTTCATATTATCAGGGGTAAATCAAGTTTTGGGATCATCCAGTCCAGTGCAGGGTCGGGGAAAATGTTCGGCCAATAATTCGCCGGCTTTTCCGACGCCGTGGGTGAGCCCGGCGCTGAAATCCCCCTGGCGGAAATGGCCCGTCATGGCCTGCGCCAACTCATCCCAAAACGTCCCGCCACATTTCGCGTGGATTCCCGTGTCGCCGATCACCGCAAATTTCCGGGTGCGCGGGGTGACAAAGATCAGCACCCCATTCCTCTCGGGCGATCGGGCGAGGCCACGCCGGACAAACTCGGTGCGCGCGGCGACCACTGGATCCGCCACGGCCCGGTGGCTGATCAGGACATGGATGCGACCGGAAGTGGTTTGCTCGGCGGTGCGAATCGCCGCGACCAGCATATCGTAGGGCAATTTCTGGATGAAGTCGTTTGGGTGCATAATGGGTTACCAGGATCCTCCCGCGCCGCCGCCGCCACCGCTCCCGCCACCTCCGGAAAAACCGCCGCCACCTCCGGAGGGTCCGCCTCCGCCCCCACCCCAGCCGCGACTGGAGCCGCTGCCGGCGAGCAATAGCCAGGGCAAAAGCATTCCCGAGCCACGACTACGCAAGATCAGCAGCACGAACAGCACGGCAATCCCGATGCCGATGATGGCCCCGCCGGCTCCGGGTTTGGCTTTGCCATCCGCCACCGTGCCGCCCGTTCCCTGGTATTCGCCCTTGGCGGCGGCGATGATGGACTGAACTCCCGCCGTGAGTCCGCCATCATAATCACCCGCCTTGAACCGCGGGCTGATTTGTTCGTCGATGATCCGTTTGCAGAGCGCATCGGGCAGCACGGCTTCCAGTCCGTAGCCCACCTGCAAGTAAAGCTTGTGATCCTGCACGAACACAAAGAGCACGGCGCCGTTGTTCTTGGCTTTTTGGCCCACGGACCACGACCGGAAAACGCGGATGGTATAATCCTCAATGGAGGAATCCGATTGCATCTTCGGAAAGACGGCCACCACAATTTGCACGGAACTTTGCCGCTCAAACTCCTCCAGCGCCTGGTTCAGTTGCGCTCCGGTGGCCGGGGAAACCACCTTGGCATAGTCATTGAAATAGAGGGCAGGTGACGGCGGCATCACTTCCGCCGCAACGGTGCGCAGGCAACCCGCCAGCAGCAGCGCGATCCAAAGGAAGTGTTTCACAGTTCAGGATCAGGGTTGGTTGGTCGCGGTCTTGCCGAAGTCGAATTGCACTTTGGGCACCGTTTCAGCACCGGGGGCGGCGGCGAAATAGGGCTTGTTGTGGAAACCCAGAGCCGCCGCGTAAAAGACTGCGGGAAAAGACTTGATGGCGGTATCGTAACTCTGGACCGCTCCATTGAAGTCCCGGCGTTCCACCGTGATGCGGTTTTCGGTGCCTTCCAGTTGCGCCTGCAAATCCCGAAAATTCCCAGTCGCCGTCAGGTTGGGATAACGCTCCACGACCACCATGAGGCGCGACAAAGCGGAGGACATCTGCCCCTGCGCCTGGTCAAAAGCCGCGAGCCGGGCCGGATCAGTCGGCGCGGTAGCGGGATCAATCTTCACCTGACCGACCGCGGCGCGGGCCTGGGTGATTTCCGTGAGGGTGGATTTCTCAAAATTCGCCGCGCCGGAGACCGTAGCCACCAGATTTGGAATCAAGTCTGCGCGCCGTTGATACACGTTTTGCACCTGCGCCCACTGGCTATCCACCGCCTGGGAAAGCTTGACCAATCGGTTGTAGCTCCCGCCCGCGAGGGCCACGAAGATCAAAATCAGAACAACCACCACCCCGAGGATAATGCCGGCTTTTTTCATAATCATTCACGCCGCGGAAGTCGTCCGCTGCCGAAATCCGTGCGGAACGTGATGTTTCAGCATACGCGGATTCCCGGACCAGCCGCCATTGGGCAATCCCCCCATGAAAATGCCAGCTAACCACCCGACGGACTCCCCTCCCCGAGCCCGGAAGCCCATGTCAATTCGCTTCCGAATCCGCTTGCTTGCCGCCCGCAATCGTGCGAAACACTACCCACGACGCCCCCCGGGCGGTTCGGGCCGAAACGCCAGGTTCGGCTCGCGAAACCTGGGCTCGGACGTCGAGAGTCAAATCAGGCGGTTGGAAGGGTGGCTGAGTGGTTAAAGGCACCTGACTCGAAATCAGGAGATGGGGTAACCCATCCGTGGGTTCGAATCCCACCCCTTCCGCCATTGCCTCCTCATCAGTTCAAGGCAGGTATTCCACGCGGACGCGCAGAAAGCGCGGCGTGTTGCCCGCTAGCGGGGTCTGATCAGCTACGGTGACCTCGGTGGGTTGGCCACCAGTCAGGATGCTGCTGTCGGTCCAGTGGATCAAATCCGGGCTGCTCTCCAGGTGATAGACGATATCGCCGGAGCTGGCCAGGCGTTGGAAACGGACCGCAGGAAAGTTTTGGTCGCCGGATGGCACCAGAGTGGGAACCACCGTGTTGGTAACCGGTCCGCGCGCCAGAAGTTGGAAGGCGTAACGCAGCAGATTTGGTATTCCCGCGTGGTCGGGATCCGCGTTCCGGCCACTGACCGACGCATCCAATTGATCCGTTGAGGAAAAGTTGGCCGTCACCCAGTCGGCGTACGAGCCCAACTGATCCACTTCGATGGTGGAGACGCTCAACGGTGGCAGGGTGACGACCCAGGACGCCAAATCAACCGGCACGGAGCCGACATAAACCGGGTCGGTTTGCCGGTCTTGAATCCGGTAGATCTTGGCCAACCCGGAAATGTTAATCCCCTGGAACCCGACATCGTGGTAATCCGCCGAGCGGTTCAGCGCCACGATGACATGCCGGTTGGGGTGCTGGGAATCGGCACTGACATAGGCGGAGACGTTCGTGGTGGCGCTGGAAACGGCGGACAGCGAGATATCGCCGAAAGCGCCCAGGTTTCCGTCGTAATCGCGGAACATTTTGAACCCGGCGGCCACAAAGGGGAAGGTGTTGCCATTCGGCCAATACGCGGCGGCGAATAGTCCGAGGCTACCATAAATCCCCAAATTGTCCGCTTGCGCGATGGCGCCGGCGATGTGATTTTCCCCGCCATTGTCATATTCGGTGATGGAAAGTCCGGTCCCGGGCCAGTCGGTGTTGATCTTGTCTTGCAGCCGTTTCAGGATGCTCACCGGTCCATTGAAGTATTGGGCGATCCAGGATTTTTCCGTGTAGTTGGTGTCCCAAAGGCTGCGGGGGCTCTGGACAATGGCCTGGATCTGGTCGCTGGTCAGGTTGGTGGACGTCAAGCCGCCGATGCGGTTGCCCTTGCTGTCGGTGGCTTCGGAATACCAGTGAATGTCATAAACATCCAACAACCGTCGCCCGGCGGCTGTCGAGGCGTCCCGCATGGTCTGGAGATATTTGTCCGTGAACCAATAGTCAGAACTGAATCCCGACGCTCCCTGCCAGTAGGAAATGCCATAAAATCCGTAATGAACGGGGCCAAAAGTCTTGGCGGAAGCATCGACCGCTTTGATGGCCTGGCTCAGGGCGATGGTCTGGTTCAGATAATTCGTCACTCCCGGCTCGGCCGTGCCCTGGATTTCCTGATGCGTGGAGGGCCAGAGTTCAGGCTCGTTGTCGAGGCTCACGAAGGTGGGCATTTTGGGGTCGGCGTAGATGTCATCGCTGAATTGGCCCCGCAACGCCCACAACGATTCGTCGATGTAAACGTACGCATCGTTGGTGGCGGGGGCCGCGGTGAAAGGTGCGCCCTTCCGGTAGGCAATCGGCTTGAAGCGGCTGGCCACATGGTTGGGTTTGGAGATATCCACGTTCCCATTTTTGTCCGCCGCCACATAGCCCAACATGGGCACCGTGATAAGGTTGGCAAGACCGTTGGCGCGGTCCATGGCGACCCGCAAGCGGACGGCTTCGTTTGGAATATTGCCACCGCCCAGATAATCGTCGCTGCTGAAATACCAGTCATTCCCGGCGTTCGAGGCATTATTCTCCCAGTTGTATGCCGTCCAGCGGTTGCCGCCATGGCGGTCAAACGGGATGTTGCGCGGGGGATTCGTCAGATAGAAGTAAAAGTTAATGCCGTAGATCCAGGGAGAAATGGTATGGGTCGCATTGGTATCCACCGCGATCACCACATCCGGAACCGCCGAGGCGGTGGAAGTGAAGGTCAGCGATTGGGTGACGACCAGATTGAACGCATCGGTCACTACCAAGGAAACGGTGTATGAAGTTAATGGTTCCAGCAAATCCAGCGTGCAGGAGTGGTTAATGGCCAGGTCCGGGAAGCTGCGGACGAGGCTCGCCCCCCCAATCTTGTGATAGCTCAATTGGGCGGTGCAGGGCCGGTCATCGGACCAGACCAAGGTCGCGCGGTTGCCCAGGACATTGGTGGCACCGAATCCGGCGATGACGGGTGCCAGAATGGGCCGAGGCGGCACCTGGAACGAATTGGTGTAATAGGCAATGTTGGGAACGGCATTGCTGGCCATGCGATGGTCGCTGGCGGTGATGCGATATTGCACCGTGGTTCCCGGGGCGAGATTGGTCAGCGCGAACGTGAAGCTCAAGGCCCACCCATTGGGGTCGTCCACTAGCGCATTCCCGTAATCGCCCACCCCATAATCCACCCGGCCCACGGTGTATTCATCCGTATGGTAATTGATCGTCAACTGGTCGTACGTGGGGTTCAGCGAAGTGGAGTCGAGCGTGATGACCGGCGCCACGGTGCGGTCCACCCAGCCCAGGCTCACGTTTTTCAGGAAGAAGTGCGGCCGGAAGTCGCCGTTGTTAAACAACAGAAAGCGGAAGAAGCGCGAGATGGTCGGATGGAGCGACGGCAAATCCACCACCACATGGAACCAATGCCCGTAGCGTTGTGCATCGGTGAGCGAGGCCCAATTGGGAATCAGGGTGGACAGGGGCGGCTCGTCGGAGTACGAAGCATCCTCCAGGATGAAGTTCAAATTGTCAGGACTATCGGAACCGCTGGCGAAATAAACGTCAAATTCGACGGTTTTGACCTCGTTTAGATAGTTCCACTGCAAATCCCAGCCCGGCAACATGTCCGCCAACCCGAACGCGTCATAAGCATTCGTAAAATTCACTTCGATGGCAGTCGCGCCCGGGAAGCCGGGGGCGGGGGCGGAAAAATCGGTATAGAGTGGATACCCCTCCCAGCAGTGGCGCACCCAGTCGCCTTGCAAGGCACCGTTATAGATGGGCACGTAATTCGTTTGCGCCTGGGCCGCCGTCGCCGCGAGGAAACAGCACCAGGCAGTGCAAACCAGACAACCATACCATCGACTCCGTGCGTGAAGGGTGCGGCGAACAGGAATTTGGTTCAGTGGATTGTGGTTGCACCGATCGGCCTGCGCCGAAAGCTTGACCAACCCCAGGAAGACCCGACCGCCAAGCCATTTACAGAACGTATTCATTACTTTTGCACCGGCCCGGGGGAAGTAGAGTTAAGACTGGATGACCCGGCCAGTGGAGACCAGATTGGCCAATTGCCCGCCCCGGAACAATACCTCCTTGGAGGTATGTGCCGGAACGAAATGAGCCCTTGAAATAAGACGTTTTCACGCACTTAACGCCCATTGTGCCACGTGCCGCACAAACGCGCGACCTTGCAGCGGAGAAATTGTTTTGTCTGCCGGCCAGCCCTCGTCCGGGTCTGGCCGGCAATTCCCGCCGAATCACTGCAAGTTGATGGTCTCCTGGGTTTGGATGGTAACGGGCCCAAGTAGGCCGGATCGGAGTAACGTGGTATCGGCTTTGAACGGCTCGTACGAACTCCACGTCAGCCGGTTCGCGACCGGGAGCGCGGCATCGCCGATCATCCGGTTGGGCCAGAGGTTGGCGACCTGGATTTCCAGACGGTTTTCGCCCGGTTGTACTGCATCCGTCACATCCACCTGGAAAGGCGCGCGCCAGAGCACGCCGCAATCGTGACCGTTCACTTTCACATGCGCCATCACTTTCACTTCGCCGAGATCCAGCAGGATTCGGTCTCCGTAACTCTGAAACTGGCTGGCCGTAATGCCAAAACTGCTGCGGTAGGTGGCAATGCCGGAAAAATGGCGTACGCCTTCCTCCGCGCTGTCACTCCAGGAGATTAAACCAGGCAGATTGATTGACTCGGGTGCGCCCCATTTGGGCGGGAAGCTCAGTTGCCAGGGCCCGGTAACCGCCATCGGTGCCATGGGCTCGGAGAGTTTGGTCGTCAGGGTCGCGCCGCGTGCGGTCTTGAGCTCATAATTGCCGGGTTCCCGCGCGATCAATTGCAAACGGCCCCTGGCATCCCGCCGCAATTCGGCGGCTGGAGCCTTCGGAGGGGTGGGCGCTGCCAACGACAGGGAATCAGTGTCGCGGCCGGAGAGGGTGATCGACTTGCCATCGACGGTGAATTCTACGGTGAGAGTTTTGACCACTCCAAAAGCCGGGTCATCGCCTTGCGCCATTTCGCTGACCGTCAACGTCAAGCTGCCGTTACGGACCCGGGCATCCAGATTTTGGGTGACGTCGCGGGTCCGCGCGGCATCGCCGGTGACTCCGTAGGTGGCCTTTTGGATATGGATCGCCGGCCGGGGTGCTGGGAGCACCAGCGGTTGTCCATTGTGGGTGAGATTCACCACCGGATCGAAATGGCCAATGGGGCGGCGTAGCACCACGAAAACGGAATCGCTCGGGCCGAGCACCAGCGGAATCCGCACGCCAGTTTTAGTGGGTTCAAAATAGGCGAGCGTGGTTCGTTGTCCGGTCTGCGGGTTCCAGAGTTCGGGCGCGCGATCCTTGACCCGGAAATGGCAATCGACGGATACCTGGCTGGCCGAAGGGTTGGCGACGAAGTAGATCTCAGTGTCGCCCGCAGTGCGGTGAATCCAGTTCAGGTTCGCGTCGCTAGTGAAATCCGGCGCTACTTGCAATGTGGCCACGACCGCGTCGAAGGACTGTCCGTAAAGCACCCGGCCGCGACCGTAGCGATGTTCGGTGACCTTTTTTCCATCACAATCGCCCCAGACTTGATCGCCGATCCGGGCAACGACTTCATCGCATTGGGGAAAACCTTGGAGACTCGGGGAAGTCCGGGGCTTGTGCCCGAAGACCGTGGCCCCCGATGACACGAGCGATTGGATCTTTTCCGCCAGGGCGGGAGTCATGACGCTGCGGTCGGGCAGCACCAGCATCCGGTAACTCATACCATCGGGCAAGACGAGCCGACCACTTTTCACCGACATCCGCTGCATCACCGCTTCCGCACTGATCTCGTCGTAACGGTATCCCGCGGGAACCGCCGGATTGGGAGTGAAATAGGTCTGATTGGGCAATTCGGGTCGCAGGTAGCAAAGGTCCGCCACGAATTTTCCCTGCCGTAGCAGGAACTGGCAGCGGGAGAGGTATTCATGCCAGGCGCCCGCCATTTCCCACCAGGTCTGCGTGCGCTCGTAGTGGAGGCCCCAAGGTCCCATCGTAGCACCGGGCGCACGGTCCAGATAGGGTTGGTGGGCATAGCGATGCACCACAAAGCGATTGATCCCCTGCGAAAACTCGTAATCGCCCAGTGCTTTGATGTCGGCGGGAGTCAACTTCCACATCTCCTGGTCCCCCGAAGTAAAAGCTTCGGCGCCAATCACCGCGTGCCCGTAAACGTGTCCCACCGAGGCCATTTCCACCGCTTTGCGCCAGGTTTCGTTCAGTCCCGGGCTGGTTTGGGTCCAAAACTCGCTCATGGGTTCATCTGCCCGGGCGGTGAAGGTGTATTCGTCCCCGAACGGCAGATTGTAGCCTTCCAGCGAGTACCGCAGTTTGTGCTGGTGCGCCAGGGCGGCCGTGCGACCCGAATAATTATCCGCGAGCAATTCGGAAACGGTCTCGGCGAAATCCCACCGGAATCGGTTGGCGGCATCGATGCCGTCGAAATTATGGGAAAACTTCGTGGTGGTTTTGTTGCCAGTCTTTTCGCGGACTTCATCGAGGAGACAAGGCAGCCAGGGCAAGGGATCATACCCACGCCGTTTGAGGAATTCCGCCCGCATCTTCGGCGTCCAGTTCTGCGTGCCAACTTCCCAACTATCAATGTGGGTGGCCACGAGGGATTTGCCAGCCAGCGGTCCGGCATTCTGGACCAGGCGATGCATCATGTTCGTGAAATGCAGGTCCATGGCCTCGGCGCTCAATTTATCGCATTCCAGTCCATTCCCGCCGGCCACCGGCGGGCGCGTGCTGGAACCCGTGGTGGTGTGACCAATACGCTGAATGATCCACTGCCCGGCAGGCACCGACCACTCCAATTTCCCGTCGGCACCCAGCTTGGCGGTCAGGTCCACGACGGATGCGTGGGGGACAACACCATCGGCCGTCACCGGAAAGGCGAGCACCGCGATGTCGCGGTAATAGTCAGCGTAATTGATCGAGCTATCAAACGAGTCGTGCTGCTGCTTGCCGATGCCGGAGTTGGGCTTGGGGAGCGGGGCGCTATAATTGGCGGGGCCGGAGACGGTCACGTTGGTGCTGACGAGCATTTGCATGGATTGGTCCACCGTGATCCACGGGCCGCTACTGCCGCACCAACCGGGACCGTTGGCCATGTTGATTTCCAGGCCGAGTCGCCCAGCTTCCTGCACAGAAAATTGGAACAGATTCCGCCACTCGTCATTCATGAAGTCCGCCGTCCCCCGTGGCGGGGCGAACCGCTCGACCACATCCATGATCAGCACGCCTCCCACCCCGACCCGCTGCATCGCCTCCAGGTCCGCGGTGATGCCATTGCTGGTGACGTTGCCGTTGTTCCAGAACCAATAAACCCAGGGACGCGCCGCAGCAGGAGGATTCTGAAATTGTTTATCGAGGCTGGCGGCGGGACAAATTCGGGTGGTCAGAAAAAGGGTAAGCAGTACGAATAATTTCATTTTCATAGGATTCACCAAAGTACCGGCTTGCCATGGAACAGCGACATGGCTTCCTGCCACCGGGTCATCTCGTCAGCAACAAGTTGCGGCGCGATTCCGACCAGTTCGCGCAGAATTCATCCGAACCGGACCCGTATCGTTGCTTGGTTAATTAGTATTTGGTGGATAGTAGTGGCCGCGATCAGGTGGTTACTCCCCAATCCTTGCTTTTCAAAAAGGCAAATTGCGCTTACGTCCCGATTCATCCCCGACGGAGGCCCACAGGCTCGTAGACCAAGCCTCGTTTACAGGCTCCGGAAAGTCTGGCCACAGCAGGGGAGGACCACTATGGTCGCAGGATGCTGCTGACGCTCACCACGACATATCAGCCGGCGACGGACCTGGGTTATTTGCTGCGCAAAAATCCGGCGCGGCCGCAATCGTTTGAGCTTTCGTTTGGCAAGGCGCACGTTTTTTACCCGGAAGCCAGCCACGAGCGCTGCACGGTTGCTTTGCTGGTGGAAGTGGATCCGGTAGGTTTGGTGCGCAATCGGCGCGGCCCGTCCGGTGAAGGTGGGGCATTGGAGCAATACGTCAACGACCGACCGTACGCCGCTTCCTCGTTCTTGAGTGTGGCGATCGCCGAAGTCTTCGGCACCGCTTTATCGGGCAACTGCAAGGAGCGCCCGGAGTTGGCGACTCTGGCCATCCCCCTCCAGGTGACCTTCTCCGCCCTGCCCTGCCGCGGCGGTGAGCCGTTTCTGGGCAAACTGTTTGCGCCGTTGGGCTATCAGGTGACCGCGACGCGATTACCGTTGGATGAGCAGTTTCCCGAGTGGGGTGAAAGCGCGTATTTCCGGGTGGAATTGACCGCCACGCTGCCGCTTCAACAACTCCTCAGCCACCTCTACGTCCTGGTTCCGGTGCTGGACAACGACAAGCACTATTGGGTGGGCGACGACGAGGTGCGGAAGCTGCTCCACCATGGCGAAGGGTGGCTGGCGGCGCACCCGGAACGCGAAGCCATCGCCCGCCGTTATCTGAAGCACCGGCGAAGCCTGGTGGATGACGCGATCGCCCAACTGGCGGAAGAAGGCGATCCCGACCCGGAACTGGCGGCCGAAACCAACGCCCAGGAAGAAGCCGCTGTCGAAAGCAAGATCAGCCTGAATGAGCAAAGGCTGGGTTCCGTGTTCGCCGCGCTCAAAGGCAGCCACGCAGTCCGCGTCCTGGACCTAGGCTGCGGAGAAGGTCGCTTGTTGCAACTGCTGTTGAAGGACAAGCAATTTGCGGAGATCGTGGGCTTGGATGTCTCCCACCGCGCCTTGGAAATCGCGCAGGACCGCTTGCACTACGATCGTCTCCCCGCGTTGCAAAAGAAGCGCCTGCGGCTCCTGCACGGCTCTCTGATTTACCGTGATCAACGCCTCGCCGGGTTTGAGGCCGCCGCCGTGGTGGAAGTGATTGAACACCTTGACCCGCCCCGGTTGGCGGCCTTTGAACGGGTGCTCTTTGAGTTTGCGCGGCCGGGCACGATCGTGGTGACGACGCCTAATCGCGAATACAACGTCAATTGGGAGACACTGCCCGCCGGTCAATTCCGTCACCGGGACCATCGCTTCGAGTGGACCCGCCCGGAGTTTCAAGGTTGGGCCAATGGAGTAGCGGCCCGGTTTGGTTACAGCGTTCGGTTTTTGAGCGTCGGCCCGGAAGACCCCGCCGTTGGGCCACCGACGCAAATGGCAATGTTCAACCGACACCCCAAATGAGGCGCCTTTCCGAAAAAACGTGCCGCTTGCTCCAGCAACTTCATAACGATCCGAGTTTCTGGGAGAAGTTGACTGGACTGAGGGGGGTTCGATTGTCGCTTTTCGCTGAAATCGCATCCGAAGGCGAACCCCTGGCCATCCCACACCTTACGGCTTTCCTAGTTGATGGACGAGAGCCGGTCCGTGAGGCGGCAGCTAAAACAATCGGTCGATTGATTAGCATTGTGAAGCCTACGGAATTTGGACAACTTGATGAGGCATGTCGCGACGATTGGGCTTATCCAGCGACGTCATCAGGTTGGTCAACCTTGAAGCCTCGGGAAGTGAAGCAGTTCTGTCACTTACCGAGCAGCTCTGCCGTCATTGGCGTCACAAGCTTTCATGCCAGCGGATTTGTCCGGGCGGCGGCTGTCAATGAACTGGCAAGGATTACTGATGGCTCGGAGCTCCCATTCATCCTGGTTCGCCTTAATGACTGGGTGGAAGTGGTTCAAGAATCCGCCGCCACCGCAATCTTGCAAAAGATGAAGCCGGAATATGCGCCATATTTCCTGAAGTATTTCCATCTCGTTTCCCGATTACGCTCTTGCAAACGAAACAAGCTGGAAATCCTTGTTGGCCGCGTGACCACCTTGCTGCAAGAACCCGGTTTCGCCCCCACATTCCGCGAGGCCATCCTGTCCGGTGATCGGTGGCTGCGCCGCGAATTATTTCAAATTGCGATTGCGAAAACGTCAGAACACGGGACCGGGCTGCTGCAGGAAATACTTAAGGATGAAGATCCAATCCTGCGACTTTTGGCGGCTCGCAATTTGATCGCGCATTTGGAGGATCGTCAATTGCTCCCAATCCTTTTGGATCTTGCCAGAGACCGCTTCGTAATGATCCGGCAGGTAGTGCTGAATACTCTTGCACAGCGCTTTCCTGATGCAAGCCACGACGTGCTTCACACTGCCCTATTGGATGGCACGGCTTCAATCCGAGCGACAGCGCGCTATTGGATTGGCAGGCAAGGACCACTTTGCGATTTTGCTGACATTTATCGCCGCTCCTTGGATGATCCGCTGCCGAAACGCCAAAGCGCAGCGATTTTGGGCCTTGGCGAAACCGGACAAGTATCCGATGCGAAAAGCTTGGTAACCAAGCTGCACGCCCCGGCATTGTCGATTCAAAAGGCTGCCATACGCGCCATCGCAACACTCGACGGAGATCATCATGTGGAACTTTTTCTGACTGCGTTGACAAGTCTGCAGGCCGGTGTATCGAATGAGGCCGCACGCGCACTGGCCAAGCGAACGAATACCATAAGCGATCTGCTTTTGCGGGTGTTTGATGATCCGGCACCGGCGCATGTCCGAATGAATTTTTTCAAGTTGATCCTGAAACAGCCTTTCTGGTCGCGAGGCATTTTTCTGTTCAAAGCATTGTTGGATCAGGATGACCATATAGTCGAAGCAGCGCGCCACTCTTTGCAAAAGTGGCTCGCCATGTCCCGGAACATCGGAACTCCACCCAGCCAAAAGGAAGTTCAGCAATTGAGCAGTACTATTAAAGCATCAAAATCGAAACTCTCGGCTGATGAATATCGAGAAGTTGAATTCTTGCTTCAGTCCCGGCAATGAAAATCACCATCCCGGAACTTTCCTTCGTTGTGCTGATCGGCGTGTCCGGTTCCGGCAAGAGCACCTTTGCGCGGAAGCATTTCAAAGCCACGGAGATATTATCCTCGGATTATTGCCGGGGATTGGTGTCCGACGATGAGAATTCCCAGGCGGCGACGAGTGACGCTTTTGATGTGCTGCACTTCATTGCCCGGAAACGCCTGGCCGCCGGCAAACTCACGGTGGTGGACGCCACCAATGTGCAACCGGAATCCCGCCGCGCGTTCGTAGAAATCGCGCGGGAGTTTCATTGCCTGCCGGTGGCGATTGTTTTGGACCTGCCGGAGCGCGTCGCGCATGAGCGGAACCAGACCCGTCCGGATCGCGCTTTTGGCCCACACGTCATCCGCCAGCAAGCGCAACAGTTGCACCGCTCCCTGCGGGGTTTGGAGCGCGAAGGGTTTCGCCATACGTTTGTCCTGAAATCCTTGGAGGAGATCGACGCGGTGGTCATTGAGCGGCAGCCGTTGTGGAATAATTTGAAAGCTGAGCACGGGCCTTTCGACATTATTGGCGACGTGCATGGCTGCGGCGACGAACTCCACGAATTGCTTGGCCAGCTGGGTTATGCGGAGGAAACCGCTGGCAATTGGAAACATTCCGCCGGGCGCAAGCTGGTGTTTGTCGGCGACCTGGTGGATCGCGGGCCAAAAGTCACCCAAGTCCTGAAATGGGTCATCGCGTCGGTGGGCTCTGGCGACGCCTTCTGCGTCCCCGGCAATCACGATGTAAAACTCATGCGGAAGCTGCGCGGCCGAGAGGTCCAAATCGCCCATGGCCTGGCCGAGTCCCTGGCCCAACTGGCCACCGAGTCCGACGATTTTCGCACACGGGTGGCGGACTTCATCGATGACCTGGTGAGCCATTATGTTTTTGATGACGGTAAGCTGGTCGTGGCCCACGCCGGCTTGAAGGAATCCATGCAGGGACGGGGCTCCGGCGCGGTGCGGGAATTCGCGCTCTTCGGGGAAACGACGGGCGAAACCGACGAGTTTGGCCTGCCGGAGCGCCACAATTGGGCGGCGGAGTATCGCGGGTCGGCAATGGTGGTTTATGGCCATACCCCGGTGCCGGAACCGGATTGGCTGAATCGCACCATCAATATTGATACCGGTTGTGTCTTTGGGGGCAAACTGACCGCTTTGCGCTATCCGGAAAGGGAACTGGTATCCGTTCCGGCACGGGCCAAATACGCGGAATCGCGCCGGCCATTCCTGCCGGTCGAAACGCCAGCCCCCGTCCTCTCGGCGCAGCAACAGCACGACGATCTGCTCGACCTCGCCGACGTGACGGGCAAACGGATTGCGGGCACCCGATTGCATGGCAATGTCACGATTCGCGAAGGGAACGCGGCCGCCGCCCTGGAAGTGATGAGCCGGTTTGCCGCCAATCCCAAGTGGCTGATTTATCTGCCGCCCACGATGTCCCCGAGCGAAACCAGTCAGGCGCCGGGCCTCTTGGAGCATCCGGTCGAAGCGTTTGCCTATTATCGTCATGCGGGTGTGCCGCGGGTGGTCTGCGAAGAGAAACACATGGGGTCGCGGGCGGTGGTCATTGTCTGTCGCGACGAGGCAGCGGCGCAGCGTGCCTTCGGGATCACCGGTGAGGGCATTGGGATCTGTTACACGCGCACCGGGCGACGTTTCTTTGATGATCCCAACTTCGAGCGGGAGTTTCTCCAACTGGTTCAGGCGGCGGCAACTGCCGCCGGATTTTGGGATGAATTCAAAACCGGGTGGCTTTGTCTCGACTGCGAATTGATGCCCTGGTCCGCGAAGGCGCAGGCCTTGTTGAAGCAGCAATACGCCGCCGTGGGGGCCTCCGCGCGCGCGTCGCTCGCCGCGGAAGTTGCCACCTTGGAGCAAGCGGCGGCGCGGGGACTGGACGTGGCGGAATTGCTGGCGCGCACCCGCTCGCGCCAGCAGATGGTGGGTTACTATATCGCCGCGTATCGTGGCTATTGCTGGCCGGTGAATTCCGTCCATGACCTCAAACTGGCCCCGTTTCATTTGCTGGCCACGGAAGGCAAGGTCCACACCAACCAACCGCACACCTGGCATATGGAAACGCTCGCCCGACTGGCCGGGGGCATCATCCTGGCCACGCCGTTTCAAGTAATCGATTTGCTGGATGCCGCGAGCGAGGCGGAAGGAATTCGCTGGTGGGAGGAACTCACCGCTCGCGGCGGCGAAGGCATGGTCGTCAAACCCCTCGATTTCATCGTCAAGGGATCCCGCGGACTGGTGCAGCCGGCGGTCAAATGCCGGGGCCAGGAATACTTGCGCATCATCTACGGGCCGGAATACACCGCGCCGGCAAACCTGGAGCGTTTGCGGGCGCGGGGCCTTTCCGCCAAGCGCTCTTTGGCATTGCGGGAGTTCGCGCTCGGGATTGAGGCGCTCGAACGGTTTGCCCGCAAGGAACCTTTGCGGCGGGTTCACGAAGCCGTCTTCGGCGTGCTGGCGCTGGAAAGCGAACCCACCGACCCGCGCTTGTAGGTCGAGAGAAACGCCGCAAATAAAGGCTGAACGCATCATTGCTCAAGAACTGCCCCGCCTGGGGCGGACCTTCACACGAAGCTGGCCAAGTCAACGAAGCACAGTCGAAACTGGATTAACTGTCCGGAAGTTGGACTCGGAAGGAAGCGGACTTTTTCACAGGAGCTAACCGTATCAGGTAACGGAGTGGGAACCCAGCAAGCCCGAACACCCCCCGGGATTTTTTGCCGCGAGAAGGCGCATAATTCGCCAAATGCGAAGAGGGATGGGCAGTCTCATGCGTAGGTTGGCGAGGTTTCACACGGAGCGAATGCCTCGAAGGGATGTCGGAACTGGATTAACTGTCCGGAGTCTCCTGGATGGCTAAATCCCAACTGGCCGCAGGACCGCGCCCCCATGAATCCGGGTCCATTCGGGGTATCAGCCAGCTTTACGCGCCAACCGTCACAATTGGGGTCCGTGGTATCGCGCCTCCTTAAGGGCGCCGGAATCCACTTGATTGAAACCCAGCCTGGTTAGGCTGGGCTTCCGCCGCCGCCCAAGAGGCTCAGGACTCCTGATCCCGGACCTGGAATATTGGCAGGTATGGAAGAAGGATGACACCTCCTCTCCCCGGCCCTCTCCTCCATTCTGAATGGAAGAGAGGGGGAAGAGGGCTGGTCCGCCATCGCTTCGGGCCACGTAATTTCCACGGAGTCAGGAGTCCTGAGGCTATGGCGGACAGGTAGGAATCACAGCCTTACAGACCGTGCCGATGCGGGAAGGTCGCGGGCCAATGCCGCGGTACGCCAAAGGGAAACTGGATTAAGTGTCCGGAGGTTCGACTCGGTTCCAAAGAACGAGCCCCGGGTGGTTAGTGAAATGATAAGGCATTTTTTCACGCGGAGTCGCGGAGTCGCGGAGAAGCCAGGAAGAAGCAGAGATTTTCCCGCATGGCCAGAAGGGACGGGCGCTTCGGGATTCCATTCGGGCGAGCACGAACCGTGGACGAAACTGGTTAACTGTCCGGAAGTTGGACTAACCTTGATAAACCTGGACTGCGAGCTTTTTGGCGGTCGGGTTCCCGCAAATGTCAATTTGAGGAATAGCGCTTAAACCTGACTGTTTCAGTCGGGATTGTGGGTAAAATAAGACCAAAGGCTGCCGGGCGTTTTGGATCGAGGGTGGCGCGGATGGCGGGGTGCCGCGTGCACTGCCGGGTAGAGTCGGGCAGAGGGCACGCGGCACGGGTCACGGGCCGCCATTCGCATTCGACTCGGCGGATGGTTGGTTGCCCGGCCATTGCCGACTTCGAGTTCAGTATGTCAAAGAGCGACGCCGCCGGAGCCAGGAAAGGGCTGTCGGGCGGGCAAAATCCCCTCGCGGCCTCTGTGGCTGCTTCGTTTTGAGCAGAGGGAAAGCCAGCCTCTGGTTGCTTTTTAGCACGGGATGCGGGATTTCGTATTGCTACGGTAGGAATTTAGCACGGGATATTGAAAACTTTTTTCAGCAGGAAACCAAGCTACCGAACCAGCTTTACGGAGTGATCCCCACTGTCGCCACTACCTCTTACAGGAATAGTCCTGCTTCCTTTCCGTCAAGTGGTTCGTAATGCGTATTGCTTCGACTTGGACTGGCAGAAAATGTCCCCGCTGGTGTGGTGGCGTTGGGAGGAAGATTTCAAAAGCTGGAAAGGGCGTTGAATGAATTTGTGAAATGAAATCGCCATACGCTTCCAAAAAAAGCCCCCAGATGAAACGAAAATTCCTGGAAACATTTCCCCTGAATTTCCGGCAAGCTGGCGGACGGAAATCGGGCCAGGTTCCACCTTTGTTGCCGTTCAATTTGGATTTTTTGGCATAAACTTCTTGACCGTTTACGCACGTTTGTGGGTTGATGCCGCCAATCACGACGCATTAACCCAAAACTTATTCCGTGCGGGAATCAACTCCAATCCGATCCGCCCATGAAAACACTCCGCCGCCTCCTCGCCCTCACGTTCCCGCTGCTCGCCACGCTCTCAGCGCGGGCGACCATCACCAATGTCGTGACGAGCGCGGCGGATGACGGGGGCGCCGGGACCTTGCGCAAAACCATCGCGAGTGCCAGCGCTGGCTCCGTCATTACCTTTTCCAACACACTTTCCGGCGCGACCATCCTGCTGACCAATGGTTCCATTATGCTGAAGGCGAACTTCGACATTGACGCCTCGGCGCTGCCGGGTGGCATCATCATCGATGGCAACCACAGTGGCAACTACGGCGTGTTCGATTCCATCTCCGGCATCACCAACACCCTCACCTTGTTGACCATCACCAACGGCGCAACCGATCCGTATGCCAGCGGCGGCGGCATCGTTTCGCGCGGCAATCTGACATTAAATCGCTGCACCTTGGCTGGTAACTCAACTGGTCTGGGCGGCGGCATCTACAACGATGGTGTGTTGGCGTTGAACCAGTGCACGCTCGCCGGGAATTCAGCCGGCGGCGGCGGCGGCGGTATTTATAACAACTCCGGCACGGTGACGGTGAACCAGAGCACGCTCGCCGGCAATTCGGCGGTCTACGGCGGCGGCGGTATTGCCAACAACAACTCCGGCACGGTGACGGTGAACCAGAGCACGCTCGCCGGCAATTCGGCCGGCGCTTACGGCGGCGGCATTTATAGCCTGGGTACACTGAATCTGACCAACTCGATTGTGGCTGGGAACATGGCTCCTACGGTTGCTAATATTCTTGGCCCCATCAATACTTCCGGCGGCGTCAATCTCACCAGCGACGCTCCGCTGCTCGCCCCACTGGGCAACTACGGCGGCCCCACGCAAACCATGCCGCCCTTGCCCGGCTCGCCCGCCATTGACGGCTGCACCAACGGCGCTCCCACCTTCACCACCGACCAGCGCGGCATCCCGCGCATCGTCGGCCCGTATGCGGACATCGGCGCGGTGGAGGCCCTACCGGCGGGGGCGCAATCCGCGGTGGTCTATAATGACGCCCTGCAAAACGGCTGGCAGGATTACGGCTACGCCACGGAGAACTACGCCAATTCGTCACCCGTTCATTCCGGCAGCGCTTCCATCAGCGTGCTGATCACGAGCGCCTATCAAGGGATTCAGATTCATCATGCGGATTTCACCAACACGGGTTATGGCAGCATCAGCTTCTGGATCAACGGCGGCGCGGCGGGCGGTCAGCACTTGCAGGTGTATGGCGTGCTGGGCGGCACGAACCAGGCGCTGCGTTATTTTCTGGAACCATTGCCGACCAACGCCTGGGTGCAATCCACCGTGCCGTTGTCCGCCCTGGGCGTGGCGAACGCGACGAACTTCGACGCCTTTGTCATCCAGGATTCCGCCGGCACCGCCGAGCCGGTGTTTTATCTGGACGACATCCAGCTCAACTACGCCGCCCGGCCACAACTCACACTCGCGACGGCCAGCACGAACCTCACCTACGGCCAATCCGTGACGCTGACGGTCAATGCCTCCCTCGGCGGGCCCCCGGCCTATCAATGGTATGACTACCGGACGAACGCGATCGCCCGGGCCACGAATGCGAGCGTGACCTTGACGAATCTGGCGGTGACCAACTCCGGCTACTACACCGTCATTGTCACCAACAGCTACGGCCGCGCGACCAACTTCGTGGCCGTAACGGTGACTCCGGATTCGCCGGTGCTGGCCTTGAGCGCAACCCCAATAGCCTTAGGCCAGACCTTGGCGAATTCCACCTTGAGCGGGCGGGCGACGAACGCAAACAACCTCGCATCCGTGTCGGGCAGCTTCGGGTTTGTCAATCCGGCCATCGCGCCCAACGTCGGCACGACGAATGTGCAGGTGTATTTCCTACCCACGGACGCGGCGGATTACAACAACGCGACCAATACTGTGACGGTGACCGTGACCTTGCCGCCGCCGGACGAATATGTAACGAACACGAACGACGACAACCGCGTGGGTTCGCTACGCTATGCGGTCAACTATGCGACTAACTATTCCCATATCACCTTTGCCCCCAGCTTGTCCGGCGCGACCATCCTGCTGACCAATGGTGCCATTGTGCTGAAGACGAACTTCGACATTGACGCCTCGGCGCTGCCGGGTGGCATCATCATCAATGGCAACCACAGCGGCAACTACGG
>CAIXFN010000072.1 GCA_903918755.1 uncultured Pedosphaera sp.
CACCCCAATGGCACGGTCACCATCCTCGCGCAAGAACCCAATCCCAAGGAACGCCCAAAGATTTTGCTGCAAATCCGCAGCCCTTGACTTAGTCCGCCTTTGCTCGCACACATTTGTTCGCCTTTGAAATCCTCGCGACATTATGAATCTTTTTTCTCGCCAAACCCGGCGCTTCGGTGAACTTTTGGATGCTTCACGGTTGCAAGTCCTGGATCCCCTGATGGGCCGGGTTCTTCGGCTGGGAGCGTCAAATAGCTAAATGAACGAACTATGAAAATTCTATCCATACTCCTGCTGACCATCCTCGCCCTGGCGGCCCCGGCCGCGGACAAGCCCTACAACGAGGAAGCGGACGCCAAACTCGAAATCAAACAAGCCCTCGCCCAGGCGGGCACCAATCAGACTCCCGTCATCCTTGTTTTTGGAGCCAATTGGTGCGGGGATTGCGTCATGCTGAACTCGGCGATGAAAAGCGGGGCCAGCGCGCCCCTTTTCGCGAAGGACTTCAAGATTGTGAAAGTCGATGTGGGTCATTTTGACAAGAATGAGGATGTGGCCAAGACCTATGGCGTGCCGTTGAAAAAGGGCATCCCCGCCGTGGCGATCGTTTCCGCGAAGAACGAGGTGCTCTATGTCACCAAAGATGGCGAACTCGCCAGCGCCCGGAAACTGGGGGAGACCGGAGTTTACGAATTTTTCAAGCGGGTGTTGGCCACCTCGGTGCCCAAGTAAACAAAGGTCGCCCGCCAATACCAAACTTATGAACCCCTGGAAAGCCATCTCCTTACCGCGCATGCTGGTCGCGACCTTGCTCCTGCAACTCCCGGCCGGGGCCGGCGCGCAAACGGACCCGCCCAAAATGTTTACGGTCACCACCGACAAAGTGGAAAACGGCAGTCTGAGTATCACCCCGACGGTGCCGGAGGATGGCAAATTGGCCGCCGGAACCGTACTCACCGTGAAACTGACTCCGGCCGCCGGTTACGCCCTGGACAGCGGCTACTTTACGACCCCGGGACCGTGGGGGAGGGCGTACCATGAGTTTGCGAGTTCCGAGTTCCAGGTCACCCTGGACCAAAACAAGGGCATCGGCGCATCGTTCATCGACCAAAAGGCTTTGGCGGGATTCACGGTGATCCAGGATGTGGTCTATGCGCAACCGGGCGTGAAGAAGCTGAAATATGACGTGTTTTCTCCGGTGGGAGCCAAAAATCTGCCGTTCATCGTCATCATTCACGGGGGCGGTTGGACCTCCAATACCGAAGATGTCATGCGGGGATTGGCCCGGGAATTGGTCCGGGGTGGCGGTTATGTGGTGGTCAGCATGGATTACCGCTGGCTCGGCACCCGCGATGGCGACACGGTCCCAAACACCATGGCCAACCTGATCGAGGATGTGTATGGGGCGATCGCCCACCTGCAGGAACATGCCCAGGCATACGGGGCGGATCCTTCCCGGATCGCCGTGACGGGTGACAGTGCCGGCGGCCATTTGTCCGCTGCGGCCATCAATCTGGCCGGGCAGATCGGTGACGGCGGTTTTGGCGTGAAAGAGGGGGTGTACCAATTCAAGCCCACGTACCTGCCCGCCGGTAAAACGGCCAGTCAGGCGCGGCAGGAGATTCTTTCGGCCATCAAAGTGGCGGCGCCCAGCTACGGTGTGTTCGGCGGCGGGATGCTGGCGGGATTCGGTGGCCGGAGAAATGGCACCACTTCGCCCGACGCCACCATCAAGGCCGTCGCTCCGCAGGAAAACGTCCCCAATATCAAGGACCGCACCGTGCCGCAGTATTTACTGCGGGGCACGACCGATCCGTTGATCCCCGACGCCGCGGTGCAGGCCTACGCGGATGCCTTGAAAGCGGCCGGCCAGACGGTGGTGTATGAGCAAGTCGAAGGCGCCAGCCATGCCTTCTTCGACTGGAAGCCCGATGCGGGAACGAAGGCCACGTTTGCCAAATTCGGGGTCCCGTACGCCGCCAAGATGAAGGCGTTTTTTGACGGGGTGTTTTATCCGAAGTGAGCGGCCGGACCGGGAGGAATTGCTTGTCCCGGCAGCGGCCGAAAGGTACGGTTGGCGAGGTTGTGAAGCGCAAATTCCATGCTGGTTGGCGCCCTTTGGTTACCGGGACGGCGCTTTTGCTTGGGTTGACTCAGTCGGGGCTGGCGGTGACGGATCGGCCCGTGAATGGCCAGGCCGTTTACCGGCGGTGGTGCGTCAATTGCCACGGCAAGGAAGGTGAAGGCGTCAAGGACAAGTATAATGGCGCGCTGCAGGGCGATTGGACGCTCGAAAAGCTTGCTCACTACATCGACCGGAAAATGCCGGATGATGACCCGGGGAAGTGCGCCGGACCGCAGGCGGAGGCGGTCGCCCGTTACATTTATGGCGAGTTTTACTCGCGGGATGCCCGGGCGCGCAAGCACCCGGCGCGCGTGGAATTGGCGCGGTTGACCAATCGCCAGTACGTGCTGGTGGTGGCGGATTTGCTCCAGCAATTCCAAGGTCCGGTGGCCGCGGTGAAGGAGACGCACGGCTTGCGGGCGACCTATTACTCTTCCCGCAACACCCGGCGGGAGGAGCAGGCCTTCGAACGCGTCGATGCGCAGGTGGATTTTGAGTTCGGCACGAATGGACCGGCCGGGGTTGCCGCCACCACGAACGGATTCGCGATCCATTGGCGCGGGTCGGTCGTGGCCGACGAGACGGGCGAGTACGAGTTCAGCTTAAAGACGCCGAACGGGGCGCGGCTGTGGGTGAACGACGACGAAACCCCGCTCGTGGATGGATCGGTGGCCTCCGGTACGACCAATGAGCCCCGGGCCAGCATCCGGTTGATCGGTGGTCGGGCTTATCCCGTGCGCTTGGAATTCGTCAAAGTGCCCTACAACTTCAAGGCCCCGAAAAATCCCAACTCCGGAATCGTCCTGCAATGGAAGCCGCCGCATGGCGCGTCCCAGGCGATTCCCGCCCGGAATCTTTCGCCGGAACGGGCGGAGCCAACCTTTGTCGTGGGGACCCCGTTTCCCGCCGACGACAGCAGCGCGGGCTATGAGCGCGGGGTGGGGGTGTCGAAGGCTTGGGATGAGGCCACCACCCAGGCGGCGGGCGAGGTTGCCAACTATGTTTTGAAACATCTGGATCGCCTGGCGCACAGCAAAGCGTCCGACACGAACCGTGCCGCCAAAGTGGAGACATTTTGCCGGGGATTCGTGGAGGCGGCGTTCCGTCGTCCGTTGACCGCCGAGCAAAACCGGATCTTTGTCACCCTGCCACTGACGGGCGCGCCGAAATTGGAAGCCGGGGTCAAGCGGGTTGTGCTGCTGGCGCTCCAATCGCCGCGGTTCCTGTATGTCGGCCTCGATAATGCGCAGCCGGACGATTTCACCGTGGCGGAGCGGCTGGCGTTGGAGTTGTGGGATTCGTTGCCCGATGCCGAACTGCGTCGCGCGGCCCGGGAGGGGGGGCTGCGTTCGCGCGAGCAAGTGGCGCAACAAGCCCGGCGCATGTTGCCGGATCCGCGCACGCGGACCAAGCTCCGCTATTTTCTGCAGCAATGGCTGCAAATGAACCGGGTGGAAGATTTGTCCAAGGACGCGCAGCTTTACCCCGGTTTTACCCCGGAAATGGTCGCCGATCTCCGCGTCTCCCTGAACCTGTTCCTGGATGATGTGGTGTGGGGCGGCACCCCGGATTATCGGCGGTTGCTGCTGGATCGGGATCTGTTCCTCAACGCCCGGTTGGCGCAATTTTACGGTCTCGAACTACCTCCGGCCGCGGCGACCAATGAATTTGTGAAAGTGGCCGCCGACCCGCACCAGCGTTCCGGCGTGGTGACGCATCCCTATTTGCTCGCGGAATTTTCCTATCCCAAATCCTCCTCGCCGATCCACCGGGGAGTGTTCCTGACGCGGAACATTGTCGGCCGTTCCTTGAAGCCGCCGCCGATGGCGCAGGTGTTCAAGGACGCCGATTTCGCCCCGAACCTGACCATGCGCGAGAAGGTGGCGGAACTCACCCGGCCGGCTGCTTGTCAGGCCTGCCACTCGGTCATCAATCCGCTGGGTTTCAGCCTGGAGCAGTATGACGCGGTGGGCCGTTTCCGCGCGCGGGAAGGGGAACGGGTCATCGATGTGGTGAGCAATTATCCCAACGACGATGGTTCCGTGGTCCAGTTCAAAGGGGCGCGCGACGTCGCGGAATTTGCCGCCGGCAGCGAGGAAGCCCACAACACTTTTATCGAGCAGTTGTTCCACCAACTGGTCAAGCAACCGGTCATGGCTTATGGTCCGGACGCCTTGAACCAGTTGCGCCACAATTTTGTGAACTCGGCCTGCAATGTGCAAACGTTGGTCGTGGAAATCGCCACGTTGTCCGCGTGGCATGGTTGTGAGAAGCCCGCGCCGCCCAAAAGAAAATCATGAACGCCATCCATCGCCGCCAATTCATCCAGCGCGTCGGTTTGTCCGCCGCGTCGCTCCCGTTCCTCATGGGATTGCCCAGCCTGGGCCTGGCTGCGCCGGCGCGGCCGCGCCAGCGCCTGATCGTCATGTTCAGCCCGAATGGCACCGTGCCCACGGCGTATTGGCCGGACGAGACCGGGGCGGACTTCAAACTGAAGGAGATTCTCTCGCCCCTGGAGCCGTACCGGGACCGGATGCTCATTTTGCGCGGATTATCCAACAAGGTGCGGGGCGATGGCGATGGACACATGCGCGGCATGAGTTGTCTGCTGACGGCCATCGAACTTTTTCCCGGGAATATCCAAGGCGGGTCGGACACCCCGGCGGGCTGGGCGAGCGGGATTTCGATTGATCAGGAGATCAAGGATTACTTCCAAAGCCGGGAGGAAACGCGCACGCGCTTTGGCTCGCTGGAATTCGGCGTGGGCGTGACGGACCGGGCGGACCCCTGGACGCGCATGTCCTACGCGGGACCGAACCGGCCGGTTGCGCCCATCTCCGATCCGTACCAGATGTATCAAAAGTTGTACGGGCAATTGCAGGACAAGGAGGACTTGAAGAGCGTGCTCGACAGCGTGCGTGAGGACTTGAAAAAGGTGGGCAAGCTGATCAGCGCCGAAGACCGGAAGCTGCTGGCGGAACATCAAGCGCTCGTCCGCCAGATGGAAAAAGAGATTGCCGAGGCGGGTCGGCAAAAGCTCCGGGTGGCGCCGCCTACGTTCGAGGCGGGAATTGCGGATCAAAATGACAATGTCCCACGCTTGAGCCGGATGCAGATCGACCTGCTCGTGAACAGTTTTGTGAACGACATGGCGCGTGTGGCGACGCTGCAGTTTACCAAGTCCGTCGGGATGGCGAAGATGAAGTGGCTCGACATCAATGACGGGCATCACACGCTGTCGCATGAGCAGGACAAGAATGTGGAAGCGGTGACCAAGCTGACCAAGATCAATACCTGGTTTTGCGGGGAACTCCGTTACCTGGTGGACAAGCTGGCCCACACCCCCGAACCCGGCGCCTCGGGCACGATGCTCGACAACACCCTCATCGTCTGGACCAACGAACTCGGCAAGGGCAATTCCCACACGCTGGATAACATTCCCTTTGTGCTGGTGGGTGGGGGCTGGGGATTCCGGATGGGCCGCTCGCTGGACTTCAAGCAGACTGCCCACAATCGCCTGCACCTGGCCCTGGCCCACGGAGCCGGTCACCGCATTGACACGTTTGGGAAAGTCGCCCTGTGTGAAGGCGGGCCAATCAATCTGGGCTGACGCGCTGGTTTTTGGCTCAGGTCCAACTCACGAGCCGAGTTGCACCGCTCGCGGAAATTGTGCGGCCAGCAGTTCGTAATAAATCAGCGGACAAAGGAGATAGGTCACCCGGCCGACTTCGTTAAAGCCGTTCCGCGCGTAGAAGGGGCCGGCTCCAGCTGGGGCGTCGTAGGCGTCCAGGCGGAGGGCGTCCGCCGGCCACGCCTGGGCGATGCGCAGGGCCTCCCGCAGGCAGCCCCGACCAATGCCCTGACGTTGGTGCGCGGGCGCCACGGTGATGCCAACCAGGTAGAGCGGATTTTTGCACGGGGTGAAGTAATCCGGGTCGATGGCCCAGGGTTTCTTGGTGGTCAAGCGGACCGTGGCGAGGATTTCCCGATCTTCGCGGGCGAGAAATACTCGTGAATTTCGCATCGCAAACAGGACCCCCTTTTCCGAAGTCCGGGTGGACCACGGGCCCACTCCGTGCAGTCGTGTCAGATGCTCCGCCGCGGCCGTTTGCAGCTCGGCGAGGGCGGGGGCGTCATCGACTGCGGCCGGAAGTAGTTTAAGAGCCATGCTGTCTGGTACTGCTGCATCAGTCCGCTTCCCAGCGGAAGCAGCGGTGGGCGAACCAGCCGCACAGGGCGGTGGCGGCGAAGAGGACTGCCGCGGGGGCGAGGGCGGCGCTGAGACCGAGGCCGCGCCAGGTCATGGCGTCGTAACCATCCATGGCCCAGCGGGTGGGAATGAAGATGGTGACGTTCTGCAACCAGGCCGGAAAGATGAAGGAGGGGATCCAGGCGCCGCCGAGCATGACGAGCATGAGGAGCACAAAGATGGCCAGGCCGCGGGTGGCTTCGGGAGTGCGGCCCAGCGCGGCGATGAACAGGCCGAGGCTCGCGGCAAAGGTGCTAACCCCGAGGTTAATCAGGAAGAAGCCCAGCCAACTGCCGTTGATCTGCACATGAAACACCACCATGCTAAAAGCCCAGCAGATGGCCAGGGTGCTGAGCGCGATGAGAGTGCTGCTGCTGGCGCGACCGAGCAGCAGGGTGCGGCGGGACAGCGGGGCCGCGCGCAGACGACGCCACAATCCGCGTTGGCGCTCCAGCAGGATGCCCAGCCCCCAGTCAATCGCCGCCATGAGGACGAACTGCATCCCCATGCCGGCGAAGGAATGGGCGTAACCGTTGTAACGCCCGATCCCGGATTCCGCTGGTGCCTCGCTTTCCTCATCCTTCATTTTGAAGGGCAGGGAGAAACCGCCCCCCGCGCCACCGCCGCTGCCCCTGCCGGCAGTGGTGGCCAGGTTCGTGTTCGCTGCCACCCGCGAAAGCCATTGATCCACATTCGTCAACAAACCGCGCAATGCACCATTGTCGGCGGGGGAGAGACCGGAACCGAGATCCAGGCGTTTCAAGGCGTTTTGGGCCAATTGGCGCCCCCCGGTACCAGAGAAGATATTCTGGCTGACAGCCTGCATGATGTGTTGCATGAGGATGCCCTGGACCATGCTGGATTCGATATTGCGCGAGGGATCGTGGAGGACCGTGAGTTCCGGTTTGGCGCCCGGGCTGAAAAAGCTGGAACTGGCATCGGCACCAAAATTCTTCGGGAAAATGACCGCCACGGCGGTTTTACCTTGTTTGATGGCGGCCCGAGCCTCCGCTTCCGGCACCAGGGTGGCTTTCAGGGAGGCGTCGGCCAGGATGTTGGTGAGGATTTTCCGGGTGATGGTGCTGTCATCCAAATCGGTGATCTGGATGGGCACCCCGCTGGACTTGGTTTTGCCACTCTGGCCCCCGAACAGGCTGCCGAAAAAGGAGGCAATCGCGATGGGCACCGCCAGCGTCAAAATCAGGGCGCGGCGGTTCCCGACATGCAGTTTTAAATCCTTCCGAATGATGGCGAGCAGGGGGCGCATGGTCAGGTGTCGCGGAGTTGACGGCCGGTGAGGGTGAGGAAAATGGATTCGAGATTGGGACGGTCCGAGGAGAGGTGGACGATGGTTTCGTGGTGTTCCCGGAGGAAATGCAGGATGGGGGAGGCGCTGGCCGTGAGATCGTCCAACTCCAGGGAAAGCAAAGCTCCGGCCAGTTCGGCCGAGCGAATGCCGGCCAATTGGCGGAGGGCAGGCAACCAGGCGCCGGCGGGGGCCTGCGCGAGCGTGATCTTCAGCAGATTGCCGCCGCTACCGGCGCGCGCGCGCAGGGCGGCGATGGTGTCATCGGCGATCACCTTGCCATGATCCACGATGACGACGCGATCGCACAACCGCTCGACTTCTTCCATGTAATGCGTGGTGTAGAGAATCGTTTTGCCGCGGGCGCGCAAGGCCTCGATGTTGTCAAAGATGGCGTTGCGGCTTTGCGGATCGACGCCCACGGTGGGTTCATCGAGGAGCAGGAGTTGCGGGTCATGCAGCAGGGCGGCGGCGAGGTTCAACCGGCGCTTCATGCCGCCGCTAAACGTCCGGGCCTTGTCCCGGGCGCGGTCGGCCAGCCCCACGATCGCGAGGGCGTCCGCCATTCGTTGATGCAGCGTGGCCTTTTCCAGACTGTAAAGGGCGCCGAAGAAGGCGAGGTTTTCCGCGGCGGTTAAATCCTCGTACAAAGCCAATTCCTGGGGCACGAGGCCGAGTTGCCGCTTCAAAGGATCGGTGTCCCCCGCCAAGGCCCGCCCATCGATTAACACCTGCCCGGAGTCGGGCGTGAGCAAACCGGCGAGCATGGAAAGGGTGGTGGTTTTGCCGGCGCCGTTCGGGCCGAGCAGGCCGAGGCATTCCCCCCGTTGGACGGTGAAGGAGACGCCATCCACGGCCGCCAGGGAGCCGTAAGTCTTGCGAAGTTGACGGATTTCCAGCAGGGGTGAGCTCATGTTTGGGGAGGGAGTTCCAGGGCCCGCCAGAGGTACCAGGCGGCAAATGAACGATAAGGACGCCAGATTTCCCCGTGGGCCAGAAGTTCGGCGGGCGTGGGCATTTCCCCACCCCGGTAAGTGACGGCGAAACCCTTGCGGACGCCAAAGTCGGTGGCGGGAAGGATATCGGGGCGGCCGAGTTTGAACATCAGGACCATGTGAACCGTCCAGGGCCCCACGCCACGAATGGTGGTGAGTCGGTTGATGATTTCGTCATCCGGCAGCCGGGCAATCGTGCGCGAGTCCGGGACAATGCCGTCCCGGGTGGCGGTGGCGATGGCTTTGATGGCGGCGGTTTTGGCGCGGGACAGGCCGGCGCCGCGCAGGCGGTCGTCCGGGGTGGCCAGGACGTCTTCCGGCAGCGGGAAGGGGCGTTCGGGATACAAGGCGCGAAAGCGCTTAAGAATGGTGCCGGCGGCGTTGCCGTTCAGTTGCTGATGGATGACGGACTGGACCAACGCGGCAAAAGGGCTGCGTCGGCGTTCGGGCTTCCAGCCGCACGCTCCCACCCGGGTGATCAATTGCCCGAGAACGGGATCGGATCGAGTGAGGTGTTGGAGGGCGGCGGCGCTCATGGACGCGGGTTCAAGGGGTGAGCGTTTTGGTGGCCGTGATACGATTGATGACCCATTTGCCTTCGATCTTCCGCAAGGAAAAACGGAGTTGTTGGAAGATCTGGTCGGCTTCGGTGCTCAGTTTGGCGGCGAGGGTGAGGTCCGCGGTAGCGGTGTCCGGTTCGGGCCCGAGGTTGACATTGATGTCGAGGAATTTGGCCTGGAGGGAGGCGATCGCGGTACGGGCGGCCAGGGCGGCTTGCAGCAATTCCTCCCGGCGCGAGAAAGTATGGTTTTGCAGCCGGGGATCATCCAATTGCACCTCGAGGGATTCGGCAAAGAAGGTGCCCAATTGCTGCACCGCAGCCACGCGGGCGATGTTGCCCTCGTTCGCACCGAAGGAAACGAGTTGGGCAACTTTCAGCAGGCGGCGTTGGATTTCGGCTTGCGGGCTGGGAAAGAACACGGAGCGCGCCCAGAAAGCCAGGGCGATCACCAAACCCACCAGGATCAGCCGGAATACCATTTTCATATGTCAGTTTAGCAGGCGCGGGCAGGGGGTGGCATCACGGGTTTCCCGCGATGACCACTTTGCCAATGATCTGGCTGCGCAGGGCGGAGCCATGCTCGTGGTATTCCACGTCCATGGAACGGTTGTCCCCCACAAAATAATAATGGTCCGGGCGCACGAATTCATCCGCGGTCTCCCAACGGTGGGGCAGCTTGAGGTAAGGCTCATCAATCGGGGAGCCATTGATCCAGACCACGCCCTGGTGAAAAGCGAGCCGTTCGCCGGGCAGGCCTACGACCCGCTTGAGGAGGACGGCGTGCTCGCCGGTCATGCGGATACCGACAATGTCACCGCGCCGGGGTTCCTTGCCCCCCACGTAGGAGAGTCGGTTGAGCAGATTCAGACTGTGGTTGTGGTAGGTGGGCTCCATGCTGATGCCAACTACCCGGACCGGCAGGAGGACAAACTCATAGGTGCCGAAGGTGAGGGTAATCAACACGGCGAGGCGGATCATCGTCCATTTGGGCCGACGCCCAATCGAGAAGATGCGCAGCCATTTGATCACCGCGGCCCGGAATGTTTCGCCAGCCATAATTTGCGATTCGCACTACTATCACCGGAGGGCATCCATTGGTCAAACGGATTGCGTAAACTAACATTCCCCGGCACGGACAAGTGTAACGGGATCCGGCCACCGACCGCCACGAAATAACGACTACGCGAGATACGGAATGGTCAAAGGGCCCTGGGGCAGCACCGCCACCCGCGCCTCCGGTCCCAGCCGGGCCAATTGTTCTCGCACCGCGCCGGCGATGTCCGGGCAGGGTTCGAGATGGGCGGTGCGGACGATTTCCTCCGGCAGGGAACTGTGGAGCAATACCCGGGCGCGCCGTTGGATCAGGGCCTGAATCTGGGCCTGCCATTGTTCGGGCCGGACGAAGCCGGGGGTGGCGAGCAGGGCCAGGATTTCCTCCGGTGAACCGGCGCTGCGCAAGAGCAAATCCAGGGGGCTGCGAGCAGGTACGCCCTCGCGACATTCACAGGCGAGGATCAAGGTGCCCCCCGGTTGCAGGACCCGGGCGCCGGCGCTCATCCCTTTGACGCCCTGGTAAAGGTTCTGGTCCAGTGGATAGCCGCTGTTGGTCGTCACGACGATTTCAAACGGCGCCTTGACCCGCTGCATGGCGGACTTGCGGACAAATTCAAAACCGGTCTGATGGGCAAGCAGGAGATCGCCGGCGAAGACGCCGGTGATCTGCCGTTCCTCGTTCAGGGTCACATTCAGCAGGAAACTCGGGCCCACGCGGAGGGCGATGTCCCGCATTTCCTCCCAGATGGGATTGCCGGTGGTGACGCCAAAGGTGGATTTCGGGTCGCCGATGTTTTTCTCGCCGTGATTGCTCATCACGGTTTCCAAGCCGGCCAGGCCGGGCATGATGCCCTTGGGGCCGCCGCTGAAGCCGGCGAAAAAGTGGGGCTCGATGAAGCCGGTGATGATCCGCACATCCGCCTCCGCCAGGTGGCGGTTGATCAGGGCGGGGGTGCCATCGCGGGTGGTGCCAAACGCAACCATTTCGGCGGGGTTCTCCGGTTCGTGATTCAGCACCCGGTAATCCCGAACGACTTCCGGCGTCAGCAATTTTTCGAGTTCCGCCACGGTATTGGGCCGGTGCGTGCCCAGGGAATTCAGGAGGGTGATGTTTTCCCGGGGGACATGGGATAAGTGCTGGAGCAGCCAGGGGATGATGCGGTCGTTGGGGGTGGCACGGGTGATGTCCGTGAAGCCGATGCAAACCCGGTCCCCCGGTTTGATCCATTCCCGGAGGGGGCGGCAGCCGATGGGTTGGACCAGGGCGGCCAGCACGGCGGCGCGCTCGTCATGGAGTCCCGCCGTGTGGGTCGGGGAGATGACGGTGGTGCGGTCGGCCGGCAGTTCAATGGCCAAATGTCCCTGGCCGTAGGCAAGATTGACTTTCATAGCAAATCGATATCCGAACGGCGGCAAATTAACGGCAAACCGGGGACGTTGAAAGGGATTTTCAGCCCGCCTCGGTAGCCGCCGGATCGGCCTGGAGCTTTCGTTGGGCGAAGGCGGGAGGCGTTGGCACATCGTAGCGGCAATCCGTCAGCAGCCCCGCCCTTTGCGACAGGGAACCCCGGCGGGCTCGCAAGTAACCCATCCAGGATTCCCCGGGCAGGCGCTTGGCCCAGCGGGGGAAGGAAAAGTCCGCGTCCGTGAAGAGTTCATAACCGGCCAGGGCCATACCAGCCCGGCAATGCAGTTCGATCCACCAGATTTCGTCCGGAGTCAAATCCTGCTGCCAGTGGTCGACGGGGTGGGCATCAATCCCCGCAAAAGCCTCATAAAAAGTGGAATTACCCTGCCAGGGCCGGCCACCACGGGTAGGTTGCAGCAAGGAGGAATGGAAGCGGATGCCGGCGAAGGCGCAGATCTGCTCAAGGACCGGTTGGCTGCGCCGCACGAGATCCTCGTAACGGACCAGGAGGTAGCGCTGGGGGTCGGTCTGGTGGCGGGCAATTTGTCGGGAGCATTGATTCCATTCCCGCACCAGGCGATGGGCTTTGGTATGGCTGCCGTACCGGAGGGTGAGGCGGCGGCGGCGGCTGGCGTAAACCGCGCGGGGATCCCGCACCATCTGGATCAGGCGGGCTTCGGGAAACAGCCGGAACAACTCATCGGAGCAGGCCACGTTACTGGGGGTTTTCTCCACCCAGCGGACGCAGTCCTGCCAGGGATAACCCATGGTGATGGCGTACGCGCGGATCGTCTCGGAAAGGAGCAAGGAATCATTCATTCCGGGCTGCCGGGCGAAGTGCTCCGCGCGTTGCACGAATTGGGAGTAATCAAAGTCCAGATAATCCCGGGCGTCGTGTCCAAGGGCTTCCCGGGGCGGCGCGCATTTTTGCGGCTGGAGCATTTGCATGGCGGGGTGCGCTAACATCCGATGCAACCGCGCAGTAGCATCGCCCCGGGCGCGGTCTTTACGCCGGTGCTCGAGGAAGTGGGTCTCCTCGGGGAGCACCACCAATTCGGGGTGGCCATCCAGCAGGGCCAGCAGGAGGGTGGTGCCGGATTTGGGGCTGCCGCCGACAAAGAGACCACGGCGATTGAATTCCGCGGCGGTTGGTTCCGGAGTGTGGGGGGCAAAGGCGGGGGATTTCATATTCCCGCCTCCCCGACGCGCTGAAGCCGGTCCAGTTGGAAAAACCGGGCCGGGGGAATGAATCTTGGGTGAATGCGAAGCGCGCAAAGCTCCGCCCGATGCTGACAAACCGATCTTTCTAATAACATAAAAATGTAAACTAACGATGCCACCTTTTTGCCGGATTGCAATTCCGGCAGCGGCGGCAAGCAGGACCCGATCTGCTAAGTGTCCAGCGGGCAAATCCGCTTAATCCGCGGAACTCCCGGGGGACTCCGGGGGCTCGGGATGCAAACCCAGTTGCTTGAGCTTTTCGCGCAAAGTGATCCGGGACAAACCCAGCCAACGAGCCGCCTTGGTTTGGTTGCCCTCCGAAAGTTGGATGGCCTGCGCCAGGATTTCGCGCTCCGCCGCGGCCAGCAGGCGCGTGTGGGCGTCCAGAATTTCGCCCTGTTGCGCCCGGTGCAGCAATTCCCGGGCGCTGGCGGCGATGGAATCCCCGACGAGGGCGGATTCCGGGTTGCGGGCTGCCAGCGTTTGGTGCACCGTGCCGACGCTGATCGAAAGTCCCCGGGCGGCGAGGATGAGTCGCCGGGTGACATTTTCCAATTCCCGAACGTTGCCGGGCCAGGGATCGGCTTGCAACGCGGCCAGGGACTCCGGGGAAATGGAGGGAATTTCCACGCCAAAGTCCCCGGCGTATTTTTCCAGAAAGTGGCGGACCAAAATGGGAATATCCACGCGCCGCTCCCGCAGGGAGGGGAGGTGGAGGCACACCACATTCAGTCGGTGGAAGAGATCCTCCCGGAAAGTTCCCTCCCGGATCATGGCTTCGAGATTGCGATGCGTGGCGGCGATCACCCGCACATCCACGGAAATGGCTTCCGAACCACCGACACGTTGAAAAGTTTGTTGCTGCAACACCCGGAGGAGCTTTACTTGAGTCTGGGGCGGCAGGTCGCCGATTTCATCCAGAAACAAGGTGCCTTTGTTGGCTTGTTCAAAACGACCGATGCGCCGTTGTTCCGCCCCGGTGAAGGCACCGCGTTCGTGGCCGAACAGTTCGCTTTCCAACAGGTTCTCCGGGATGGCGGCGCAGTTGATGGCAATAAAAGGGGCCTTCGCCCGCTGGCTGTGCTGATAGATGGCCCGCGCGATGAGTTCCTTGCCGGTGCCCGTTTCCCCGCGCACCAGCACCGTGACTGGTTTGCCCGCCACTCGGCCAATTTCCTTGCAAACTTCCTGCATGGCGGAACTATTGCCGACGAGAGCGGAACGGCTTTCCTCGCTGGTATGGGGCAGTTTGACCGGTTCGCGCATCAGGCGGCCGGCATTCACCGCGTTGTGCAGCACGGTAAGCAGGCTGTTCATTTCAAACGGCTTTTGCAGATAGTCGTACGCGCCGAGTTTGGTGGCCTCGATGGCGGTTTCGATCGTGCCATGGGCGGTCATGAGCACGACGGGTAGTCGTGGTTGGGCGGCCTGCAATTGGCGCACCAATTCCAAGCCCCCGAGTCCTGGCAGGCGCAGATCCGTTAATACGGCAGCAAAGGCTTCCTCACGGGTGCGCTGGAGCCCGTCATCCCCGCGGTTGCACAGGATGACCCGGAAACCGTTTTCCTGAAGGACCTCCGCCAGGTTGGTAGCCAGGCTGACATCATCCTCGATGAGAAGCACTTGGGGTGCGATGGGCATGGCAATCAGGCAGGCGACGGCAACAGGATGCTGAAGGTGGTTCCCTGTCCCAGCCGGGTCTGGTATTCAATGGTCCCGCCATGCTTTTCCACGATGCGGGCGGTCATGGCCAGGCCGAGTCCGGTGCCCGTATCTTTGGTGCTGAAGAACGGGTCAAAAAGCCGCTTCTCCGCCTCCGGCGTGATGCCCCGGCCGGTATCCATTACTTCCAGGAAGATGGTGCTGGTGCTGGATCCGCCGGCCGCGACGCGGGCGGTGCGGGCGCGGAGGGTGACGGTACCCGGCCCATCGATGGCTTCAGCGGCATTGCGCACCAAGTTTACCAGCGCCTGCTTCAAATGCCCGCCGTCCCCCTGCAAACGCAAAGTCGGATCACCTTCGACGACCAGTTGTAAACCCCGGCTCTCCAGACCCGGAGCCAGCAGGCCGGCCACCTCCTGGAGCAGGGGGCCAGCATGCAGGGTGGTCAATTGCGGCTCCGAAGGCCGGGCAAAGCTCAAGACATCCTGGACGATGCGCTCGAGGCGGGAAATTTCGGCGCCGATGATGTCTGTGTCCCGCCGGGCGGCAGGAACGGTTAGCAAATGTTTTTCCAAAGTATACAGGCGGGCTTTGAGGGAGGTCAGGGGATTACGAATTTCGTGGGCAATCCCCGCGGCCAGGGTGCCCAACGTGGCGAGCTTTTCCTGTCTTTCCAACTGATGTTGACTTTGCGCCAGCTTTTGGCGCAACGGCGAGATCAAATCGTGATAAATCACCCAACCCATCGCGGCGACGAGGGCGAGCAGAAACACAATGCTGGCAATGAGGATAAGCCGGACGCTGTCGAGGGAAGCCGTGGTGGTCGCAATAAAACCCGCCTCGGCCTGGCGGTGGGCCGTGGCGAGGCGCTTGACCAAATCACGCATGTGCTGGGCCTCCCGGTCGAAGGGGTCCAATTGGGAAAGTTCGGCGGCGGTGATCAAGGCCGGGCGACCGTTGTTGTGCACGGCGCGGGCGGAACTCATGTAGTCATCGTAAGCACGATTCAATTCCGCAAAAATCCGGCGCTCGGCCTCCGTGGTAAGGAACGAGCGGGAGTTGATGAGGCTGGGATCATGGTCGTCAATCCAACGGTCGAGGTCGCCGCTGGCCTGTTCGAACTGCGCCCAGGACTGGGAATCCCGGACCAGGGTATAGTTGAGCATCGAATTATTGAGGCCCAACAAACCGCGGTGCACCTCACTGGCCAATTGGAAACTTTCGAGCTGGGAACTTGTCAACTTGGATTCCAGAAGCTGCACCCGGCGCCAGGCCACGGAGAGACCGTAGATGGTCCCACCCGCCACCAGCACAAGGGCGGCGATCAAGGACCAAAGACGGGCCGTGAGAGGTGATTTCATCAGTTGGGTCGCCGGGAATCGCGGTTTTCCCGCGCGGCGGTTGCGGGTGCCAGTAGTGGTCAACTTAGCAGGCTTGGTGCCAGTCGCCGCAGTTGACGGAATTGGGCCGGGGGCCAATGAATTGGCCCGCCCCCAACGGGCACGAAGCAAAGCGGGCGCGGAGTTGGTAAATCCCTTACCACCGAGGTGGCAAGATAGTTGTCTTTGGGAGAAGTCCCAAGGCCGGTCAAATCCCGGTAATCGGCCTTTATAACCCTTCCGGACCTGCTGGCATGCAGGTTGCTAATGGACCTTGGGTGCGGCTGACTGCGCGCCTCACGAACGGCAAATATGCCACTCCAAATCCCAGCGTTGAGCCCCAAAATCTCCGGCGAGGAGGGCCTGGCAAGATCAGGAGGCGGCCGGCGAAACATTTTGCAGGCGGTGCGCAGACGAAATCCCCTGACCCGGCCAACCCCCACCGCTGCGCGTCCGCCTGCAATCCTGGGGGCCGCGACGGAGGCAGTGCCCCGGTTCGCTTGGAAGTCGCGGATCCCTGGACCGCTATAACCCATGAAAACGAGTAATCATCCCTCCTCGCCCGCGCAAAAAATGCGCGCGGGCGCCGCGGTGTTGTTGGTGGATGATGATGCCACGGTGCGGGATTCATTGCGGGAACTGCTCGAATCCGAAGGTTTTCAGGTCATCACCGCGAGTGAAGGGGAGCAGGCCGTGAAACTGGCGGGAAAGGCAGTCATTGATTTGGTGTTGCTCGACCTGAATTTACTGGTGCAGGACGGTTGGGATGTTTTCGAAGCGTTGGGTAACGCCCTGCCACTCGTGCCCATTTTGATCATCACCGCCCGGCCAAACCAATTGTTTACTGCGCTGGCGGCCGGTGCGGGAGCGTTGCTGGAGAAGCCCGTGGATATTCCCGTCTTGCTGGCCACCATGGCGGAATTGCTCGCGGAAAACAGTGACCAAAAGCGCGCGCGATTGGCCGGCCGGGTGACTCCCTTCCGCTATCAAGGGGGGCGGCCGGCGAAGGCGCGCAGGCGGAGTCCGGCAAATCGTGGAGGCAGTCAATGATGGCGTTTTTGAGAGGGGGCATTTCTGGGGCCGCCCCGGGTGGATCCAGCTTGGGGATGGGAGACGGATTGTTGCTCACGGGGATCACCGCCCGAATGGTGGGTAAACTGTATCGCTACTCCGCCGTTATGGGATTGCTCTGGCTGCCGTACGCCGGGGAAGCCATGCCCCTTTTTGGGGTGGGGTGGCAGTTGGTGTGCGCGATGGCGGGGGATCGCCTTTTCCGAAGCGGCCGGCTGGCCGGCCCGGCGAGGCGGCCCAAGGCGGCGCGCCACCGCAACCGCGACTGCCGCTTCACGCCGCTACTCAGCCCTAGCCCGCTCCAGGTGGAGGAATTTCCCTTCCGGCAGATTTGGAGATCGCCCAAGCCCCGGGCAAAATTTGTTCGCCGGCAACTGATGCGCATGAATCACCAGCCGTTCAAACCCCGATAAGAGAAAGTCCGAGCAATGATGAACCCGACCAATAATCCAGGACCCATCACCCGCAAGTTTCGACTCCGGAGCACCGCCGCACTTTTGGCGGCCGTCTGGCTGGCGGCAATCCCCGCGCCCGCGCTGACGATTTTGAGCGCGCCGGTCTTTTTTCCCTCCTCCGTGGCACCCCTCGCCGGCACCTTGCACCTGACCACGGATGTGCCGGTGCGTGTGAGCGTGGTGGTGGAGGACGGCCACGGCGGTTGGAGTCGGGATTTTCTGGATTACAGCAATGCCCCGACGGTGCTGCTGGCCGGTTTCAAACCGTCCCGGAACAACCAGATCAGCGTCATCCTGCACGATCGCTGGCAAAACACCGTCACCAACTCCGCGCCCTTGATTTTCAACAGTCCGGCGCTGCCCGCGGATTTTCCCGGAATCGTGTTGTTGACGAACCGTCCTGAATTGATGGAACCGGGTTACACCCTTTTCCGCATCGTGAACAACAACTCGGGCCGGGCTTACCTCACCATCGTGGACCAGGCAGCAGAGGTGGTTTGGTATAGCGGCAACATCCCCGCAACCCTCGAGGTAAAGCAACTGGCCGATGGGAATCTTTTCCTGCCGGAAACCACCAGTTTTTTGGAAGCCAACCTCCTGGGGCAGACGGTGCAAAGTTGGAGTGTGCCCTCCGATTTAGGCGTCAATTACCATGACGGCACGGTTACCGATCACGGCACGATCCTCTACATTAATGATACCAGCCGGGTGGTGCCGAATTTTCCGAGCAGTAACACCAATCCCGATGCGCCGTTGGAGACCACTTCCCTGCTCATCAACCGGATCGTGGAGTTGTCACAGACCGATTCCACAATTATTAACAACTGGACGCTTATGGACATGGTGCAGCCGACCCGCATCGATTATTTGACCTTTTCCATCTACAATCCCCTGTTGGGTTGGGATTGTGAGCATGCGAATGCCGTCATCGCGGATCCGCGGGATGATTCCGTAATTGTGTCGATGCGCCATCAGGATGCGGTCATCAAGTTCTCCTGGAGCACGGGAAAATTGAAATGGATCCTGGGACCACATGAAAATTGGTCGGCGGAATTCCAACCTTATCTGCTGACGCCGGTTGGGACTCCGTTTGAGTGGAGTTATGCCCAGCATGCGCCGATGATCACCCCGCAAGGCACGCTGCTGATTTACGACGATGGCAATTTCCGGGCGAGTCCCTTTCTATCCGGCCTGCCGGATGCGGCCAATTACAGCCGCGCGGTGGAATACCGCATCAATGAGGAAACGATGGAGGTGTCCCAAGTTTGGGATTATGGCCGGACTAACGCGCCCCAGATTTACACCGACCGGGTGGGAAACGCCGACTGGCTGCCGCAAACCGGCAATGTTTTGGTTACTTTCGGCAACGTGAATTTTGTGAACGGCGTAGTCCCCGACAAGGTGGCGCCGGCGGCTACGATGGCGCGGATTCAGGAAGTCACGCACACGGCCACCCCCCAGGTGGTGTTTGATTTGGCGGTTTTCAACTTCGCCAATTCGGATCCCACCTACCTGGGCACCTTCACGTATCGCAGCCACCGGATTGCCGATTTATATGCGCACCAGCCCAAGCCCGTTTCCGATCTGCAGCTGCGCTACAGCCACGGCACCGCCATCCTGCTTTTCTCGGGTGATTCCGCGCGAACTTATACGGTGGAGAGTTCCCGTGACCTGGCGGAGTGGGGGGCGCTCGGTACCGCCATTTACAATGGAGAAGGCAACTTTTCCTTCACCCAAAATGAAGGTGGCCCGGAGTCGTTTGCCTATTACCGGGTGGTGACCAATTGAGGGGCGTGGAACTGTAAGGAAATTGGCCATCAGCTGCCAAACGGGAAGCCGGGCCGATCCACGCGGCGGAAAAGAAAACGGGCCTTGGTCGGGGTAAACGACCAAGGCCCGGAAGGAAAAACCCGCGATCAGCGCCGGTTCATTTTGGAAAGCAGGCGCAGGATTTCGAGGTACAGCCAGACCAAGGTGACGAGCAGGGCCATACCGCAATACCATTCCATGTAAGCGGGGGCGCGGCGGCGGACGCTGGTTTCGATAACCGCAAAATCCAGCAGGAGGTTGAAGGCGGCAATGCCGACGATAACCAGGCTGATCCCGATACCCACGGGGCCGGAATCATGGAGATAGGGCATGTTCGCGCCGAACAGATTCATGATCATGTTTACGAAATAAAGCAGGCAGATGGCCCCGGTGGCGACCATGATCCCCTTGGTGAGGCGGTCGGTGACCCGGATGATCCGGTTCGTGTAGAGGACCAGCATGAGGGCCAGCACGCCGAAGGTCAGCAGCAGGGCATTCACCGCGATGCCGGGATAGCGTTGGTTGAACATCTGGGACAAGGCTCCGAGGCAAAGGCCTTCCATGACGGCGTAGATGGGGGCGGAAATCGGCGTGGAGGCGGGCTTGAACATACCCACCATACAGGCGATCAGGCCGCCAATCAGGCCCACCGGGATCAGGATGCCCCGGAGTTCGGGCTGGGACCAGGAAATGATCCCGGTCACAAAGCACAAGAGCAGGAGGATGCCGGTTTTGTTAACCATTCCGGGAAAAGTCATGGTGCGCACTTCTTCCCCGGAAAGGGAAAAGGCGTCGGTGCGTCGCAGGAGCGGATTCGATGTATCCATATGGCCCAAAACTATCCTAAAGGCGGAAAAATGCAAGCGCGGTCACGGGAGAAATTCCCCGTGACGATTGGCGGCGGGGGGAGTCAAATTAAACGACAACCAACGATGCAAGCAACCAGCGAACACGGCGAACGGCAGGGGGGCGAGGCGAATGCGCCGGAAATCCTGGAGGAACTGGTGCGGCGGGCGGAGCGGTCGGGGGCCAGCGACGTGCATTTGCAGATGGTGGGGGCGGTGGGGCAGGTGGCGTTCCGGTTGGACGGGGTGATGACGCCGGGGAAAGAGTTGCCGGCAGCGGTGGCCGAACGGGTGTGCGGGCGGATTAAATTCCTGGCCCGATTGAAAACCTACCAGGAATCGCTGCCGCAGGATGGGCGGATCGACAAATCCGCACTGGGCACGCAGAACGATCTTCGGGTGGCGACCTATCCGACCGTGACAGGGGAAAAGATCGTTTTACGGCTGTTCCAAGCGGCGGGGGCGCGGCCGTTGGCGGAACTGGAGTTGCCACTGCCGGCCCGCCTGGAATTGGAGGCATTGCTGCGGCGAACCACCGGTTTGATGCTGCTCACCGGTCCGGCGGGGAGTGGCAAGACGACAACCATTTACGCGTGTTTGCAATATTTGGTGGCGCTGGGGGGGCGGCATGTGATCACGGTGGAGGATCCGGCGGAGCAAATCCTGCCGGGGATCATGCAGACGGAGGTGAACGAAGCGCGGGGTTTGACCTTTGCGGTGGCGGCCCGGCACCTGCTTCGGCAGGACCCGCAGGTACTGGTGATCGGGGAAATCCGGGATGAGGAAACCGCGCAGATCGCGGTGCGGGCGGCGCTGACCGGGCACCTGGTGATCGCGACCCTGCATGCCGGTTCCTGCAAAGGCGTCTTCGAGCGGATGCAGGCGCTGTGTCCGGATCATTCGGCGGTGGCCTCGGCGGTGGAACTGGTGGTGAACCAGCGGTTGGTGCGACGCCGCTGCACGGCCTGCGCGGGAGTGGGTTGTGCCGTGTGCCTGCAAACGGGGTATCACGGACGGATCCCCGCGGTGGAATGGCTGAAGGTGAACGATGCCATCCGGCAGGCAGTGCGGCGGCAGGATTTGGAAACGCTAAAACCGGTGCGGCCGTTGGCAGAGGCGGCGGAAGATTTGGTGCGACGGGGGATTACGGATGAGGCGGAGCAGCAACGATTATTCAGCTCATGAACTACGACGAATTTGCTTTTTTCAACCAGCAACTGGCGGTGATGCTGCGGGACGGCATCCCTCTGGAGGGAGCGTTGCGTCAGCTCGCCACCAATATGCGCGGCGGGGCGTTGCGGGGCGAGTTGGAGAAATTGGGGGCGGACCTCAGCCAGGGGACGCCGCTGAAGCAAGCCCTGGCGGCCCGGCAATTGCCGGACTTCTACAAACACATGATCGAAGCCGGAGTCGCCGCCAACGACCTGCCGGGCATGCTGATTCTATTGGGGGATCATTATCAGCGGGCCAACCTGCTGTGGACCCGGCTCAAAGGATTGCTGGTTTATCCCGTGTTGGTGCTGGTGGCGGCGTTTCTGTTGTCCGCGTTCATCACGTTTCTGGTGCTTACTTTGTTGGCGGGTTTAGAGGAAAATTGGATGTTTCAGCGAATCCCGCCGGGATTGGTGCTCGGGCTGTGGACGCCGCCGATCTTTCTTGGGTTTATGGTGATTTTGACGGCGGTGTTTCTGAGTGTGCCGGGGATTAGGCGGCGGTTGCGCTGGCGGTTGCCGGCCTTTCACGACGCCAGCCTGGCCGGGGTGGCCGGAGCGATGAGCCTCATGTTGCGCCAGGGGGGCAACCTGGGGGACAGCCTGAAACTGGCGCGGCAATTGGAGGGCGGAACTCGGGCGGGAACTGAGCTCGGTGAATGGGGGCGCCGACTCGCTGACGGGCGGGGTAAATTCGTGGATCTGGCCCAGCCGGGGAAGGCCTTCCCGCCGTTGTTCGTCTGGTTGGTCGCCAATTCGGGGGAGGATCTGGCGGGTGGCTTCCAGCGGGCCGCGGAAATTTACGGTGCGCGGGCGGCGCACCGGGTCGAGTTGTTTTTGTATGCGGTGCTGCCCTGCGCGGTGGTGGTGCTGGGCGGGATGATTCTGGGCCAGATCTATCCGCTGGCCGGAATGCTCAGCCAAATCCTGAACATGATGGACGGGAAGTGATCACCGGCATGAATTCCCTCTTCGAAATTAACGAACCAAGCGACGTCCTGCGCGTGGGCATCCTGCTTCTCCTGTGGCTGATTCTGTGGCTCGGACCCATTGGCTTGGGGCTAAATTGGGCTAGTTTGCTGCTGGGACTGCCTTTGCGACGATTGGAGCGGGCCCGGATGTTTCTGGATTTGCTGGAGATCGGCCTGCGGGAGGGTCGGACGCCGGAGTCCACGCTGGTGGCCATTTCCAGTTGCCGCGACCGCTCGCTGGGACTGCCCTTTCACCTGCTGGCGTGTCATCTGGAGGAGGGCTGTCGGCTGCCGGAAGCCTTGATAAAGGTCCCCCGGCTTTTGCCGCCGGCAGTGAACGCCATGCTGACGGCCGGGGCTGAATTGGGTGATTATCGGCGGGTGCTGCCCGCTTGTCGCCAGTTGCTGGGGGATGCCCGCTCTCAGACGCAAAGTGCGGTGAATTACCTGGTGATCCTGGCTTTTGTTTTCACCCCCCTCAGCGTCATTGTGGTGAGCCTTTTCGCCACCTCAGTCCTGCCGCAGTTGAGTAATGTGGCAATTTCCATGATCGGAACGGTGCCGCCGGAACTGCAATTCCTGATGGATTACACCGGTTGGTTGGTGGTCTTACAAGTGGTGTTGGTGCTATTTTTATGGGGGGGATTGGCATTAGGCTATATCGGCGGCCCGCGGCTCGCGGGGTGGGGTGAGTTCACGCTGGCACCCTTGATCCAGCGGGTGCAATACCGGTTGCCGTGGCGGCGGTTGCGGATGCGCCGGGATTTTGCCGCCATGCTGGCGATTCTCCTCGATGCCGGAATGCCGGAACCGCGGGCCCTGGAATTGGCGGCCGAATGCACGGCTAACGTGGTTTTTCGGACGCGGGCCCGCAAGGCCATCGCAACCCTGGCGGCGGGCGGAAAATTGACGGACGCGGTGGCCAATTTGGATGAGGCCGGGGAATTCCAATGGCGGTTGCGCAACGCCGCGGCGGCGACGACCGGATTTTATCGGGCGCTGCAAGGCTGGATGGAGTCGCTGGATGCGCGGGCGTTTCAACGGGAACAGGCCACGGCGCAGTTGGTCAGCACCGCGCTGGTGGTGTTCAATGGCGTGTTGATCGGTGGCCTGGCTTATTGTTGTTACCGGCCCCTCGTGGCGCTGGTGGAGGCGGCATTATTATGGTGATCGGAATCAAACCTGGGCGGCGGCGCGAACGCGGCCTCCTCAATACAGATATGATGGTGGCCATGGGGATACTGACCCTGGCGATCATGCCCCTGGCCTTTAGCTTTTTCCAGGAGGTGGCGATTCTGCGCGGTTCCTACCAGAAATCCGTGGCTATGGAGTTGATCGATGGGGAGATGGAAGTCCTGCTGGCGGGCGAGTGGCGCGCTTTTCAACCCGGTCGGCAGCCTTACCCGCTCCACGGCGCGGCCCAGACCAACCTGCCGCCAGGGACGGCGTTTCTGACGATCACCGGGCAAAAAGCGCGGTTGGAGTGGTTGCCGGAGAATGGCAAGACCGGGGTTCAAGTGATCCGGGAAGGGTTTTTGCGATGAAAATTCGAGATTCACGCGGGTCGGGGCAACGGGCACGCGCGGAAGCCGGGATCATGCTGGTGGAATGCCTGGTCTATATCGGGTTATTCGCGCTGGTGCTGGGCATCGCCTATTCCGTTTTTTACCGGGGCTGGGAAAGTGAAAAGCGATTCCGCCGGAACGCGGATGAAATCGCGCTGGCCCTGAAGACCGGGGAAAAGTGGCGCGCGGATGTGCGGGCCGCTACCGGACCTTTGCGGTTGGAGCAGGCGATCGGGGAGCAGATCCTGCACATACCGCAAGCCAAAGGTGAGGTCACCTATGTATTCTGGCAGAACGGCATCTGGCGCAATGGTCCCGGGCAGTTGGAGGCATTCTTGCTCCTCGGGCCGGTCCAAACTTCCGAAATGGTGGCCGATCAACGGGGACAGGTGTCGGCCTGGCGTTGGGAGGTGGAACTGATGAGTCGCAAATATCGCCGGATGGTCCGGCCTTTGTTCACCTTTATCGCAGTGCCCGCCAGCGGAATGAAATCCGGTGCGGCGGCCCCACTACCATGAAATTCACAAACCAAATTTCTAGCCGCGATCGGCGGAGCCGCACCGGCCGTCACGAACGAGGGTCCGCAGTGGTGGTGTCGCTGATCCTGACTTCGATCCTGATCATTTTTGTGGCTAGCAATGTGCGTAACCTGCGCCAACTCCAGCGGGAGATCCGGGAGATCGATCGCCGCCAAGAGCGACGATTGCAAACCGGCGGAACAACCAACCAGCCGCCGCCAGCCGCCCGGCCGTGATTGCCATGAACCGGATTGAAGTCATTCAAGGCTCCAAACGCTGCTACCTTTTTGGGGTGCTGGGCCTTGTGCCAATGCTGGGATTCCCTTTTGCGCTGACTGCATTGATGCGGTACCGCCGGATTCATTCCGCCAATGGTTCCGCCTGGAACCCGGCGAGTTCTTATCTGACCTGGGGCTTTGGTTACGGGATTTTGGGCTTGTTGATCACCACGATTACGGTGGTTTTGATCGCCGCGGCCTGGCTGTCTGGATTCGACTAAAGGGCGAGTTTGTACCCCACGCCGTGGACGGTCAGCAAATGGCGGGGGGAACCTCCGTTATCGCCGAGTTTCTTTCGTAATTGCACAATCACCTGGTCCAGGGTGCGGGTGGTGCCGAAGTAGTTGTAGCCCCACACTTCCTGGAGGAGCACTTCCCGGGAGAGGACTTCACCGGGGCGGGCGTGGAAGATTTGGAGCAGTTTTAGTTCGCGGGCGGTCAGTTCGCCGACCGTCTCCCCGCGCCGGAACTGGAAGGTGCGGGGATCGATGGTGGCGGAGCCGATGATGAAGGTGTCCCCGGCTGCCGGGGGCGGGGCAGCGGGCGGAGGTGCGGAGCGGCGGAGGAGCGCCTGGATGCGGGCGAGCAGCTCCCGGACCCCGAAGGGTTTGGTGACGTAGTCATCGGCGCCCAGTTCCAAGCCGACCACCTTGTCGATTTCCTGGCCTTTGGCCGTCAGCATCAAAATGGGGATGTTGACCTTCTGCGCGCGTAGTTGCCGGCACACGTCGAAGCCGCTGAGTCCCGGGAGCATGACATCCAGAACAATCAGCGTCGGCGAATGCTCGGCAACGGCGGCGAGCGCTTGGTCGCCCCGGCGGCAGACCGCCACCGCGTAATCTTCGCTCCTCAGGAACTCCTCTAGTCCGAGGGCGATGTTCGGATCATCTTCCACGATGAGCAATTTGGCTTTCATGCGCGAGGGGTGAGGGGCAAATGGAGGGTGAAACAACTGCCGCCTTCCGGGCGGGGGCGATAGGTGACATCCCCGCCATGGGCCCGGGCGATCTGCCGGGCCAGGGTCAAGCCGAGGCCGGAGCCGGGAATGCCGCTGCTCAGGGAGTCGTGGGCGCGGAAGAATTGTTCGAAGATCTTCTCCTCACAGCCACGCGGCACGCCGGGGCCGCAGTCTTGGATGCTCAGCGCGATTTCCGACGACCCTGGGTTCGCCGGTTCGAGGCTCACCTCGATGGACCGGGCATCGCCGGAGTACTTTTCGGCGTTGGAGAGCAAATTAACCAGGACTTGGGCGAGAGCATCGCGATCACCCTGAACGGGAGCCAATCGCTCGAGGTCGTGGATTTCAAGTTCGAAGCCCAGTGATTCCAAGTGCGGTCGGTAAGTGGCAACCGTTTCGCGGGCGATGGTAGCCAAATCGCACGGCTTGAGTTCATACTGCCTGATGCCCCGATCGGAGCGGGAGAAGTCCAGCACGTTATTGATCAAGCGATTGAGGCGGGCCGTTTCCGCCGTGATGATATTGAGATAGGTGCGTTGTTTGGCGGGGTCGGCAACACGGCCTTCGGCGAGCATTTCCGAAAACATCCGGATCGAAGTGAGCGGGGTTTTGAGTTCGTGGGAGACGTTGCTGACGAAGTCGGTTTTCTGGCGGGCGAGGGTGAGTTGGCGGTTCAGGTCGGTGACGATGAGCCAACTGCCGGCGGTGATGGCCAGCAGCAGCAGTGTGATCAGAAGGCCCACGGTGAGTTTGAGGGAGCGGACGGATTCCGAAAGCCGGGCGGGGTGGAGGAGGTAAACCGCGACTTCCCAATGCGGCAGGGCTTCGCCGATTTCCGTGGCCACGAAGGGTTGTTTCCACTGGCCCGCAAAACCGGGCTGGGAAAGGGCGACAGGCCGGGTGTGGTCATCCAGGAGGGCGACCACGATGTCGTCCTGGAAAGCGGTGTCCATTTCGCGGACGATCGGTTGGAGACCGGCCTGGAGATTGGGGAGGGAAAGTTGGGCGCCAAAGACGAACTTGGGGTCGCTGGGCGGGCGGTACCACAGCAGGACATGAAGTTTGTTTTCCAGAAACCGAGCGACATTGCCTTCCGTGGCATCACCGATGATCTGACGAAATTCAGCTTCGGAGGCGGCCACTTTGGAGTATTGGCCCTGATCCGCCTCCTTGGGCGTGACGTTGAGTTGTTGCTGGGGGACGACGCTGCGGATGGTGGACTTTCCGCCATTATTGCCTTTGCTCACATCGTTGCGGGCGGGATCGCTTTTTTCCGCGCCCGGGGAGGCGTTGGGGGCGGCGGCGGCGTAGGCGGCGAGGCCGTTGGGTTTGGCCTGGTTCAGGCTGTTCCAGAAGACCTCGGCGCTTTCGCGGTTGGCCAGGAATTTGGAATTGTCGGTGCAAAACTGGAGCGCGGCCGGGTTGCTCGTGGGGGAAGGGGAAAGGATTTCCCCGTTCAGAGTAACGACAAAACCCACGGCGGCGAGGGGCCAGTTGGTGCGCAACTGATCATCGAAGGAACGGGCGAGGTCCCCAGCGCGGCGGCCGGCGAGGAGGGTTTCGACCTGTTGGGCAAAATCATGTTGGCGATCCGCCAGGAAGCTGCCGGCTGCCCGGGACAGGGAATCCGCCACCCCCTGGTAGAGGAGGGATTGCTGGCGTTCGAGGACGAATTGCTGGTCCCGGAGCGACCGCCCGGCCAGCCAGGCGAGCACCAGGCTGGGCAGGAAGACGGCCAGGATGAAAACCAGCGCCACTTTTTTCATTGGTCACCGTCAACATGGCACGACGGGGGGTGGTTCGTCGAGGGGGGATCGGATCGGGCGGATTCACCAACCCCGCGCCGGGGAGCCAGCGGCTGGAAAAAACGTGCAAATTCGGCGGGCAAGGGTTAGGCTGACGGGGATGTATCCTGTCGTGGTGACGAAAGACCCGGTTGCGGTTGAACGTGAAGTCAACCTGGTATATCGCGTCATGTTTCCCGGTGGCGATCCGGGATTTGTGCCGCAGGCCTTCGCCTGGGCCAGGAGTTGCTTTACGGGGGGCGAAGCCGGCTACCAGCCGATTGATGCCAAATACCATGATTTTGAACACACCATGCAAGGGGCGCTTTGCATGGCGCGACTTTTGCAGGGGCGGCAGGCGGCCGGGGTGGCCCCGGTTTTGAGCCAGCGGGTGTTCGAACTCGGCATTCTCGCGATTTTGTTGCATGACACCGGGTATCTGAAGCGGACCGGGGATAACACGGGCACCGGGGCCAAATACACGGTGATCCACGTGACGCGCAGCGCGGAATTTGCCGCGGAATTTCTCACCCGCCAGGGCTTTTCTCCCGGCGAAATCCGTTCGGTGCAAAACATGATCCACTGCACCGGGGTGGATGCCGTGCTGGAAAAGCTGCCCTTTCAGGATGAAATGGAGCGGATCGTGGGATTTGCGCTGGGGACCGCCGATTTGATGGGGCAAATGGCGGCGGAGGACTACATCGAGAAATTGCCGGTGCTGTTCGCCGAATTTGCGGAGGCCGCGCAGTATGATATGACGCGGAGCAAATCCGTGAGTCTGTTTGCCAGCGCGGCGGACCTCATGCAGAAGACGCCCGGATTCTGGGAGAAGTATGTCATCCCGAAGCTCGGGCGGGATTTTGGGGCCATTTACGAGTTTCTGCGGCGCCCCTACCCGGATGGTCCCAACGAATATGTGGACCGGATCAATGCCAACATTGACCGCTTGCGGCGGCAGTTGGCCGGCGGTTCGATCGGGTGAGACACAGTTCGCCGGTTTTCCCGCTTTTTCCGCCAGCGGCGTTGCCGTAACCTTTCCTCATGTCGCGTGAGTATGTTTTGCAGCCGTTCGCCGGGGCGGAGACTTTGCGGATTGATTATGCCGCGGAGTTGAACCCGCAGCAGCACGCCGCGGTCACCGCGCCCCCGGGGCCCGCCCTGGTGATTGCCGGGGCGGGCTCGGGCAAGACGCGCACGCTGATCTACCGCGTGGGTTACCTGCTGGAACAGGGGGTGCCGCCGGAGCGCATCCTCCTGCTGACGTTCACCAACAAAGCCGCCAAGGAAATGATGCGGCGGGTGGGGGAGCTGTTGGGGCGGGAATTGCCCGAATTGTGGGGGGGCACGTTTCACTCGCTGGCGAACCGGGTGCTCCGGACCAATGCCGATCGGCTGGGTTACCGGCGGGATTTTACCATCCTCGACCGGGACGACGCGGAGGAGTTGCTGGACGCCTGCGTGGGCGAATCCGCGATTGATGTCAAAGCCACCCGTTTTCCCAAGGCAGGGGTGCTGGCGGACATTTTCTCCCTGGCGGTGAACACCGGCAAAGCGGTGGCGGAAATCCTCGAAACGCATTACGACTATTTCACCCTGCTGGGGCCGCAAATCGAGGCGATGCGGGAACGTTACCAGGCCCGGAAGAAGGCGGCCAATGCCATGGATTTTGACGATCTGCTGGAGCTGTGGCGGAGCCTGCTGCGGGATCATCCGGACGTGCGGGAGCATTACCAACGCCGGTTCCAATTTGTGCTGGTGGACGAATACCAGGACACGAACCATCTGCAAGGCGAGTTGATCGATCTGCTGGCCGCGCGGCATCGCAACGTGATGGCGGTGGGGGATGACGCCCAAAGCATTTATTCCTGGCGGGGCGCGGATTTCCGCAACATCCTCCAATTTCCGACTCGTTACCCGGGGGCGGTGACCTATCGGATTGAAACCAACTATCGGAGCACGCCGGAGATTCTGGCGGTGGCCAATGCGGCGATCGCCCCCAATCTGCACCAGTTCGAGAAGCAACTGGTGGCGGCGCGGGAGTCCGGGATGCGGCCCGCCCTGGTGGCGTGCGCGGGCACCTCGGAACAGGCGGCTTTTATCTGCCAGCGAATCCTGGAATTACGGGAGGAAGGCACCGAATTGCAGGAGATGGCGGTGCTCTACCGTTCCCATTTCCACGCTTTGGAACTGCAACTGGAGCTGACGCGGCGCAACATTCCCTTCAGCATCACGAGCGGCATCCGGTTTTTCGAGCAGGCGCATATCAAGGATGTGACCGCCTATTTGAAACTCGCGGTCAACCCGGCGGATGAACTGGCCTTCAAGCGGATTGCCAAAATGCTGCCCGGGGTGGGCGGGAAAGCGGCGGAGAAGTTGTGGGATAAATTCCGCCTGGCGGCGGTGGGGGCGGCGGCGGCTTTGCCCCTGGCGGAATCTCCGGAGCCGGGCGGGGCGGTGCCGAGTCCAGCGGTGGCTTTGGCCCTGCAAGCATGTGCCGCGGCGGTGCCCAAAAAAGCCGCGGTGGCCTGGGCACAGTTGGTCGCCACCATGGCCCAACTGGAGGAACCCGGGACGCGCAGCAGCCCGGACCGAATGATCCGGCTCGTGGTGGAGGCAGGGTATGAGGATTACCTCCAGGAGGAATTTCCGAACTACCGGAACCGGTTGGACGATTTGGAGCAAATGGCGGTGTTTGCGCGGAGTTTTCCCTCCCCCGAGGCATTTCTCTCCGAACTGGCGTTGATGACCAATCTGGAGGCGGAGCCCCGGGGCGCCGTGCAGGATGAGGAAATGATCCGGTTATCCTCCATCCATCAGGCCAAGGGGTTGGAATTCGAGGTGGTTTTCCTGATCATGCTCTGCGAGGGATTGTTCCCCTCCAAAAGGTCCCGGGAACAATTGGAAACCGAAGAAGAGGAGCGGCGGCTCTTTTATGTTGCCATCACGCGGGCGCGCAACGAACTGTACCTCAGTTACCCCTTGATGCGCTTTGCGGGCGAGAGTGGCTGGACGCCCCAGCAACCGTCGAGTTTTCTGGCGGAAATTCCCACTGAGCTGGTGGAGGAGTGGGATCTTACCCACCTGCGTTCCTGAGCACCGGCCGCCGGGCGGAAGGGGCGGGCTTACATCCAGGAACGCTTCAAATCGCGTTCATAGAGGCGGCCACCCAGCCAAAGCGCCAGGGCCGGAACCAGCAGGGCGGTGCCGACGTAAACCGCCCAAATCGTATAGATCACGCGCGTCGGTTGGAGCAACACATCGCCATCGCGGCCTTCATGCGCGAAGGGGGGGGCGAAATCGCTGATGATGCCGGCATGATGGCAGATGAAGGCACTTCCGGCCATGTGCGCATGCCAGATCATGGCGCAGAGCAGGGCGCAAACCAGGACGAGCAGGCCGTAAAGTGTGAGCATCCGCAGTTTCATAGCCGTAAACAGGATCCGGTCAACTTGAGGCAGCCATTTGCAGCCAATCCCCCCGGGTGGCGGAACTCCCTCGCAATGATCATGGGATCAACTTTTACACCGGCGGCCGGCCCGGGGCAAGAAATAGCTTTCGCCCGGCAGGCGGACAGTTCAGACCCCGGAGGCGGGTTTGGCCTTCTTCAAATCCTCCGCCAAAAACGCCGCGACATCCTTGAATTTGGTGACGTTGGCTGGATTGATGCTCATCAAGGTCTGATGGGCCTCCAGGCAATTGCGGGTGACTTCATCCTTGGTGGGGGAGGAATCCACGGGGGCCTCCGCCGCGGCGGATGACTGCGGGGGTAACTCCAGGGGACCTTTCACCACGCGGAACAAATGCATTACCCCCAGGTTTTCAAGCAGATCAGCCACGCGGGCATTGGGATTGAGCAATTCAATGGAAGGGCTGTTGCCCGCGCCGGCTGCCACGCTCATCCGCAAGCCGAAACCGGCCAACACCCCAAGAAAAGTGCTGTCCATGAGCACACATTCCGCGAGATCCAGCACGAGGCAGGTGTAGCCCTTGTCGAGCAGCTCGTTGAAGAGGGTTTTGAAATCGATGCTCGAGGTGAAATTTGCCCGCCCGGCGATTTTAACGCACGCGAGGTGCCCGGAGGCAAAGACCAGCATTTTTGCGGACGGCGAACTCATGGGCATTGAACAATCTTGGGACAAATATGATCGGGAAGCAGGGGCTAGTCAAGCCGGGTGTGGGGCAATTGCCGCCCCGGTCGGCCCATTAATCAGCCGGTGCGGGAGGCAGTTGCCGGCCGCGCGCCGCGCGCCGGCGGCTGGCCCACGATGCCCACCAGGGTTTGTTGCAGGATCAGGGCGCCATCCGTGCTGCTCGAGATCAGGCGGAGGTTGCAGCGGAGCAGGGCGTCCATGGCATGGATCAATTCCGGCAGGCTGTAGCGCGCCGACTGGGGCAGGGCGCGAAACAGGACGTAGGCGTTGATGGCCTGGGGATTAAATTTCTTGTCCGCCGGCAACTTTTCCGCGGGGATCTTGGCCAGTTGGGCGACAAAGCGGCGGTAATCATTCTCCGCCTTGATCCAGCCTTCCCGCAGCATTTCCTTGAGGAGGATCATGGCGCGGACCTTGCCGATCAAGCCATAAAGGATGCCGATTTCGGATTTTTGCTTGTCGCTCTTCATGCCCCAAAGTTCCTCATCAAGAGTGCGCAGCAGTCGCGGCAAGTCCCGGTCCCCCAGGGCGTCCGCCAGGGCGAACGCCCGGCCGGATTTGTTGACCGTACAGATGGCGGCCACATCGGCGACTTCGATCTCCCGCCGGTTGCCCACGAAAAGGGCGAGTTTCTCAATCTCGGAATGAAGCTGCCGGGCGTTGGGGCCGACATTGGTGAGGAGCTCGGCCATGGCTTCATCCGAGATGTCCTTTTCGCGCAGCTGGACGGCTTGCCGAGCAATCGACTCGGCTTGCTGCATCCAATCCTTGTCTTCCACCGACAAACCGGCGAACGATTCCACCCGGCCAAGTTTGTCGATGGTTTTGTAAAACACCTTGCGGCGATCCACCTTGGTGGCGCTGATGAGGAGCCGGACCGTGCCCCACTGGAAGGATTTGAGGTCCTCCGCGAGGGCGGCGAGGGCGGAGCTGACGGCCTGGGAGGAACTGGTGCGGTCGTCCGCCAGGAAATTGCAGCTTTGGAACCAGATGGCCTTGCCGGTGCCGAAGAACGGAAGGGTTTGGAGGGATTCGCGGAGTCGGCCGAGGACTTTCAAGGCTTCCCCGCTATTGGCGGCGGAAGCGTCGAGAATCTCGTGGTCCATCCCACCCAGTTCGAGACACCATTGCTGGTAAACCAGGCGGGCCCGTTGGCCCACGGAAAAATCGTCCTCCCCCTGGATGAGTACAAGGGGGGAATCGGACTGGGAAGCAGCAGCCATCCGCGTTACTCCAGCTCGTCCCCGTTTTCGTTGATCTTGTCGAGCACTTCGGACATGTCGTCCACCTGGTCAAACAGGGCCTGGGCGACAAAGATGGGGCGTTTCTGGGCCGTGGCGATCGCCAGACAATCACTGGGGCGCGCATCGATTTCGACTATTTTTCGCGCCAACTCGTTCTCCTGGAGCAGGATCAGCCGGGCATAATAGGTCGAATTGCGGAGTTCGGTGATGATCACCCGCTCCACCCGGATGGCGAAACCGCGGAAAATATCGGCAATCAAATCGTGGGTGAGGGGGCGTTCCTTTTTGGATTCCCGGATGAATTCACCAATGATCCGCCCCATGGCCGACTCCACATTTATGATGAAAACCTTCTCATCATTGCCGACGAAGAGCGCGCAGCCGCTGCTGGCGGGGTAAATACCGCGAATTTCCACGGGCACGACTTCGTTCTTCATTCCGTCACTTTAGAGCCATCAGGGAAAAAAACAAGCCTCCTCATGGCCCGAAAGCCCGAAGTGAGCCCGGTTTATGGCGGTTCGGTGAAAATCGTGAGCCGATCCAGCGGCGGGGGGGCGAGCTTTTGCACCTTGCCGCGCGGCCAGGTGATTTCGACCCCGTCCACTTTGGTCGCCGTGCCCAGCCCAAAGGTGATGGGCAATTCCGATTGGGAAAGGTAGCTGCGCGTGGGCATGACCTGCCGGGAGATGGTCCGCCCGGCCACCCGCACCCGGACCCAGGCACCGATCGCATCCCGGTTGCTGGTGGTGCCCACCAGTTTGAGGCGCAGCCAGTGGTGGCCCAGTTGCTGGTCGTTGCGCAACAACAGCGGGGGGCCGCCAATCTGGGTGAGCACGACGTCGAGGTCCCCGTCGCCATCCAGATCCGCAAAAGCCGAGCCGCGGCCAACCAGTGGTTGGAGTAAATCCGGCCCGCTCTTTTCCGCCGGCACGGGGAGGAAGCCCAGCCCCTTGTTGTCGCTGCGATTCCAAAACAACTGCGCCGGCTGGCGGTAGTGCTGATCCGGTTGGGCCAGCGCGATGTTGGGCTCGAGGTGGCCGTTGGCGGTGAGGACGTCCAGCCGCCCGTCGAGGTCATAATCGAAGAAGAACAGCCCGAATTTCAACAGGCGCTGGCTGGCGGGGCCAACGCCTTCCTTGATGGCTTCGTCGGCAAACATCAGCGCATCGGGCTGGCGCACGTAGAGCGCGTTCATCTCATTGGCAAAGTTGCCGATGGCGATCCCCAGGGTCTCGTCGTTGCGGAACCGGGCGGAGTCAATCCCCATGGCCCCCCGGGTCAGCCCGTAGGCGTCAAAGGCAATGCCGGAACGCGCGCCGATTTCCTTAAACGTGCCGTCGTGCTGGTTGCGGAAGAGGAAGTTTTGGACGGTGTCGTTGGCCACCACAAAATCTATCCAGCCGTCATTGTCGACATCCACCGGGGCGAGGGCCAGGGACTTGGCCAGGGGTTGACCGTTGGCGGGATTGGTCAGGCGCAGACCGGCGGCGGCGGACACCTCGGTGAAATGACCATTGCCGTCGTTGTGATAGAGATAGGGGAAGGCGCCGGCGAAGTTGCGCGGCGGACCATAAGCGCGGCCGATCTTGGGCAATTCAAAATTGACGCCCAGATCCTTTTCGGGGGACCAGGTGAGGTAATTGCAGACGAACAAATCCAGTTTGCCGTCGTTGTCATAATCCACCCAGGCCGCACTGGTGCTCCAGCCGTCCGCCGCGCCGCCCACCCCGGCCGGGAGCGTCACCTCAATAAATTTGCCCCCGGCTTCATTGTGAAACAGGTGGTTGCCCCCGACGGCGGTGATGAACAGATCCGGCCGCCCATCGTTATCATAGTCTCCCACGGCAACGCCCATGCCGTAGAATGGGGCGCTCAAACCGGCGGCGACGGTGACATCCGTAAAGTGTCCCGGTCCGTCGTTATGGTACAAAGTGAGGGCGGAGAGCGGGGCGCCGGCAGGCGCGTGGCCGGGCCAGAAGCCGGAATTCACGAACAGGAGATCCGGGCGTCCATCGCCATCATAGTCCAGAAAAGCGACGCCACCGCCCATGGTTTCCGGGAGCAATTTGGCGCCATAGGCACCGTTCTGGTGGACGAATTTGATGCCGCTGGCTGCCGTGATGTCCGTGAACCGGACCCGGGGAATTTCGGCCCCCGCATCCGCGCCGATGCCGGGCCGGAGGGAGGCGGCCAGCAAAACCAGGGTGAGCCCGAATAATTTGTTTGGCATTTGAAGTGAATTAGCTTTTAGCATTCCTTGCAGCCGCACGCAATATGACAATTACCACCCTCGTCCAAAACCCCCGGGCCAAGTGGCTGGCGGGATTCGGCGTCTGGACGTTGATTGGGCTGTCGTTTGCCAGCCAGTTTTATATCTACAGCGCCAAGGCCGGGCTGGAAGTGACCTGGCGGCAGGCGGTGGGCTTTTCGCTGGCGGACTGGTACGTCTTCGCCCTGCTGTCGATCCCGGTGATGCACCTGACCCGGCGGTTCCGGTTTGACGCGGCGGGCTGGCCGCGCAGCCTGGCCCTCCACACGGTCGCGTCCCTGGGCTTTTCGCTGGCCTACATGGTGCTGCGGGCGGGGATCGGGCAATGGCAGACGAGCGGGACTTTCGGCGACACCTTCCGCACCTTGCTCGTCAAGACCTGGCATTTCAATCTGCTGGTTTATTGGGTGATCCTGGCGGTGACCTCGGCATTTGACTACAATCGTCGCTTGCGCGAGCGGGAATTGCGCGCGGCCGAGCTGGAGAAACGGCTGGCGCAGGCCAAGCTGCAGTCCCTGCAAATGCAGTTGAATCCGCACTTTCTGTTCAACACGCTCCATTCCATTTCCGCGCTGATGCACATGAATGTGGAGGCGGCGGACCGGATGATTGCGCAGTTGAGCGACTTGCTGCGGGCGGCGCTGGCGGGTTCGGACACCCAGGAGGTGCCGCTCCGGCAGGAACTGCAATTCCTCGAGCGGTACTTGCAGATTGAAAAAACCCGGTTTGGCGACCGGTTGACGGTCCAAATGGAGATTGCCCCGGACACCCTGACCGCCCGGGTGCCGAACCTGATTTTGCAGCCGCTGGTGGAGAATGCGATCAAACACGGGATCGAACCGCGGGCGCGGCCCGGACGCATCGTCATCCGGGCAGCCCGGCAAGGGGAGCAAGTGGTGCTGGAAGTGGCGGACAATGGCGATGGGATCAAGGGGGCCAGCCCGCAGCGCGAAGGCGTGGGGCTCTCCAACAGCCGGGCGCGATTGCGCGAACTCTATGGGGTGGCGCATGCTTTTGAATTGGGGAATGGACCGGGCGGCGGCTTCCTGGCCAAATTAACGATTCCGTGGCGGACGGGAACTATTGAACATGAAAATAAGAACGGTGATCGTCGATGACGAATCCCTCGGGCGGGAACGCATGCGCCAACTGCTGCAGGGCGAGCCGGAGATCGAAATTGCCGGGGAGTGCGGGGACGGCCGCGCCGCGGTGGAAATGATTCGTGACCTCGTTCCGGATCTGGTGTTTCTCGATGTGCAAATGCCCGAGTTGGATGGTTTCGGGGTGCTGGCGGCTTTGGGACCAGAGCCCCTTCCGGTGGTCGTGTTCGTGACGGCGCATGATCAGTTTGCCCTGCGCGCGTTTGAGGTGCATGCCATTGATTACCTGCTGAAACCCTTTGACCGGGAGCGCTTTCGTAAAGCCCTGGACCGGGCCCTGAACGAGGTGCGGAACCGCGCGGGAGGCGGCCTGGACCAACGCCTGACCGCCCTGCTCAAGGAAATCAAACCCGCCGCCAAGCCGGTTGACCGTCTGGCGGTCAAAACCGGTGACCGCGTGCTGTTGATCAAGGTGGCGGAATTGGACTGGATCAAGGCGGCGGATAACTACGTGGAACTCCACCGGGGCCGCGAAACGCACCTGCTGCGGGAGACGTTGAACGCGTTGGAAGCCCGCCTGCCGGCAGAGGATTTTGTGCGCATCAGCCGGTCGGTGATTGTGAATCGTGAGCGCGTGCGGGAGTTGAAACCGCTGTTTTCGGGAGAGTATACAGTCACCCTGGAGAATGGCACGGAGTTGGGATTGAGCCGGGGCTACCGCGACGCCTTGACGCGTCTGGGGTTGGGTTGATTACCCCGGCAAAATTGCGACTCACCCCTGGTTTTGTGCAATCGGTCCCTTTTTGTTCGGCGGACAGCAAATTCGAGGGCATATCAATGCGCCATGAACCAATCGACTAATGAGCACATTAATATGTACCATGGCCGCACCGCCCCGATCCGACCCGAAAACCGGACCGGCCGGCGGATTCTTGCCGGTCTCACCGCCGTCACCCTGATGGGGGCGGGGACTGCGCACGTGGCCGCGCAAGGTTGCGTCGCCGTACGCGGGGCGGATGTTTGCCAATTGCGCACGCTCGACACGCTCGGACTGGACGGTACCAACAGCCAGGGCGGTGACTGGCTCGCCGAGGTGTCGTCCCGCTATCTTCACTCGACCCGGCATTTTGTGGGTGACCAGGAACAGTATCAACGACAGGCCGCGGGCAACCAGGTGATCAACCACCAGTATTTTGTGGACCTGGATGCGCAATATCAGATCAACCCGCGCTGGAGCGTGGGTTTACTGCTGCCATTCTCGTTTTCGAGCCGCTCCCAGTTCTCCACCGCGCTGAAGTCACGTTTTGAGACCCATGCGGATGGCATCGGGGATATGCGTTTTAACGGCTACGTCTGGTTGCTGGATCCCGTGAAAAACCCGAAAGGCAACATCCAACTGGGATTGGGGCTCAAGGTGCCCACCGGGGATGATGGCGTGACGGATACGTTTGTCACTTCCACGGGTGCCGCCGTGGTGCATCCGGTGGACCAGTCCATTCAACCGGGCGATGGCGGTTGGGGATTTTCGGTAGAACTCAATGCCTACCGCGAGATTTTTGACCGGACCTATGTCTATGTCCAGGGTTCGTATCTTTTCAATCCCGAGGACACCAATGATGTCCTGACCTGGCGCGACAATTCCTCCACCACGCCGGGAAAAGTGACGGTGGGACCGGGGAGCGCCTCCTATTACGAACATTTCATGTCGATTTCGGATCAGTATTTCGCGCGGAGTGGCTTCACCTATGTCCTGAAGCCGAGTTGGGGGCTTTCCGCCAGCCTCGGTGCCCGCGTGGAAGGGGTGCCGGTGCGGGATCTGATTGGGTCCAGCAATGGCTTCCGCCGTCCTGGTTACGCCATCAGCATCGAGCCGGGCATTCAGCTGATGAAGGGACCGGTTAGCTTGAATCTCTCGGTGCCCTGGGCGGTTTACCGGAACCGCCTTCAGAGCCTGGCAGACAAGCAGGCTTCCGCGGTCAGCGGGACTTATATCAATGGCGACGCCGCCTTTGCTGATTTTGTCCTGACGGGCAGCCTGGCGGTGCGGTTCTGACCGCGGGGGGCCGCTTTCCGTCCGCACTACGGGAGGCGGCCCCTTTCTTTTTAGGGGGTGGGGAGGGGCGGTGGCTGGACCGGGGACGGAGGCAATTCACCCAACTGGGCGGGCAACCCGCCCCGAAAATCCCGCCATCCGCCCCATTTTCATACCCCGCAGAGCAATCGTCCAGCATCCTTCCCGACTATGCCCGGAAAGAGTGAGTCAGCAGTCCAGCGATTGTCCGCGAGGCGGGAGAATCCGCCACCGGAGGTTCTGGGGACGGGGATCCCGCGCTGCCGCTGAGCTACCGCCGGATACCAGATAGTTTATGAGCAATACCAGTAGTGCCGAGGGTACCGCGTCCACACCCCGGAAAAAATACGTCCGGGCGGTTGGGCCGCGCCTGCGGGTGCTGCTGGTTTTCATCTTTGGGTTGGTCGCGATCCTGGGGGCCAACTCCGCCTACCTGGTCAGCATCCGCTGGTTGGAATGGGTGCGCGGGGTGACCTACCAGAACTACTTTTACCAGTTCATGTTCCTGGGGCACCTGGTGCTGGGATTACTGCTGGTGGTGCCGTTTGTCGTCTTCGGGTTGATCCATATTAAGAATTCCCATGACCGACCGAACCGGCGGGCGGTGCGGGTGGGTTACGCCCTGTTTGCCATCAGCGTGGCGGTGCTGATCAGCGGCGTGCTGTTGATGCGGTTGGAAGGACTATACCTGAAGAACCCGCGCTTCCGGGAACCGCTGTACTGGCTGCATGTACTTACTCCGCTGGGAGCGGTCTGGCTCTACATCCTGCACCGACTGGCCGGACCACGAATCCAGTGGCGCATCGGCGCCAGTTGGGCGGGGGCGGTGGGGTTGGTGGTCGTGGCCATGGTGCTGCTGCACGCCCAGGATCCGCGCCGCTGGAATGTGCAGGGACCCAAGGAAGGGGAGAAATATTTCCGGCCCTCCCAGGCGCGGACCGCCAGTGGCAATTTCATTCCGGCCCAGACGATGATGATGGATTCCTATTGCCTGGAGTGTCACCAGGACGCCTACAAATCCTGGTTTCACAGCGCGCATCACTTTAGTTCATTCAACAACCCGCCCTACTTGTTCAGTGTGCGCGAGACCCGCCGGGTGGCCTTCGAGCGGGATGGCAGCGTGAAGGCGGCGCGCTGGTGCGCGGGTTGTCATGACCTGGTCCCGTTTTTCAGCGGGGCGTTCGATGACCCCAAGTTCGACGACCAGCACCACCCCACGGCCGCGGCGGGCATCACCTGCACCGCCTGCCATGCCATCACCCACGTGAACAGCACGCAAGGGAACGCAGATTACACGATTGAGGAACCGATCCATTACCCCTTTGCGACCAGCACGAACCAGTTGCTGCGCTACCTCAACCGCCAACTGGTCAAGGCCAATCCGGAATTCCACAAGCAAACGTTCCTGAAACCGCTGCACAAAACCGCGGAGTTCTGCTCCACCTGCCACAAGGTGAGCATCCCGTACGAGTTGAACCACTATAAGGAATGGCTGCGGGGGCAAAACCATTACGATACGTATTTGTTGAGCGGGGTTTCGGGGCACAATGCCCGCGCGTTTTATTATCCCGAAAAGGCCCAGGTCAACTGCTCCGGGTGCCACATGCCCCTGGCGCCCTCGGACGATTTCGCGGCGAAGTTTCTCAACCCGACCAACCGTAACCTCTACGTGCACGATCATTTTTTCCCGGGCGCCAACACCGGACTGGCCGCGATCCGGCAGCAGCCCGAAGTGGTGCAAAAGGAGGCCGACTTCCTGAAGGGCTCCGTGCGGGTGGATTTGTTCGGAGTGAAGGACGGCGGGACCGTGGATGCGCCGCTCACCGCGCCGCTCCGGCCGCGGGTGCCGGCCCTGAAACCGGGGCACAAGTATCTCTTTGAGACGGTGCTGCGCACCGTGCGCGTAGGGCATCCCTTTTCCCAGGGGACGGTGGACTCAAACGAAATCTGGGTGGATGCCGAGGTTTCCTCCGGCGGCCGGGCGCTCGGGCGGAGCGGGGGGATGGGGCGCCATAACGAGGTGGATCCGTGGGCGCATTTTGTCAATGTTTACATGCTGGACAAGGATGGCCGGCGGATTGACCGGCGGAATGCCCAGGATATCTTCACGCCGCTCTACAACCACCAGATCCCGCCCGGGGCGGGGCAGGTGGTGCATTATGAATTCACCGTGCCGGCGGAGCAACGGGAACCGCTCCTGGTGAAGGTGGCCTTGAAATACCGCAAATTTGACACCACTTACGTGAATTATCTCCAGGGCCAGGGATTCACCAACGGCGCGCCTTTCCAGGTCACCAATGATTTGCCGGTCGTGACCATGGCGGCGGATGAAGTGCTGTTTCCGATAGAGGGGGGGGCGGAGATATCTACGAATGCGCCGTCCCCGGTCATCCCCTGGCAGCGGTGGAATGATTACGGCATCGGATTGTTGCTGGAGGGCGAGCAGGGGAGTGAGAAGGGCGAACTGATCCAGGCGGCCGCGGCGTTTGACGAGGTGGAGAAACTGGGGCGCGCCGATGGTCCGCTGAACCAGGCCCGGGTTTTTCTGAAGGAAGGCCGGCTGGACGACGCCGTGACCGCGCTGCAACGCGCGGCCCGCATGGATCCGCCCGCCCCCCGCTGGACCGTGGCCTGGCTGAACGGCTCCGTGGACAAGGCCAACGGGTACCTGGACAAGGCGATCGGCGAATTCCGCAGCATCCTCGAGGATCACTATCCGGAAATAGACCAGCGGAATTTTGATTTTACCAAGGATTTCGAGGTGATGAACGAACTGGGACAGACCTACTTTGAACGCGCCAAACAGGAGCACGCGCGACCGGAGGCCAGCCGCCAGTACCTGGCCCTGGCGGCGGAGCAGTTCAACCGGACCCTGATGTTGGATTCCGAAAACGTGGCCGCCCACTACAATCTGGCCTTGATTGACGAGGCCCTGGGACGGCCCAAGGAAGCCGCTGAACACCGCCGGCTCCACGAGCGGTACCGACCGGACGACAACGCCCGGGACCGGGCCGTGGCTGCGGAACGGCGACGGAACCCCGCCGCCGACCACGCGGCGCAGGCCATCGTGATTTATCCTTTGCAGCGACCCACGGCGCCAGGATTGAGCCGGACGAGTACCGTGGACACCCCGGCGGTTGCCGCCACCCGTTAGCCCCTGCCTATGAACAAAACCCCACCTGCCGGCGGCCGGCCCCCGGTCGATGAATCCGAAGAAGTTCCCCATTACGACGACGCCATGGTGGGGCGGGTATTCCGCTGGTCGGCGGTGGGGTGTTGCGTCCTGGCGGTGCTGGCGGTGGGGGTTTACGCCGTGCGGCAGCGGAAGTCCGCGCCGGTGCCGGCGAAATTGACCGCCCTGACCGCCCCGGTGCCGGCCCCGGCCGTTCCGGTGGAAATTCCGGTGGCCCGGTTTGCCGACATCACCGCCGCCAGCGGCGTCAGTTTTCGCCATCAGAATGGCGCCTATGGGGAGAAACTGCTGCCGGAGACGATGGGGGGAGGGGTGGCGTTTCTGGATTATGATGGCGACGGTTACCAGGATTTGTTGCTGATCAATTCCGCCTACTGGCCCGGGCACCTGCCCGCCGGGGCCAAGCCGGCTTTGCCCGCGCTTTATCACAATGATGGGAAGGGGCATTTCACCGATGTGACGGCCGGTTCTGGTTTGGATGTGAGCTTGTACGGGATGGGGGTGGCAGTCGGTGATTTCGACAACGATGGTCGCCCGGATGTTTTCATCGCCGGGGTGGGAGGCAATCACTTGTTCCACAATGAGGGCGGGGGCAAGTTCCGCGATATCACCGCGTCCGCCGGGGTGGGCGGTTCGGGGTCGGATTGGAGCACGAGCAGCGCGTGGATCGATTACGATAATGACGGAAAGCTCGATTTGTTCGTCTGCAATTATGTCAAGTGGTCCCGCGCCATTGACATTGAAGTGGGTTACAAGCTCGTCGGCGTGGGCCGGGCCTATGGGCAACCCGCCAATTTTGAAGGCGCTTTTTGTTCCCTCTATCACAACGAGGGCAACGGGGTTTTCAAGGACGTCTCGGCGGAGAGCGGCATCCAGGTGAAAAATCCGGCCACCGGGGTGCCGGCGGGAAAATCCCTGGGCGTGGCGCCGGTGGATTTGGATGGCGACGGGTTGATCGACCTGGTGGTGGCGAACGACACGGTCCAGAATTTTGTTTTTCACAACGAGGGCCACGGCCACTTCAAGGAAATCGGCGCCATCAGCGGCATCGCCTTCGACAATTACGGCCGGGCGCGGGGCGCGATGGGCATCGACGCGGCGCGGTATCGCAACGATGACGCCCTGGGCATCGCCATTGGTAATTTTGCCACGGAAATGACCGCCCTGTATGTCTCGCAGGGCAGCCCGCTGTTATACGCCGACGAGGCCATCCCCGAGGGGATCGGCCCGGCCGGCCGGCTGCTGCTTAAGTTTGGAGTCTTCTTTTTCGATTACGATCTGGACGGACGCCTGGATGTGCTCACGGCCAACGGGCATTTGGAGGAGGAAATTGGCAAAATCCAGCAGGGGCAGCAGTACCGTCAGCCCGCCCAATTGTTCTGGAACGCCGGGGAGCGGAGCGGCGGCTGTTTCGTGGCTGTTCCCACCGAAAAATGTGGTCCGGACTTGGGCCAGCCCATGGTGGGGCGCGGCTCCGCCTACGCGGACATCGACGGGGATGGGGATGCTGATGTGATCATCACCCAGGTGGGGGGCGCCCCGCTCCTGCTCCGCAATGAGCAAACCCTGGGGCATCATTGGCTCCGCCTGAAACTGGTCGGCACGCGGAGCAACCGGGACGCCATCGGGGCCTCCGTTAAGGCGCGCGTGAACGGGCGGACCTTGTGGCGTCAGGTGATGCCCACGCGCGGTTATCTTTCCCAGTCGGAACTCCCCATTACCATCGGCCTGGGCTCCGCCACCCGGGCGGAAGACATCGAGGTGACCTGGCCCGGCGGGGGCAAACAAAAGGTTGCCGAGGCCAGGCTCGACGCCACCACGGTGGTGACCGAAGTGGCGAATTAGCGTGGTTTGCCAGAGTTGGTGGGCAGAAAATCCGGCTTGGTTTTACAACTTGCCATTGCTCCGGCGATCCCCAAGGATGCCACCGCGATGGCGATGAAGCATATTTGGCGGGCGGCGGGCGTGGTGGGCCGCGGGGAGGGGGAGCCATGATCCCCTGGCTCGACGTGGTCCTACCCGTGGCCAGTCCCGGGGTCGAATTGGCGCCTATGATCGACTCGCTGGCGGGGCAAACCGAGCGGGGATTCCGGGTCTTGCTGTGCGGGGATGCGGCAACCTCAACGGCACCCACCCTGACTACCGCGGCCAGCCGACTCCAGGCGGAAGGCATCCCGGTGGAACTATCGACAGTTCCGTTTCCGCTGACCCCGGTGGAGCATCTCAACTGGGCACATGATCAGGCGCGCGCGGACTGGATCAAGCCCCTCCTCAGCGGCGACCGCCTGCGGCCCGACTATGCCGCGGCCTTGCGGCAACGAATTTCGGAACGTCCGGCTGCGCAAGTGGTGTGGTGTGGTTTTCAATTTCCGGGGGCGGCGGGCCGTCAGGCGGGAGTACCCGCACCGTTTCCGGGTACGAGTATCACCCCGAGCGAGTTTCTAAAACATTTCCCCGGTCCGACGGATTGGTTTGGTGGATCTGCCAACTGGGCCTATGGACGGGCCGCCTGGCGTTCCCTTGGGGGTTGGGAAAATTTACTGCCCACGGTGGCGGGCGATTACTTTTTTACCGGCTTGGTGATGCACTATGGATTAGAACTGATTCCCACTCAACTGGCCGTGCTCGCCGGTCGGGGATCTCCGCCATCACCTGGTTCCCGGCAAAGCCGGTGGGTGGAGGGTTGGCTGGAGCGGCGGGCCTTGCGTAACCTGGCCCGGACCACCCGCCTGCCCTGGCGCGGGGTGGCGGCTCCCACTCCAACTCCGGCCCCGGTTGCCGCCCGCCCGCCCGCGGCGCAACCATGACACGGAACGCTCGGGGGCCGAGGTTCCCTGTCCCATCGATGGGGCGGAACTCCGAGGTGGATTGAGTGAAATCCCCGGAATCGCGATCCACTGCTGACACATGCTCGTAAAAACAATTCAATGGCTGAAGCGGGAACGATCATCCTCCCGGCTGGCCCTGGTTTTGCAACTGGGTTCCCGGGTGGGGTCCAGCGGCCTGGCCCTCGTTTGGTCGCGACTGCTGCAAGGCGCGATGGGCTCCTCCCTCTACGGGGGCTACTTGTCGTTCCTGAAGCTCGCCTCCTTGGGGGGGTTGGGGGACCTGGGCATGGGTGGAGCGGTAAATTACCGGTTGGCGCAGTATCTGGGGCAGGGGAAGGAACGGGAAGCGGTCCGTTTTCTGGCCTCGGCCCGGGGACTTTTCCTGCTCTTGGGACTCGCGATGGGCGCGGGCTTTGCCTTGGGGGCGCCCATCTTGAACCTGGGGTTGCGTTTTGACAACGTGCCGGGTTTGGGCTCCACCGGGGCGCTGTTTGGCATGGCGGCCGTAGCCGTGATGGTATCGATTTTCAGCAGTTACTCCGCGAACGTCAACTATGCCTGCGGCAACCTCGTCTGGCCCGTAATCCCCGGTTTCCTGCTGGCGCAAATGGGCCTGGCCGCGCATTGGTTGCTGGCCCGCCAGGGTTTTCCTTTGTGGGTGCAATATTCCCCCTATGTGTTGGTGGCTATCATCACGCTCCTGCTGACGCGTTTATGGGTCCGGGAGTCGCATCCCCAATTCGCGGCCTGGCTGCCGTTGGAACTGGATACGCGGACGGGCCTGGCCTTGTTTGAGAGCAGCTTCTGGGTGTACCTGTGCAGCTTGGGAAACAAGATTTACACCAGTACCGACAGCTTGCTGGTTCTGAAAAGTTTTGGCGCCAACCAGGTGCCGATGTATGAATTCAACTATCGGGCATGTGAGTTATCATTGTTCGTGGTGACGACCGCCGCGTTTGTGGCATTCCCGAAGATCGCCCGTCTGCTGGCCTCCCCGACCCCCGGCGACCGGGAGCGCGCCCAGGCGGAAGCGCAAAAGTTGAATCAATTCCAGAGCTTTTTCGGTTGTTTTGCCGCGCTGGGCTATCTCGCGCTGAATTCCCTGTTCATGTACGTGTGGATGGGGCACGCGAAAGAACCGGTTCCCGCCGCGTCCATCCTGCTGCAAACCGCGTTTGCCATGAACCTCGCGGTCACGGCTTGTGGCGACTCCGCCATCCAAATCACCGGTCGCACCGGTCCCGCCGGCCTCCGCATGATGGGAATGGCCGTCGGGGCCACGGGACTGTTGAACCTGGGCCTTTCCTTGATTGCCGCCCACTACCAATTCATGGCCGGAATTGCCTTTGCGACGGTCCTCTCGCAGGCCGTGCTTACGCTCATCACCGCCTGGTATGTCTGCCGCTATTTTCGCGCGCCGCTGGGCAACTGGGTGGCCCGCTCGATTCTGGCTCCGCTCGTCCTGGTGGGCATTGCCGGTTGGTTGCGTTCCTTCCTGGTCCTGAACTCGGTCGGCAGCGTGGCCGTGCTCGTGGTCGGCTATGCCGGCATCCTGCTGGTGCTGGCCCGGATCATCGGCATCACTCCCGCGATCATCCAGGCGGAAGTGGCGATGTTACGCGCCATGGTCAAAGGGAAGTGAGCAGCGGTAGAACCAGTTTCCGAGGGAAGGAATCGGGCCGATAGGTTTTGCTGCCCCCAGCAGCGAACAACCTCGGAGAGCCGCGAGACGGTGGCGGTGCGGAGCGATACCGCAGGCTATCCGAATTGCTTGCCCTACCGCCGCCTGAGTTCAGGCGGCGGTAGACGATTTTCAAGACCCCCTTACGATTGTCACTTCGGCCAGGGAGCTAATGCCCTGGATTCAGCTTAACCCGACCGGGGGTAACTTACATCCGCTGATCGGTCTCAGTAAACGGCCAAACCCGGAACCAGTCTTTGGGTAATCGGTGTTCCCAAGCCGGTTACCTCGTCATACTTCGGGGTGGCGCTGAAGCCGCCATTGCTGCCGCTGGTCACATCGTTGAAGAAATATCCATAAAGGGAAGCCCCGAGGGAATTGAGGCTGCCCGCCATTTGGTACAAAGGTTTGTCGGTGCCGGAAAGCCGGGATTTTTTTGCGGCCACCCGTTGTTCATTGGCGAGCGCCACCACCGCTCCCCACATCGGGCAACTGGCGCTGGTGCCACCGACTTGGAACCAGCCCTTCTGCCCGCTGTAGGCGGTGGTGTCATAGACGGTAACACCGGTATTGGGATCGGCCACCATGGCGACGTCCGGCACCGAACGGCCCGCGGCGCTTTGCCAGCCATTTTGATAAGCCGGCCGGGCGAAATAGGCGCTGAAGCCGCCGCCGCTGCCCGCCCAACCCACTTCGGGAGCGATCAAATTGCCGTTGGCATCCACATACAAACTGGTGCCGCCCACCCCGGTCACGTTGGGCGAAACGGATGGCCAGATGACGCCGGATCCGTTGTCACCCGAGGAGGCAAAAAACGACACGCCCGTCTTGGTAAAATGGGATTCGTAACTGCTTTCCGTGGAGAATTCCGCAGCGCCCCAACTCATGGAGACAATGTTGGCTCCGGCCTTGACGGCGGAATCCACCGCCGCAACCAGGGCCGACAGGCTGGCGGAGCTGGCGACCGCGAGGATGATTTTAGCCTTGGGTGCCAGAGCGTGGGCCCATTCCACATCCAGGGAGGTCTCCAGCGCCCAGCCCGCATCCACCCCCAACTTGCCGTTGGGAGTAATGATTTGAATGGTGGTGGTGGGAATCCCAAATCGGGTGCTGAACACGTTGAGGTCGTTTTGAATCGTCGGGCTGCCATAGGCATCCACGATGGCGATCACCTGGCCGGCGCCGCCGTTGGTCATTTGGTCCAGTCCATAGGCGTGACGGATCTGGAAGGGGACATAGCCCACTGGGGAAGTGGACGCCATGGGGTGGATATGCAGCGGGGGGCGCGCCTCAATATTAATGGTCGGACCGTCTTGATCGTCCGAATCGCGTTGCGCCAGAGCCGGAATCGTGACGAAACACACGGCCAGCGCGTTAAGGGTAATAAATATGCTTTGGACTTTTTTGGTAAGCATGATGTCAGTGTTGTTTTTAAAGGTTTCGAACTGATTTCTGTTTATTTCGTCTCGATTATGATGCATGGACAGGTCCGGCTTAGACAAGCAATATTGATGCCATAACTGCTTTTATTCAGCGGATCATAATTCCCGCCAAGCCGCCAAGGCGTTGTGAAGGTTCCGCCGCGGCGAGCCCGGCGGGAATGCGCTGGCAGCCGCGGCGAAACCAGTTCAGCGGTTTCGAAAGGGGGCAAAAATCGGTCGAACGATTTTGGCCGCTCCCGCCCCAGTACAACTCGCAAAAGTGCGGAACGACGGAGCTGCGCCGGCAGGCTTGCAGGCCATTTCCCTTCCCCATTGCGTTCGCCACATCAGGGCTACCCAATTTGTGCGTGGAAGGTCGGAAATCGCCCGATGCAAGAAAGGCGAGCCGGATTCTTGGTCGTTATCTGCCGAAAGGGACGCACCCCTTAGGGCAAGGCAAACAATTGGGGGAATCCCCAATGGCCAATTTTGGGGGCGGGGTTCAAAATGACCCCGGGTGAAAAATGGTTAAAATCCTCGAAATGCACAAATTATCCCACCATTCGGTCCCGAAAATTACTCTCGCGCAATCGTCCGCCTGGGAAGCAACGCTCAACCCGGCCCTTCGCGGGATTTGTTTAGGTCACGTATTTTTACGGCAGGGATGGCGGAATAAACGGTTCGATTGATGGCAATTCAAGCAAATTTTTGGAGATCTTGTGGCTCTATCACTAAAATCGGAATCTGGCTCGGAAAAATCCCTGGAATCGAAACTCGAACGCGCCATAACCACCGCCGTGGAGCGCATTCAAAACGAAGGGGACAGACGGAAGTCCGAGCTGATGGCGGCTTTCGCGGAGGAAAGAGCGGATGGTTTTAAACAATTCCAGGCCGCGGCTGATTTGCAGATGCGTCAGGTGGCTTGGGATTACAACCGGATTCTTAAATGGACGGGTCTGGCTTTGGCAGTCATCGCCTGTCTAGCCACTCTGCTAGGGATCAAGGCTTATTTCGAATGGAAGCCAACGACGAGTAGGTCCGTCACTTTGCCGACCGCGCAAGCAGCCCCCAAAGCTCAACACACTTCCGACATTATCATGGCCAGGCCGTTGGCGGCTGCCCGCATACCAGACCAGGTGACGTTGAAAGCAATCGAAGACGTTACCATGTCCGAGCACCCACTGAGCGATGCCCAATGGAGATTTGTGATTGTTCCGGCCCTGGCTGCGATTTCCAATGATCTAGTGCTTGTGGAGTATGAAATAGCGCAGACCCAGACACACCTCTCCGATATCCAGGCCAGCCGGGATTTTATGCTTACCGTACTGAGCGCCCTGAGTGATGATCGAGACGCTTATGAAAGGCTTTTTCAGTTGAGTCGCGACGCCAGCTCACCTTTCCGAAAAGCGGCCGACGATGCCTACCGAAAAATTTGCTTAACGGATTCACGATTGGGCGAAGTCATCCAGGTTGCCATGGCCGATAGCTGGAGGAATGCCGCGGATGCCAGATATTGCGACTTGCGGGCCTATTCCAAGCACTATGCAACTTGCGCCACCGCCAGCCAAAAAGTCAAGCTGATCGTGGATGTATGTCACCGCAAAGACATCTGCAACAATGATAAAATCTCCTGGTTTATGGACATTTATGCCCGGGACAAGAGTCTCGCGGTGGTGGCGACGGTTGGTCGGCTGGTTCATGCTGAGCCCGGCGCCGATTTTGAGCCGCTGGCCATCCCGGAAATTTTGGATTGGTGGTCAAGCAACAAGGGGAAATACAGCGGGCCGGATCATACTTCCCACGAAGCCGTCAAGGCGTTTTGAAGGTCCCGCCGCGGCGAGCCCGGCGGGAATGCGCCGGCGGTTTAAGGGAGATAGCGTCAGCCCATCTTAGCCACTGCCGGGCCCAGGGGCCGGAAGCGGCCAAAGAGTGCGCGAAGAGTTAGAAAATGCCGGGCGATTCCAATGGTTCGCCGGCGGCGATCGGGCAAAGCAAGCAGGGGCCAAGATTGTGCAATATTTGCCTAGCAAACGGCCACCCCAGAAAGCAAAATGGAATCCGCGCGGGGAATTGGACGGGGGGGGCGGGACACGCACTTCACCCGAAACTCAATCCACCCGGCGAATCAGACTGGTAGAAGGGTCTCATAACGTGAAGCAACCTCCGGCTCCATCCGCAGACGCCGCTTCCCGCCGCAATCTGGTTGCCGCTCTGGGGATGCTGGTTGCGGGACTGCTCGTCACCGGGATGGTGGTTTTCTATGTCAAGGCGGAGGCGGATGGCGCCGCCCGGCGGAAGTTCGATTTTGCCAGCGAAGAGATCGAACTCAACCTCACCGCCCGACTCCAGGCTTGCGCCCAGGTCCTGTACGCGGCGGCGGCGCTGTTTGATGCCTCCGTCTCCGTCGAACGCGGAGAGTGGCGGACTTTCGTCCAGAACCTCGAGCTGGATCGGCAGTTGCCGGGTATCCAGGGCGTCGGCTTCGTGCAATTCGTCCCCCGGGCGCATTTGACGGAGCATATCCAGTCGATTCGCCGCGCCGGTTTTCCGGATTATCAGGTCACCCCGGCGGGCGGGCGGGAGAATTGCGCCCCCGTCATTTATGTGGAGCCGTTCACGAATCGCAACCTGCGCGCCTTTGGCTATGATCTGTTTTCCGAACCCGTGCGGCGCGCGGCGTTGGAGCGAGCCCGGGATCAGCATGCCGCGGCGCTCACCGGGAAGGTCACCCTGGTGCAGGAAACCAACCAGGGAATGCAGGCTGGCACTTTGATGTTTGTCCCGGTGTATCGTCACGGGCTGCCATTGGAAACCGTGGAACAGCGCCGCGCCGCGATCCAGGGCTGGGTTTATAGCCCCTACCGAATGGGGGATTTGATGCGCGGCACCTTGCGGGAATGGAAATCGCAGCCGAAGGATCATCAACTTCATTTCCAGGTTTACGATGGGGACGCGGCCAGCCAGGAATCGTTGCTTTTCGATAGTGAGGAGGCTGGCGTCACCGGGCGTCCGACCAGCTCTCTGCCGACCCGGTTGTCGGCGCTCGAGTTCGCCGGTCGCCGCTGGACTTTGCGTTTCACGAAACCTGGCGGCCTGGCCGCCTCGGCGGATTACGCCAGTGCCTGGATTGCGCTTTGGGGTGGAACTCTGGTCAGCCTGCTGCTGTCCGGGTTGACGCTCTCCCAGTTGGGCACGCGCGCGCGCGCGCAGCGGATGGCCGAACAATTGACGCAAGAACTCTCGCGTAGCGAGGCCCGGTTGCACCGCTCCGCCCGCACCGGCGAACTCCTGCGCCAGGCCTTGGTGGCGATTGACGCCTGCTCCGACCTGGATGCGGCCCTCGATTGCCTGTTGCGCCGAGCCATCGAACTGGCCGGCATGGATGGCGGTGCGGCGTATCGGTTCGAGGGCCCGGAAGCGGTGCTGAAACATCAATTTGGTTTGCCGCCGGACTTCGTCGCGCTGGTGGCCCGCCGCCCGCTGGATACGGGTTACGTGAATTATGCGCTCGCGCATCCGAGTGAGCTCATCACCATCAACCAGCAGTTTCCGGACCAGCGGGCGCTGGGGGAGAAGTATGGGTTGCGGCATGTTTATTGCATCGGGCTATCCGTGGCGGGAGTTCCCTTTGGTTATGTAAACGTGGCTTCCCGGCGCGCGGAAGCGCCGGAGCAAGGGGACATCGAGGTCATCCGGATCCTCGCTTTAGAAACGGAAGCCGCGTTTGTGCGCCTGGGGGTGGAACACCGGTTGCGCGCCACGCTCACCGCCATGGCCGAAGGCGTCGTGGTCCAGACCGCCGACGGCAGGATCGTGGAGTGCAATCCCGGCGCCGAACGCATCCTCGGCTTGAGCTGCGACCAGATCAAAGGGCGCACCTCGCTGGCCCCGGAGTGGCAAGCCATTGACGAAGCCGGCCAGCCTTTCCCCGGCGCCGAACACCCGGCGATGGTGAGTTTGCGCACCGGGCGGCCCTGCCGGGACGTGACGATGGGGTTGCAACTGCCGGATGTGACACGCCGCTGGATTCTTAGCAATGCCGAGCCGCTGTTCAGCAGTGGCAATTCCCAGCCTTATGCCGTCGTCACTTCTTTCACCGACATCACCGCGCGAAAGAGCATGGAGGAAGCGCTGCGGGAGACCCAGGCCCAACTCGTTCACGCGATGGACCAGGCCGAGTTGGCCTATTGGGAGATGGACGCGGCCACCCGGACTTTCACCTTCAATGACCGGTTTTACGCCTTGTATGGCACGACGGCGGAACGCGAAGGCGGCTACCGGATGCCTGCGGAAGTGTATGCCCGCGAATTTCTGCCCGCCGAGGAGCGGCACCTGGTCCCGGAGGACTTCGCCCGGGTGCTCGCGTGCGCCCAGGATGACTATGCGCGGGAGCACCGGATCATCCGGCGCGACGGCCAAATCCGCCACTTCGTTGTCCGCATCACCGTGGCGCGCGACACCTTGGGCCGCGTCGTGGGAGCGCGCGGCAGCAATCAGGACATCACCGCGCGCAAGGAGTTGGAAGAGCAGCGGGCAGAAGCGTTGGATCGCCTGCAGAAAATCGCCAGCCGGGTGCCCGGTGTGGTTTACCAGTATCGCCTTTTCCCTGATGGCCGTTCCTGCATCCCCTTCGCCAGCGGAGCGATGGCGGAGGCTTTCCGGGTCAGCCCCGAGGAAATTGCGCTGGATGCCACCCAGGCAATCAATTTGGTATACCCCGTTGACGCCGCGGGTTTCCTTGCCTCCATGCGGGAATCGGCCCGCGCTCTGAGCCCGTGGCGCCATGAGTTTCGGGCCAAGCTTCCGGATGGCACCGTGCGTTGGCTGCTCGGCAACTCCCTGCCGGAACGGGAGGCGGATGGTTCCACCCTCTGGCATGGTTATATCACCGACATCACCGAGCACAAGCAGGCGGAGGCCGCGTTGCGCGAAAGTGAGGAGAAGTTTCGGCTGGCGTTTAGTCATGCCAATGCGGGCATGTGCCTCGTGGATCTGGCCGGAAAGCTTTTGCGGGTGAATAAAAAAATGGCCGACATTTTCGGCTACCACTCGTCCGAACTGGAGCGCATGAATGTCAACGACCTGGCCCTCCCCGAGCACTCGGGGCTGAGCCCGGGTTTTATTCAACGCGCAATTACCGGGGGCGGGGACAACGTGACTTTTGAAAAGCACTACCGTCACCGCCTGGGCCACGTTATTTATGGCGAGGTTTCCTCTTCTCTGGTGCGCGATGCCCAGGGTGAGCCTTTGTATTTTATCTCCCAAGTCCAGGACATCACCGCGCGCAAGCAAACGGAGGCGGCGCTACGCGCGAGCGAGGCCAACCTGCATCGTGCCCAGGCGATCGCTCACGTCGGCGATTGGAGTTACGATTTCCAGAACGATCTGGTGTCCTGGTCGCCCGAGGCATACCGGATTTACGGCGTGACCCCGGCAAGCTTCGAACACACGGAAAAAGGCCTGCTCCAATTGGCTCATCCCGAAGACTTGGCGCGGCAAGTCCAGGTCCACGAAGCTCTTTTTCAGGGCCGAGCCGTTGCGCCTTACCAGTATCGCATCATCCGGCCGGATGGCGGCGTGCGCGTGGTGGAGGTTATCTCCTCGGACATCGGGTGCGATGAATCAGGCCAGGTCAGGCGGGTGTCCGGCACGGTGCAGGACATCACCGCGCGTCAGCAATTGGAGGCGCAACGCGAGGAGGCGCTCAGCCGGCTCCAGAAAATCGCCAGCCGGGTTCCCGGGGTGGTTTACCAGTATCGCTTGTTTCCGGATGGCCGTTCCTGCTTTCCTTTCGCGAGCCCGGGGATTCGCGAAATCTATCGTGTCAGCCCGGAGGAAGTCGTGGCGGATGCCACCAAGGTATTTAATGTGATTCACCCCGAAGACCTCGCGGGCGTCGCCGCCTCGATCCAACAATCCGCCCGCGACCTGACCCCCTGGGACCATGAGTATCGGGTGAGATTTGCGGACGGCGCCGAGCGGTGGTTGCTCGGGAGCTCTTTGCCGGAAAGGGAGGCAGACGGTTCCACCCTCTGGCATGGCTATATCACCGACATCACCGGGCGCAAGCGGATGGAGGAGGCCAAGCGGGAAAGCGAGGCGCAATTCCGGGCGACTTTTGAACAGGCGGCGGTCGGCATGGCCCAGGTGGAACTGGATGGCGGTTGGCTGCGGGTGAATGACCGGCTCTGCGAAATCACCGGCTATTCTCGGGAGGAACTGCTGGGCAAAGACTTTCAAGCGATCACGCATCCCGCGGACCTGGAGTCTGACCTCGAGCTGAGGCGCCAGTTGCTATCCGGGGAACTTTCGACGTGCCGGTTGGAGAAACGGTATATCCAGAAAAGCGGTTCTTTGGTCATCGTCAACCTGACGGTCTCCCTCGTGCGGGATGAATCTGGCGCGCCCAAATATTTTGTCTCGGTCACGGAAGACATCACTGTTCGCAAGCGGGCGGAAGAGCAAGTCAAACACCTGGCGGAGGAGTTAAACGTGATGCTCGGGACAATCACGGTGGGCGTCATCTTCCTCAAGAACCGCCGGATCCAATTAGCCAATGTCGCGCTAGACCGTATTTTCGGCTATCCTGCCGGTGGATCCGTGGGTTTGGAAACCGCGGTGCACTACGTCCGCGCGGAGGACAGCCTCCGCATCGGCCGGGAAGGCTATGCCGCGCTGGCGCGCGGCGAAGTCTATCACTGTGAAGTGGAGATGCGGCGTTTGGATGGCTCCGTTTTCCTGGCCAGTTTGACCGGCCAGGCGATCAACCCCCAGGATCTGGCGGCGGGTTCCATCTGGCAGTTGGAGGATATTTCCGAGCGCAAGCGCGCCGAGACCGCCCTGCGCCAGGCCCGGGCGCATTACCAGTCCCTGCTCGAGACCGCCAGCGACGGCATCCACATTGTCAACCGGGAAGGCAGGTTATTGGAGGCGAGTCACTCCTTCTATGTGATGTTGGGGTATTCGGCAGAAAATCCGCCGCCCCTGTTCATCTGGGATTGGGATGCGCAATGGTCCGCTGCGGAATTGCTTGCCCGCATCCAGGAGCTGCTGCAGGGACCGCTGATTTTCGAAACGCGCCACCGCCGTCGCGATGGGCAAATCATCGAAGTCGAAATCAACAGCCGGGGGATCGATGTGGATGGCGAGCGGTTGCTTTACGCTTCCGCGCGCGACATCACGAGCCGCAAGCAGGCGGAGGCGGCGTTGCGCGCTTCGCTGCTCGAAAAAACCGTCCTGCTCAAGGAGGTTCACCACCGGGTGAAGAACAACTTGCAAATCGTGTCCAGCCTGCTGAGCTTGCAACAAAACCGCACGCACGACGCACCATTAATGGAGACTCTGGCCAGTACCGGCAACCGTGTGCGCTCCATGGCCTTGATCCATGAAAAGCTCTACCAATCGAAAAATCTCGCGAATCTCGATCTCGCGAACTACGTGGGATCGCTTTGCCGGCAGTTGCACAACAGCGCGGGCAGCGTCCAGAACCGCGTCCGGATTGATTCCACGGTGACGCCGCCAGATCTGGCGGTCGGGCTGGATCAGGCCGTGCCGTGCGGTCTGGTAATCAACGAATTGGTCAGTAACGCCCTGAAATACGCCTTCCCCGGCGAACGCCCGGGGCGCATCCGCGTGACCTTGCAGCGCTCCCAGCCCCGGGAGATTTTGCTGACCGTGGCGGACGATGGCGTGGGTTTGCCCGTCGCATTGGATCCGGCCCACACCGCGAGCCTGGGATTGAAGTTGGTGTACCTCCTTGCCGATCAATTGCACGGGACCGTCCGCTTCACGCGAGCCGCCGGCACCGTGGTGGAAATTCGCTTTCCCTATCCGTCCACTACCATCCCCTGAATTCTATGACTGCCCCCACCATGCCGGCAACCCGCATCCTGATTGTCGAAGATGAGCGCATTGTCGCGATGAATCTCCACGAGCGACTGGTGGGCCTGGGCTATGAGCCCATGGGCCCGGTACCCAGCGGGGAGGCTGCCCTCGCCCTGGCCGGGGAACTGCGGCCTGATTTGGTCTTGATGGACATTCATCTCGAAGGCGAGATGGATGGGGTTGACGCGGCCTGGGAAATCCGGCAGCGGTTTCAAATTCCCTCGTTGTTCGTGACCGCCTTTTCGGAGGACGCCACGCTGGAGCGGGCCAAACTGGCCGAACCGTTCGGCTACATTTTGAAACCTTTCGAGGGCCGCGAACTCAAGGCGAACATCGAGATGGCGCTCTACAAGCACCGGATGGAGGAAGCGCTCCGGCAGAGCCAGGCCTTGCTCCAATCGGTCACCGAAGGCACCACGGACGCGGTGTATGTCAAGGACCCGCAAGGCCGGTATTTGATGTGCAATTCCGCCACCGCGCGGTTTCTGGGCAAGTCCGTGGCGGAAATTCTGGGCCGGGACGATACGGCCTTGTTTGAGCCGGAGGAAGCGCGGCAACTGATGGCCGGGGATCGCCGCGTGCTGGCGTCCGGTGCCGTGCAAACTTACGACGAATTTGTGACCTGCGGGGGAGTGTCGTATATTTTCCTGGCGACCAAGGGGCCGGTGCGCGATGCGCGTGGTAATGTCATCGGCCTTTTTGGCGTCTCCCACGACATCACCGAGCGGCGACGGTTGCAACAGCGCGCCCGGCAAGCGGAAAAAATGGAAGCCATCGGTCATCTGGCCGGGGGGATGGCGCACGAGTTCAACAATATTCTTGCCGCCATGATGTTAAGCCTGGACCTGCTGCCACGGCAGAAACTGGAGCCGGCCGCGATCGAAGTGCTGGATGAAATCAGTGGCCTCACCCAACGCTCCGCGACCCTGGTGCGCCAGGTGTTGGCCTTCAGCGGGCAAAGCATGATCCGCCGTGAGGTCCTGGATTTGGCGGCCATCGCCACCCGCCAGGGCAAGCTGCTGCATCAGTTGCTCGGCGAACGCATCCGCTTCATCCTCGACGCGACGAATGTTTCCGCCTGGGTCGAGGCCGATAAGACCGCGATGGAGCAGGTGCTGTTAAATCTGTACCTCAACGCCCGGGATGCCATGAAAGAGGGTGGTGTTTTGCGCGTCAAACTCACGGAGATCGAGGTGAGTGCGGAAGTCGCCCGGAATCATCTGAAGGTGGCGCCGGGAAAATTCATATGCCTGTCGGTGGCTGATACCGGTTGCGGCATGGCGCCGGAAACGCAGCGCCGCTTGTTTGAGCCGTTTTTCACCACCAAGGAAGTGGGGCAGGGAACCGGCCTCGGCCTGGCGACCGTCCGCGGTTTGGTGGAGCAACATCACGGTTGGGTGGAGGCGGAAAGCCGCCTGGGCCAGGGCAGCACGTTCCGGGTATACCTGCCTGCGGTTGCCGCGCCAAGTCCCACTCCCATATCCCTGCCGCAGGCGGACCTGGTGCGGGGTGAGGGCACGATTTTGCTGGTCGAGGACGAGCCGGCACTCCTGCTGGTCTGCGCGCGGTTGTTGACCCGCAGCGGTTATCAGGTGCTGACTGCCGCCGATGGCGAAGAAGCGCTGGCGGTTTGGGCGCAGCATCAGGCGACGATTAATTTGCTGTTCACGGATATGGTGATGCCGGGCAAATTGAGCGGCCTGCAATTGGTGGAACGTCTGCGGGCGGAGAAGCCGGGTCTGAAAGTGGTCCTCACCAGCGGCTACAACACCGAGATCCCAGTCTTGGACAAGGCGTTTTCCACGGCGGCGATCGTGTATCTGCCCAAACCTTGCGATCCAGCGATTATGCTCCAGGTGATCCAAAAGTATTTGCAGTCACCGCCGCAACGAATTCCACAGTGAGTCGGGGTGGGATCTGGTCCAGCTGTGAAATATCAAGAACCCCTTTATGAAGGTCCCGCCGCGGCGAGACCGGCGAGAATGAGCCGACGGTATAATCGGGATTGTGTCCGCGCATCATGGCCACCGTAGAGACCAAAATCGGAAAGCGGTCAGGCAGTCCGTGAAGAGTGTAAATCTGTTGATCCGTTCCAATGGTTCGTTTTTGATTCCCGTAACGCGCTCCCTACCAGCGTCAAAGAGCCTGCCGTGAGGCATGGGCACAATTGGCCAGATGCAGTTTTTGCTTCGCGCATCGAAATGGCAAATCAGAATCCCCCGCTAAATTCCTACCATAGGAATACGAAATCCTGGAACCCCTGCTACAACAAAACCGGGACCGGAACTGCCCGGTGATCGAAACGGGCGCCACCACACCGGCCACCCGCGGCTTTTGCCTGCCCAATAGAGTTCCTAGACTCTGGGCAGACTCGTTCTTTGACATATTGATTTGGCCACTCCACGGCAACGGCCCCCGGACCGGATGGAGGCTCCTGCCGCGCCCCACTGCCCTGTCCTCAACCGGCAGCGCTCGCGGCACCCCGCCATTCACGCCGCCCTCGAAGCAAATCGCGCGGAAGTTATTTTGCATATATCCCCATAAACCCGACTGAAATAGTCGAGTATGCTTCACAAACATCTGCCTTTCATTTCCTGAATCCCGACCGCCAAGATACTCGAAGTCCAGGTTTAACAAGGTTAGTCCAGTTTCCGGAGCCTTAATCCAGTTTGCCACAACACCACCGACCATCAGCCCCGAAACAACCTCGTCCGATTCGTTGACTCGGTCCGATTCGTAACGGCCTGAAGGGACGTGATTCGATAGCCCAGCCTAACAGGCTGGGTTTTCCGGCAATTCAAACCAGCGCCCTGTAGGCGGCGCGATACCACGAGGGCGCTATCATGAAGGATGGCGATGAATCAAAAGCCGGGCACTCACGGGCTGAGTCGCCCTTCTGAACGGCTAGTCCAACTTCCGGACATTTAACCTGCCCGGCGTAGCTCCCAGCGTAGTCGGGTCCAGTTTCCCTATCCAGGCCTGCGGAATTGACCAGCCGGTTCTGCAATTACCGGAATCTGCCCCGAATGCCCGGTAAAAAATTCCTTTTTGTGACGTTTGCCCGATTGTGGCCGAACCATCCCCGCAGTTCTCGCCCCAGTCCAGCCTCCGGACACTTAATCCAGTTTCCGGACGGTTAGTCCAGGTTCAACACCGGTTCAAAGGCTGGGGAGGCCACGGGTTTGGACAGGATGGACAGGATTTTCATGATGGCCGGTGGCGCGTCGCCGCGCCGCTGGGGCCTTATCCAGGTCCATGATGCTCAATCCTGTAAATCCTGTATGCATGCCTGGGTTCCTGGTTTTGGCTTCATGGGCGCTTTTGCAAACACAAGCTGAGGTCGTCTCGAGTCCCTCGGTTCCGCTTTGTTACCTGCGCTGGCTTCTGTAAAAATATTCCAAAAGTTTCTTCTAAATTCCTACGAGAGGAATACGAAAATCGCGTTCTCGTGTTAAAAGCTTTACCAGCGCCCGAGCCGCCCAGACCCTCGCAACGGGCGCCACCAAACCGGGCGCTCGTGGCTTTCGCACCCCGGCAACCAGCTCCTGGCTCCCTGGGAGACCCGTTCTTTGACATATTTTTTTGGTCCACTCCGCGGCGACAAGCGCCCGACCGGATGGCGGCCCCGGCTGCGTGCCCACCGCTCCTATCGGGGGCGGGAGGGTGTCAATCCGGGCAATCCCGCCTCGCGGATGTTATTGGCCAAGGTGATTGGCTCGCTGCTGGAGGAAATGCCGAAGGCGGCCAACGGGGGAGTCCCCGCGGACTTGATGTCATTCTTCCTCCACGGTCGCCGGGACAAGCCGGGAGTAGAGCGGTCAAAATCCGCCGCGCCACTCGCCGATGGCAACCCGAACTGAGTGCGCTTAAATTCGGATATGCTCGCTTATGTTCGGATAAATTCGGGTATTGGTCGGCAAGGAATCCGTGCTTGTGAGGGTGAATTGGCCCGGTTTCCCAGCGCAGCCACGATGGCTTTAGCTGGCTCAGGAGGGTGCCTTCACTGCGTCCACACATCCCCGGAACGCGAGTGCCGGCATACCTCCGAAGTAGCATGGCGCTATCGGGGCGGATGGATTATTTAAAGGACCATGAATGGAATCGCCGCCGCAGTCAAATTAGCCGTATCCAGCTATCAGGAGGGCAAATAATGCGGGCTTTATTCGATGGTGATCTTCGCGGTTTTACCATAAACTGGACCCAAGCCAGCTTGGAAACCGACGCGATGGGATCGTGCTCCAAAGACGGATCGGGAACCAGTTCAGCAAAAACAGACGAGTGGCCCCGCAGAAAAACAATCGTGGCTTTCACAGTATGAAGTCCTTGCGCCAAACCAATCATTCCGGAATCCAGGCATCCATTTTCCCGACCCCGGACGACACCTCACCGCTGCCGCAGCGAGCGCTCGCCGGGTGCCTCCTGCTGCTGGTGCTGCTCCTGCTGGCGCGCGGTGCCGGCGCGCAGACTGTCAGCACGCTGGTCTCCGAAGGCTTTGAAGGGAGCTTTCCGCAAGGCTGGAATGTAGGCAACACCAATGCCGCCCAAAGTGTCAGTTGGGGCAAGGTGGACAGCACCTTTGGCGGCGAAGGCACCCACGGCGGGAGCTTCAAGGGGTATTGCGCCGCCATCGGGTTCCTGGGCACCAGCAATAATCCGACCTATACCACCAACATGGGGGTTTATATGTCCCGGGTGGTCAATCTCACCCCGTTCACCAACGCCTCGCTAAGTTTTTGGTATAAAATGCCCGGGGTGGAGGCGTGTTGCGATGCCGCCCGGGTCATGGTTGATACCACCGTGGTTTGGAGTTCGGCCGCCACGCAGATCGGCTGGACCCAAGTCGTCATCCCGCTGACCGCCTATCTGGGCGGTTCGCATACGCTGAAATTTGAGTTTGACAGCGATCATTCGGTGGTGGCCGAAGGTTGGTATCTGGACGATATTTTGGTCGCCGCGAGTCCGCCGCCCGCGAATGATGCGTTCACCAATGCGGTGACGCTGGCGGGAGTTTCCGGCAGCACTTCCGGGACTACGGTTGGCGCTTCGAAAGAACCGGGCGAACCCAGTCACGCCGGCAACAACGGCGGGAACTCGGTCTGGTTCCGCTGGATCGCCCCGAGCAGCGGCACGGTCACTTTCAACACCTTTGGCAGCGCCTTTGATACACTTTTAGCCGCCTACCGGGGAACCAACGTGAGCGCGCTCACCACCGTGACCTTCGACGACGACATTTCACCTTTCACCACCAGTGCCATCACCTTTGATGCGGTTGCGGGAACCGAGTATCGCATCGCGCTCGACGGCTTTGGCGGCGCCGCGGGCACCTATACGCTCAGCTGGCTTTACCCGGTGGTTACTGAAACCGTGCTTTCCACGGCGGTAACCAATGTTAACAATTTCATTTACGATTCGGATATTGCCTTCGGCGGGGCTTACAACCGGGACCGCCTGCTGGTCACAACCTCGGTGGCCTCCACCAATCAATCCGCCGCTCAGCATTTTTCGACCTATGCCCTGAGGTATCGCTTGCTGGATACCAACGGCTTGCCGCAACCGATTCTGGACAGCAACGGGACGACCAACGCGGCCTTTACCTATAATTTTACCAACACGATTAATATCGCGGGGCATGTCAGCCTCACCTCCGCGACCTCGGCCGGCTTGAAACCGCTGGTCCGTCTGGATCCCTACAATCAGTATTCCGTGGAGGTCAAAATCCAGCGGATTGGCGCCTTCACCGGGGCCGCCATCACGAATAATCCCACCACTTTCCTGGAATTCACCAACCTCGTGAGCGGAGATGTGGCGCTTAACGTGATTCCCTTTCATTTTGGTGACTCTTTCAGCCAGAATTGGGCGGTTCGCTCCGCACCCGGACAATCCGCGCTGCTCGTCAACGCGTCCTTCGGGGTATTTCGTTACGACGATTTTAGTTCCGCCCTCCCTTCGACCGACAATACCACCGTCTCCTTCAATTATCAGCTGCGCCGGGCTTCGGACAATGCCTTGATTCCGCTGAAAAACAGCACCACCAATTTTGTCCATGGCGTGCCCAGCTACACCGCCGGCGTGCCCAAAACAGTGGGCTCCTTGGCAGTGAGCGACACTCTTCAGGTGGAGCCGGTCGGACAGATTGATTGCATCAACGACACGTATTATTTGACGGTGAATTTTTCCTGTGCCAATGGCCCGAGCCAGCCGCTCGTAGGTGGCAATCCCAAGGCGACCGTCGCCACGCGGGTGCTTTATTTCAATGGAAACCTGTTCTTTGGCAATATTCAGACCACCATTGGTCAATTTGGCGTCGGCCCGTCGAGCACTCCGCCCGCCGGCGGCTTGATTGCCGTGGGATTACCCTCGGTGGATGGCGTGGTCACGGCCCAGACCGATCATTCGTACGCCGGTGCCGGGCCCTTGAATGCCAATCTCAATCCCGCCGGTGACGCCTTCGTGACCGCCGGCAACGCGGTGTTGAATGCTCCCGTGCCGGACACGGACAGCCTGGCCAAGGTGCGCTTCACCCGCGGGGCGATGACTTTGACCCCCTCCGGAACCAAGGCCGATATCACGGTTTTGTTGCCGGGTGGCCTGGGCTATCGCACGAACGACATCAATAGCAAAATCATCAAGCCCAGCATCCTGTTCACCAGCGTGCCGATGACCACGCAATTGAACCCGACCACCGATTTGACGTATCTGCCTGGCGTGAACATTTATGCCGCGGAGGAGAGCAAACCGGTCTGGCTCGTGACGGATCGCATTACCTGGCACCTCAGTTCCGGGAAGTTTGATTTACCGCCGGTCGGCGTTGGGGCGGTCTGTGTGCGGGTTTTGGAATATGCCTCGCTTTTCAGCGTCTCCAACAACCTGGTCGATCCGGTGAACATGGGCGACAAGCGGTCCAACGACAAGTATTGGCTCGCGGTGAATGGCATTCTCTCGACCGCAACGGTTCGTCCAGACGCTTCTTCCAACGCATTGCTGACGACCGCCTTCAGTTTTACTTCGGCCAATTTCCGGACGCATTTCCCGTATGACACCTTCCTGGGATGGTCGGGCGGCGGGAAAATGACGGTGGTCGATGATTTGCCGGTTCCCGGGGCCGGCAGCGCCCTCTTCGGCAATGGCCCGGTGTCGGTCAGTTACACCCGCGATTGCCCGGATTGCGGCGGCGGCGGTTCCGCCAACGGAACGCCAACCATTGTCCCGACCGGTGGCCAACTGAACTTCACCGCGGATGGCGGATTGGTGGCGGCGGGCTCAACCACTGCGGCGGTGAACCTGCAATGGGGATTCATCATGCCGCCCATCAATGATTTTGCCCAGCAGGCGTTCAATTTCAGTGTGGGCAGCTTTCACATGCCGGGCAATTTTCTGCGCGGCGACCAGAACCAGCTCGCCGACGTGCAAGGTCCGGCGACCATTTTGTACACCGGGTTTGGCGCGACGAATTTGAACCTGATTGAGCGCCCCTTGACGGCCGGGTATTCGGACGGTTTTGCGGATTATGCGGGCATCAATTTCCGTTGTGATGCGGACAGCGCCCACAACGCCCGGAGCACCATAGCCGGCACCAAGAACATCAATTGGCGGCTCACCGGCCGGTCAAAATATTACGTTCGCTACGCCGGGGTCAGCGGCATTCACGAAGCGGTCCTGGGCAGTTTTCCCACCAACCTGGTATTGTGGGGGTATAAATTCGGCTTCTCCAACTATGGAGTGTCCTATCTGGCCAGTCAGATGCACGATTCGCGAACGGATGGTCAGATCACGTTGCCAAATCCCGCCGGCTTTGTGCAGGGTTTTGACAACATGAAGTTCACCTGCCTGGGCGCTCCCGAATCGGCGGATGTGCCGCAGGGCGACGGTTTCAAAGTCATGGCCTACTGGCAGGCGGATTTCAAAACCGATTCCATCGAGTTCGCGAGCACCAATACTTGCTCGCCCGCCGGCGGAGACCTGGTCCTTGGAATCGAAGCGCACGCTTCCCATGTGGACAAGGCGCTCTATGGCCGGGTCGGCTTTTTCCCCAACGGCGACCAGATTCCGGCTTCCGCACAGATCAGCGATGTCACTTCCCGGTTAAAGCTGCCGAACCTCATCAAAATCGAGGGCCCGAACAAGACCACGTATACGTTCACGACTGTTCAGGATGGCTATTACAATACCTTCGCGGGTTCGCCCGGAGTCTCCGTGCCGGGTTGGATCAACATTTTCGGAAAAATGGACGTGCCGTTCTTCGAGGATTTGAAGGTACATCTGCAAACCAGTGCCCATACCAACGGCGCCGCGGCCAGCAACTCGACGATCAACCTTTCCGGCGGTTGGCCGCGTCCGGGCAGCGGCCACCCTGACTACGGCTGGGATGATACCTCCATGCGGAATCCCTTCGAGACCAACCTGTTCGACTGGAAAAACCTGGGCTGGCCCGGGAGCAGCGGTGGTTTGACGATCGATAAATACCGGAATAACCCGGACCAGCCCAACTACCATCCCCGCGCCGTGCGTCTCTGGCTGGGGGTGGTGGACTTTGATTATCCGCTGACCTGGACCCCCCAACATTCCTTTATGTCCTGGAAGGAACAGGAGGTCGATCTGCTCATCGTCCACATCAAGCACAACGTCAAATACATGGATGCCAAGCGCGCGGAAATTGACTTCGGCGCCCAATATGACGGCCTGCCCAATATCAGCATCGCCAATCTCGCTTTCAATGCCATTGATGGAGCCACGGGGGTGGAGAATGCCTTGGTACAAGCCGTTTCCAAGCCGGTGACCGATGTGCTCAATACGGGGTTGGATGAGTTGGACCAATTGATGGACACCCAGATGAAGCGCATGATGGACGGCGTCTTTGATCGCACGATCAATCCCCTCATCGATCAATTTTACAATAATCTCTCCAACAATTGGGCGTCGGGTTTTGCCAATCACACCTTGTCGTTGGCGGAGCGGCAGCAGTTTGTCGCCAGCGTCACCACGAATACGGACTTTTTCTTCGCCGGACAGGGCGCCAGCCACGCCGCCACCACCATCACGACGGCTTTGAAGGATTTGGGCGATGCGGGCAATGCCGCCAACAACCTGGTCGGTCAGGTCGCGGGTTATCTGAAGGATGCCACCAACGCAATTAACTCGGTGATCGGCGGGCTCAAGGTCGGCACCGACGGGCAGCCGTTGGCGGGCGCCATGGGCCTGATCGAGAAGGTCGGCGGCACGCGTCCGATCGTGCCGAATTTGCTGCAATCCCTGGTGGGCGATATTGCGCCGCAGTTCCTTAACGCGGTGATCGGTCCCACCCTGGACGGGGTCCTGAAAGACATCGAACCGGCCTTGGGTGAAATCACCGATACCCTCACGCAGACCAAGAATGCGTTGTCACAAGTCGAGGGAACCCTCGAGAATGCCGGCGAATTCACCTCCGAAATCAGCAACACCCTGAATACCTACCGGTCGGAACTGACCAACGTGTCCGTCCAGGTCTCGCTGAATACGCAGCAGTATTTCAACAAGCTGGACTATAACGTGGATAATCCCTTCCAGAGCATCAGTGTCGCCGATGTGAAGGCCCACATCCGCCAGCAATTGGAGGATCAATTCTTTGCCACCACGGCGGCGTCCCAGATCCAGACCAGCCTGCGGCAACGACTCTACGATGTGGATGCCGCCATGAAGCAGCAGGTGGATTCGGTCTTCCAGCAGCTCAACAACGTGATGCGCGACCTCATCAGCCAATCGCTGGCCCAATTGGACAATTCCATCAGTCAATGCCTGGGTGATGTGAAGGATGCCATGGGCGCCGGCAAACTCAACGGTCATGCCGATATCGATGGCGACTCGTTGTCGCTGCTGCGGATTGACGGTCACTTCCAGTTCAAAGTGCCGGACAACATGGAACTGGACGCCTTCCTGGAGATCAAGGAATTGAAATCGGACGGCAGTTCCAGTTGCTACAGCTCCAACGCGCCCGCCACGGAAGTGACCGTGGGAGCCACCAAGATTCCGCTGGATTGGGCCGGTTGCGACGCGAAGGCCAATGTGGAGGCCAAGTTCACGTTTGACGGCTCGGTTCCGTTCCCGGTCAATCTCGGCGGCCAGGTGGAACTGTTAGGCGACCTGAATTTCGAAGCCTTCCAACTCCATGACCTGGCTGCGGCGATGGCCTTCGGCAAATACGAGAACTACATCGCCCTCAAAGGCGGCGTGCGCTTCGATGGCTACGATTTCTCGGGTGCCATCTTCTTCGGCCGCACTTGCAGTCTGGACCCGCTGGTCCTGATCGATCCGGATGTGGCCAAAGTGCTCGGGAATCCGCCTTTCACCGGGGCCTATGTTTACGCCCAGGGTTGGCTGCCGGTCTCCGAATTGCTGCTGGGGATTCCGCCCTCCTGCCTGTTTGAAATCTCCGCCGGCATCGGCGCGGGCGCCTTCTACTTCGCCGAAGGTCCGACCTACGGCGGGAAGATGTTCCTGGGGGTATCGGGCTCCTTGCTGTGCATCGTGAGCATCGAAGGCGATGTCACGTTGATCGGTCTCAAGCACGGTGACGATTTGCGGTTCGACGGCCACGGCCATTTTGAAGCGTCGCTCGGGCCCTGTCCGTTCTGCATCTCCGTCAGCAAGGACATCGATCTCTCCTACATCATGGGCTCCTGGCACCTTAACTGAACCGCTCAATGAACAAGTCACACTCGCAAATGTCTTCCCTCGTATTGCGCCTCCTGTTGGCGGCACTGCTCCTCGGGTCTCTCCGCACCAGCCGCGCCCAGAGCGGCATCGGTGACATCGTCTATACGGTGGGCACCGTTACCCGGGACGGGAACGATCAGGACTGGGCCTACATCCTCTGGAAAGGGACCCAGCCCTCCTTGATCAGCAACCAGGTGTTCGCGGTGTACGCCAAGGCCGGCGACGCCACCAATACTACTCCCTTTGTCCGGCGTTCGATTGTCACCATTCAGACGGATGCCCGCGTCATCGAACCTTTGTTACGCCGGGCCGCCAACCTCGGGGATGACCTGTTCAAATTGCAGGACGACCTGAACAAATTGTTTGCGGCCATCATGCCGACCAACGCCATCTCCCGGGCCGATCAGCTTTCCGCGGTGATCCGCGGCTCGCTCAGCGATTCCCGCTTCTACGAAAATCTGCTGCTCCTCGGGGGAAATCATGCCGGCATCAACCTGGCGCTTGGCTTTGCTGACGCGGAATTGATTCCCCCCGGTTTAACCACGTTCGAGGTGCGCGTTTATGATCCCGCGGGCGATCGCGACGTCGCGGTTATCGGCCGCGTCACGGTGCAAGCGGGTCATCCCACCGTCCTCCCGCCGCCCGGTCCGCCGATCTTGGTGCCCGAACCCACCCCCAAAGGTGACTTGAACATCAAGCTGCGCTGGGGAACCCCCGACAACCTCCGGCGTCTGTCCTTGATGCAATTTGGCTACAACCTTTACCGGGTGGAAAAGCATTACGCCAACAGCATGGGCTGGGATGAGCTCCACCAACCGCCCCTCGCGGCCCTCGGCAACCTGGTCGCCACCAACCCGGCGGCGGCGAAATTGGTGAATACGGTCCCCATTACGCCCTCAAAAATGTTCACGCTTAGCGAAGCGTCCAACCTGCTTCCGCCCACGGGTGATACGAACACCTCGTTCATCATGGACGATGATCATCGGGGACGGAAAACCTACGTGAATTTGGGATTCACCAATGGAGCACAGTTCTATTATTACGCCACCGCCCGCGATGTGCTCGCCCGGGATGGCATGCTTTCGGCGGGCTATCTGGCCACCGTCTGCGATCGGATGCCGCCGCTCCCGCCTTTCGGCGTTCATGTCAAAAATGAATATTCGTTCAATACGGCCACGATGACCTCCAACCAGATTTTGAGGATCGTTTGGAACCAGAATGTCAACACCAACGACATGACCACCAATTACTGGGTGTATCGCTGGACCAATCTCCTCGAGATGAATGCCTATTCGGGATCGATCAGCAATAACCTGATCGGCGTGGTACCCCATTTTCCCGGCGCCACGAACAACAGTTTCCTGGATAATGGCCCGACCTCGCCGAGCGCGCTGGGCGCTTATGGCAAGACTTTCTGGTACACCGTCCGGTCGGGTGACGCTGGCGCGTGTGGCCAGAACCTTTCAGGTCCCGGTGGTCCGGCTTACGGGGTGCTGCGTGATCGCGTGGGGCCATCCGCCGGCCACGGACTCATTGATATCAATTGTTATCAGCCTTATGTGACGGGACTGCCGGCCCGCTTTCCGAAACTGGGGGCAGCGGACACGAACAGTTATGATGTGACGATTAATTGTGCGCGGACAGATTCGCGTTTCGAATCGGCGGAATTTTACGCCATCGCCACCTATTCCAACCCTACCGGCGGGGGAAATACCGTGGTCAGCAATTATCTGGGCTTGGCGTTTTTCCTGGATGGCGTCAACGCCACCGCGACGTGGACTCCCGACCGCATGCTGAATTATGAGCTCGTAAATTTCCAGGTCTTTTGTCGGGCGGCCTTGGGCAACGGCCTGGTTTCCGACTGGGTGGAGACCGATTTTTCCCGGTTCAGCATTTCGGTTTATGCGGATGTGGAATTCCAGGCTTTTACCCAGAGCAAGCGCGCGATTCTTGGTCGGGAGAACTCCGGTCCGTGCCGGGTGCATGATCCGGGCAGCAACGGAGGAATGCCGGGCACGAACAATATCATCGTGCACGTGTTCCCCACGCCCGGAAGTGAGGAATACCGTATTTATCGCCGCGTCGATCAGGGGCCGCTTTCCCTGCTGTGCCAGGGACAAGTGACCAATATCGCGTCCATCATCACCTGCTTTGAGGATGCGCCCCCGGTTAATGGTGGTACCGTCTGCTTCTATGGCCAGTTGCTGGATGGCAGCGGCAACCCCAGTCCCATGTTCATCATTGGTTGTGTGGATTGCGCTCCGAACACACCGCCCCCAACGCCGGTGCTCGCCAAGATCACGTCCACCGGGGACAGCAGTTCCGCCGGGATGCAACTTTCCTGGTTTTGCCCCCCTTACGGCGTGGATCGTTTTGAGTTGCGCATTGCCGGCCTGCCCACGAAGCCGAATACGAATTTGAATGCCCTGGCGGTTTCGCTCTTCTGCAACGGCGCTGCCCCCACGCCGCTGACTTACACCAATTTCGGCACGAACCTCACGTTGCTGTCCTATTCCTTTCGCACGCCGAAAGTGGGTCCGGACTTTGGCAACAACGGCGCCCAATTCATTGTGAACGCGAACGTGGAGCTGAATAAACACTACTTCGTGGAAGTGCGCGCGATCGGGGCGAACAATACGCCCGGCGCCTTCAGCGTGATCCGGGATTTTGTCTGGACGCCCACCAACGCTCCCGGTCCCCAGGTTCCCTGGCCGGTGCTCACGCCTCCGAGTGCGGCGGCGAATTTCGCGGCCTTTGCCTTCGATCTTTCCCCCACCAACACGGATCTCGCCCTCCGGACCTCCGCCTATGAAGGTAACGCGATCCTGCTCGCCATCGCCCCGTTTAGCGACCGAATCACGGTGTCCACCCGGGAAAAAACCCCGATCGTCGGCGTACCCTTTGATCCCGTCTCCATGTTGCTCACCAATGCGCTCGGTGACAGCCTCTTCCCATGCGCCATGTATCGCTACCAGGTGAAGAATGCCCTGTTCCCGACCCCCTCCGGTGATGTCATCCAGGTGTCCCCCCTGATGGAGAAGATCGCCTACCAACTTTCCGGATCGCAAGGCCAGACGAACACCTTGATCCTGGATCCATTTGTAACCTGCACCTCTTCGACGAGTGGCGGGCACAATTATCTCTATCTATGGTTGGTGGATACCCAGCCGCAAATCTCGGGAGCGCGGTACAAATATGTGCTGGTGCGCTTTAAGGGTAACCACGAGGTTGATCAACTGATTCCTTCCAACGAAGTCGACGTCCCATGAAAAAAATCATTCTCGGGCTGCTAATTGGAGTAGCGCTGGTCGGTTCACCGGTGCGCGCGTTTGTCTACGACAACCCGTTCGAACTGCAATCGGACGGTGATTTTGACGGCGACGGCCGCCGCGATTTGATCATCCTCGACAAGGCCTCGGGGGCCTACCGCATCGGCTACCAATTGTCGCCCGGCAACTACACCTGGGTGGCGGCCCGGGCCAGCGGCATCGCCAACGCCACCAGTTTGGGAATCGGGAAAATCAATGCGCTGGGGTTTGATTCTCTGGCGGTCACCGGTCCGGACGCCAACCGCATCAATCTGCTCGATGCCAACATCCCCGGCACCGCGGGCGTGCCCGTGAGCGCATTCCTGCCCTCGCTCGGGCCGAATATGGTGACGGTGATGGACATTGGGGGGGCGACGAACAATCCTTTGGACGACCTCTACGTGGCCACCCTGGACAACGGGATCCTCCCTTATCACCAAACGATGATTCGCAATGGTGGTGGTACCAATCAAACCGTGCTGGCCGAAAATATTATTGCCTTCCAACGCGAGCGGGGCAATCCCATACTCCTGCACACGAATCGTCCCGCCCGCCTGGGAGTGATCGAGCGCAACACGGGCCCCAGTACGGATTACCTGAGCATTTATGACCTTTCCGCGGGCGCTGCCTCGTATGTGAGCGCCATTGCGTTGAATCGCTCCCCGCAACCGTTCGAATATGTGACTGGTCAATTTGATCCCACCACACCTTATACTGAGTTTCTCGTTTATCCACCCACCGGGTATTATTTTTATACGTATCAGGTGACCGAGCCTTCGCCTGGAAACTATGTCCTCTCTTATACCAATGGTTTTGCGTTGACCAATTTCTTTGACCGCCTGTTCGTTCTGCCGGGCACAAACGGCCTGCAACTCCTGGTCCTGGAAACGAATGGTGTTTCCGCCACGGTGTACCATTTCGATGGCCACAACCCGCCTTCACCGGTGGCGGGCTTTACTCCCGATGCCGGCGAACATTTCACCGGTATGGGCATTCTGGGGCGGGGCGGGTTCATGGCCTATAGCGCGCCCCTCGGTAAAAACACTTCCGCGAAATTCAAGCAATGGAATTGGAATGGGTCCGGCTTTAGCAGTTCGGCCGCCGGCACCCTCCCGCGCGTCTCACCCTACAGCGCTGGTGGCAATGTCATGCAGTTTCAGTTTGAGCCCTTCGTGAATAGCAACCCCACGCTCCTGCGCCTCAACAACGCGGGCGACTGGTCGGATGCCGCGTCGTTTTCGGGCAGCCCGGGGAATATTTCAGTGCGAGCGGAATCCTTCCTCAGCGTGACGCAGGGATTGGGCAACCCGTCCGTGATCGTCCTCGGTGGTGCGCATCCCCTGGCTACGTTTGGGATGGCGAATCAGTACAGCAACATGATTTCGCTTTTCAGCTTCACCCCGCCAGCCGGTGACAAAGTCAGCGATGTGACTATTTCTCCTCGTCCCGGCTTGTATCCCACGGCGATAGCCCTTGGTTTCTCCGCGGCCAACGCGGGTGACAACATCTTTTTCCGTGTCGGCGCGACCGCTTGGACGCAATGGTCGAACGGCATGACGGTCCGGGTTTTTACAAATGTGACGGTGCAGTATTACGGCCAGCCGACCACCGGGCTCGTCAATGCCAAGTCCGCCATCAAATCCGCAGTTTACAAATTTACCCAAGGTCCCGCGACCCTTGATTCCAACGGTGATGGGGTGCCGGACTATGTCGAGATTGCCCGCGGCTTGAATCCCAACGGCGGTCGCGATAGCGACGGGGACGGTTATTCCAATCTCGAGGAATGGATTCATGGCACGGACCCGACCACAAACGCGAGTATCCCGAGCGCGTTTCCGCATTTGGATGACCAGGCGGTGTTCGATCTCTTCACTACGCCCCGGCCCTGGGATGGCTTTGCCAATGCATCCACCTTGTGCCCCACGGGCATGGTGGTTCGTAGCTACGATCTGCAGGGATCCCTGGTGGGCACGGCGGTGGCCAATTCCAACACAGCCCCGGTGTGCTGGCTCACCAATGTCACGATCGTGCAGGAAAACCGTTTGATCACGGAGGCCACCGACACGCACTTTAATGTGGTCACCACCAATGCCGACCCGGCCATCGGTCGGGAAATGATCGGACTGGTGGCGGTGCCGGCACCGCATTTGCCGTCCATTCCTTACATTTATGGCGGCGGGGATCTGACCACGGAAGCCAATAACTGGATCAACTCGGCCTCGAACACGTTGAATCATCTGCCGCGCACCACCCTGACCAATTCGTTAACCTTGAACAAGACCACGGAGGCCTTGCTGTTCGAACTCAAAGTGGCCCAACTGCTGGGCGCGCGCGGCAGTAATTGGTGGACCAACATCACCCTGTTTCCTTTCCGGGTCAGCGATGCCGGCCGGACCAATCCTTCGCAGGCGACCCTGCTTTCCCTGGAAATGCAGACCGCGACCCAACCCGCCTACAAGTTGCTGGACATGTTCGGCACAATCAGCAACCGGGTGGAGAATTCCCTCAACGCTGGCATCGCCGACTTGCGCCAGGTGGTGCAGGACATCTACCGGATCGACAGCATTTACAACAATACGAATCCGGCCACTTTTGCCTCGCCCGTGGATGAGATCCGCTACTTCCTGTGGCATGGCACCCTGGATTCCAACTACCTGGCCACAGCCACCACCTTGGGTCAATTGGCCTCCGCCAGCAATGGCGTGGTCACCATTCTTAGCGATGTCTTGACCCGTCCCACCACCAATGTCCTGCTGGTAGTTCGCAACGATACGCTGGGTGGCCCTTGCCGGTTGCTGGATGTTTACGGCCGCCCCGGCAGTTTCGCCCTGGTTGATTCGGCCGGTGTCCCGTTCACCTTCCCCTTGAGCTTCACTCTGTTGCCCGGCAGCATCCTCCAGGTCTTTGGCTACACGGACCTTTATAGTGCCAACTGTGCCACGCCCGGGATCGAGGTGATTTCGTCGCTTCTCGCCAGTGTTCCCATCGCGACCGATCGCGATCTGGATGGCAATCTCCTGGTGGACACCTGGGAACAGCAATTCTTCGGTGGCTTGGGAATCGCCGACCCGTTTGGCGACGCCGACGGCGATGGCTACAGCAATCTTCAGGAAATGCTGGAGGGTTCCGACCCGCGCGACGCGTTTGGTCGTCCGTGGGTAACCATGGTTTTGTTTGCCCCTCCCGTGCTCAACCTGGTCGCCAACGCGGGGATGATTGAAGTGCACTTCCAATGGCCCGCCATGTATGTGAATCGCTTTAACTTCGGCATTCGCCATACCCCGGATTTGGCGTCACCCTTTACCGATCTCCCGGTTTCCACGCCAACCTCGGTCGGCGGCAATGAATTCATGATCACCTTCGCCCCGCCGGCCAATCCACAGCAGTTCTACTTCTTGACGCTCTCCCTGCGTTGAGTCGCGTCGTCCCGCCCGGGCAATCCCGGGCGGGTATTTTCATTCACGTTTCGGCGCAAAGGACCATAAATTCAGTATTTGATTTCCAGCGTCACTGCACCTTGCTGGCCACTCAATTTCACCACTTCTTTTGCGGGATCGAAAGCCGGCCAATCTTTTCCATTCACAGTCACGCTTTTGATCGGGATGGACTGGGGATGGCGCAGCCGCAGCCAAACCTCGTGGGCCGAATGGCGCGCGGGCATTTTGACGGTGGCGGTGATCCGGCCATGATCAACGTCGGAAGTGATCTCGTACTCGACTTCACCAAAATGCGTGGGAGCGTGTTTTACGGAAATTTTCTTGCCTGCTTCCAGCCAGGCGCGGGGAGTCGCACGGGCCAGCCACAGATTTGGGCCGTCCTCCATGACGAGTAGATTGCGGAGTCGTTCCAGGAACGCGGCTTCCTCGAAAATTTTGTCCGGCGGACCGTGGACGGCGTGTTCATTGAAGATGTAGCCATCCCGCGGCAGGATATCGATGGCGTAAGCGTTTAAAAAAGAGCGGAGGAAGACGGGAATGTCGTCACCGTCCAGGTGCATGTTCGCGGTGCGCTCCAAACCGCCTTGATATTGCCAACCCGCCAGAAACCAGTCCCGGTCCCCGACATTTTGGTTCTCCAGCAGCAGGCGATCTTCCAACACATCGAGATACCCCTGCACCCGAACGTCTTCCGGGGCCAGCAACCCCGCCGGGCTGACCAATGCCGCCGCCGATTGGACGGTTTCCCAGTAGAGCGGTCCCACATGCGTGCCGGAGCCCTCGCGCTGCCACCCCCAGGCGCCCGTGGCCAACCCGCGTACGTAACAGGCAAAGGGAATGACCGAATGGTAGGTGCCGTCTCGTGTGGCCACTACCGGCGAAAGGGCGATGGACCGTTCCACCGCCGCCCGCAGATCCTGGCGATACGCCTCCGCCTCGGCCGCCAAGGCCGCACCCCCGGCGGGATCAATCACAGCCAGGCTGGCGGCCAGGCGCGCTACGGACACCGCGTAATAGGCTTCGCACTCATAGAATTGCATCCACAAGCCACCGCTGTCCGGCGTCACCTGAAGCGCCGGTTGCAAGCCTTTGCTCCACAGCCGGTCGCCGGCCGGCAACAAATTGGCCAGCCAGCGCCGTTGCCGCAGCATCCATTCGGCATTGGCTTTGAGCCGCGGCGCGGCGGCTTGCAACCACTGGGTATCACCCGTCATCCAGAAATGCTCGGTCATCGCCCACCCGATCGAACCCGGCCCGAACGCATGGATGCCATCCATCTGCCCGCCCAATCCGGGCGGGCCCACCGCGTGGGTCAGGCAGCCGTGGCCCTCGGAAAAGAGTCCGTTGGGCCGATCCGGCAATGCCCAACTGTGGTGGCCGGCCGAGTTGGGGTCCAGCGGCAGCGATAACCATTGATCAAACCCGTCCGCCGCCGCCGGGGCCGCTCCCATCAAATCCAGCGCGCGCAGGATCAGGTAGGTTTCGGCGCCGAGGATGCCGTACGGATAATCATTGAACCAGAGGCGTCCGTTGGCCGGGTTCTTTGCGCAATGCCGCAGGAGGTGCCAGGCGCCCAGTTTCCACTGGGCCGTTAATCGTTCCGATGGCAACTCCACTTGCATGTTCGGCTCCGCTCCGGCCGGCGGGCTGGGGATGGGTGGCAGATTGTCGCCGCGCAGCCCGGTGACTGCTCCCTCCCAGGACTGTTCCGGGTGCGCGCGGATGCGCTGGCGGATGGAGGTGAGTTTACGGCCGGCCAGTTCCTGGATGAATTCCCTTGCGCTGGTGGCCCGCGAGGCCAGCTTCAGTGGTGGTAGAGCCGGGGTCTCCCGGGCCGCTTCGGAGTAAAAATGCCAGATTCCCTCATTGCCCTCGCCGTCAGCGTGCGGATTCCCCGCCGTCACGGATGCGACCACGTCCCGGGTCATGTTCCAACTGCGGCCGCGGCCTCCCAGCTCGTCGATGACCAATTCAAACACCGTGGTATCGCAAGAGTGATCTCCTTTGGGCCCCACAATCAGGGAGATCATATCCCCGGGTTCCACGGTGACGGCGCTCAGATTCCGCATCGCTCCCCCGGAGGGGATGATCTGAAAGCCGCTCCCTTCGGTCGCGCCTTGGGCCAGGTTTCGGCGTTCAGTGCCGGACGCCTGCGCAATCCGCCATTCGATCCCATTGCCACAATTCTGGCCGTGCGCCACCCGGGCGGAGATGCGCACTGAACCGAGGATCGGACTCCGCCACCCCGCGGCCACGTTGCGGGCCGGTCCCGGATGCATGGCCAGGCTCCGCGCCGGAATCACAATGCCTTGCACCGAAACCGGCTGGTCGTGTGGGTTGCCGCCGAACCACGGCGTACTGTCGTCTCCCCAACCCGCCAATTCCGGACTGCCGGCGATGGCCCCCATTTTCCTCGTGAGCAGCTCCCGGGGATTCGGCACCGCATCGGCCTCCGGGCGGGCCGGTTCGGAAATCCGCCGCACGAAGAAACCGTATTCGGGCGCGTAGATCGGGCCCTGCTCCAGGTCGGCGGCGAGAAACGAGAAATTACCCGCCTGGGTCCACAAGGTGACAATTGTGCGCGCCACATCCTCCCGTTGGCTGATGAATGGCTGAACCGGCCGCCATTTCGAAGTGCCCATGTAGGCCAGGCTGAATTGGATGCCGCGACGGCTGGTCTCCGGTCCCGCCGACCGCCACGCATTCGCTCCATTGGTCTCAGTATGGTGGTCTCCGGCCAGCGGCCGCAGGCCGGCCATGCGGCCGTCATAAGTTTCCAGCCTTCCGCTGTAATCCTTTCCGTGCGTGCCTTCCACGAACCCCCATTCAATCTCCACATCCATCTGCTTCCAGTGATCGGCAACCAGCACCCGCGCTATCGGCACGGCATAATCCGCGGCTGCTTTGCCGGGGACACTGACCACAATGCCGCACGTATCGACGGCGAGTTGATAGACATATGTTTTGCCATCTGGGGAAACCGTTGGTTGGACCGGGACATTTGCGGTCGTCAGGTTGTTCCACCAAGAACTGGATGCGCCCTGGTTATTGATCGTGGTGACCACCAAATCGCCGGGAGCCGGCTGGCGCGGAGTCGCCGTTTCCCAGGTCAATTCCAACTGTTGCACGGGGCGGATTTCCTCCCACAACCACCCGCCCAAAACCTGCTGGACCAAGGGTGCCTGCACATCCAGTGGCCGGTTCAGCGGTTGCTTCGCATACCACATCAAGGCCACCCAGCTTTCCGGTGGATTTTCCCCGGCCTTGCGATCAGGGCGATACTGATAAGCGCTGGGGGCGATGTCCACCGGTTGGCCCGCCAACTGGCCGAACGAAGGTTCCGCGCCGATTCCGCTTTCAATCACGAGACCGACAACGACGGCTACCGCCAGAATTCGCCAGCATTTGATCAAAGGATTCATAGTTTGGACGATTCAGGTTGGGGGCATGTCGACGGTTTTCCGGCAGCGGCAATGATGCAGCCACAATGACGAGAGCTACCCGGCTGGGCAAGTGGAAAACTGTCAAGGCTGGGGCGGGGAATCCGCCTTGGCGGGCGGCGGTGCCCAATTCTGGTTCATGCCATCCGCCGTGATCAAACGACAATCTTGCAGCTCTTTCAAGGCTTCGGCCTCGGGGACAATGCGGGGCAGGATATGGTAGACAAGGACGCCGGGCAAAAGGGACAAGCGCACGTATGTCACCTGGTTGGCCACCACATTGTACAAAGTTTTGTCCGCCCACTCGGTTGTGCACCGGAACTCGTAGGTGCCCGGTGCCCGGTCCGCATAAAAGAAGCATCCGGGCTGGGATTTGCCGATGGGGGTGTCGTTAATATACACCATCGGCTGTATGCCGCTGCCTAAGAACTTGCTGGGTCGATAAAACCAGATGCGTGATTCGCCTTCTTTCGGCGCACTCAAACTGGCGTTATAGGTCTTGAAATCCGGACCGGTCGCGCAGCCGGCCATCGCCACCAGACCGGCGAGACTGATGAGTTGGAAGATTTTTTTCATAAAATAGGGCACTTTTTCCGCTTATTCATCAGGCGGCTCGCCCGCAAGCGGACACCCGCCCATGAATTCTTCCGTTCATTCCTACCGCGCGGCGGTGTGCGGCGCTTGCGGCTGATGCCAGAGCGATTCCCAGTACTTTTCCTCGACCGCGTAAACATCCGTGATTTCGTCGGTGGTGGTCGCTTCCGGCACGATCCCATAGCGCTTCAACTCGCGCACCCAGTCAGTGCGGGGCACAAAGCCGGGCATGTCAAACCGCTTGTGCTGCTCGAGATAGTTACTCCCGGCCCGGATCATGGCCAGCAGTTTCTGGTAGTCCAGATCATTGGTGTCACGGAAAACCTGGGCAGACCCGCCTCCCTGCGGGTCACGGCATAATTCCCAGCCGCCAGCGGTTTGTGCGAGCGGCGCGAGGAGCATCAGGGACATTTCCGGCCGCGAGAGGTTGAAAACGATGTGGCGGCTGGTCAGCAGTCGCGGGTCGCCAATCCGGGGTTCCCAGAAGCTGACCCCCCGCTCGTCGGCCAGGTTGAGCGGGAGAAAGCGGCTGGGCTGGTCATGACAACTGGCGCAGCGCCGCCGGACGACTTCCGTGGCGGCGATCGTAGCGGGCCACTCCGCCCCGGTGTTGATCTGGTTATTTTCGGCGTAATTCCCGATCATGCCGCAGCCCAGCGCCGCGTAGGTGCCGGGATAGGCGGCCGCAGATTCGATCCAGAGACGCAGTAATTGTTTCTGTTGCGGAGTGGCCTGGACGCCGCAGTGGGTGCCGTCCAGCAGCGTGAGTAACCGGCTGGCGGAACTGCCCAGCGCGCGCGGTTCATAGTTGCTCTTGGGCTGGTTGCGGCCATCGGCGAAGAGCCGCGCGATGGTGAGCATGTAATAACTGTGGCTATACAACGGCCCGCGATCTCCGGTGAGGAGCAGGCGTCCGGCGCGCGGGCCGCCTTGCGGGGTCTTTTCATAGCCGTGACAGTTCACGCAGAGGGAATCCAGGACCGGTTGCACGTCGCGCGGAAAATCGAAGATCGCGGGCGCATCGCGAATCGGTTCGATCTTTGCCGCCGGTTTCCGGATGGCCAGGGCCGCGCCGCCAGCCGTGGTCGGAGTTTGGGCACGGTGTTCATGACAACCCACACAGCCCACGACTTCGCCCGGTTGCACACTGGTGAAACTTTGCATGCGTTTGACCGCCAGGTCGTGTTCGTCGAGGGCCACGAAAAACACGCTCCGCATCGCTGGTACCTCAAAATAAGCCGAGCCGTCCGGTTCCACCGGCACGGTGCCCAGGATGCGTTCGAGCGTGAAGGTGCCACCGTAACTGACCGGTTCCATTCCCCCGGTGTAATGGATGGGCATGGGCAGCGTTTCGAGCACCAGCAACTTCTTGATTTCGCCCGGCTTCACGCCGGTCATGTTGCGTCCATGGCCCACGTCGGCCAGGAGGAAGCGACCTGTGGCCTGTTCCGGCCGGGTGCGCGATTCAATGACCAATTCGCGCGGGCGGGGGAGCAGGGGGCGGGGTTCGTGACATTCCAGGTGCGCCGCGCGATCCGCCGCCGGAAGTTTGAATAGTTCCTCCGTGCGGCCGGTTTCGTCCATCAGCACCAGCGTGTCCCGACTGGCGGCGAGGAAACAATCCTCGCTGAAGGCCCACGGATCCCGATACTGCGAACCCCGGCTGATGCTCCGGGCAAATTCCTGGGCGTCCGGACCCGCCTTGGGATCCACCACGGTGATGACTCCGTCATGTTCGCGCTGGCCGTGCCCGGGGCTGAAGCTGGCCACAATCTTGCTGCTGCCGGGGATAGGCTTGGCATCAATCATGGTGATCCCGGGATGGAGGTTGCCAAACCACGCCATCTGCGCCGTACCGTCGGGATTCGCCGACCAGAGATGATGAAAGTGCACCTGGCTGCGATCCACATATTCCCAGCGCGTGTAGAGGATCCGGCCATCCGGCAACGGCCAGGGCGTGTTGTCCTGTTCGTTGTTGCTGGATAATTCCCGGATGTTTGAGCCGTCCGCATCGCAACGATGTAGCACGGCCACTTGCGTCAGCCAGCAATTGACCCAGCGCTTACAGCGGCTGCTGACAAACACGATGCCACCGTCCGGCAGGTAACTGGGCTCGAAGTCGTCGAAGGGGCCGGACGTAAGCTGGCGGATCGCCGCGGGCTGCTGCCGGGCTTCTTCCGGCGGGATGACAGGAGCGTCCTCCGCCGCCAGAGACAACTCATAAAGATGGTATTGCTCGGTGCCGCCGGGACGGTAGCTGAACAGGATTTTCTTCCCTTCATAACTCACCTGCGGATCCCGCACGCCGCCGGTCTCATCTGTCAAGAGCGTCGTCAAGGCGCCCGTGCGGAGGTGCAGCCGATAAAGCTTTGTACCTTGGGCGTAAGCCTTGCGCTCCGGGTCGTGGGAGTAATAGCCGAAATTTGCATACCAATGTTCGTCAGTTTGATTCAGCGCCCGGGCGGCGAAGACAATTTCTTCCACGCCCTGCATCTGGCGCGCCAGAAAGCGGTTCAAGAGAGTTTCCTCGTTTGTGCCCGGGGAAGTGGCGGGCGAACCTTGCGTTGCGGGGGAGGTCGCACCATGAACGGCATCCGGCACGGCCAGGCAGGTGACCAGGATCAAGGCGCGCATCCGGCCCCATCCGGTGACCAGGCGCCAGGGTCTTGATAGCAAATGAAGGGATAAATTCGGCATAGGGGATGCTTTCATTTTGTTTTGCGAAACGATCAAAAAATCAAAGGATTCTTGACCTTGGTTAGAATTTGGCGACGATGGAGGGCGTTCAATAACTCATGGCTGCGCCGAATCCCATCAACCTGCCACCCGGCTCGAAGCGCGAATCGCGGTCCGCAACTCCGATGCGTCCGTTGGATTTGGATTTGTCCCGGGCGGATCAATTTCGCCTGAGCTTCCCGACGCCGTGCGCCAGTCCGGCCCCCTGCGGCCTGCCTTGTGATTTGACCCTTGGTCCCGAGCGCCACGCCGTGGTGAATCTCGGGCATTTGGCGCGGATGGCCATCATGGCCCTGCCGCAGGTGCATGGGAGTTTTCACGAACAGGCGGAAGAACTTTTCGCCCAGATCGCCTGCATCATGGCCCGGCAGCGCACGCCCCTCACGGCGACCACCATGATGGTCTTTCTGCGCGATGGCGCGGACGAGGCGGAAGGCCTGAAATTGCTGCAGGCCCGGTTTGGTGCGGCCATGCCGGTGGTGACGTTTGTGGTGCAACCGCCCTGTGGCGGCGCCGCTCTGGGTGTGGAACTGTGGGCGGTGGGCGGGCCGGGCGTGCAAGTGGAACGTTTTGGTCCGCAATTGCTCACTGTGGCAGCGGACGGCATCCGCTGGATTCACTGTGGCGGCGTTTCGGGGGAAGCCAGCGCTGACGACCCGCACGGCGAAGCGCTGTCCGCCTTTGAGCAAATGCGGACGCAGGTGGCCGGAGCGGGGGCGGGCTTTGACCAAGTTGTGCGGACCTGGCTCTACGTGAACCAGATCAACTCGGGGCCGGCCGGTCGGCAACGCTACCAGGAGTTGAACCGCGCGCGGACGGACTTTTTCCGGGACATCCATTTTGGCACCAGATCCCGGGCTGCCTCTGCACCGGCCACCATCTACCCCGCCAGCACGGGCATTGGCACCAACGGGGACGGCATTCGCATGGCCTGCCTTGCCCTGGATTCGGCGCGACCCGACGTTTACCTGCTGCCGCTGGAGAATCCGCAACAGACCCCCGCCTGCGATTACCAGGCCACCTACTCGCCACAAAGTCCCAAGTTCTCCCGCGCCATGGCCGTGGTGCAGGGCCACTTTGTGACCACGCTTTTGTCCGGCACCGCGAGCATTCTCAACTCCCGGACCTGCCACCCGGGTGACGTCATCCGGCAGACCGAGCAGACCATTGAAAACATTGAGCGGCTCATGGCACCCGAAAACTTCTTCCGCCACGGCCTGACGGGCGCCGGGGCCACCTTGCGGGACATCGCCAAGCTCCGCGTGTATATCAAGCATGCGGAGGATTATGAAAAGTGCCGTGAAGTTTGCGAACGGTGCCTGCCCAATATTCCCGCCCTCTACCTCCACGCCGAAGTTTGCCGCCCCGAACTCCTGATGGAGATCGAAGCGGTGGCGTTTTCGCCCCTCGCGCAACGCCAGGACTGACTCCGCGTCAATAATCCTGGCGAACGCGAAAGTTGACCGGCGCGAATTCATTCCCCCGTGCGCGCCGCCGCGGGTTGGGGCACCCGTTCAATCAGCAAATTGGCCCACACCCGGCGCAGCCGTTGCAGGTCTTCCTCCTGCTGCCGGCTAAAGGTGCCAACCCGCTGGGCATAAGTGTCCATCCAGGTCACCAATCGCTCCACGCTGGGGCCGTCCAACTGCACTCCGTGATGACCGACGGGATCGGTGAGCAGCCGTAACAGGGGACTTTGCAAAGCCGGGTTGTGGCCTTCGGTCGATACGCCGTCCCGATACGCCGACAATACGAGGTCATTCAAACTCGGCCGACCCGAAAAGGTCAGCGATTTGTAAGCATGCTCCGGCGTGAGGTCGAATTTCGCCCCCTGCACGTCCTCACTCTTGGGATTGTGGCAGCTGACGCACTGCGCGTTGAGCAACGGCTGCACGAGTTGATCGAAACGCATCGTCCAGGAACCCTCGGGGCCGACCGTGATTTTCGAAGGTTCGCGCAGGGAAGCCAGCGGCGGCGTCAGCGTTGGCGGGGTGTCTTTGCGGGGATCGTGGCAACCGGTGCAACTCAACGTCTGGCCCGGTTGGACATGCGTGGCGCTGCGCATCGTTTGCACCACCATGCCCCGGGCATCCAGCGCCTGGAAGAACATCGTCACGCCCGAAGGCACACGGAAGTAAGCCGAACCGTCCGCTTCCACCGGCACCGTGCCCAGTACTGCTTTGCCGGGGTCATCGTGGGTGAGGCCCAACACTGGCTGGTTCATCCAGGGCTGCGTCTTTGCCGGCACCGCCACGATCCGCAACGCCTTCACGTCGCCTTGGTGCACGGTCTTTAATCCGCGCGTTACATCCGCCAACAGAAAGCGCCCCTCCTGCGGACCTTCCCAATTCACCTGGCTGGCCAGGACCGGGGGACGTGGTTGCGCCTTCAGCGGGATCGGAAACATGGCGGAGATGTCCGCATCACGATAGAGCAATTCCCGGCCGCTATCGGCATCAAAGAGGTAGAGGCCCATTCCGTTTCGCGGCCGCTGCCGGCCTTCGCTGATGTTATCCTCGACTCCCCAGGCAACCAGGTGGGTCCGTTCCGACAAGGGCCAGGGGTTGGCATAATACGCGCGCGGCCAGCCCTCGATTTCCGGAAACGGGACCTCGGGAGTCAACCGGGTGATAGGATCCGCACCTTCCGAGCCGACCTTCGGATCGAGCAACACCAGGCTGCCCATCGTTTGCGAATGGTGGCCGGAGGCGGTGAAAATGATCTTGTCCGAACCCGGAATTGCCCGGGGCTCGAAGGTGCAATGCGGGGCCCGGCTGTAGTTCTTATAAATCAGGCGGGCGTTGATGCCATCCGGATTGATGGACCAGAGGCTCATGTAGGGCATGTTGTCGCGGTCAATGTAATCCCAACGCGAATACAGGATCGTGCCATCGTGCGCGATGCTCGGCTCCCACTCGAACATTTCAAACGGCGAAATGGGCGTCAGATCCCCGCCGTCGGCGTTCATGGTGTGCAGCGTGTATACCGCCACGGGACGACTCGCGTCCCCGCCGCAGCGCACATAGCAGTCCGGCAGATCATTCCGCGCCAGCGTGGCGGCGGCGGTGGCTTTGTCCACCTGGATGGCCTGCCCCCGGCGCGTGGAGAGAAACACCAACCGGCCGTCGGGCAGATAGCGCCCGTCAAAGTCATCATACTTGCCGTGCGTGAGTTGGCGGACCCCGGAACCATCGATGTTCATTTCGAAAACATGATAAAAGGCGTCCTCGGGCACATTCGCCTTATTCAACTTATCCTTTTCCGCCGCCAATTGCGGATAGTGTTTGCACCAGGCAAAGAGGACTTTGGTGCCATCGAACGAGAGGGCGGGACGCAGAAAGCTGCCCGGTTCCTTGAACGTTGAATCTGTGAGGCACTCAGTGGTGGGCGCGTCGCCCTTGATACCGCGCAGAATGTAGATGCCGCCGCCCGTCCGCGACCACCAGCCATAATTTTGGTCGGACATGTGGCTATAACTACCGGGCACGCGCTTGGTAAAAAGCACCGCATCAAAGTCGAGCAGGGGATTGGCCAGCGCCATTTCGCGGAGGGTCGTGCGTAGCTTAAAGTAAAGCGTGTTACGCTCCCCGGTGGGTGTGGCCTTGGTGAAACTCTTGGCCGCCGCTGCGTCACTCGCCAGCTCGCGCTCGAAACCGGCGGTGTTGACACCGGCATGCTGTAAATTGGCCAGCAGCTTTGCGCCCCGTTCCATAATCCACGCCAGGGGCAGTTCCGAGTCCGCGTTGCCGGGGCGGCCAAACTTAATCGCGGACCACTGGCTGATGCTGCTTTGGTCCGCCGGCTTGTGCAGCGCCAGGTTCCCGCCCGCCTCGCCGATCACCTCCACCTCGTCCAGGTGGAGGAACGTGGTGCCGGGAAGCTGGATGCGCACATAGCGCGCCACCGCGTTGGTCAGTCGCACGACCAGGGGCGAGCGATCCGGCATCCGGTAGCCATAGAAAACCTTGCCGTTGTGCTGATAAACCTGGCGCCATTCCTTGCCGTCGTCGGATAGGAGCAAAATGAATCGGGCGGCCCGCGCGGCCTGATCTTCGGAATCGGCGCGGTTCCATATATGCACGCGGGCCAGCGGCTGGGATTGCCCCAAATCCACCTGCCACCAGGGGTTGGCTTCCAGCCCGGTATGGAAACCCCATTTGCCGTTGGTCACACCGTCGCAGCCGCCGACGGCATCATCATGGGTGGTGAGGCGGGTGGTCGTTTGGGTTTCCACGTGCATTTGCGCTTCGAGGAGCCAGTCCTTTTCGAGCTGTTCCTGCCACGCGCGTGTTGCCTCGCTGGTCGCCGCCGCCCAGGCGCTGGCGCCCGCCAGCAGGCAGGTCAGCATTGTCAAATGGAGTCGTGAGGGTTTCATGTTCATTGCTTCGGGTTCTGCTGCGGCCGGTGACCTGTCCGGGCACCGGGACTGCGTTGTTCAACTCGCGGGCTCATGGCTCCGCCTTTCGCTCGTAATATTTGACGCCCTGGCGGATCGCCTCGCGGTTGCGCTGTTCCGCATCCAACCGCGCCAGGTATTTCTGTTCGCGCCATTGATCCCGCGCGCCGGGTTCGAAGCCGGGCATGTCCGCCTCGGGGTGAGTGGTGAGTAAATCCCGGCCCGTGCGAATTATGGCGAGCGCCTCACGGAAATTGGGGTCGCGCATTTTCACCAGGGTGGTAAGACAGGGACTCAATTCCGGTCGATCAAAGGTGATTTGGGGACCGCGGTTGGCGGCGTGATCGGCCAGCTTGAGCAACGGCACACCGGTGAGTTCCTCCAGGCGCGCCAGTTGCCGGTCATCCAGCGGCGAACGTCCGGCCAGGTTGTCGGGGTGGGCGCTGGCGAAACTGGGATAATAGGGGGCGTTGAGGTCAATCCAGGTCACGATGCGTTCGAACTCCTGCGGTGTGAGCTTGCCTCCGCACCGGGGATTGTTTCGCAGCGTGGTCACCAGTTTGCTCGCGTGCGAACCCCAGGAACGGGCGGGCTGCGTTTCTGCCGGACCGGCTCCGACCACGTGGATGAATTCCTTCCGCCACAATTCGTTATACGATGTGTTGAACACCAGGTCGCGATCGGGCGCGAGGTTCAACTTGCGGCCTGCCTCTTTTCCAAAGTCATGGCAACCCACGCACCGCTCGTTGAACACTGGTTGCACCTCTGCCAGGTAACCGAAATCGCGCGGAGCTCCCTGCCAGCCTTCCAACCGGCTGGGCGGACGCCGCAAGGCCTCCAGTACTCCCGTTGGTAGCGTCTCTGGGGAAGTGCGGCGCTCATCGTGACAACCGATACAGCTCGCTCGTTCGCCGGATTGCACCATGGTGCCGCTGCGCATGGATTGCACCATCATCCGGTTTGCGTCTAGTAATTGGAAATAGACGAACTTTTCGGAGGGCACCTCCACGTTGACCGAGCCATCCGCTTCCACCGGCACGGTGCCGAGGATGCGCTTGCTGCCGAAATCGGTCCAGTTCATCGCCGGTCCTTCAAATCCCTGGCCGCCCCAGCCGGGCCGCGTCCAGAAGCGCTTCGCCGGCGACTCCACCACGCGCAGCCATTTGATGTCCCCGCGCGTCACCCCGGCCATTTGCGTGCCCTGGTAAACATCCTGCACGTAAAAGGTACCGGGCTGATTGGCGAAATCGCGCCGCTCCGGAATCACCGGCGGCCGCGGCCGCGTCCCCAGCGGCATCGGATCAAAGCAGCCCGGCGCCTCGGAATGGACCAAGAGCTCGTTGCCGAAGACATCCAACAGATACAGGCCCATTTGCTCGCCTTCGCCGCTCATGCGGGCGGCGAGAAAATACCGGTCACTCAGCGGAAACGGGTTTTCGTACTTGAGCTTCACCTGGGTGAAAGCGTCAAAGATCTGCCAGCCGGTTTGGTGGATGAGGTTGGTTGCCTCGGCGGGCCAGGTGCGCACCACGCCCTCGCGGCCGTCCAGGCCCAGCCGCCGATCGATGATGGCCAATGCGCCCCACGGGCGGTCATGGCAAGAGCCGAACACGCAGATGGCCTGTTCGGTCCCGGGAATGATCCGCGCGTCGATGACCGCCCCGGGGGACGCGGTGTTGTTGCCCCAGTAAACGGCGTGACTGGTGCCGTCCGGATTCACCGTCCACAGCGCCTGCGCGTCGCCGAAATTGCGGTCCACATACTCCCAGCGATCATAGAGAATCCGGCCGTCCGGCATCAGTGACCCATGGCCCTCGAACAATGTGCTCTTCCCGATCTGATGGATGTTCGCCCCGTCGCCGTCCATGCGATAGAGGTTCGCCATGATGTGACGGTTGCACGCGCAGTATTTCGGTTCGCGCGTGGATGAGAAGACAATATTGCCGTCCGGCAGGTAGAAAGGATCGAGATCATCCACGTCCGGCGCGAAAGTCAGTTGTCGCAATCCGGTGCCGTCCTGATTGATCTCGTAAAGATGATAACTGTCGGCACTGTTCGTGCGCATGGAAAAGAGCACCCGGGAGCCATCGAAATCGACCTCCGGATCCCGCACCACTCCGTCCGGCAGCGCCAGCAAGGTGCGGACTTCACCGCCGCGGGCAAAATCAATCACCTTGAGCGCGCCACCCGGGGTGAAGGCCCCATCATTGTATTCGTTCGCCGCCTGGGGAAAGAAGGTCGCGGTGTTGTGGTGGTCCGGGCGGTATTGGCGGCGCACCACAAAGAGCAGGGGAGTCTGGGTGAGCAACGGATTGGCCAGCAAAACCTCGCGCCGGAGTTGCGCCAACTCGCGGTCAAATTCCGGGGTCTTGCCCATCGCGGCCTCGCGGGCCGCTAAAGCATCCCAGCGTTCCGCGAATGCTCTTCCTTGCGGATAGCGCTCGCCGAAGGTGGTCGTCAGATCGTCGATTGCCTGGCGAACCGCGCTCAGAGGAGGGGAGGGCGGCAGCGCGGCTCCCGCGGTGGTTAGCGCCATGAAGACGCCCACCATAACCCGGAGCAACATGCTGCAGCCTCGGTTCATAAGACCTAGATGATTGTCCGGTGGCCGCCCGTTGCCGTGTTCCGAAACGAGTTCCCCTGGTGCCGGATGTGTGCGGGGGCCGGACTCATAACGACAACACAAATTCGCTCAGGTCGTCGATTTGTTGGGGAGTCAGCTGGGAGGTGACTCCATGATTGTCTCCATTCTGAAACTTGGTGAAAACCTCCCGCAGCGTTGCCGCCCGCCCGTCGTGGAGGAACGGCCCGGTGCGCCAAAGCTCGATCAGCGAAGGCGTGTCGAAGCGATCGGTGGGTTGATCGTACTTTCCGACGGTGCCCACATCGTGAAACTTCAGATCTGTGTAGAGCGTCCCCTTGTGGCAATCGGCGCAGGCGACTTTTTCATCAAAAAACAACTTTTTTCCCCGCTCCGCGGCCGGCGACAGCTTGCCTTCGACCAGGTGCGGGCTGGGCATGGGCGTCAACGATTTGAGGTAATCATCCATGGCTGTGGCGACTTCCGGCGGTTGCACGGTGAAGAGGCTGTTGCGGATGCCGGCGCGCACGGCCACAAAGGAATTGGAGCGCACCCCGAGCCACATGGAGGGCGGCGTCAGGTGCGCGAAGAGCAGACTCTTGCCATTTTTGGGATTGCCAATGCCATCGTTGAGATTGTCCCAGTTCAAGCCATCCACGCGCCCATCATGCGAATGGCAACTCGAGCAGGCCTGCCAGCCTTGGAAGCAAATCGTCGCATCATTAAAATAATGTTCCCCGAGCCGCGCGGTGGTCATTTGCGGAATCGCCCCCAGCGCCACGGCCGTGACCCGCGCCCGGTCGCCCGCCAGTTCCACTTCGTCCAAGGTGTCGGAGAAGTAATCCGCCACCCAGGCGCGTCCGCCGGCGACGGCCAGGGAACGCGGCCCCTTGCCCGGTAACTTGAGCCGCTGGCGCACGCCCACGAGGAAGGAAAGATCGTTCGGCACCTCCGCGGCTGTGCGCGAGGCGGCGAGATAGTCCACCGGTTGGCCGGGCGCCAGTTTTGCGGGGATTTTGGACAGCTTTGCGAGCAAGGCCGGAAAATTCACCACGCTGAGTTCGTGGGTCGCGGCGTGCGTGACCAGGAGTTGCTTGCCATCGGCGCTCCAGGCTACCGCCCAGGGCGTCGCTGCTCCGGCATCAATGCTATCGAACAACACGGTATTGAGCCGCTCGCAGTTGGCGAGGTCGATGATGCTCCCCGCGCTGGTATTGATCCAGCCGCGCTCCACCTGCGTCGTGGGCATGTGGAAGCGTGCCAGGACATGGGCGACCACTGCGTGCCGTCCGTCCGGGGAGATGCGGATATCCCTCAGCAACGTGCTGCCGCTCGGCAGCGCAATTTCCTTCACCACCTTGCCCGCCGCCAGATCAATCACCGAGACCGAGGCAGCCACGACGTCCGCGTCCGCCCGCCCGGCGTGAAGGTGATTGGCCACGAGCAACTGTTTGCCATCCGGGGTGATCGCGGCGGAAATCGGCTCCCGTGGCACGGCGATCCGGCGGAGTTCCCGCTTCCCGGCCAGATCAATCACACTGACATCATTGTTGAAGCGATTGCAGACATATAGCGTGCCACCATCGGGACTCAGGACCGGTGACTGCGCCTGGTAACCCGCGGGAATCCGGTCCAGCACCTGACCCTTGCCCGTGTCCACGATGCAAACAGTGCTGACCGGTGCCGCGCAGGTGACAAATAACCTCGCTCCATCCGCCGAGAGGGCCAACCCGGACGGCGCGGCGGCCACCGGAATGCGGGCACTGATTTTCCTCGTCGCGGTGTCGAAGACGATCACCTCCGCGGTGGCTTCGCACGCCACATAAGCCCGCTGGCCATCGGCGGTCGCGACAATCGCGCTCGGGGCCAGGAAGGTGTCCTTTTTCGCCGGGGTATACCATCCGGGTGGTGTCGGTTCCGCCGCTCCCGCAAATCCGCCTGCGAACGCGGCGATCAAAAGGAAAAGACCCATTTGCAAGGGTTGAACTCGTCGCTGCTGATAGAAGGCCATCGCCTGCGAAAGGGTGGTCGAAATCCTGCCCAGCCGGAATTGGTCGTCCTTTTTCATGAGCTTATGTACATCGTGTTCGGAACCGACAACGGACTGCGCACGTGGTCCCGCCAAATATGATCCGCCAACCCCGGATGGAACTGCCCACATTTTGGTTTTTACTTGCCTCCGATTGGCGTGAATGGACAAGCGACTTTGCCCGCGGAGTCACTGACTAGTAAGTGTTTGGCTGAAATTTGGCTGATTGAATGCGTGGCGCGACAATCGGCCTCGCGATCGGCTGCATTTTCGTCGGCGCTTGCCACCCGGATGCGGTCGGTCCAAGGTGAGGCATGAACAAAAACCGCCCGCCGACTGAGCTCGCACCCGTGTCGCCGTTCAACAAGCAATCGGCTCTTTCCCGGGCGGCAGCACCCATTTTCTGGGCGTTGGTGCTTGGCCTCCTAGCCCCCTTCGCCCCTTGCGCCCGGGCCGAAGGTCATCGCTTCGCCTGCGCCGATTACACGCAGGGCAAGGTCTTCCTCGTGAACCCGGCTGGCCAGGTGGAGTGGGAGTATCCGGCACCGAGTTGCAACGAACTCTGGGTGCTGCCCAATGGCAATTTTCTGTTCACCACCGGCCACGGCGTGCGGGAAGTCACGCCGGCGAAGGAAGTGGTCTTCACCTACGAATCCAAAAGCGAGATTTACGCCTGCCAGCGCCTGACGAATGGCAACACCTTCATCGGCGAAAGCAGTGCGGGTCGTCTGCTCGAAGTGGAGCCCTCGGGCAAGGTGGTCCGCGAAATCCGCCTGCTCCCTGAAGGGCAGGTGGGTGGCCATACCTACATGCGCAATGCCCGCCGGTTGCCCAATGGCCATTACCTCGTGACCCACTACGCGGACCAAGTCGTCCGCGAATACGACAGCCAGGGCAAAGTGTTGCGCGAGATTCCCGCTGCTGGCGGCCCCCACAGTGTCGTCCGGCTGCCGAACGGCCACACCCTCATCGCCTGTGGCGACCTTTTGCCCGACGGCGCGCGGGTCTTCGAAGTGGACGCCGAAGGCAAGCTGGTCTGGGAAATCAAAAGCCGGGATCTCCCTGGCATCAGTTTGAAGTTTATGACCGGCCTGCAACGCCTGCCCAACGGCAACACCGTGATCTCCAATTGGCAAGGCCACGGCCAACTGGGCACCGGCCCCCGCCTCATCGAGGTGACCCCGGACAAAAAGGTGCTCGGGACCTTCGCCGACCACCAGAAATTCAAAACCGTCTCCGCCGTGCAACTGCTCGACGTCCCCGCCAACGCCATCGCTGGCGAAGTTTGGCGGTGAGCGGTTCGCGGCAGCGTGGGGTAGGGGAGGTTGGGCCGGTTGCAGTCTGGCTGCCAACAAAACCCGGGATGGAGACAGGATTTACAGGATTGAACATGATGGACCGGAACAAGGCCCCAGCGGCGTGGTGCGTCTCCTCCGGCCATCCTGAAAATCCTGTCTATCCTGTCTAAACCTCCGCCCTTGTTTGAAAAAGCGCCCATGAAGCCAAAACCATGAACCCCGGCATGGAGACAGGATTTACAGGATTGAACATGATGAACCGGAACAAGGCCCGAGCGGCGCGGCGCGTTTCCATCGGCCATCCTGAAAATCATGTCCATCCTGTCTAAATCCGTGGCCTCCCCAGCCTTTGTTCTGGTGTTGAACCTGGACCCGACTTCGCTGGGAGCAGCTACGCCGGGCAGGGCTAACCGTCCGGAAACTGGATTAAGTTTGTGGAGGCTGGACAAAAGGGAGGACCACGGGGATGGATTGGGCCACAATAGTTCACACAGATCACAAAAAGGAATTTTTTACCGGGCATTCGCGGCAGATTCCGGCACTTGCAGCACCGGTTGGTCAATTCCGCACGCCTGGAAAGGGAAACTGGACCCGACTACGCTGGGAGCTACGCCGGGCAGGTTAAATGTCCGGAAGTTGGACTAGCCGTCCAGAAGGGCGACTGAGCTCGTGAGTGCCCGCTTTTAATCGCCATCCGACGTGATTGCGCCCTTGTGGAATCGCGCCGCCCACAGGGCGCTGGTTTGAATTACCGGAAAACCCAGCCTGTTAGGCTGGGCTATCGAATCACGTCCCTTCAGGCCGTTACGAATCGAACCGAGTCAACGAATCGGACGAGGTTGTTTCGGGGCTGATGGTCGGTGGTGTTGTGGCAAACTGGACCCGACTACGCGGGGAGCTTCCGTCTTCGCTGGCAGCTACGCCGGATGGGACGCCGGCAGGTTAAGTGTCCGGAAACTGGACTAACCTTGTTAAAGCTGGATTTCGAGCATTTTGGCGGTCGAGATTCAGGGTATTCCAAATTGATCTTCGGGGTGGAAACACGACTGTGTCAATCGGGTTTATCGGAAAACAGGCGCAATAACTGTCGAGTGTTTTGGAATGAGGGTCGGTGGCACGGATGGCGGGTTGCCGCGTGCGCTGCCTGTTAAAGTTGGGCAGTCGGCACGCGGCAGGGGCCGCTGCTACGCATCCGATCTGGCGGGTGGTTGCCGGGCGATTGCCGGGATCCAATTCAATATGTCAAAGAGCGAGTCTGCCCGAGTCCGGAAAGGGCTGTCGGGCGGGCCAGGACCGGCCAGCCCGCGATTGGTTTTAGCATGGGATCGGGGGTGCCGTATTCCTACGGGAGGAATTTAGCGGGGGATTTTGAAAGAATTTACATCAGCAAACCAAGGTAACGAAGGAATTCCCCGAACCGCTGCCGACTCCGGGAAGCGCAACCCATTCATTATCAGACATTTTCCCGGATATTCGCAGCCAAAAGCGCGGCGGCGGGTTCGATGACGCGGGTTTGTGAGCGCATTGCGAAAACCTAAAACGACCTTTGCTATGGTTTGATAATCCCCATTACGGGAGTTTGCTTTACTCATCGAACCAGGTCAGCCCGGATAAGCGTGATCTTTTTAATGCGGTCGGTGTCCACTCTATACTCAACATGGATCGTGTGCCCGAGCCTCGCGAAGCGGTCCCACGCTCCGTATTCGCCGAGGATTGGGTCGCTGATTTTTCCACCGCTTTTCGATGGCGCTCCAAGGAGCTCAATCACTTTCTTGCGGTTCGATGAAAACGGAGCATCAAGCAGGCTTTCATCAAAGCCGTTAAACTCATCCGAATACAGGAAAATGGTGCTGACGTTGTCGTGGCTGTCACAACGCAGCTCTAGACCATGTTGTGGAAAGATATAGTGGATAATGGGCTCCGGGAGATCGTCCTCGAATGACTTTTCCACGGGCCAGAGTTTGAATGGATAAGCTTCCAGCATGGTTGAAGCTGGATTTCCTAGGTAATGAGCTACAGTCTTGGTCATGGTTATCTGTTCCTCACTGCTTCATTGAACAACGCTCTATCGCGGGCCGCGGCAGCATCGAGGTCGGCGGCTTCTGCGGCAATCCAGGCCGGTTTATAGCGCCTTCCATATGTTGGGTTCGTTTGTTGATGTACTGCTCGCAGGGAGGCCACGGCCGGCGTGCTTGCTTTAACTTGGGCAATTTCAGCCTTTGGCAAAGGACATCCAAGGGCCGCTTTCCTCACACCCACTTGAGCGGCAAACCTGAAACGTGTCAAACAATAGTAGGGTTCATTTTTTGCGGCTCCACGTTTCACGCCTGCCCTGTTTGCGGGCCCGACGATCACTGCGCAACCCGTTTCGCAGCAACATGTTAAATCTCATGGTAGCCGCCTAGCCAGATCCGAAGGTGATTTCTCAGGGGAGGGCGTGGCGTTCAGCCCCCATTGAGACAGCAATCACGAATTCGCGATTTGGGAGCGCGTCATGCATTCTGCATATCCCATTAAATTTGAGGTGGACGAACCATCCGGTGCGGTTATCTTCGCCCTGAAGCATCCCAAACTCTATGAAATCGGCTCAGCAAGGTCTGCCTGGCGTTCATCGAAATCTGGCAATCGCTTTTTTCATGCCCATTCGGGCTGCGGTTGGCACCGGCTTGCTTTGGTTTGTCACGATTCTCCTGCTGCTCCTCGGCGGAAGGATGGCTTTGGCCGGGCCATCACCCCAAACGGCGCAAAGTACTCGCCCGCAGGCCAATTTGACGGCGGAGCAAGCCAGAGCTCTGGCTTTGGAAATTGCCAAACGTCCAGCCGTTTTTGACAATTTGTCCAAGACCCGGGATACGCTGGCGGATAAGCATCGGGCTTTTCGCCTACGGCAGTACTTGGAGGGTTACAAGTTGCGGGGCGAGCGCAGTCCCGCGTGTGATGCCGAAGCGCTCAAGCTGATTGAAACGTGGATTGCGGTGAAGAATGGCGATGAGGAGCCGGACGATCAGGGGCTGAGGCAATTGTCGGCCAAGCTCGTGGCCAATAGCGCCTGCACGGATCCGCTGGTTTTGACTGTGGCGGCGGTCAACTCGTCGCTGGTTCGCGAGGCGACGAACCTGCTCGTGCGGGCTTTGCAGGGTTTCGAATCCTCCAAGCACAAAGCCTACCCCAAATTATTTGCCACGTTGACGCTCGCCCGGCTGTTGCCGCGGGATGAACCGGAGTGGCTGACGTCGCTCGACGCCTCCGCACTGGGTTTGTTGAAGGAGTGCTTTACGGATGGGAGTTTTGTGGCGGGGGATCAGGCCGACATTGCCGATATTCTGCTGGCCGGTTGGTGTCGCCAATTCAAGGTGCGTCATGAGGGAGCGGTGTGGGAGGTGGTCCGGAATTCGAGTTCGACCTTCAATTGGCTGGGGTTGTTGATGGAAGGGGATTTAGAAGTGGCTGAGGCCTGGAAGGCCCGGGGGAATGGCACCAGTGTGACCGTCACCGAAGCTGGTTGGAAGGGCTTTGCGCAGCATTTGCGTAAAGCGCGGGAAAGCCTGACCGAGGCCTGGAAATTGCGGCCGGATCTCCCGCAGGCTCCGACCCTGATGATCAGTGTGGCCATGGGCGAAGGCGGGATTACGGAAATGCGTGTTTGGTTTGATCGCGCCACCACCGCCCGGTTGGATTACGTTCCGGCTTGGAAGGCCATGCTCACGGGCTTGCGCCCCCGCTGGTTTGGCAGTCCGGAGGCGGTGCTGGCTTTTGGTGTCACGGCGCTCGATACGGGCCGGTTCGATACCCTGGTGCCGCGGGAATTCTTTGGAGCGGTTGCCGATATCGAGCAGGATGCCCGGCAGGCTTCGGTGCTCACCGCCAGCCAGCATCTTTATGATCGACCGGAAATCTGGCCGCACATGCAGCGGATGTACGAAGGTTACCTGGCGGAACCCGCGGCGCCGGGCTCGCATGATGGCTGGCGGGATGGTTACCTGCGGGTGGCCTACTACGCGGGTAAATATGATGTTGCGCGGAAACAGTTGGAAGCGGCCAATTGGCAGTTGTCGCACGGCAGCAATTGGCTGCACGACGCTTCGCTGGTGCCCACGGAAATTGCGGCGCGCACCGGGCCGCAGCGGAAAGCCATCGAGGTCGCCGAGGGACGGCGTGTCGCGGGCGAGACCGCCAAGTCCTTGGAATTGTATCGTGAGCTCGCGAAAACCGGCAGTAATGACCAAAGGACCCAGGAATTCATTCGCGACCGGGTGTTTACCCTGGATCGGGAACAGCGCTTGGAGGCAGGCGAATGGGTGGATCTGATGCCCACGGACGACCAAATGTCCGGTTGGCAGACCTTATTGGGAAACTGGAAGCGGCTGCCCGATGGCACCCTGGAAGTGCATTCCGGCCCGGGTGGCCACTCGCTGTATTGTCGGGTCCGGCAGGGCGTCAATTGCGAGGTGCGCGGCACCTTCGAAATCGTGAAAACCTCGACCAAGGAATACCAGGCGGGCCTGGTGCTCGGCCATCCCGCGGCGGAGTCTTCCCTGTGGTATGGGATTCGCTTTTTGGCGGGTCCGCGCGGGCGCAGCAGTGCGACGTTTTCGCGCGGTTGGTCCGGCAAGCCTATCGTGGCGCGGGCGTCGATCAATGGCGCCGGCGGCGGCACCAATTCGTTTCTGGTGCATTTGGATAACAACCAACTCAACGCCACCGTGAACGGTGAGGTCACGCTCAAGGGCGCGCAATTGCCGGGCAGCCGCACCGCCCCCACGGACGAAGTCCTGTTGGGATTCGGCGGTTATAACGGCAGCAATGAGACGGTGATCCGCTACAGCCACCTGGAGGCCCGCAAACTTCCCAACCGGCGGTGAAGTGACATCTCCGTGAACGGCTGCGGTGAAAGTTGAAACTTTTGGCGCGGTTGGTTGTGAATGGTGGAGCGCGAGGACGGAAGGATGGTTGACGTTTACGCTGATTGGGCACGATGTGTTAAATGACAATTATGTGTTCGTGGACTACTTTTGCCGCATTGCCGCATGATCATTCCTATTGCTTTATTCGCTTTCGGCGCATGGCTTCTCTACCTTGAAAGGGAGCTCATTCGGCTTGGATTGGCGAGCTACCGGTGGGCCAAAACGCAAGGGGAGATTGTTGATTCCCGGAATGATTCATTTGTCATCTCCGGGGTGGGCGGATCCTCCGGGAAGAGTGGGGGAGTCCCGGTTATGTACAAGGAATTCGCTCACGAATATCTGTACCATGTGGACGGTCGCGCTTACCGGTGCAGCACCTACTGCTTTGGCGGTTGGGCTGACCGGGCGGATGCCAGGTATCTGATTGGGACAAGCGTTGTGGTCTATTTCAATCCGCGGCGTCCCGGTGAGGCGGTGTTGCGCCGCGGAATTCAGCTGGGCGCTATCTTTGGAATTTTTCCGATTGCCATCACAATCTTTTATTTCGTCCGATCGTGGCAAACTTGATTTGATCCACTTCCTGCCGGGTTGGCACGCCGGGATTGGAAAATCTGGCATTTGATCGACTTCAATTCGGAGGTCCTGACGCTTTAGGGAAGGGGGCACCACAGCATGGTTCACTTTGCTCGCACGCCTCGTTTGCGGCAGCCGTTTTAGCAGGATCGACGATCGCGGCACAACTCTCCTGAAATCAACGAATTAAGGGTCCTGGCCGCACTCGCATCCGGCCGGAAAAATGAATCGCAAATCCGTCGTCTCAGTCTTTTTTTTAATAATGTTTTGACGGGATTGGCCCGGCATTTAATTCGCCGACGGCGGCAAGTCGAGTCATCTTTCCCCTATGCAAACCGCATCGGCGCTGCAGCCTGAAGGAAAAGGCAAAGCAGTTTTCCTTGTAAACCTGCTTCATGAAACTCGCGGAATAACATTTCCGGACGCCCAGTCCTGACCGCCCGCTGATGGGCTCGCCAAACGAAATTAACAAAAGAAACACCTATGAAAAAAATTGAAGTAATCGTGAAACCAGTAGAATTTGAAGGGGTAAAATCCGCCCTGGAAGAAGTTGGCATCGCGCGGATGACGGTGAGTGAGGTCAAGGCCTTTGGGCGGCAAAAGGCGCACTGGGAGATTTTTCGGGGAAGCGAATACTCGGTAGATTATCTCCCGGAAATCAAAATGGAAATGCTGGTGCCTGAAAACCAGCTGGACGCGGCTCTCGCCGCGATTGGGAAAGCCGCAAAACTGGACGGGTTCGGGGATGATCACCTGATGGTTTCCACCATCGAAAATCCTCCGCGCGGGAATTCTGCCGGGATGATGGAAACCGCGGTTTAAGCCGGGGCAACTGACGGGGCAGTTGTGCTCGCTTTTTAAACCGATTCAGAGGGTTCTTTTTTATCCGCTTCGATCCGCGTGGGCGCTACCTGGGGCACCGCAAAAGCGGGCCGGGCAGGGATGTGAAATATGCGGACCTGCTCCCCGGGGGGCGACCGTTATGGCTAAACCCCCGGTAGTCGCGCCCGAAAGCCACCGCGCCGGTTAATTTGATTGGAGCGTCGTGGCGGTCGCGGCCCGCGGGCTGGGAGAGCCACGTGCTTTACCGCCGCCTACCAGCTCCCGCAACTTGGCGGCGATTTTGTCCAGAGGCAGGACGAAATCGACATCGCCGGTTTGGATCGAAGTTTCCGGCATGCTGAAATTTTCCGAGGTGGGCCGATCCTGAGCGATGACGGTGCCGCCTTTGTCCTTGATGATCTGGACACCGAAGGAGCCATCGCCGTCGCCTCCCGTGAGCACCACGGCAATGGCGGCTTTTTTATAAGTGGCCGCCACCGAGGCGAAGAGGGGCTCGGCCGAGGGACGGGAGTAATGAACTTTTTCCGCGGTGGCGGACGAAAGTTCGAGGCGCCCGCCGCGGGTCACCGAGAGGTGATGGTTGGGCGGGGCGACGAAAACGCCCCCCGGGCAAAGGATGTCGCCGGAATGCGCCTGTTTGACGACCAGTGGTGTGCGGCGGTTGAGCAGCTCGGCCAGGATACTTTTGTGATCGGGTGAAAGGTGCATCACAATCGCGATGGCGGCCGGAAAATCCGCCGGCAAGGCCGCCAGAATGACGGACAAAGCCTTCAAGCCGCCGACCGAGGTCGCCATGGCGATGACGGGGAAGGTGGCTTTCAAAATCCGGGTGGGCGTGGCCTTGCGGGCGAGGGCTGCAGGGGCCGGTTTTTTCTGCCCGAGTTTCGGCATGGCTGTCTGTTTCATGATTCACCTGACGGAGACCGGGCCGGCGGGTAAATTACCGTCCCTGGCCGCAGCTTGCGACAGCAGGTCAGGCGCATTTCTCCGGGCGTTGGCGGTCGGGTCGCGGCATTTATCATCATTGTGCCGCTCTTCGGAATTGTTTAGGGACTCGGCAGACTTAGGCTAGTGTTTTGACCTGCGTTCGGCTATGGGATGTTTCCCCCATGGCGGGAATTCATCGCAAATCGCTGTGACTTTGCGCCAATTTCCCGTAAGTAATGGGAATGGCTCACAGCGCGACATCACCAGAACGCCCCGGGCTCTTCCCGGCGACGCAATGGACCGTCATCCTGGCAGCCGGCGCGACGCCTTCACCAGAATCAGCGGCGGCGCTGGAGCATCTTTGCCACGCGTATTGGTATCCGCTCTACGTGTTCGTGCGGCGCTGCGGGCACTCGCCGCCGGATGCCCAGGATTTGACCCAGGAATTCTTTGCGCTGCTGCTGCAGCACAACTGGGTTGCCCAGGCTGATCGCGAGCGTGGCCGGTTTCGCTCTTTTCTACTGATGGCCCTGAAGCGGTTCCTGGCCAAGGAGTGGGACAAGTCCAAGACCATCAAGCGGGGCGGGCAGGTGCGGTTGGTTCCGCTCCGGTTGGACGATTCCGAAACCCGTTACGCCCGGGAGCCCGCCGACACCTGCACGCCCGAGCAAGTGTTCGAAAAACAGTGGGCGCTGACGCTGCTGGGGGCGGTGCTTGGTCGCTTGCGCCAGGACTATGTGCGGGAGGGCAAGGGACTACTATTCCAAGCGTTGGAGCCCTGTTTGATCGGCCCTCATGAAACGCAACCTTATGTCGAACTGGGGGCCAGACTGAGGATGACCGAAGGCGCGGTTAAAATGGCGGTTTCCCGGCTGCGGGAGCGTTATCGGTCGTTCCTGAAGGAGGAGATCCGTCAGACCGTGGCCTCCGTGGCGGAAGTGGATGAGGAATTGCGGCATCTTTTCCGGGTGCTGAGCCGGGGCTGAAACTATTTTGTCCCTCTTGGTTACCTTTCCCGCCCAATCCGTAGTGTAAGGGATGGAAAGACTCCTTATGGACCCGATGAAACTTTGCCCCAGTTGCCGCCAGCCCCTCGCGCCGAACGCGCCCGATGGATTATGCCCGGCGTGCCTGCTGCAGGCCGGCGCGGACACCGGCTTCGACCTGTGCCCGGACAGCCAGCCCGCGGGAGGACGGACCCGATTTGAAGCTCCCACCCCGGACGAGGTGGCCCGCCTGTTCCCGCAACTCGATATCCTGGGCTTCCTTGGCCAAGGTGGAATGGGGGCGGTCTATCTGGCGAGGCAGAAGGCGTTGGAGCGAGTTGTGGCCCTCAAGGTTCTGCCTCCGGGCATTGGCCAGGAGGCGGCCTTCGCGGATCGCTTCACGCGCGAAGCCAAGGCGTTGGCGCGGCTGAACCATCCCGGCATTGTTACCCTCTACGAGTTTGGCCAGGCGGACCGGCTTTTTTACTTCCTCATGGAATTCGTGGATGGCGTGAACCTGCGCCAATTGCTGGATGCCGGGCGTTTGTCTGCCCGCGAGGCGTTGGCCATTGTGCCGCAGATTTGTGATGCCTTGCAATATTCCCATGACCACGGGATCGTCCATCGGGATATCAAACCGGAGAACATCCTGCTGGACCGGCAAGGCCGCGTGAAGGTGGCCGACTTTGGACTCGCCAAAATTGTCCGGGGAACCGAATCCCCCGGCTCCCCTGACGCCGAAACCGTGGCGACCGGTGGTGCCGGGGCAACCCCCGTGCCCACTGAAGCCGGTAAGGTGATGGGCACCCCGCAATACATGGCGCCCGAGCAGCGGGAAAACCCGGGCGAGGTGGACCATCGGGCGGATATCTACGCGCTGGGGGTGGTCTTTTACCAAATGCTCACCGGCGAGCTTCCCGGCAAACTGATCACGGTACCTTCGCAGAAGGTGCCGGTGGATGTGCGCCTCGACGCCGTGGTCCTCCGCGCGCTGGAAAGAAAGCCCGAACTCCGCTTTCAGCAAGTCAGCGACGTCAAGACGATGGTCGAGACTATCGTGGCCAATCCAACCGGCGACCTTCCACCCGCCCCGGCGGAATCTGCCAGCGCGGCACCACGCATCTTGAAAACCGGCAGCGGCACTATTACCACGCCGGCGAGGTTGGCCACCTTGGCCGGCCAGCTCTTTCACTTCCGAAACAGCAACGGGCAAATCACTCTCGACGATCGCCAGTTGACCCACGCGCGCGCCGGCCGTCATACGATCATCCCGCTGGCCGCCATCCGCGATCTGGGAATTGGCCAGTATCCGCGCACAGTGCACCTGGCGGGCATCCACTTTATCAGCGTGATTTATGAGGAAGGTGGACAGCGCCAGCAAGTCCTCCTGTCACCTTCGTTGTTCAAAGCACGAATCGCTGAATGGCAGACAGCGATTCGGGAAGCCATTTTGGCCGCCACGGGGCGGGTGCCGGCGTCGAGTCCCGTCGATAAATTTGGCACTCCAATCCAGTTATTCGTGCCCAACCTTGCGCCGGCCTTTGTCCCGCTGATAGTTGGGGCGGCGCTGTTAATGGGGTTCCTGTACCTCAAATTCGGCACCCAAATCCCATCTCCCGCCGGCCCTACCGGAATGGACGTCCAGCCCGTGGGGGTGAGCAACAACGTCCTGATCGCAGAGGTGACCACCGAAGTCGGGCGCGGCAGCGCTGAATTGCGAATCTTCCTGCAAGGGGCGCGCCTGCCCGCCACCACGGAAGCAGCCGTGGCTGACACATTTGTTCCTCCATTCAACGGCACCTTCATCAAGCCGACGCCGTACCCGGGCAATCACTCCTGGCGGATCCTTCCACCTGGTCGTCTAACGTGGCGGGTGGGATTCGTGCTGCCGGATGTGGCGACGGCGCAGGAGGCCTTTACTCACTTCCGGCTCATTGGAAAAGTGCCCGCCGGACCGGGCCATACCTTCGGCGGGACGCTCTTTCGAGTGAGCCAAATAAACGGGCAGGAATTCGTCGCCACGCTGCAAGGCGGCCCGGTGCTTGCGTCGAACAATCCGCGCTGGGTCCAGGTCTCCGGCTCCAGCCAGCACAACGAATCCACCAGCATGACGCTGACCTGGGAACTGCTCGCGTCCCGGCCCGGTTTGGCGCAGTTTTCCCGGGCCGGCACCCCGATCAAAGTTTTGAAATCCGATCCCCGGACGAAACTTTGGGGACTCTCCTTCCAGCTGGAGTTGACCAAAATCGGCCCGGACCGCGTCAGGTTCGTCCGTCAGATCGGCGGCACGAGCGTGGGCGAGGAATTCCCCGGTAACTGCCAGCGAAGCACGGGTCCAAATGACGGATATCCTCCGAATAACCCAGCTTGCTACACGTAAACTGGGAGTCGAGTGTCCAGTCGGGCATAGGGAACCTCAGGCGCTGCCCCAGCGGCAAGGCAACCCCACCGCAATGACGATGATTTTACAAAATGGAGAGAAAATCCCATCCGCTCAACCGTTTGGAATGACCGCCCCGGTACTATCCACCTCCACGGTGAACGATTCCCCCTGGAGTTGGCACAGCTCGATCCTCATGGCTGGTTCAGTCTTGGCGCTGAAAGCGGCCGTGCGCAGCAGTTCATCGGCGAGTTCTCGGAAGTTACGCAGGGCAGGCCCGTGCGTCGCCGGCAGCTTCCGTCTTCGCTGGCAGCTTCGCCGGACAAGATGCAGGGCTGGCCCGTGCGTCGCTGGCAGCGATGCGGGGCCGGGCAGGATGAAGAGGATTATCCCTGGGTCGCCCAAGGGGCTTCCGTCTTCGCTGGCAGCTACGCCGGACAGGATGCAGGGCAGGGAGGATGTGGGGTAGTGGTCGGCGGAGCCGCAAGATCATGGCTCGGCTGCATCATGTCAAATCCGGTGAATCCTGTCTCAACTCCGGAGTTCCCGTGTTCGCTGGGGAAGTCGCGAGCCGGCCACCCGGCGACTGCACGCCGGTACCACGGTACCGGTGGACTGCCGCGCGGGGCATTCTCGCAGGAGAACCATGGGCTCGGTTAACCAATCGCTTCGTCGGCGCCGGTTGCAGTTCTTCGGCGATGGAGAAATCTCAACGCGTGTCCCCTGAATGACAAATCGGCCTGGACAGCGTTTGGGGCTGACCAGGCGGGGTTTACAAACTCACATAACCACAGTAATCTGAGGATGCCACTTATTGTTTCAAGCGAAAATACATTTGCGCATTGGTCGGATATATTCTGGAAGGATTGGCTTGAGCGCTGGCGGGGACATAAGGTCCCATCACATTGGTGGAAGATTGAAGCATAAAATTGGCTCCCGACCAATAAAGCACCAAATTCCCGGCCTCCTTGCTAATGGTCAATTGGGCCGCCGCCGAAGGTGCGGCAAAGGCAATTCCAGAAACGCTGCTGAACCCTATCAGCCTGTTGAATTAATAAAGTTTTGAAAAAAAGCGCCCCTCATTCCAAAAAGCTGCCGTTGTCCCAGAATCCTCCGCTGGTGCTAACTGGACCCATAAATTCTCACGCAATGTGTCCGGTCTTGTCGATAGACTTGTCATTGTTCCAGTGAATATGGCGCGTATC
>CAIXFN010000073.1 GCA_903918755.1 uncultured Pedosphaera sp.
CTCCGTTTGATTAGCGCCCTCCTCGCCGAAATCAGCGACGAATGGCTCAGCGAGAAAATTTACCTCAACATGGATAACCAATACCCAGCTCTCAGTTCAAAATGCTAAAACATTTTACAGAAAAAAACTTGCGCGGCCGATTCCCTTGGTTCCCCCACATGGTTTTTGGATGACTGTGCGGCAACGGTCCATCCCGAACGCCGCCTGCTGCTCACGAACTACGATCTTGGTGAGCCCCTCGGGGGCAGCAGTGTCCAGTCTGGTTTGAATTTTGGGGATTCCATCCCGGAACTCTTCGCCGGCCAGGAAATGGGTGAGGACGCCATCTGGGTCCTCCACGAGAGTTTGGAAATCCGCGCCCGCATCCTCGCCGACCTCGCCACCGAACTCCCAAACGTCCGCGCCGCCACCAAGTGGGCCGCACAGCTCGGCAAACAATCCGCCCATCGAAAACCCTGAACGATCAATATGGATGCGCCGGAACGCCCCAAAGACATCATTGACGCGGTCGAAGAATTGGCGGCTGCCAGTGGCAACTTTCAGAACGTCGGCCCCGAGTATTACGAATCCTTTCTCAGCCTCACCCCGGCGGATGTTTGCCGGCTTGTCGTCTTCATCATGGTGGATCAAGAGCGGGAAGTCCGCCGACTGGCTGGCGGTCAGACCGACTCGGCAGCGGTCGCGCAAATCAGCAAGTTCGTCCGGAACAACTTTACGGGAATCAGCATCGGCATCGCCCGGTTCGACCCCTTTGGTCGCTTCGGATTCGTCGCCCGGATTGGTCCGGAGCCCACCCCCGAAATGCACGACGCCATGCAAGAAAGAATGGAATTGATCGCACCCGTGGTCACCAACACCGTCCGCCAAACCTTGCCCTGGCTCTTATCCCGGGATGACAGCCAAACATAATTGCCGCAAGCAGTCATCAAGCCCAAATTTGCAAAGAATGGACCTTTTCGCCTTAACGGTTGCCGAGTCGGACTTGCACCCCAATTTCCGGCGTCTGATCGACAGGCATTCTGAAGCCGACCGCCAAGTAATTGCGCAATGGGCCGAAGGCTTTGTTGATAGGGATGGGAAATTCGTTCGCGAATTTCAAACGACGTTTAATTCCGGCTTTTGGGAGCTTTACCTTTTTGCCTGTTGCAAACAATTGCAATTCAGCGTGAATTTCGGTTTTCCTTCTCCGGACTTTGTCATCGAGAATTTTCATCAAGAATTTTGCATCGAAGCTGTCACCGCCAGCAATGCCAGGGGGGAGGAACCGGAATGGGAGCGTGATTTGAGTAAGCGGCTGCCGGACGTTGAAGCTGTGCTCGACACTGCGGTAATTCGACTATCTAACGCCATTAGCAGCAAGTACCGTAAGTATTTGGATCATTATCAAATTATGCGACATGTGCGAAGCCGCCCGTTTGTATTGGCGGTTGCACCGTTTGAGCAGCCGTATTTTTGGATAACCAACGACCATGCCATCAGGCAAGTTTTATATGGCTATGACCGTGTAAGCCCCAACGGTGGCTATAACTTCAGGAAAAGCATATGTAAACCTACTGGTGCCGGTATTGAGTTGGGCTTATTTGCCTCTGCTAGAATGCCTGAGATTAGTGCAATTTTATATAGCAATACAGCCACAATGAGCAAAGTCCACGCCCTGAATACGAATGATTACGGCGAGATGATGTGGTTCTCTGCCCTTCGGTTTAATCATTATGGAAAAGAAGCTTTCCTTCAAAATGCGACGAAGTCTAATTACCATGAGAGTCTGCTCGATGGTTTGTACCTATTCCACAATCCACACGCAACATATCCTATACCGCCAAACTACTTCGGAGACCAAGACATCACCCAGGCGACTCTAGTCGAAAATGATCCGGTTCCCAAGTATAGATGTAAACACGGGCACTTGATCCAGAGGACATCGCTTCAAGGGAGGCCCAGGGATTAAATCAGTTCATAGAGTTTTTGACGGTCGGAGTGCGCCTCGTTTCGAAGTCATATGAATGACGCGTTTTCTTTAACACTTTGAGGCTTGGCTATTGTATTGGTGCTATAGAAACAGCCATGGATTTCCCTTGGAAAACCCGTTTTGCAAACTTAAAGGAATTCCCTTTGATTATTATTGGGTCCTTAAGACTCTATTTTTCCACTCACAGATACTGTAAACGAATCGCCGCGCCTTGCATGTTTTGCAATCTTGATAATGTCGGGGAAGCACTTTGTGAATTTGGTAAGTTGCACCCAAAATGCGCAATCCGTCCAGCCAGGTTTCAAAAAGAAGATGGTGTGCCCTGCCTCCTTCCAAGCCTTTACTTCATGCGGGTTGCGGCTGATACGCACGTCGGCCGTAATAATGACCCAGCAATCGTCTTGCGCCAGCGCCCTCATCCAGATTTCATCCGCTACATTCGCTGGAAATTTTTGCTTGAGATGCACGACCTGATGGTCCGGATTAGCAAATATGTTCAGACCTTCGGCCAATTTCGGCGAGAGATTGTTATCAAAGAAAAACTTCACGCAGCAAGCTGCCGTTCGTACGCCACGGCCTCCTCAACCGAATGAACGCTGATCGCAAACCATTGGGCAACATCCGCAACTGACCCGTTGGCTTGGACGCTTCTGGCAAGGACGCGGGTCGGGACCCCAACGTCGAAGATGGTTGGTTGGCCGAAATTTCTCCGGGGATCAATAGCCACAGCATGCTCTTTCCCCATGGGCCACCATCTTTCTGCTACTTCCCCGCTTGCGAATTCTAGGTTTTTTAAGAACGGAAGTGTGATTTCATCAAAGACTCGCTGGAAGTTTGCGACATCGTAAATGCCGCCTTCGGCAGTCAGTTCCCGTGCTTGGAGAAAAATCGCCCGGCCATCGGTTCCAAAGCGATTTGTGCAGAAAGGGCGCTTCTGGTTGAGAATTTCTTGCGCCTTTGAGTGAGCCTGCCTCAAAGTGTTCCAAGAGACACCGGCTTCAAGAAAGGCGTTGACGAATCGAACTTCGATCAGATCGAGAAAGCCAAGAACCACGCTGCGTCCAAGCGGATCAATCTGGCCTTGCCAAATTGGTGGTGACCGGTGTCGTCCGTGCTTGGTCTTGAATTCGTATCCTCGCAACCACCGTCGAATTCGCCATTGGGATACCCCAGTCAAAAGCGCGGCTTCAGAAATCGTGTAAATTCCAATATCAAGTAAGCTCGCCATGATTTTCGTTTTGAATCCGATGTAAGGTAAGCCATTTTTCAGTTTTCTGGCAAATGGAAAAGAGTTCTGCAATCATGCAGATTTCAACCTCGTGCTGATTCGCCATGCTGGTGGTGGCAATTCCAGATCCTCAAAACATAGAAGTTTCGTGAGGGTTCACGCCAATTGCAACCCACCCCCAAAAAGGGTGCCTGCCCTTCGATTCTGCGCCGTCACCCCAAAAAAAGAGAGTCCTCATTTGCTGGCCAAAACTTTGGCAAAATTGCCTTTGGTGCAAGAGGGGTTTTACGCGCAACCCGTCGCCGATTCGCCCCCCGGGTGCCGGTAGGGTGGGGACGGTCCCCCGAAAAAAAGTCACCCCCCACCCGGCCCCCCCGCCTGCCACCGGTCGCCGGCCGGCATCACGGTGGCGGCGCGGCTTTCTTGCGCGGCTTGCCCTTTGGCCATCCGCCTTTTTTCGCATTCGCTTTGCTCGCTGCCACCTTTGCCGCGCTGGTGGATTGCCCGCCCTTCCGCCCCAGTTTCGCCAGGTAATCCCGGACCGCTGCCGGCGTGTCGCTCTCCGTGCTCATTGTCGTTTCGTGTTGTCTGATTCCATTGGCGGGAGCACCCGCACCACCCCCGAGGATGGCGCGAGCCCCCCGCCCGCCTTCCGTCTAATCCTCGCCTTGCAGGAGGATGGTAATGACCGGCTCCCCGTTATCCCCCGGACCGCACAAGGACCAAAGCGCAATGTCATTGTGCCGGTTGCCATCCCAGACCCGGACCTTGAAGGACACCCGGTCGGAACTTGTGCGCCGGCTGGTCACCGCCTGCGCGAGCACCCAAAGGACATCCCACAGCCGCCCGTCAATGTCCTGCCCTTCCGGCAATTCCTGCCCGATGCCGCAAACCGTCGCCGCGAATGCGCCCACCGTCATGGCCACCGGATATTTGAACCCGGCCTCCCGCACCGCCCGGACCGTTTCCGCCTGCATCAAGTCCACCAGAACCCCGTCCGCGATGGCTTGCTTTCGCGTATAAACCGCGATAGGAGCGCCAAAGAAATCCGGCGGGAGCATTTGCCCTTCCGCCGTGCTGCGCTCCGTGGCGGCCTGCCCGGGCTCGCCGGCCAACCCGTTGCCCGTCATGCCTGATTCCGATTCCCGATTGCCACCCAAACCCAACACCGGGAAATCCGCCTGCCCGGCAAACCGCCGCCGGGAATTCAAGAGGCACCCCCTTCCGCCCGCAAGGTGATTTCCCCCGACGGACCCGGAACCACCACCACCCGACCGCCGGCGGGGAATCCGAGTTTCGCCAGCCATTGCCCTTGCAGGCGGATTTTGGGACAAGTTTTGCGCCGGAAAAAGTCTCCGGTCATTTCGATCTTTAAGGAACGGACCTTCATATGTTACCCTCATTTTGGCCGTGCCGTCTGTTCTAGCAGATTGCCTGTGGATAGTTACCCTCTCCAAAGGCTTGGCACGGCCATTTGTTTTTTTGGAGAAGGATTGATACATTGCGCTGCCAATATAGCCAAGCTGCTTGGGTATAGCAAGCACTATTTGAAAAATATTTTCGGCTCCGTCCTGCCCGCAAAAGATTTTTCGCGCTCCGTTGTCCGATCACGCCCCGCCAGTCCAAACCACCCCCCGAGCACCGCCGGACAGTTCCAGAACCTAAAAAGACGGACAGAAACCGGACAGTGAAGTTTTTTTGAAGAAAAATTGAGCCCGAATTTGTGCTCTTTGGAAGTGGCTTAAACCCTTGATACTGTGGATCTTAGAAGAAGTGGTGGCTGGAGCCGGAATTGAACCGGCGACACAAGGATTTTCAGTCCTCTGCTCTACCGACTGAGCTATCCAGCCATCACGCCCATCACCGGGTTTCGGGGACGGACTTTGAAACTGTGCCATAGCCGGTGGAGGGGTTGCAAGCCCGGAAAGGGAAAAACATTGAGGCTTAATCCGCGGGGTCAAAACGACCGTTTTCGCCCGGGTTTTAGGGCCAGGTTTCGGGATGGGGCTCGTGGTCATTGTTCCAATCGCGGAGATATTTGGTGCTCGGTTGGTAGAATTCCTGCCGGTCGAGGCCGGCGGCGTGGCCATCGCAGAAGACAATGTTGTATGGTTTGCCGTGGAGGTAGGCGAATTGCGGGAGGGTGTCGTCGGCCGCGTAATACAACCAATCGTACCCGGCCCAACCGGTGGCGCCGAATTTCTGGAAATCGCCATGCGGGGAATCGGTGATGGCGAACATTTCACTCGGCACGAGCACTTGACTGTCCCGGATGGCGGGGGCGGGCGGGGCATTGGGCGCGGAGACCGCGGCACTGCCGAGACCGCGCAAGGAGGGGGACCCGCCGGATTCGCCATACGGGTTGGGGGTGGTGCCCATGGCGTTGTACGAATAACTGCCCAGAAAACCCATGCCGCTATAGGTGACGGCCCCCTTGTAGCCGGGGCAATGGGAACTGGTGTTGGTCCAGGCCAGTTTAGAGTACGGCTGGAGGGCTTCCTCCCAGGTGTAGTAATGGTATTGCTGGCCGGGAGTGGCGGAGGGGTAAAGGTAGTAGGGGTATTTGCGAAAATCCTGCACGTACATCCCGAGCGCGAGTCCCAATTGCCGCAGGTTGCTTTTGCATTTGATGCCGTTGGCCTTGGCGCGGGCGCTGGCCAGGGCGGGGAGCAGCATGCCCGCCAAAATGGCAATAATGGCAATGACTACCAGGAGCTCAATCAACGTGAAACCGCGCCGGTTTGCACCGGCTTCGAGGGGCAGGCCATGGGCTGTGGCGGGCATGGATTCGGGTCCAAACGACGGGTGAATTCCCGGTCAGCTTCTCCCAAGCCCGCAAGCGTGACAAGTAGAATCGCGGTTGTGCTGGTGGTTGGAAACTAATCGTACAGGTGGTAGCCGATGGCCCGGGCAGCCGCGATGGTTTCAACGTACGGAGTGTCGGCCACGTCCACGAAACCGATCTGGTAGTTCTCCTCGTCGTAAACCCGGCCGAGGATCGGCTCGTCGCGGTACTGGAACCAATGGCAGCCAACGAATTGCGGGTGGCGCAAAACGCTGGTGACATAGTCCCGGTAAGCCTGGGCCCGGGCGGCCTGGTTGGGCAGTTTCACCAACCCCGGGTGGAACAGACCGCGATCCCGGGCGCCGAAATGAAATTCGCCGATCAACAACGGGACATCCGCGCCGCCGTTGAACTGGAAGTTAACCACATCCCGCTGGTAAATATTGTAGCTGACGACGTCGCAATACTTCGCGGCGGCGGCGGCGGCCAGTGCGTTCACCCAGGCAAAGCGACAGCCCAGATAGAGCTGATGGGGCGCGGCGGTGCGGACGGTGGCGCGCACCGTGCGAAAATATCCCTCGGCGGCTTTGGTGTAAAAAGCCGTCAGATCCATGCGGGCTTTCTGCGCGTCGGGTGTTACGGGGGTTTGCAGCAGGGATTCCCAGGAAGTGAAATTGGTTCCCCAAGCGGCGTTGAGCCGGGCAATGTCCCCATATTTAGCCCGCAAATCAGCGATGAACACCTGCTTGGCAGGTTGATTGGAGCCGGATTTCAATGCGCCCAGGGCGATGGAAGTGTCTTCTCCCCAGGACATCTCATTATCGCTAAAGTAGCCGATGCACCAGGGGTCGCCGGCAGATCTTCCGGCGGCATAACTCATGGAGTGTTGCAACCCACGAGCAAAGGAAGGATCGAAAACATCCGGAAACTTGCCCCAATAGCCCTGACTGCCGGCGATCATGCGGGCGTCGCCCGAACCGAGGGTGTCGGTGTAAGGGGTTTGGTGGAGTGCCGTGATGCGGCGATCCGACCAGTTGCCGATGGTGTTCATTCCCCAACTGCGCAAGCGTTGCGGGGCGAGTTGGCTGGCGATGGTCGGCCACTCCGGCCCGTACTTGCGGAACAGGTTGGCATCGCCAAAGGAAAAGCACTCCGGCGATTGGCCGGCGTAATGGCCCATGAGGGCGTGGCCCTGGCTGAGGAAACGGGTGAATTCGGGCTGCCGACCAGGGAAATTTTGAAACCAGGTCGTGCGTCCGGTGATCGGGGTTTTTTCCCCGTAGCCGACACAATCGATGCCATGGGAGAAGAAGAGGCGCCCGTCCGGATCCACCAGCCACCATTTGCCCCGCACTTTCTCTGTCCGGAAGAAACCGGTGGCGGACAATTGCGGGCCATGGCCGGAACCGCCGTAGGCATCCCAATCCGGCGGCGCCGGATGGGCAACAAGGTCGGCCATTTCGGCGGTGCGTTTGGTGGTCAGATCCGCGAGGGAAGTCGTCTTGCCTGGCCAATCCTTGTGGCGGTATTGACCAAAGGTATCAACGAATGGGAAGAAAGGGGTGGCATCCGAATTCCAGGCGGTGGGCGGGGTATCGGTGCCGCCGGCCCGGGGTTCGCTTATTTCGAAGCCATGGTTTTCCTGGGGTTGGCTGACGAAGAACAACAGTTGGGTGATGTTGGCCGGGTCCACGGTGCCCGGGCCTCCGCGGGTGACGGGATAGCCGCGCAGGCCGAAAAGTTGGCCCCCCATTTTATCATCGGCCAGCCGCAGCATTTCCACGTGCAGGATGCCGGATTGACCGGGCCCGAGTTTGAGGTTGCCGGTGACGCAGTGGTCCTTGCCGTCCGCACCCGGGTTATCCACGCGGCAGTAAACGGTGACGGCGTTGGACGCCACATTGCGAACTGCCACGCTGACTTCGCGATAGGGGGAGAGATCCCAGTGCCCGTTGGGCGCGGCGAGGGTGATGCCCGGCCATTGGGATTTATGGCCGGTCGTGACGTGCAAGATGGAGCGTCCGTTGGTCACCGACGCCGCGACGGTGGCGTCGGTGGTGGTGACATTGGTAAGGCTGAGTGCGGCCGGGGGAGCAAAGAGATCGAGTTGGGGTTCCTCGACCGCGAAGCAGGGTATGGCCAGGTTCAAAGTTAAAATTAGAAAAATAGCGAATGAGATGAGATCGCGTCGCGGCATAAGGGGAGCTTAAGCTGTGGGAGATGATTGTCAACGCGCCTGAATTGGGGCATGGAAAGGGGCGTCAAAGCCAGCACCGAACCGCAGTAGTAGAAAAATCATGAAAAATCGACTTTTTGGTTTTGTGGTCACCCTGATGGTCATCGCCGGGCAACGCGGTCCGGTCCGGGCGGCGGAGACACTGACCGACGAGCGATATCAGGTGGAAATCGCGGCCCGCGAGGGGGCCTTCAAGGTGACGGAAAAAGCCGGCGGGCGGGTGATTCTGGCGGGGGGGAGATTGAGCGGCACCAATGGGGTGGCGCGGTCGGTGGCGCTCACGGACAAACAACTCGGGGCGGGACGGGGAGTGGAGATCACCTATCCGGATGGGAATCGGGAAATGCTGGGTCTTTATGCGCGACTCCCGTTGGTCACTTTCCGTTCCACCTTCCACAATGGCGGTACCGCGCCTGTCATTTTGAATCATGTTGCCGGGGTATCGGCGGCCGTGGAGTTGGGAACGCCCCGCGAGGAACTGCTGACTTTGGGGACCGGCGGATTGCTGGCGCCCGGGAAGAATCCGGGGAGCTATGCCTTTCTAGCCGTGGCGGATCCCAAGTCGCGCAGCGGGGTGGTGGCGGGATGGTTGTCCCATGACCGGGGCAGCGGGTTGGTCTTCTCGCCGGTAACGGACGGGGAAGTGCGGGTGCGGGCCCAGATGGATTATGGCCGGCTCCGTATTCTGCCGGGTCGGGAGGCGGAAGGGGAGCTGTTCGGGCTGGGGTATTTTGCGGACGCCCGGTTCGGTTTGGAGGCTTATGCGGAAGCCATCGCGCGGATTTATTCCATCCAACTGCCACCGCAGCATCCCGGCTATTGCACTTGGTACATGGAAAAGCATGGCGGGGCTTCCGATGCGGCGCATCTGGCGGAGCTATCGGCGTACGCAGCGCAAAATTTGCAACAGTTTGGGTTTGATTTCATCCAGATCGATGACGGCTGGCAGGCGGGCATCGCCACTAACGGACCCAAGAAGAACTTCACCACCCACGCGGCGAAGGGGCCTTATCCGGAAGGAATGGAGGCAACTGCGAAGATGATTTCCGGCTTGGGATTGACGCCGGGCATCTGGTTCATGCCCTTCGCGGGAACCTGGAATGACCCCCATTTCCAAGAGCATCCGGAATGGTTCGCCAAAGGGCCGGACGGGCGTCCGTTTGACACCGCCTGGGGCGGCACCTGCCTGGATATGACCCAGCCGGGAGCCCGGGAGCACACCCGGAGTGTGGTCGAGCGCATTGCTCACGAGTGGGGCTATCGGTTGTTCAAAATGGATGGGTTTTGGACCGGCACAGCCACCCGGCAGATTTATGTGAATGACGGCTACCACGAGGACAATATCGGCGAAACCGAGTTTTTCAATCCGGACAAGACCAACATCGAGGCGCTGCGCGATGGCGTGAAACTGGTGCGCACTGCGGCCGGTCCCGGGGTGTTTCTCTTGGGGTGTTGCGTGTCGCAGAACATGCGTTCATTCGGGGGATCCTTTGGTCTGCTGGACGCCATGCGGGTCGGGCCGGACACGGGCTCTGACGCCATCGGAGCGCCGCATGCGTCGCGTCTATGGTTCCTGAACGGTCGGGTATGGTGGAACGATCCGGATTGCGTTTCCGTGCGGGCGGGCACGGCCCTGGAGCAAGCCCGGCTGAACGCGTCGTTCACCACCATCGCGGGGGATTTGTTTTACAATAGCGACTGGATGCCCGATTTTCCGGCGGAGCGTCTGGACATCCTGCGGCGCTGCCTGCCGCCGCACGGGCTAAGCGCGCGGCCCGTTGATGTGTTTGAAGCCGAACCGGCGCGGATCTGGCACCTGGAGGATACGCGGGAGACCCGGCGGCGGGATATTGTGGCGCTCTATAATTGGGGCAAGGAAGCTATTACCGTGGCGTGTCCCGTGGAACGGATCGGTTTGCCCAAAGCCACCCAATACGTGGCCTTCGATTTCTGGGCGAAGAAGTTCCTGCCGCCGTTTCAAAACGAAATCCGGTTGCCGCTGCCCGCGGGCGGATCCTGCCGGATCCTGGCGGTGCAACCGGTGGCCGACCATCCCCAGTTATTGAGCACTTCGCGGCATGTCACCCAGGGCATGGTGGATGTGCAGGGCGAACGGTGGGAGGCGGAGGCCGACCGGTTGGGCGCCACCAGCCAGGTAGTGGCCAACGACCCTTATGAATTGCGGATTGTGGTGCCGGTGGGCGAACGATCCTGGCAGGCCACGAAGGTAATCGTGGTCGGGGGCGATCCGGCCGACGGGGTGACCACGGAATTCAAGCAGGATGGCTCATGGTTGCGGGTCACGCTGACCAGTCCATTGAGCCGGGCGGTGCGGTGGCAGGTGCAGTTTGCCCGGGGCTCCGTGGCAGCGGGCGGAGAGTGAGGCTGAGCGGCCGCGGCCGATGATGAAATTCCTGGCAAATCCCGCTTGCTGCTGGTGGGCTGGGGTGTTATATTAATGGCTGCCCGAACGCCGCTTGTGCGGAAGTTCAAAAAATGGGCTGAGAAATGAAAGTTAACCAGTAACCTAACCCTCAACCTCCGTTGCCCCGCAACGTCTGGTCCGTTAGGCAATGGAGACTTCGGTAGCGTCATCACGCCCGCCAAGCCTCCCCTGATTAGTCCGTTCAGTCGGTCACTGTAATATTATGCTCACAATGGAAGAAGCCATGAAGCAAAGCTCAATGCGCTTTGCGGCTGGCGAAATTGTCAAAGGCACGGTCATTGAAGTCCGTCCCAAGGAAGTCCTCGTCGATATCGGTTACAAGAGCGAAGGCGTCGTTCCCGCGAATGAATTTGACGACATCAAGACCGTCAAGCTCGGCGACGTGGTGGACGTCCTGATCGAGAAGTTGGAAGACAAGGATGGCATGGTCATCCTGTCCAAGGAAAAGGCCGAGTTCAAACAGAACTGGGACAAGATCCTTACCATTTGCAACGAAGGCGGCACGATTGCCGGCAAGGTCAAAGCCGTGGTCAAAGGCGGCCTGCTCGTCAATATCGGCGTGGAAGCCTTTCTGCCTGCCTCCCAGATCGACGTCACCACCAGCAAGAACCTGGCGGGCTACGTCGGCAACACCTATGATTTCAAGGTCGTCAAGATCAACCAGGAGCGCCAGAACATCGTTCTGTCCCGCCGCGAATTGATCGAACAGGAACGCACCGAACGCCGCGCCAAGCTGCTGGCGGACATGACCCCGGGCGACATCCGCAAGGGCACGGTCAAGAATATCACCGATTTCGGTGCGTTCATCGACCTGAACGGCATCGACGGATTGCTCCACATCACCGACATGAGCTGGGGCCGCGTGAACCATCCCTCGGACATCCTCAAGGTGGGCCAGGACCTCGACGTCGTGGTCCTCGACATCAACAAGGAAAAAGAACGCGTCAGCCTGGGCCTCAAGCAGAAGCTCGCGAATCCCTGGGACAATATCGAAGCCAAGTATCCCATCGGTGCGAAGGTCAAGGGCAAGGTCGTCAATCTCGTGCCCTACGGCGCGTTTGTGGAGCTGGAACCCGGCGTGGAAGGTTTGGTGCATGTCACCGAACTGTCCTGGACCAAGCGGATCGCCAAACCGGCCGACATCCTCAAGGTGGATCAGGAAGTGGAAGCGGTCGTGCTCGGCATCAACCGCGACGAGCAGAAAATCTCCCTGGGCGTGCGCCAACTCGAGACCAATCCGTGGGACAAGGCCATGGAGAAGTATCCCACCGGCACCCACGTCAAGGGCAAGATCCGCAACCTCACCAGCTACGGTGCCTTCATCGAACTGGAAGAGGGCCTGGACGGTATGATCCACGTCTCGGATATCTCCTGGACCCGCAAGATCAATCATCCCTCGGAAGTGCTCAAGAAGGGCGACGAAGTGGAAGCCGTGGTGCTCGAAATCGACAAGGCCAATCAACGCATCGCCGTCGGTATCAAGCAGTTGGGCGTGGATCCCTGGAGCGCGATTGACCAGTATTACAAAGTCGGCGACCTCGTCACCGGGGCCGTCACGAAGCTCGCGAGCTTCGGCGCGTTCATCGGGCTGCGGCACGAGATCGATGGTCTCGTCCACATCTCGCAAGTCAGCGAAGAACGCGTGGAAAAGATCAAGAACGTGCTCAAGGTGGGCCAGGAAGTCACCGCGCGCGTCATCAAGATCGACAAGTCGGATCGCCGGATCGGTCTGTCGATCAAGGCGGCGAGCTACTCGAATGAGCAACTCAAGGCCGAGCAGGCCATCCTCGATTCGCTCAAGCCGGGCGAAGACCTGGTGGCGTTGCAACACGCCTTCGATGCTGCGGACGAGATGAAGCTCGACTGAGCTGGCTCCTAAAGCCTTCGGAAATTCAAATCGCGGGCGGATCGGCAACGATCCGCCCGCTTTATTTTTGCCCACGGGGTTCGGGCATGCTTGGGGAGGGGAAGAAATGTGGTGTTGGGGAGGGCCTGAGCGGTGAAACTTCCGGTCCGGGATGAAAAAATCCGGGGTTCCATCGCTTGACACTCGGAATTTCGCTGATATCCTCTCGCGTTCCGAGAATACGGAACTGCAGCCATGGTACCGCTGGTGTGGATTGGGGCGCAGAAAACGAACTGAATTATGAAACGTCAATATCAACCGTCGAAGATTCGCCGCAAGCGGCAGCATGGGTTTTTGAATCGCAACTCCACCAAGAGCGGCCGGGCCACCCTGGCCAACCGCCGGCGGGTGGGCCGGAAACGCCTGACCCCGGTATAAAAGGGATCGGCCGCCATGACCGAATCCGCGCCTTTGCGGTTCACGTTTGGGCGTGAGCAACGTCTCAAGCAGGCCCGGGATTTTTCCCGGACCCGTCAGGAGGGGCGGCGGCTGGTTTGCGGCTGCCTGATCGCCAACTGGCGGGTTTTGCCGCCGGAGGCGACGGCGCGGCTGGGTATTATCACCACCAAGAAATTGGGCAACGCCGTGGTGCGGGCACGGGCTCGGCGTTTGCTGCGGGAGGCATTCCGGCGGCATCAGCATGATTTCAACCAACCGGTGGATTTGGTGCTCGTGGCGCAAAGGGGAATTCTCGAAAAGGGATTCGCCACGGTGGAACGTGATTTTATGACCGCCCTACGCCGGGCTGGTCTGACCAAGGCCGTGTGAATCCCGCCCAGCACAGTTTGATTTTCGGCGTCCGGGTTTACCGTTGGGTGCTCTCACCGGCCAAAACAGTATTGTTTGGACCGGCGGGGCATTGTCGTTTTGAGCCTACCTGCTCACAGTACGCGCTGGAAGCGGTGCGGGAACATGGGGCTGCGCGGGGCAGCTGGCTGGCGCTGAGGCGGATTGCGCGTTGTCATCCCTGGGGTGGGTGCGGTCCCGACCCGGTTCCCCCGCGCCGGGCCAGCGGCGAAACAGGGACGGGAGATTCGGCGAAAGTGCAGGCAAAAATTCGGTGGAGCGGCGGGATTGCTCACTAGAGATAAGTTCATGGATCGAAAATCAATTTTCTTTTTAGTCGCATGCTTTGCCGTGCTGTTGATCTTGCAGCCCGTGCTGAATCATTTTTTTCCGCCCATCCCCAAGGCGCCGGCGCCGGTGACCGCCCCCAGCGTGGCCGGGCAGAAACCGGCCGCGGGAACGCCAGCGCCCACCGCACTGGCGGCGCCCGCCGCTGGAGTTGCGAATTGGACCCCAGCGAGTAGCATCCCGTCGTTGGTGGCCAGCACGAACGTGCCGGAAGAAGTGCGGGTCGTGACCCACGCGAACGCGCGTTACACCTTCACTTCGCGAGGCGGCGGATTGAAGGGGGTGGAACTGCTTAAGTATCCGGAGACCGTGAGTTCGCGCCGGCAACGCCAGGTTGAAACTAATCAATTTGCCCCCCTGAACACGCCGGTGGCACCGCCGGTGCTCGCGCTCCTGGGCGGGGAATCTTTGCAGGGGGATGGCGTCTTCAAATTGACCCCGGTGCCCAACGGCATGCGGGCGGAGAAGACGCTCGGTAATGGCCTGAGTATCGTCAAGGATTTCCAATTCAGCAGCAATTATCTGGTTGTCGCCACGGTAAGGCTGGCCAATACCTCAACCCAGGCGCTGACGCTGCCGCCCCAGGAATATGTGGTGGGCGCTGCGACCCCCATGGGGCCGCAAGACAACGGGACGGCCGTGAATGTCTCTTGGTATAACGGGACCAAGGTCGAACCGGTCGGTCTGCCCTACTTCAATACCAACACGTCGAGTTTCATTTTCTTTTCCCGTACGCCGCTGACGGAATATCGCGGGGGGCACGGCGATGTGGTCTGGGTGGCGGCCCAGAACCAGTTCTTCACCCTGGCGGTGATGCCCACGAATGCCGCCGCCGGATTGGTGGTGCGGATGATCGATTTGCCGCCGCCCACTGAGGAAGAAATGCGCGCTGCGCCCCACATCGTGGCGGCACCCCACGGTTTGTATAGCGCGCTGGCGATGGCCGCTCAGACTTTGGCTCCCGGCCAGGCCGTGACCCAGCAATTCAACCTGTTTGCCGGGCCCAAGGAATACCACCTCCTGGCGGATCTGGGGGAACGGCTGAATAACAGCATCGACCTGGTCATGGGTTTTAACGGTTTTTTTGGCACGTTTGCGCGGCTGTTGCTTTTTTGGATGAACTGGTTCCACAGCACCGTCAATCTTCCATTTGGGTGGTCGATTGTGCTGATCACCGTCCTGTTGAAAGTCCTGTTCTGGCCGCTGACGGCTTACAGCACGAAGTCGATGAAACGAATGGCGGCCCTGCAGCCCCAGATGAAGGCGATGCAGGAGAAATACAAGGATGATCCGACCAAGCTCAGCCAGAAGCAGATGGAATTCTGGAAGGAACACAAAGTGAATCCGCTGAGCGGGTGCCTGCCCATGCTGTTGCAGATGCCGGTACTGCTGGGTTTTTACCGGATGTTGCAGAGCGCCATCGAGTTGCGTGGGTCACCGTTTTTGTGGATCGGGGACCTCTCCCGCCCGGACACGATTTATACGATCTTTCTGCCGGCTTCCCTGCCATTGATCGGCAGTACCCTGCCCATCAACCCGATGCCGCTGATCATGGGGGCGACGATGCTGTGGCAGGCGCAACTCGCACCGCCCTCGCCGGGAATGGATCCGGGACAGCAGAAGGTGATGCGCTACATGCCGTTGATCATGCTCGTTATTTTGTACAATTTTTCGTCCGGATTGGCGCTTTACTGGACCGTACAAAATTTGTTAACCATCCTGCAGACCAAATTGACCGCGACCGCCCCGGTGGCGGCCGCCAAAACCACCGTGTCGGTGGCCCCGCGAAAGAAGAATTGACCGCGGGGTTTGCGTTCAGCCATCCCTTTTATCGCTTATGTCAGCCACTCCCAAAGCCACACTGGAAGAATTGTTGAAACGGCTTGGATTTGCAGCCGCCGTTACCGAACACGAACAGGAGGATGGCCTGCTGTTGGATGTGAAAACGGAGGATTCCGGCCGGTTGATCGGGCGTCAGGGGCAGACGCTGGCCGACCTCCAATACATCACCAACCGGCTGCTGTTCCAGCAGGATCCCAGTTGTCCCAAGGTGACGGTGGATGTGGGTGGCTACCGCTCCGAGGCGCGGGAGGCCCTGGTCAAAAAGGCGAAGGAAGCCGCGGAAAAGGTGCGCCGCTGGGGGGATGTTGTGGAATTCGAGCCGCTGGGGGCGTTTGACCGGCGGATTGTGCATCATGCGATCAAGGACGATCCGGATATCGAGACGCACAGCGTCGAAGTGGAGGGGACCGAAAAAAAGGTCATCCTGTTCCGGCCGCGGCGGAGTTGAGTGCGGGGGGATCCCGACGGATGGCGGCATTCCGGTTGCGGATCTTAACCGGTGGGATTAAGCTTTTTTCCAGAATATGACCTTAACTGAAAAGATAATGGCACGCGCTGCGGGCAAGAGCCGTGTGGAGGCGGGAGATAATGTCTGGGTATCGGCGGATGTGCTGATGACGCATGATGTGTGCGGGCCTGGGACGATTGGCGTGTTCAAGCGCGAATTTGGTCAAAACGCGAAAGTGTGGGACCGCCAGAAGGTGGTCATCATTCCCGACCATTACATTTTTACCGCGGATTCGAAATCGAACCGCAACGTGGACATTCTGCGTGATTTCGTCAAAGAGCAGGGCATTCCTTATTTTTACGATGTGATCGACGATCCGTCCGGTCATTGGGTGTTTGATCCGGCCAAAGGGCTGACCAACCGGCAATATGGCTCGAACTACGCCGGGGTTTGTCACACCGCGCTGCCGCAAAAGGGGCATACCCGCCCGGGCGAGATTCTTTTTGGCACGGATTCCCATACCTGCATGGCGGGGGCGTTCAATCAATTTGCCACGGGGATCGGCAATACGGACGCGGGATTCGTGATGGGCACGGGCAAGCTGTTGCTGAAAGTGCCCGAGACCATGCACTTCCGGCTCGAAGGGGCGCTGCAACCGGGCGTGATGGCAAAGGATGTCATCCTGCATTGCATCGGGGAAATCGGATTTGATGGGGCGACCTACCGGGCTTTGCAATTTGATGGACCGGGAGTGGCGAACCTGACGATGGATGACCGCATGACCATTGCCAACATGGCGATCGAAGCGGGAGGAAAGAACGCGATGTTCGAGTTCGACGCGCAAACGAAGGCATTCGTGGATTACCGCTGCAAGTTGAATGGCACCAAGGCTACCTACGAACCGGTGGAGCGGGATGCCACCGAGAAATTTGTCTACGAACACGTGGTGGATTTGTCCAAGTTGGAGCCGACTGTGGCCTGCCATCCCGACCCCGGCCAACGCAAACGCGCGAAGGACTTGGGCGAGGTCAAGCTGGACCGGGCGTACATCGGATCGTGCACCGGAGGCAAAACCAGTGATTTTCTGGAGTTCGCGCGGGTGCTGCGGGGCAAGCAGGTGGTCATTACCACGTTTGGAGTGCCGGCGACGCCCGAGATCGTGCATGATTTGCAAACCGCGCGCTGGGGTGACCAGACGGTCTGGCAAATCCTGGTGGCGGCAGGCGTGCAAATGACCGAGAACGCTGGGTGTGCCGCCTGTCTGGGCGGTCCGGTGGATACCTTCGGCCGGATGAACTCGCCGATGAAATGCATCAGCGCTACGAACCGCAATTTTCCCGGCCGGATGGGCCACAAGGAATCGCAGGTGTTTCTGGCCTCGCCAGCCACCGTGGCGGCCAGCGCCTTGACGGGCCGGATCACCGACCCGCGGGACTATTGGAATTAAGCGGGTCCATTCGGCGGGTTCCGAGCACCTTGTCCAGCAGGGGCAGGAGGGCGGCCTGCAAATTCGTGTAGGCGGCCGGCCGCAGGTGCAGGGTGTCCTCGTAATATTCCTGCTGCGGGCTGCCCTCAGGGGGCGGCGACAGCAAGTTGACCGTGTCCAGAATCACCACCCCTGATTTCGAAGCAAACTGGCGGGATAGTTCATTATTGATTTCCTGCACCGCGGTCGCAATCCGAGGGCTCCAAAACAGGCGTCGCTGCCAATCAACGGGTCCGGGTGGAAAAATCAAGGTGACCACCACGCCAGCCCCCTGGTCCTGGCACTCGCGAACCATGGCAACCAGGTTGGAGAGGCACTGAGTCTGAATCGTCGGAGCGGACCGGGGGAGCACCCCGATGGCCTTGAGGTCGTTGATGCCCGCCTGGATAACCACCACGGCGGGATGTTCCTCCGTCAAGAGGCGGCGGGTGCGGAGCAGCACCTGGGCGGTGGTTTCTCCTCCGACCCCCGCGTTGATGGTCTGGAAACGGTCAGCCAGTAAAGCTGGCCACTGTTCCGCCCGGGAATCACCAAGGAAAAGCACCCGCATGCCGCCGGGATTTCCCGTATGTCGCGCCGGACTCCAAGTGTTCAACTGCAAACGAACGGCCAGTTCGCGTCCGTAAAAGTAGCGCGCGGTCAGGATCAGCAGGGCAGCAACGACCACGCCAAAACCAATCGCCGCGAGGAGCGTCAAGGCCAGGTTGCGACCGCGACCGCGACCGCGAAGGGCGGATGGCGGCGGTGGCTTCATCCGACTTTTGCGGTCGGTTTTTGGTATTTGGACATGAACGGCTGTTCCAGAAAGCGAAAACTAAGGGCCCCGAAGGGGATGGCCAGCAGGCTGCCGAACGGATGCCAGAAGGTCGGCAGGAAGCCGCCGATGGTCAGGGGTTGTTGCCAGAGGTAAATCGAATACGTGCGGTTCCCCAGAAAATGCAGGGCGTCCCCGATGCGGTTCCGAGGGGCCAATCCCCGGATATAACAACCCAGGCAACCGGCCACGAGGAGGGTTCCGGCGAGAATCACCGGAGTCTTGCGCGCGAGCAGCATGGCCGGTCCCAAGGCCAGAAATGACAACGCCCCCGCCCAGACCAGGCCCGGGGCCAGGGCGGCGGCGCGGCGCGGAAAAAGCTCCCGCAGGAATTCCGCGAAAAATCCCGCCATCATCGGCCAGACGGCGACTTGAAAAGTGTAGGCGTTGTAGGTGTCGGTGGATTTGTTGATCACGGAAATTCCGCCGGACAGCAGGACGAGGAGAATCCCGCCCCAGACGGCGGCCCGCCGGAGAGGGGAGCGTCCGCCGGCGAAGAAAATGAGGGGGGCGAGGAGATAGAATTGCATTTCACAGGCCAGGCTCCAGAGGTGGCCGGTGAGGTTTTCGCCCGAGCCTTCGTCGCTCACCAGGAAATAGTTGTGATAATACAGCAGGGAACTCGGCAGATTACGAAAGAGGGAATGCTGGAAAACCGGCGGAGCGATGAGCAGGACGAGCAGGACCATGGCCGCCAGGTAAAAATATTTGGCGGGGATCAGCCGTTTGATGCGGCGAAACCAGAAATACCGCGATCCGGCCAACCAACCCGTCGGACCGCGGGTCAGGGAGCGATACACAAGAATGCCGGAAATAAAAAAAAACAGATTCACTCCGGCGCGGCCAATTCCGGGGACGCGGCCGGTAAAGAAGAACCCATGGGACGCGAGCACCAGCAACAAGGCCAGGCCGCGCCACTGGTCCAGGGCGCGGTCACCCGGGGATTGGCCGACCGAGAACACCCGGGGAGCAGCCTGCGGGAGGGCGGCGGGGGCAATGGCAGGCGGTCGCGCGTTCGGGCTGGCCATTTCAGTCATGGGGGTTGAAATTATCGGCGATGCGAAGGGAGTCAATGAGTTTTACCCGGATCTGATCAAACCAGCGGCCGGGTTGGCCAATACGGCTTTACTTGGGGCGGGTAGTGCAGCAATTTAGACGCCACGATCGGCTTTGGCGGACGGGCCGGGTGAGCGACTCAATGGATCGAGAAAAATTGGATGGCTGGTGTGAAAAAGGGATTCTGGGCCTGGTGCTCGCGATCCTGACGGCGGCGCCATTGTTGTTTGGCGGCACGGGCGAGCCGGTGGTCTTTGGCGGGGCAACCGGAGCCTGGCATTTTCTGCCGCTGCAGGCCTTGACCCTCGGCGTGATCATTTTGTGGGGCGCCCGGATCTGGCTGGCGCCGCGGGCGAAATTCCTTTGGCCGCCCATCTGCTGGGTGGTGCTCGCATTTGTAATTTACGCCGGAATTCGCTATGCGCAGGCGGAGGTGGAATACCCAGCGCGGCTGGAACTCATCCAGATTACGGTCTACGCGCTCCTGTTCCTGGCCATTTTGAACAATTTGCACGGTCAGTGGGCCACGCAAATCATTTCCCTCACCTTGGTGGCCACCGCCATGGTCATTGCCTTTTATGCGATTTATCAATGCGTGATGAAGTATCCCCGGGTTTGGAATGTGGCCAGTCCGTATCCGGGACGCGGCAGCGGCACGTTCATCAATCCCAATAATCTGGCGGCCTACCTCGAATTGATACTGCCGGCGACGATCTGTTTTTTGCTGGCCGGACGGTTGGGGCAGATAACCAAAGTGGCGCTGGGATACGCCGCCTTGGTTATCCTGGGGGGGATTGGCGTTTCGGCCTCGCGTGGCGGGTGTCTGAGCACCGCCCTTATGTTAATCGTGCTTTGCGGCGTCCTGCTCAGTCAGCGTAATTATCGCCTGCAGGCGGGATTGCTCCTGCTGGTGTTGGGAGGAATCGGGTGGCTGGTCTGGCCCCGGATGAGCATGCTCCAGGCGCGCTTGACGGGAGCCAGCGCCGGGAACTACGCCGGGGATACGCGGTGGTATATTTGGCGGGCGGCCTTCGACATCTGGCGGGACCATCCGGTGTGGGGGGTGGGTCCGGCGCAATTTGATGCCTGGTTTCCGGCGTACCGTCCGGTGGAGGTGCAGATGCGCCCGTTGCTGGCCCATAACGACTACCTGAATACCCTGGCAGACTACGGCTTGGTGGGGGCGGTGTTGGTGGCGGCGGCCGTGGTCCTGCTCGGCGCCGGCGTGGTCGGGACATGGCGGCACGTCCGGGGGGCGCGGGATGATTTCGCCCGCAAGCAAAGTAGCAAGTTTGCCTTCACCTTGGGGGCGTTGGGGGGATTGCTGGCAATTTTGATCCACGCTTTTCTGGATTATAATCTGCATGTTCCCGCGGTGGCCTTGGTGGCGGTGACCTGGATGGCGCTGCTCAGCAGTCAGTGGCGGTTTGCTACCGAAAGATTCTGGTACACGGCCGGGATTCCCCTCCGGTTGGTGGCGACGCTGGTTTTGCTGGCCAGTCTGGCCGGTCTGGCGAAAGCGGGTTGGCGCGGGGCGCAGGAAAGCGCCGCGCTGGACCTGGCAGGCCAACAGCCAGCCTTTTCCCATGCGCAAATTGCCGCCTTCCAAAAGGCGGCGGCGGTGGAGCCGGCAAATCCGGAGACCGCCTTTTATTTGGGCGAGTGTTATCGCCGGAAAAGCTTCGAAGGCAGCGATGAATACCCCCAGTTGGCCCGACAAGCCATGGATTGGTACCGGCGGGGGATGGTGCTCAATCCGCAAGGCGGCAACAACTGGCTGGGTTACGGCCAATGCGTGGATTGGGTGGCGCCTCAGGCAGGGGCGCGCGGGGAGGATTCCCTGCCTTATTTCCAGCGGGCGCTCGAACTTGATCCGAATGGCCAGTTCACCAGCTTCATTCTGGGCTGGCACTATGTGAATGCCGGGGATTATGCCGCAGCGCGCACCTGTTTTGAGCGGGCAAGGTCCCTGACTTGGAATACCAATGAGGAAGCCCGGGAATATCTGGGGGTCGTTGATCGACGGATGCGGGAAGCCGCCGGCAGCGAAAAATAGTCTGAGCGGACAGGCGGGTTTGCGGTGTTGCGGGACAATATTTGCAGATAATTCCGTTGACAGTCGGGGGTGAGAGAGGTTAAATGAAAGGAGTTAGAAAATAATAAAAGAAATCACACGTTAAATTTCCTATGAATACGCCACTTCGAACCATTACCAGCTTGTTCGCCGTCGCCCTGGCGATGGTTGCCGCCGCGCTACCGGTTAAAGCGGCGGATGAGAATGTTCGCGTCGCCCGGGTCATCAAGGTCAAACAGGCACAATATAAGTCGATCGGCCAAACCCAATGGCGGACGCTTTCAGTGGGAGATAAGATTTCCCCAGGCGGTTGGATTCGGACCAGCGCGGATGGGTCAGTGGATTTGCGTTTGGGTGAGTCCCCGGTTACCGCGCCCACCCGGTTGGGGGTCTCGAGCCCGGCATCCGCCACTCTTTATAGTGCGCAGGAAAACTCGGACAATCTGGTGCATGTGTTCGGTAGCACCTTGGTGGGAATTGAAAAACTGGTGGAGATGAACACCGGAATTGACCGGGTGACTGAGACCGAGCTAAACCTTAAGCAGGGGAAAATCCTTGGGAATGTCAAGAAGCTCTCCGCCGCCTCCAAATATGAAGTGAAACTTCCGACCGGTGTCGCCGGTATCCGCGGCAGCACCTATGTCATGAGTTCTGACGGCACGATCACCATGATCACGGGTTCCGCAGTGGTCACCATGCTCATCCCGGTGCCGGGTGGCAATGGTGCCACGGTTACCCAGACCTTTACGATTAACGCCGGTGAGACTTTCAATCCGAACGTGGTGGTTCTGGCTGTGCAAAACGCGGCCGCCGCCGCCGCCGCCGCTGGGAATACCCCGGATCAAATCGTTGCCGCCGCGCAAGACGCTTTGACTCGATTGGCTGCCTTGCCGAAGGATGCCGTGGGTTCGCCGGAAACTACGACCCCCCCTGACCAAGAATTGATTGCCGAGCAGCAGGCTCTGGATTTGAGTCGAGACGCGTCCGCGCCCTCCACCACGGTTCTGGCTCCCAATCAGACGGTCGTTTACGTTTCGCCGAAGTAAACCAGGAAGACCCGGCTTGGGCCGGTTTTCCATTGCTTTCCAGACAGAGCAGCCTTGTGCTGCTCTGTTTTTTTTTATAGGTTGGACGTGTGAACCCGACGAAAGTTTTCCAACACAAGCCCGTTTGGATTGCGGCGGTTTTTCTCGCGCTGGTTTGCGCAGTGCACTTATCCCACCGGGAGTTCTTGGAGCGGCTGGAGTTGGTCACCTACGATTTTCGGTTCCAGACGGCCATCAAATTTCCTTCGCTGGTAGCCACCAACTTTGGGTTTGTGGATATTGGGGAGCAGGACATCAAGGATGTCGGGGAAGGGAAATACGGCTATAAATTTGGGCTATATTGGCCGCGACAAGTCTATGGTCGCGCCGCGCGGGAATTGGATGTGCAAGGAGCGAAAGTCGTGGCCTTCGATGTGCTTTTTGCCGGGCTTCGCCAGGATCATGAGCAGATCATCACGAATGATGACCAACCGTCGATCACTTCGGATCAATATTTTGCCGACATCATCAGCCGGGCCGGAAACGTGATCGTTGCCGCTGAAGCGCGCACTTTGCCGGCACCCCTGTTTCGGGAGAATGCGCTGGCGGTGGGTGATATTTCGGCGGATGTGGATGTGGACGGGGTGTTGCGGCGGGCGCGGGCCTTTCAAATGTATCGAATTTGGAATCCGCGATTGCAGAAGCAACTGGCGGAAGATCCGGCGATCCGCGCCAAACTCGATGAGGCGGAGATCGGTCGAACCAATCTGCATTTTCCCCGGCCGGATGGCGCGGACCCAATCGATCTCCCGTTGGATGCCCAAGGACGCTTTGACCTGGAAGACATCACCAACAGCATTCCTCCGGGGGAATCGCGATTCCAAAAGCCATTTACGGATGAACGGGTCTGGCACATGGGGGTGGCGATTGCCTCCCGGGAATTGGGCTTGGATTTGGGTAAGGCCGTAATCGAATTGGAACGGGGAAGGATCACCTTGCCCGGTAGCAATGGTGTGACGCGGGTTATTCCCGTGGACCAAAACGGCTATTTTTTCATCAATTGGATGCTGCCCGTGAATCATCCCCAGCTTTTTGACCAGTCTTTTGGCCGCTTATTGCAGAATGATTATGACCGTGCCAAGGCCCGGAGGGAAGGGAAGGAAATCCTAGTTGAACCGGTTTGGAAAAATCGCCTGGCGGTAGTGGGATCTTCCGCCACGGGAAACGACTTGAATGATACGGGGCCCACTCCCTTGCGCAAAAAGGATTCCCTCGTGAGCAAGCATTGGAATGTGGCCAATTCCATCATTACCAATCAATTTGTGGGCCGATCCCCGGGTTGGCTGGAGTTGCTCCTCATTTGCCTGCTGGGGGCGGGATCGGCGCTCATCACAATCAAATGCCGGCCGCGCAACGCCGCATTGGGGGTCGTCGCTTTGCTGGTGGCCTACGTTTTCCTTTGTTTTGCGGTTTTTGTGAAGAGCCATTTCTGGCTCCCCTTGATCATGCCCGCTTTCGGGGGAGGATTTGGTTGCTTTGTGGTGGAGACGGTTTACCTGGTGATCTTTGAGCAGCAAGACAAGAAGCGGGTGAAGGGGGTTTTCGGCAAGATTGTCTCGCCGCATGTCGTGGATGAGCTGTTGACGATGGAAAATCTGGCCCTGGCGGGCACGCGGCGGGAATTAACGGTGATGTTTTCCGATATCCGGGGTTTTACCGAACTGACGGATGTGAATCGCGATAACACCGAGGCTTTCATCAAGGAGCACAATTTGACCGGGGCGGAGGCCGACGCCGCGCGGGAAGAGTCGGCCAGTGAAACCCTGAAAACCGTCAATCGATACCTTTCCGTAGTCGCGGAACAGGTCATCGCCAACGAGGGATTGGTGGATAAATTCATCGGCGATTGCGTCATGGCTTTCTGGGGCGCTCCGGTCACCAATCCCCGGCATGCTTTATGCGCGGTGAAAGCCGCCTTGGGGGCCCAGCGGGCGGTGGCGGATCTGAATCGCGAACGGGAGGAGGACAACGTCCGGATTGACGCGGAAAATCTGGAACGGGTGGCGGCGGGGCAGCCCAAGCTACCGCGCAAGCCGACCCTTTCCGTCGGAACCGGACTGAACACCGGGACCGTGACGGTGGGTTTAATGGGCTGGGAAAACCATCTGGTGAATTACACCGTCTTCGGACGGGAGGTCAACATTGCCAGCCGTTTGGAAGGCGTGTCCGGACGCGGCCGGGTGATTATCAGCCGGGCTACTTTGGACCAGATCATGGCCGCGGATCCGGAGTTGGGGGCCAGTTGCGTGCGGCTGGACCCGGTCCACGTAAAAGGGATCCGCGATGATGTTGAGATTTTCGAGGTGCCCTGGCGGACCGGCAAATACGCGCCCCCCCCGATCCCCGCGCCACCGGTGGTGCCCTCGGCGCCGTCGTGACCTGCCATCCTGCCTCCCGGGGTCAACGGACCACGAGGACCACGTAATTGCGCTTGCCCTTGCGCAGCAGCAGATAGCGGCCAAAGAGCAGATCCGACGACGTGACACCGCGTTGGAAATTGGTTTCCCGGACATTATTCAGATACGCTCCACCGCCTTCAATGTCCTTCCGGGCCTGGCCTTTGGAAGGGCAGAGACCGGCCAGCACCAGCAACTCCACGAATGGGGTTCCGGCATCCGCCAGCAGGGAGATTTCAATTTCCTTGGAAGGGGCTTCTCCGATGAGGTCGCCAAAGGTTGACTCCGAAACCCCCTCCAAACCGCCACCGAACAGGATATCGCTGGCCCGGATAGCCTCCAAGGTCGCCGCCGGCCCGTGGATGAGGTCGGTGACCTCCTTGGCAAGGGCTTTGTGGGCCTCCCGGGCGCCGGGGTTTTGCTCATGACTGGCGGCCAGTTCGGCAATCCGGTCCTCGGGGAGAAAAGTGAAATATTGGAGGTAGCGGATGACGTCGCGGTCGTCGGTGCGAACCCAGAATTGGTAAAAGCGATAGACGCTGGTGCGTTTGACATCCAGCCAGACTGCGCCGGCAACCGTTTTGCCGAATTTGGTTCCGTCGGCATTGGTGATCAACGGGAGGGTGAGGCCGAAAACCTGAGCCCCCAGCTTCTTGCGGCACAGGTCGCTTCCAGCGGTGATGTTGCCCCATTGATCGCTGCCGCCGATCTGCAGTTCGCAGTGGAATTCCTTGCGGAGGTGATAGAAGTCAAAGGCCTGGAGCAGCATGTAGCTGAATTCCGTGTAACTGATGCCGGTTTCCCGGTCTTCCATGCGGGCGCGCACACTTTCCTTCTGCACCATCATGTTGACCGAAAAGTGCTTGCCGATATCGCGGAGGAAATCCAGAAAGCTGACGGGGGCGGTCCAACTGGCGTTGTCCAGCAAACGGGCCGGATTGACCGGGGTATCGAAATCGAGCAGGCGACGCAGTTGCTCTTTGACGCTGGCGATATTGGCGGCCAGGACCTCGCGGGTCAGCAATTGGCGTTCGGCACTCTTGCCGCTGGGATCCCCGATGGAGCCGGTGGCGCCGCCGGCCAGGGCAATGGGATGGTGGCCGAGCAATTGGAACCGGCGCAAGGCCAGCAAAGGCACGAGATTGCCCACATGCAGGCTGTCCGCGGTGGGATCAAAGCCGCAGTACAACGTCACTGGCGCGGTCGACAGCCGTTTCCGCAGTTCCTCCGCGTCGGTGCAATCCGCGACCAGGCCGCGTCCTTCCAGTTCTTCGTAAATGTTCATCGCGCTGCAAAACCTAAGGGAACGGAGCGGGAAATTGAAATCAAAAAGCGGGCCGTGGTCGGGGTCAGCGTCGCTGCTCCCAGAGTCGGACCTTTTCCGCGACTTGCAGGGCTTCGGGGTCGCCATGGGTTTGACTAAAATAAACCAAAGCCAGAGCGACTTCGTGGTAATTGACTTTCTTAATGCCGCCGTCAAAGCCCTTTTCCTGTCCCAGACCAGTGCGGGTGTTACCGGCAACGAGGACCTCACCGGTGGGAAGAATACGGCTACGCTCCCAGAGCATGGCACGATCCAGCGCAGCGGAGAGTTTCGGATTCGGTTGATGGAGGGCGAGCACTTGGGCCATGAGGAGGGAGACGGCATTGTAACTGGAGTCCTTGCCCCCGTTCTCGATGAAAACCCCGTCCGCGTCCCGCAATCCGAGAGCCACCTCGACCAGTCGCGCCGAAGTGGCGATATAATCGTTACGATTCAGGACCTTACCACAAAGCCCGAAGGCCTTGGCCGCGATGAAGATGCGGTTGGCGGCCTTGCTGCTGCGCCGGATGATGCCGGCATAACCGGTTTGGACGAAGGCGCAAGCGCGGTCAATCCCGGGTTCCAACGCGGCGATACGATCATGGAAGCGCGGTTCCAGCGGGGAGGCCCGAACCACAAGAATGGCGTGACCCAGCTCCTGGAGGTAAAAGAAGGCGGTTTCGACCCGTTCGTCAAAGGATTGCACATGGTTGCGGGAGGGGTTGGGATTCGAAAGAAATCCCCCGTCCTCAAGTTGGTGGGCAAAAGTGGTGGCCACCGACTTCCAGGCGACTTCCGCGCGCGGCGCATCATTCGCGACCGCCGCGCCGATGAGATACCAGCAGCCGCCGCGCTGCATGCCGGACTCGTACCAAGTGTGGTGCTGCTTTTGCAGGCCGACCAATCCTTGATCATCGGGTTCGCCCCCGGCCACGAGAGCCGTCAGAGTACCGGCGGGCAAGGCGCGGAGGAGTTCATATTCGGAGGTGAAATTGGCCGCAGGCAGGCCGGAGACGGTGCCCAGGAGGCAAAGCAGAAGCCAGGGGTGGAGGAGGAGGGGTTTACAGGGCATGGGGAGCAGCTGATGCAGGAATGGATAGAAAGGGAAATTGGGCGAGAGGCGAGGCGCTTTACCGGGCGGGGGCTGTCATGGTGAACTACCAGCGGATGTCTGGAACCGAATCGCCGGCATCGGAAAAGTAATTGGCGCACAAGTTGGTTCTCCTGGCTGAAAGGTTCATGGCAGGAAGGGGCGCAAAACTGAACTCACCAGCAAAAGGCGGGAAGCGCCGGTTTCGGCGCTTCCCGCTGCGAGCTCCCCGGCCGGTGGAGGGCCGGCCGGGGAGGGGGAAACTAAACTTAAGGCTGGGGCGCAAGGCGGAAGAAGACGCCCTGCTTGGTGCGATCCACCGAAATGGTGGTGGGGCTGACATTGCCGCCCGGATAATCAAACCAGGCCGAGCTCAGGGAGTTCGTCTGGGCCTGGAGCTTGAACGATCCCGTCCAGCTGAAGGTCAAGCTGCTGACCCCGCCGGAGTTGCCGGTCGTGAAGTTCAGCATGGGGCGGACCAGGGCGCCGGTGACCTGGATGGCGCCGGTGCCGGTAATGGGGGCCGTGCTGGAGTTGTAAACACCGTTGGGCTTCTCCACTCCGTCGATAACCAGGCGACTCACGTTGGCCGTGCCGGTGTAGTTCAACGCCAGCGTGCCATGCGTGGCGGACAGGCGGAAGGTGCTGTTGGGACTGATCGAACCCACCTGGTCGAAGCGCAGGATCCCGCTGGAGACGACCGTGTCACCATGGTAGGTGTTGTTCGCGCCGTTGATCGCCTGGATGGCGTTGGCGGCGCCTCCCGCCATGGTCAAGCCGATCAAACCGGTCGTGCCGGGCGTGTCCTGGATGTTGCAGAGAATGCCGCCTTGCGAGGGCACCGTGCTGTTCGTGGCGTTGTAGCACAGGGTGAGGATGGAGGTGGTGCCCGCGGCCGAGTTGATGATCGAAGCCCCGCTGCCGGCATAGTAAACACCGGTCTTCTGGCTCGTGCCATTCAGGTCGATGGTGCCGTTGTTCTGGATGATCTGGCGGGTCGGGCAGTTGATCGGGGCGGGATAGCCGAGGGTGCCGGCGCCCTTGAGTTTGACCGTTCCGCTGTTGCCGATCCGCAGGAACCCGGTGAATGAATTGGAGCCCGAGAGAATCAGGGTGCCACCGGTGCCGGCTTGGGAATCCACATTGTTTTGATAGCCGGGGCCGTTGTTGGACTTCGCCACGGTGATGCCGCCATCCTTGATCTGACCGGAGAATTCCGTCGTTTGACCATAGGAGACGAATTTGCAGATGCCGCGGGCATCGGGCGAGGAATTGATGATGGTGCCGAAACCGGAGGGTTGCGGGCATTGATTGTTGTTGTCGTCCGCGTAGGTGTCGAAGGTGCCGCCGGTGAGGTTCAGATGATGGACGGTCACCACGGATCCTCCGGTGCTGATCTGGCCGTTTACCGCTTTGGAATCACTGGTGGAGGTATCCAAACCGTCTTCAATTGAGCCATAACGGACGGTGGCGCCGGGGTCAATCGCCTCGATGCTGTCCACGGCATAGCTGAGCCCACCGGAGCTGGCCTGTTGATTACGGAGGATGAGCGTCCCGCCGCGCACGTAGGTGCCGCCGGTGTAATGATTCCCGTCGGTGCCGTCACCCTGGAGGGAAAGGACCGCCGTGCCCTTGACGGTCAAGCCATCGGTGCCGAGTAGGGTGGCCGCATTCGTCGCATTGGCATTCACGATGAAGCCAGCGCCGGGTTCGGTCAAGGTGATGGCGTTGGCGTTGCCGTTGATGGTGTAACCGGCGGTGTTGAAGGTCATGTTGAAAACCGCGATGGGCTCCGAGAGATTGATGGTGCCGACTACGCCCGCGGGACCGGCAAAGACAGCTTCCCGTCCGGCGAGCCAGGTAGCGGGCGAGGTCCAATCGGCGCTGGAATAATTCCAAGTGAAGTCGGACGCCCCGTTATTCCAGGTGTTGGGTGCCACGGTGATGGTGCCGGTGCCCGTGATCGGGCCGGTGCCGGCCCCGTAGGTGCCGTCCGGGAGGCGGACGCCGTCGAGGTAGATGCTGCGAACCTGCACATCGCCGGTGTAGTTCAGGGCCAGGGTGCCGCCGCCCGTGGTCAATTTGAAACTGGTGTTGGGGCTCACCGCGGTCGCGTTTTGCATGGTCAGGGTGCCACTGGTCACCGTGGTGTCACCGCTGTAGGTGTTGACCCCGCTAAGGGTCTGGTTGCCGGTGCCGATTTTGTTCAGGGCGAGGATGCCGCCAGGATTGACGCCATCGTTATCCTTGAATTGGCTCGGACAGGTGCTGGTGTTCGGACCATACCCGAAATTGAGCGTCGAGATTGTGCCGACCGCGGTGTTGTAGATCTTCCCGTTGGCATCGCCCGCTCCCATGATCCCAATCGTCTGGCTGGTGCCATTGAGGTCCAGGTGATTAGGGCCGTAAACGCGCAGCGGACCCGTGACACCAGCGATCGCCGAAGGGAGCCCCAGCGTGCCGGCGCCGCTCAGCTTGATGCTGCCGTTGCCCAGGCGGGTGGACCCGGAATACGTATTGGAACCCGAAAGGGTCCATTCGTAATTGCCGATGCCGTAATGCAGGTCGATGATTCCGATTTGATAGCCCTTGTCGTTGTTATAGGCGGCATTCAGGAAAACCGCCCCGCCATCATTAATCGAACCGGAAAACTCGTGGGGCTGACCGTCGCCATGGATTACCATGGCGGATTGCACGTTCGAGGAGTTGTTGATGATCAAGCCGGTGCCATCCGGGCAGGGCATCCGGGTGTTGCCGTTGTTACGACTCCAGCCATTGAGATCGAGGGTCCCGCCGGTGAGGTGGAGGTGACTCGGAGTCGCGGCGCTGGTGAACAGGCCGATCTGGCCCTTGGGCATGTCCGTGACCAGACCCGGGCCGTTGTCGATGACGCCGATTTTCAGGGTGGCACCCGCGTCCAATTGTTCGAGACTGTCCATCCCGTAATTGGGGCCGGTTTCGGTGGAATTCAGGGCTTGCAGGACCAGCGTGCCGCTGCGGATGAAAGTGCCGCCGGTGTAACCGTTGGCGATTCCCGCACCAGGATCGCCAAGCAGCTTGGTGGTGCCGGTGCCGGTCAGCAGGATGCCGCCGGTGCCCTGGAGGCTGGCACCGAGGGAGGCGGTGGTATTGTCGGTGATGCCGGAAAGATTGGCGCCATTGTCGAGCGTCAGGGTGTTGCCGTTGCCCACGATGGTGTAGCTGGTGGCATCGCTGTTGAAGGTCAGATTCGCAGCCGTGATCGCCGCGCCCAAGTTGACGGTACCAGCCCCGGTGGCGCCAAAGATCGCATTGTCACCTTCCAACCATTTCACGGGAGAGAGCCAGTTGGAACTGGTTTCATCCCAGATAAAATTGTGCGAGGAATTCTGCCAGAGATTATCTCCGGCCTGGGTGCTGGCCGCGAAAGCCAGACTGGCCAGGCAAGCCGCCTGGCAAAGATTTTTTCGAGTATGGTACATAAATAGCGATGTTCGTTGCCAATTGTTCGGGCTGATTTCCAGAACCTTAACAGGCGGCGGGCGGGAGTTCAAATAACTCAATTGAGGTATTCAGACCCGGGCAGCGGGCGGATCGGTAATCGGCTGCTCGGAACGCTGCCAGCAATACAGTTGGGCGAGCGAAGCGGCGGTGAGCAAATGCCAGAAGGCGTGCCCTTGCCACCAGTCATCCGGCCCGCTGAATCTGCCGGCGACGTCCAGCAACCAGCAAATCCGCGCGAGGGCGAGCGTGAGGGTGGCCAAACCCAGCCACCGCCACTGCCACTGGCCGCGACGGAAAAGGAGGTCGGGGAGTGTCAGTGCGGCCGTCGCGAAGATCAGATTGGGAAGGACAACACCCGAACGCATCGACCACTTGTAACGAAAGAGCAAATAGCCCGCGAGGATCGCGAGGCCGGCGAAGAGGGGCCAGGTGGGACGGCGTCCCTTCAGGCGGGGCCACCGGCGTCCGGTTCCCAGGGCGATGATGGCAAGCAGGGGCGCGTACATGGCGGCCACGTCCCACCGCTGACCGGAGCGGGTGAGGGACGCATGAAAGTAAGCACTCGCCAAACCCAGATAAATGCACGCGATGCCAAACAGGAAACTGAAAGCCGGGGTGCGCACCAGATATCCGCTGGTGGACGGCCGCGGTCGGCGCCGATCCCAGAAGCCAAATCCGAGCGCGTAAAGGCCGACCCACACGTAGGCGAGGTTTGACCATGTATTAGCGCGCGTGCGAAAGAGGTCGCCGGGAAAAACCCTCTCCGCATACGCCGGGTGGCGCAATTCCGGACTGGGCGTCCAATCCTGCCAGAAATCCCGTCCCGCATAGCATCGGCCAAGCAGGAACAAGAGCACGACCAGGCCGGCCAGGTTTCCCCCGACGAAAAGGTGAATCCAAACCGGAGTCCGTTCCACTGACTGCGAGTTCGATTGAGGCGGTGGGTGCAATGAATGGTCAGTCCCGCTAGAACGGACGTTGCACGGCAGGCAATTGTTGTTCGGCCTCGGGATGCCCGCTCATTTCGGTGGCGTGGCTGGCCGGGCGCCAACCAGTTCAATGAATTGCGTTTGGCCAGGGCCGATTTCAAGCCGGAGATCGGGTGCTGCTGGAAGGGTGCGCTGGGAGCGCAATTCCCGGACCGTCACCGGTTGGAAAGCTGCCGTAATGGTCACCCGGGCGATGGCGGCGACATCCGTGATGGCGGGTTGGTTGGGTCGCTTGGCGACACCGCCGTGGTTGCTCAGTTCCACCAACCAACCGGTGGCGGTCCGGTTGACGGCGAATCCGACCGGGTCACCCGCCACTTGGATCGGCAGGACTTCATGGGCCAACTGCTGGAGGCGGGAAGCGGAGATGGCGGCGGGACGACCCGTCGCGGGATTGACCCAAGCCTCGAGCACCTCGACCCCGGGATGCCGGGCCAGGGAGGCGAAGCGGTCTCCCAGCGCCGCGCGGTGGGCGGGTGAGAGCAATAATTTGGAGCCCGATTCCAAGGCGAGGGCGAGTTTGGCCAGAAACTCGGGACTGAAGTCGATATCCCCCGCCAGCAACAGCACGGGATAGCTGGCCAGCATTTCCGCGGAGGCGCTGGACAATTGCACATCAAAAATCTCGCCATATGGCGTGGGCCGCAGGTAGCCGGCTTCGGGATTCTCCGGAGATGGTTTGGCGTGGATATGATCAGCTCCCGGGAATAACTGGGAGTCGAACAGATCCCGGGTTGCGCGGTCGCCGGGGGTGGGTTCCAGAATTCCCCAGGGCCGGTCCATATAGCCGTTGTAGCCGGCCAGGTGGTCGAGAACCACGGCCACTGGTGTGTAGGGTACCCCGCGATCGTGGGAGGACATGAACTGGAATACTTCAGCGGCTTTGCGACCGTGCGATGTCAGAGTCCAGGGGGCAACAGGTTGTTCAAAAAAAATGGCCAAGCTGTTTTCGGGCGTCACCATGGCCGCCCCGGCGAACCAGGCGTGCAGCCACATGCGTTCGTAAAAACTGAGCGAGTGACCGGCATCCAGGCCCCGGGCGCCCCCGGCTTCCGGCCGCAAAGGTCCGCTCGTGGTGCAGGCCCCGGCAAACCACGGACTGACTTGCACGGACCAGGGGCGCTGCCATTGCCGCGCGGCTCCGCGGGCGAAGGCGAGCTTGGATTGCGTGAAGGCAATGTTTTCGCCCACTTCGAGCCCGATGCATTTGGCCCCCCACTCGCCGGCGTAGGCTTCGTAATGCGAATGGCCGGTGACGCTGATGACCCGGCCGAGCAAGGCCTGGTTGCGGTTGGTAAAGTAGGCGCCCACCAAATTGAAACATTCCTGGCGGCTGGCCGGGCGGTGTTGGTAGCCGGCCAGTCCGGCCGGTTTGATGAGCTGTTTGAATTGGTCAAAATCCGCGCCGTAAACATCCCGCCACCACGATTCACGCGGGGCAAGGTTGTGGAAGTAGTAGCCCCATTCGCCGAGTTGAATCGCGGTGAAAACCCCCGCCTGATCCATCGCTGCCAGGACCCCCGCATGGGTGGGGCCTAAAACACAACGGCCGCCGTCGATCTGCATATCGGCGCAGCCGGGATAGACCATGACCGGCCAGTTGATCCCTGCCAGAAAATCAAACAGCGGTCGGGCGGCCGGTTGCAGGCCGGGGCCAGGATCAAAGCCGTTGCCGAGGTGGTGTTCCCGTAAGACGCCGACGAGTTCGCGCAATTCCTTCAGTTCCCCCGGGGCGCCATATAAAGAGAAAACAAAATCGGGGTGTCCGGGCAGTGCTTGATTGTGGAACTTTGCCGGCAAAGGAGCCGCCAAATCGACTGGTCCGGCCGTTGCCGCAGGAACGGAAAAAAGCCCGCTGGCGGGTAACAACAACAGCCAGGCGGCACAAAATGGACGCGAGAGCCTCATGTGGGTTTCAGGGCTGGGGAGGGATGGGTTGATCACCCAGCAAGGCGGCTACTTTCGGTTCAATCGCCTCGGCCCAAAGCCGGTGGCCCGAAGGACTGGGATGTTCAAAATCCGGCATGAGGGTTCGGGAAATGGTGCCATCCGGCCTTACAAACACGGAATTGATGTCCAGATAGAAAATAGTGCGATCGTCCGCGAGACGGGCGGCGATCTCGTTCGCCCGGGCGAGCACGGCGCGTTCCGGTGTGGGTTTTTCGCGCCGCTGGAAGATGCCGAGCAGGAGGATTTTGGTGGCCGGGAGGCGCGTGCGTAATTTTTCCACGATGGCAGTGACCCCGGCGCCGATTTCCTCGCCGGTATTACGTCCGCCATTGTTCTGGCCGATCATGACGATGGCCAGTTTGGGGGCAAGCCCGTCGATATTACCATGATCAAGGCGCCACAGGACGTGTTCGGTGCGGTCGCCGCTGATCCCGAGGTTCAAGGCTTTGCGCGGCGCATAATACCGGGCCCAAACCTCACGGCCTTGATTGTCATAGTGTTCCACGATGGAGTCACCCACGTAGAGGAGATCAATGTTTCCCAAGCGCGCCTTTTGGTTGATGGCCTCATGCTTCTGAATCCAACTGGCGTTGGTTCGCGCGACGGGGACGACGGCGGTGTTTTCCGTGTGGCCCAACTGGGTGCTGAGTTGGGTCAGGGCAACGATCAAAAAATAATAGACGCGGCTGCGGGGACGAGCGGGTGAGTGCTTCATAAGGGGGGCGGATTAAGGGTGCTTGGGCAAGCGACGGGCGATTTCACCGGACCGGAAAATGGCGCCATGGAGGGGAACGCGCCCATCACCGGGGCGGCGCCCCGCCACCTTTGTCCGCCATGAACCGCACCATGGCCTCGGAACGCGAACGAACGTGGAGCTTTTCATAAATGTGCTTCAGATGGACGCGGACGGTATGGTAGCTGATGGCCAATGATTCGGCAATTTCCTTGCTGACTTTGCCGCGGGAGAGCAATTCCAGGATTTCCAATTCGCGGGTGGTGAGATGGGCCGTCTCCGTGGCGTCCGCCGGCGGGGATTGGAAGGTCATGACAATCTTGCGGGCGATTTCGCTGGTCATGGGGGCGCCGCCGTTGTTTACGGTGGTGATGGCGTCCAGGATTTCGGCGGGCAGGGCGCGCTTCAGGAGGTAACCGCAGGCCCCCGCCTTCAGGGCGTTGAAAATGTTCGTCGTGTCCTCATACACCGTGAGCATGATGACCTGCATGGCGGGCAGGAGTTGCTTGAGCCGGGCGGTGCATTCGATCCCCGAAAGACCGGGCAGGTTGATATCCATCAGCACTACGTCCGGCCGGGTGCGGGGAAGCTGTTCCAAAGCTTCTTCTGCCGAGGCGCAAACGCTGACGCAGCGCAGGCCCGGCGCGCGGCGCAACAGGCGTTCCAGATTCCGGCGCATCATGGCGCTGTCCTCCACCAGGGCCACGGTGGTGAGCGGGTCGGCCGGGGGCGGGCCGCCCGCGCCGCCCACGGGGGGCGCCGGCGTGGTCACCGGGGAGGGAATCTCATTTCGGGTAGTCAAAGGGTTTCGCCGATGACGCTGCATGGACCGTGTTGATTCCACAATACCTCAATTGGGTTATCCGCCCGTCGCCGGGGTTGCGGCCAATTCCAGCGGCACGGTGAAAGTAACGGTCAAGCCCTGGCCGGGGGCGCTCTGGATGGCGCAATGCCCACCCAGGTGGGCCAGACGCCGCCGCATGTTGTCCAGACCGTCGGCGCCAGCCCGCGTCCGAGGCGCCTGCAAGTCGGTTCCGCAACCGTCGTCCGTGAGGGTGATGGTGAGTTGGCCCGCCGCGGCGCCAATGGTGAGGCGAACCGCATTGGCTCGGGAATGCTGGACGAGATTGCACAGGGCTTCCTTGAAAGCCAGGAACAGGCTGTGGCGCTTTTCCGCATCCAAGGGCGAAGGGGGCAGATCCCGGGCGACCTCCAACTGGCAGCGAATGGGGGTGGCCGCGAGAAAATGCTGGGCGAATTGACAAAAATACGTCGCCAGGGAGGAGACCGTGTCGTGCTTGGGATTCACCGCCCAAACGATTTCATCCAGCGCAGTGACCATCTGCCGGGCCCGGGCGGCAATTTCCCGGGTTTGCTCGCGGAGTTCTTCCGGCGTGAGCGAGGGGTCCCCGGCGAGTTCGCTCCCCAGGTTGATTTCCACGAGCCCGGCCCCCAGATCATCGTGCAAGTCCTGGGCGATGCGGGTGCGCTCGCGCTCCAGGGCCTGCCGTTGCTCCAGCTTTTCGATTCTGAGCTGGTAGCGTCGGCGCACCAGCAGGACGACCAAACCCGCGACCGCGCCGGCCGTGGCCGCAGCCGAAATCAGCCGAAACCAGGTTCTTTCCCAAAGGTGGGAGTTGATGGTGAAGTCAAGCACATCGCCCCGGGGGTTCCAAACCCCATCATGGCCGCAAGCAGTGACATGGAAACGGAAATGTCCGGGCGCAAGGCTGGCGTAATGGGCGGAGCGAGCCGCGCCCGCTTCCACCCAGCCGCGATCCACCCCTTCCAGTTGGTAGCGGAAAACCACATTCTCGGGCGAGGCCAGGCTCAGGGCGGTGAACTCGATATCCAATTGATTGACGCCGGGGGGCACAACCAAAGCGGAGGCTTTTTCCTGGAGATTGATGGGTAACGGTCCCTCTCCGGGGCGATCCATGGCCGGGAGGCCGTAAGCCGCCTGCGTGCGGCCGTTGACGCGGAAGGTTTCAATTTTCACCGGCGGCGGCGGGGCGTGCTTACCCAGTAAGCCGGGTTGAATGACCGCAATCCCGGTTTGCATGGGGAGCAGGAGCCGGCCATCCCGACAGTGGACGCTATTGGGCCAGATCCCGAAGGTGGCTTCGAGATTGGGAAGGCCGTCCTCGCGGCCCAGGACCACGGAGCGTAACCGCGCCACTTCCCCCCGGGCGACCGCGTCCAGTTCGCTCAGGGCGACCTGGTAGATGCCTCGATTGCCGCCAATCCACAGGCGGTGATAATCATCGGCGACAATCTGCGAAATGTAATCATCGCCGAGACCCAGCGCGCGATTGAATCCAAAATAGCGCCCATTCTTAAGCAAACCCAAGCCGCGACCGGAGTAGCCGATCCACAGGCTGCCGTCCTCCGTGAAATGCAGGCAGCGGATGCCCGCGTGCGCGGTGTTGCCAATGGTCGCGGAGACATCCGTCAAATTGGTGCCAACGATTTGTAAAAATTTTCCATCCGAAGTTCCAGCCCAGAGGTCCGCCCGCGGCCCCATGACCATGGTGCGGACATTTTTGGAGCCGCCGGGCAGGTCGAACACATGAAATTGTCCGGCGCGATGGCGCACGAGGATGCTCCCGGCATCGGGCCCAATCCACAGGTCACCATTCGTAGCCACCAGCAGGGAGCGGAGGAAGGAATTCCCCAGCGCCCGAGGGAGGGGGACCGGGCGGAAACGTCCCTGCGCTTCGCGAAATAAACCAGCCTCCCGGGTGCCTAGCAAGACGCCGCCCCCGGGCTCGGCCGCCAGGCAGGTGACGGAACCTCCCGGCCAGCCTTGCGCCTCCGAGACGAGCTGCCACTGGTCCCCGGTGCGCCGGACCAAGGCCCCGTTCTGGCCGGCCAGCCAGAGGGTTCCGTCCGCGGCTTCGGCGGCCGATTGCACCGCGACGAAGGGTAGCCCGGCATTGACCCCGATCAACTCCGCCGCACGGGGGCGGAGGCGGTTCAGCCCGGCGCCACGGGCGCCCACCCAAAGGTCGCCCTCCCGATCCTCGGTGATCGCGGTAATGGACGGCAGTCCGGAATCAATGGTTTGCACCCGGCCGGAATCAAACCGCAGCAAGCCGCCCGAACCGGTGCCAATCCACAAACCGCCGGCGGTGTCCTCGTAAAGCACGGTGACTTCCACTTCGGTGCGACCGGCTTCCAATTTTAGCGGGGCGACGGCCTCCAATTCCGCGCCCTCCGTGTAGCGGTAGAGGTTGGAACCGGAACAGATCCAGATGCCGCCCGCGCGGGCACCAACCAGCCGGTCAGCGGGCTGGCCCAAGGACAACAAGGTGACGAAGGCACCCTGACGAAAGATTCCCACGCGGCCGGCTTGCGCGAACCAGAGTCGCCCTTGCCGGTCTGTGGTCAGCCGGCAGGGGCTGTTTGTCAAAGCGGGGTTGGGTGTGAAGGGGGTCGCCTGGCCATCCTGGAGGCGGTAGACGCGGGGACCGTTGTCGCTGGCCCAGAGGGCGCCTTCTCCATCCATGACCAGGGTGCGCGGTTGCTCGTGGGGGAGGTCCACCGGCAGTTGCAGTTCCCGGACCAACACCCCGTCCCGGAGGCAGAGGATGGCTCCGCCATCCCGCGCGATCCAGAGTTGTCCCCGCGCATCCTGCAGCAGGACCCGGAACTGCGCTCCCGGGGAATTCGCCGGGCCAGCGGGGATGAATTCCTGAAACCGGACGCCATCAAAGCGGAATAAACCCTCGTGCGTGGCCACCCACAAATAACCATCGGGAGCTTGGCTCAAGCCCACAATGGTGTGTTCCGGCAGGCCATCCCCGGTCTGCCAGGCGCGGAAGAACCACGCTGGATTGGTCACCCCGCGGCTGGGGAGCGGGAGCAAGAGCAACCAGAAGCCAAGGGACAGAAATTGCAACAGCCGCGGCACCATGGGATTGAATGCCGGCAACCCTAGCGCATGCTTGCGCCCCCGCAAGTTGAAAATGCGGTCGGGCGGCCAACTTGCCGTGATCCCGGAAAAGCGAACCGTTTCCCGGCGGCGGGAAACGGTTCGATGAAACTTGGCCCCGGGTTCCGACCCTACGGCCGGAAGGGAGTCCGGTTACTTGGTGAAGGCGCCGGTGTGACAGCCGTTGCAGGAAAAGTCGTTCATTTCGCCATCCAGATGGAAGAAATTGTATCCTTTCGGATTCAACTTTTCCAATTGCTCGCCGTTGCCTTGGGCGACAATGACGTGGCAGGCGTTGCAGTTCGACGCCTCAATCTTCTTTTTCCCGTCCGCGGTCTGGTGCTGGCCGTCATGACACCGGAAGCAACCCGCCCAGTTCTTGTGGCCGATGTTGTTGGGATACGCGCTCCAGGCGACCTTCATCTCGGGGAAGAAATTGTGCTTGTAGATGTCCTGCGCGGCGGCGACCAGCGAATCAATCTTCTCGTACTTCGGATACACCTTGCGCAGGGTGGTGGAGATTTTGCCCACGGCTTCATCCTCCGTGCTGTACGGGGCGATCAAAGAGGCGACGACGTTGGATTTGGCCCAGGGCAATTTGGAATCGATGTTGCCGAGGGTCATTGCGAGATCCACCGCGTCGTTCGGGGAGCGATAATCATGGGCCGGGCGATTGTGGCAATCCATGCAATCCATCCGGCGGATCGTGTGCTTGGCGAGATCGTCTTTGAACTTGGGATCCTTGTACTCCGTCACGACGCCTTCCTTGGAGGTGGTGCGCACCCAGGGGATGATCTGATGCTGGTCGTCCGTGGTGATGTACTCCACCTTGTTGGCCACGTTCATGTGCCAGTGGATGCCCCCCGCCGGGCCGTGGGCGGGATCGGCGCCACCCACCTTCAGCAGTAGTCGAACCGTGAACGGGGTGTTGGTTTCATCCGCAAGAAAATGCGAGAACGTGCGGTCGAGGTTGCCGATGAATTTCTGGGGCCAATGGCATTGTTCGCAGGTTTCCTGCGCGGGTCGGAGGTTCTTGACCGGCGTTTTGATGGGGCGCTGGAAAGTGTCGGTGGCGGTGCAATAAAGCTGATGCACGCCGTTGATCTTGGATTTGACGTACCAGGTCGCCCCCGGGCCGACATGGCACTCCGCGCAAGCCACCCGCGCATGGGATGAATTGAGGTACGCCGTGTATTCCGGATTCATGGGCGTATGGCAGGTCTGACCGCAGAAGTTGACGGATTCCGTGTAATGGTACGTATTGTAGCTGCCAAAAGCGGTGACCAGCAAAAAGGTGAGCGCCCCGGCGACGAAGGCCACCAGGGTCTTGCGATCGCGGGCCCGGGAAAGATCGATTTGGAAGGTGGTGGCCGCCTGGCCTTTCCGCAATTGGCGGCGGTGCAGCCAGCCGCCGAGATAAATCAGCACGAACCCCAGGCCCAGGAAGAAGGGGGAGACGATATACGCGAGAATGCCCATGTAGGGGTTCCCATGGTGCGCGATAATGTCGATGACAAACAGGAACAGAAAGGCAAAGAAACTGGCGGTGGCCACCACCAAGCCGGAAAGACTGATCCAGTTGCGGTACTGCTGGGTGCGGAACAGATTAAAAAGACCTTTGGGGTTCATAGCTCAGGCGGACTCGGACGGAATTCAAGGGCGCGGACAATATGACATCGGGAGGGGAGGCTGGGGGGAGCGCTGGCGGCCATTCGCCACCAGCCTCCCGCTCCATCAACGCAAACAAACAGACCAAACAGACCAATACCGAAAACCCGTTATTTCTTGAAGGCGCGGACGTAGGCCACCAAGGCCTTGATTTGATCATCCTTGTACGTCTCGGCATAACCCTTCATGCGCTCCTTGCCGGCCTTGTCCTTGACGCCTTCCTTGATGGCCTTGATCATTTCCTCATCCTTCATTTCGGCCTGGACCTTGGCGTCGGTGTAATCCCGGACTTCCACTTTTTTGCCCATTTTGGTGTCGCCCTTGCCATCCGGGCCGTGGCATTTCCGGCAGTTTGCCTCCCAAGCATCCTTGGTGGCATCAGCGTGGGCCATTGTCAGGCCAACGAGCAGCATGCCGGCGGCGAGTAATATTGATTTTTTCATGATATGCCTTCTTGTCCACAGCGATTCGATTTTGCGGTTTGGTTCGATGATCGGTCTTGGGTGCGGGCTGTGGACGCCCCGCGGGAAGGGGGACTGGTTCCCGTTGCCCCCGGATTAATGTTTGACCCAATGCGATTCATAAACTCTGGTTGAAGTTTCGTTTACAGCGTGCAAAAGGGCTACACGGGTATTGCCAAAACTCACACCCTTTTTGTCACCCGGAAAGCAAAATCGGCGGACGTGACCAAATAAAAGGGTCGTAAACCCTGGAATTCAGGGATCGTTTGCGAAGGGGGAGATCCGGCGAGGCCGGCGCCGCTAGGGGCAAGGGGCGGCGGCGGTGAGGCGGTCGGCCAGCGCGCAAACGCGCTGGTAGTAATCATCCTTTGACAACCCCAGCGCGGCAGCTCCGAAGGTTTCCGCATCCTCGGCGGAGGCGAATTCCCCGTAGTTCACGAGGACCAACTGATACAGCACGAGTGCGGTGGCGCCGGCCAGATCGCCGGCGAAGGTGGGATGCACGACGATCGTGAAGCCATCTTCGGGTCGTTCGCCCTTGGCGACCGGATGGGCAACCTCGCCTTCCAGGAGCGGTTCCGAGCCGAACCGGATTTCGCAGGGGTAGCGGACGCACGTCCGGTCCTGCAGGATGCGCTGCAGCTCTTCCCACCCGATGGCAGGACCGAAAAGTTCGCGGATCTCCGTGCCCTTGACCGCCACATGGGCGGTGAGGGATTGGCGGGCGTCATCCGCGGTGAGTTGTCGGGCCATGGGGGGTAAGGGATTGTCCGAACGGGTTCAGTGATGAGGCGCGGGGTTCAGCGTGCCGGCCGGGAAGCGGGATAAGGTGCCTTGCAGGATGGGAATCGCCATCCGGAGCATGATGGTGTAGCAGAGCAGGCCGAACGCCCAGATGCCGAGGCAGACCAGGGTCTCGTTCAGCGAGGGCGAATATTCGACGATTTCGCCGAGGGGTGAGGGAATGAAGCCGGGGACGACCAGGCCCATCCCTTTCTCGATCCAGATGCCGACGATGGCCAGCACGCAGGCGAGGTTGAGGTACTTCAAGCTCTTGCTCACCGGCAGCACGAGCACGACCATGGCAATCAAGTTGAAGGCGATGGCCGTCCAGATCCACGGGACCAGCGCGTGGAAGCCATGGAGACCGAAATAGAGGTATTCGGAGGAGGCCACATGGGCCGTGCGGGCATAGAATTCCTTGAAGATTTCGTTGGCCAGCAAGAAGACGTTGATCAGCATGGAGACCTGCACAATGTTGCGCAAAGTGAGGAGCGCGCGATCACTGATCCGGTAGTCGGTGACGCGCCGGATCACCTGGAGTGCGAGGATGATCAGGGCGGGACCGGCCGTAAACGCGGAAGCGATGAACCGCGGCCCGACGATGGAGGAATTCCAGTAGGGGCGGCCGCCCAGGCCAACATAAAGAAACGCCGTCACCGTATGGATGGAGATCGCCCAGAAGATGGCGATGAACACGAACGGAATGTAAAACCATTTGCCCGGTACCACGCCGCAATAGCGGCAATACAGGAGGTAACCGCAGATGTGAACGTTGAGGAGCAGGTAACCGTTGAGGACGATGACGTCCCAACTGAGCATCGAGCCGGGAAAATTAAATTTGCCGATGCCGGGAATCAAATGCCAGAACCGGTCAGGCCGGCCCAGATCGACGGTGACGAAGGCCAGGCACATAAAGATGGCCGCCACGGCGAGCAATTCGCCGAAGATGACCAGATCGTGCAGTTCCTTGTTGTCATAAATGTAAACCGGGATCACCAACATGGCCGCGGCCGCCGCGACCCCGACCATGAAGGTGAAGTTGGAGATGTACACGCCCCACGACACCTGGTCGCTCATGCCGGTCACGCGCAGGCCATTGACGAACTGCTTGGCGTAGGCATTGAGGCCCAGCAGGCAGATCATGGTGAGGAGACCCATCCAGAGGTAGTAGCGCCAATCGCCATCGAATGCGATGCGGCCGCAGCGCCAGAGAAAGGTGAGGTAATTTTGGGTTTTGCGGGTCAGGCTCATACGTCAAAATAATAAAAGAAGCGGGGAGAGGTGCCGAATTCCTCTTTCAGTTGAATGAAGACACGTTTGGTGCGGAGGATGTAGGCGACTTCACTGTCGGGATCCAGAACGTTGCCAAATTTGCGGGCGCCCGCCGGGCAGACTTCCAGGCAGGCCGGATACCGGCCGGCGCGGGTGCGCTGAATGCAGAAATGGCATTTTTCCATCACGCCCTGGCGGCGCGGACGGTTGCCCAGGTAGGACATGTTCAAATTAATGCGGTCCTTGGGCAGGGAAGGCTTGGTCCAGTTGAAGCGGCGGGCGAAATAGGGGCAGGCGGCCTCGCAGTAACGGCAGCCGATGCACCAATCATAATCAATCACGGTGATGCCGTCCGGTTCCTGCCACGTGGCCTTGACCGGGCAAACCTTCACGCAAGCCGGATTCTTGCATTGCTGGCATTGCACCGGCATGTAGAAAAAGCCCTTTTCCGGCACCTTGTCGGTGGCGTAATTGTGGTCGCCCTTTTCCATGTCCAGCGAACCATGGGGCATTTTCAGCACCCGGATATATTGAATCTCGGGGTCGCGAGACTGGTTATTCTCGGCGACGCAGGCATGGACGCACTTGCGGCAACCGATGCAACGGGTCAGGTTGAGGCAGTAAACAAACTCCACGCCGTCCATGGGCTTGTAGTCGGCCACGTGGGGGCGGACCTGGTATTGCCGTTCCACATCCCGGGTGATGCGGTCGAGCACTTTGGCCATTTCCGCTTTGTCCAGTTCCTTATAATGCTTTTGCAGGAACTGCTCCATGGTGGTGGCGTCGGTCAGTTCACGCAATGGGGCGAGGCTGGCCGCGAGGGCGGCGATTCCGGCGGTCAGCACGGCGGAACTGCGCAGAAAACTGCGGCGGTTAACTTCCGGGGTGGGCGGGCATTTGCAATTGGATGGGTCGCAAGACATTCAGTGATTCCTTTCCTATTCGTGAGTGGTGACCGGGGCGGTGACGGGGTGCAGGGCGTGCGGGCCGGGTGCCGGCTGGCGGCCGGGGAACGGGGGCGAGTGCGGATTATGGCAACTGGCGCAACCTTTGCGGTCGATGGGGCCCATATCGCGCTTCCAATACCCGCTGGTGCGGCCATGCACGCCCGCTTCCCAATCGCGATAGGTGGGGCCATGGCAGCTGCCGCAGAGTTGGGTGCTTTCGGAGATTTTGACCTGCCGGCCGTCCCGCGTCTGGAGCAATTCCAGGTTGGTTTCGTCGTGACAATTAAAGCAGTTGTTGTTGCGCTTGTGACTGCCATGACCCATGACGATATCCTCGTGTTCTTTGGGCAGGATCACATTGTTTTCGGCGTCAAATTTCAGTTTGATGGCCACTTTTTTGTCATGGCAGGCGTAGCATTCCAGCCCGGAAGTGTCACCCCCGGTGCGAATCAAGTCAGACGCCGACATCCGGGCGGTGTTGGTTTCGGTAAACTTGAGGTCCACCAGTGGAATCGGCTCATTCTTGGCCGGATGGCCCCACAAATTAAAAATAAAGCCCAGTGCCAGGCTCAAAAACGCCAGCACTAGCAAATTCATCGCCCATGTAGTTCTTGTATTCATGATCCTATCACCGGCCGGGTACGAAACTTGGTGGCCTGTCAGCTAACCGCGCACCGGATGCCAATTTCCAAATACCCCGGCCACTCGGGGGCATCTTCCGGCGCCATCCCCTCCGCCCATCCGGGCGGGGGAACCCCTCCCGCGAAGCGCGGGCTTCGCGGGAGAGTCACCCCGGGGGGTTATTTCTTGAATTCGCGGACTTTTTTGATCAGGTCCTTGATTTGTTCGTCGGTCACGCCCTCCGCCGGTTTCATGCGGATTTTCTCGCCATCCTTCAGACCTTCTTTGACTGCCTTGAAGGCCTGGTCGTCCGTGAAGGCCGCCTGCACCTTGGCGTCGGTGAAATCCTTGACCTCGGCCTTTTTGCCGATTTTGGTTTCACCCTTGCCATCTTTGCCGTGGCACTTGGCGCACGACTTGTCCCAGACTTCCGTGACATCTCCCGCACGGACGCTCAGGGTGAGCCCGTTAGCCGCGATGAGGAGGGATAATAGAATCGTCTTTTTCATGATTTTAACTGGCTAGCTTAACTGCGCTTTGATGTTTTGCTGTGATTTCCCGGTTTGACTGCCGCCGACCGAAGCTGATTTTTGATTGCCCTTCTGGGGCTGGTTTTGTGGCATACTGCTTTGTTTCAAACCGCTTCATCTTATGACTACACTTTGCTTGCAATGGGGCCACCGGGCTACACGCGAATTGTTCATTGCCACGCATCTATTGTTGCGGGGTGAGCAAAGGAAACGAACCCGCCCGCGGTTGGGTAGTTCCCGGGGAGGAGGGTTTGCGCGAGGATTCGTCGGGCACGGGCAAGGGCGGTGGCTGCCCAAGGATGGGCGTGAGCCCAGGGAATATGGACCGGCTGGCAAGGATGCCACCGCTGGAAACTGAAAGATCCGGGCGGCCCCCGGGCAGGCAAACCAATCAGAAGCGATATTGCAGGCTGGTATAAACCAGTTGCCCCGTGTAGTTGGCATAGCCGCCATACAGGGCGTCACGACCTTCAAAAAAGCCGTACTTTAGGGAAACACGGATGTTCTTGTTGATCCGCCGGACGAGGGTCGCGGTGACACTTTGTTCCTCACCCCCGGCGCCGTATGAAACCCCGGCGCTGGAATTATCGGTATAATCCGCTGCCCGGTAGTAGAAATAGGTCAATTTCAAATCGGTGCGGTCATCAACCACGAAACTGGGGGAAAAGGTGGCGGTCCAATAATTGTTGCGCGCGTTCAGGATAGCCTGGGTCACTTCCGAGGCCGGCGTTTTGGTCACACTCTGGACATAATTTACCCCGAGTTGCAGGGATAACCGGGACCAGGGAGACCAACTGGCGTCCTGCCCCACGATGTGACTGGTCATGGTGGAGGCTTGCACCGAAGGCAGGCCGGAAATCTGATCCGGCTTGGTGTCAATGTCGGACAATTGGTATTCGTAGCGGCTCACCAAGGTCACGCTGGACCAGGGGTGAAGGGTCAGGCGGACGTTGCCGTCATAGGTCTGGAGGCTCTGCATGACCAGGTAACCGGGATACCGGGTGACGCTGTTGTTCGGAGTGCTGTCGACGTTGTGGTCGTAGTCGTATTCGTTCCGCTTGTAATAACCGCCAAAATCAAGGCTGGCGCCGCGCAGGGGATACCAGCGGGTGCCGGCGCTGTACTTCTGGAAAAGACGATGGTCGTCGGTCTGTTGCTGGATGGGGGCAACGCCGATGCCCGACATGGGGATGAGGCCGCCGCTGGCGGTGAGATCGCCGTTGCCCTGATCCCATTCGCCCCGGGCGTAAAAGACCCAGTTCGTGACGCCGTTATAGGTGGCGTCCAGCCGCTCGCGCACATCGAGATCGCCCCGATTGCTGCTGGCGCTGAAGGGGGCAGGGGAGAATGAACCGAGGGTTTCGGAGCCGAGGGCATTGGCGTCCGTGTTTTCCTTCTGAATGCGAATGGAAGGGACGATACTAAAATGTGGCGTGGGCTTGTAAAAGAGATTTAAGTCCGTCACGTATTCATTCAGGTGCGTCGAGCCGTTCAGGGAATTGTAACCATAGCCCGACAGTGCTCCGGGCGCATAACCCACATCGAAGCCACTGCCGTAAATCCGACTGCCGGTGAATTCGCTGCGCAGATCGGAAAAGGCCAGGCCGGTCGAAAACATCAGGTTCTTCTTCAACCAGGTCTCGGTAAAGGCATGCGCGTTCAGGAGGTCGTACGAGGTGTCCTGGCGGTCGGTGACGTTTTGGGAGATGATTTCTCCCGGGTATTGGCTGATTTTCAGGGCGTCGTTCAGCCGCCCCGTTTCATAAGTGAAACCGGCGCCGAAGTCGGTCGTCTTGATGGTATGGGTGACGTCGATCTGAAAGTTGTCACTGTGCTCATGGAGATCGTAAAACGACGGGCTGAGTGCCTGGTTTACCCCGAGGGCGGGGTGGGCTGATCCCCAAATAGTGGAACTGTCCTCCCCGGAGCGAAAGTTGTGGGTATACTTGAAGGTGACGGCCGGTTTGTTTTCGAGGGTCAATCCGCCTTCAAAGACCAGCTTGCCGCGATCCAACCCCAAGGCGTCATGACCCGCCAGCGCGTAGTAATTGCCGGAGGCGGGGTCAAAACCGCCATTCCCATTGCTCCAATCACGGAACTGGGTGTATGATACCCGCAGGTAGCCGAATTTTTCCTTCTCGATCCCCAATTTGATTTTGTAATCGTGCTCATCGAACAGCGCCCGTCCGTCCATCGTCAAGGTTGTGGTCTTGTTCAGCGCATTCTGGTAATGAAAATCCTCGATCCCGCCAAAGCCGGAGCTGCGGGTCTGGCGGGCCTTTTGCAGTTGCGCCTGGCTCCCGGTGCCGAAGAGTCCGCCGGCCGAAACTTCGACCCAATTATTCGGGGCCTCCGCCCCGCCCTCAAACATCTCCGGCGCCGACATTGGTTTCTCGGGGGCCGGGGCGGCGGGTGGCGCGTTGGTTTCGGCCGCCCAGAGTGAGGAGGCCGTCAGGCAGACGCCGGGCACCGACGCCCACCGCAACAGACCCCGGATTTTTTTCAACTGTCTGGTTCGTTTCATCGGTGTTGGACGTGGGGGGGTTAGAAGCGGAGGGCGGAGCTGACGCGGGATCCATGGACGGCCGAATGGCAACCGGCGGACCAGCAGGTACCCTGTTGGACGCGCAGCGTGTGATCGGAGCCGCCGATCAGCAGCGTGCCGCCACTGACCTGTTGGAAATGACATTTCAGGCAAAGATTGGCGTCCCGGGCGGTGAGCAACTTGGCATTGACCGAGCCATGGGGGGTGTGACAGATCGTGCAGCCTTCGTGGAGGGCGGCATGTTCGAAAACGAACGGGCCCTTTTGCTGGGAATGGCAGCGGATGCAGGCGTCGTTCTGGGAAAGCATCGCCGTGCCGCCGCCCGCGTGGATGGAGCCGGAATGCGGGGAATGGCAGGCGGTGCAGGTGATGCTGCCCTTGGTGACCGGATGGTGGTTGGGCAGGTTAAATTGGCCCCGGACGTCGGTATGGCATTGGAAACAAAGCGTCTCCGTGGTCCGGGCGGGCGTCGTGGCGACTTGCGCCGCAAAACTGTTGGCCGGCGGACGCCCGGCGGAGAAGCTGAACGGGGGTTTGGTCTCGCCGCCGGATTCGGAATGCAGACTGGCGGGGCCATGGCAGGATTCGCAGCCGGCGTTGAGCGCGTTGGGCCCCTCGGTGATCAGCCGGGAATGGTCGGCGGTTACAAACTCGCGATAAATGGTTTGATGGCACTGCTCGCATTCGCGGGAGCCGATGTACTTGGCTCCGGGTACTTCCGGCAGCTGCACGACGGTGCGGTTGACGGTCCGGCAGGCGATGGCTCCCCCCAGCAGGAGCAGGACCGCGCCGGTCAAAACCAGGACGCGCCGCCATTGGGAGGCCGATTTGAGGAAAGGGCGGAAGTCGGAGTTCATGTTACTTTACTTGTGCAATTCCTGCTGCACCAGGGCATTGGCATAATTCAATAAGTCCAGGCAATAGAGCGGATTGTGGACGCCATGGCTGCCGTCGTTGACTACAAGGTATAAATTGTGGCGGGCCTGTTTGATGGCGAGCGGCACCGCCGGGGCGGTCTGCTCGGCAGCGGTGGGTCCCGGACCGCCCGGGGAGAGGCTGCCGGGAGTGGAATATTCCCAGGCCCGGGTGCCATACTTTGTGCGGAGGGCGACCGGCGCTTTCGTCAGGGCCCAACTATTCAAGGAGGCGTTGACGGTTTGCACCTGCATGTTGATGTCAAATTCCAGGAAACTGGCGAGATTCATGGCCGTGACGGCGGACCCATGACACGTGGCGCAGACATTGAAGGAGGCCATCTCGAACGAGTGTCCGGAAACCGCCGGTTGGGAGGGGCTGACGTAAGCGGAAGTCTGCATGTGACAGGCGGCGCATTGCTTTTCCAGAAACGCATGGGTCGCGGGCTGATTGGTGGGCTCGCCGGGCGGAATCACGCCCACGGCCCCCAAAAGCAAATTGTATTGGCCGGATGGATGGGGCGGGAAATCGGTGTCCGCCGGCGAAGCACCCCGATCATTGTGGCACTGGGCGCAGAGATTGATCTCCGGGTTGTAATTGGTCGCAAAGGCGCCGGTGGTATGATAGGGCTGAAACGAGGCGAAGGGACTCGGGATCTGATTGGTATAAATCCGGCCCAAAACGCTGTTGGTAAAGGTAAAGTTGGCCAGCACATTGGTCACCACGCCCGCCAGCACGTTGGTATGCGTATACAGGGAATGGGCGTCATGGCAGGTGGCGCAAGCGATGCCAACGGCGGCGGCTTCCGCGGCTCCGGGCAGAGGCTGGTCCTCTGTAAGCGCTTCCCGGACCGTGCCGGAATGGCAAGCCCCGCAGGTCTGGATTGAGGCGGAATTGGTGGCAAATTTCGCTGCGACAACGGCATCCACGGCGCGATGCTCCGAGGTATTCCACTCTTCATAGCGGGGCGGATGATAAGCCGCCACCGAACTGGGAACAAAGGCGGCATTGTGGCAACCACCACACAGGGCGGCCGCCAGCTCAACCCGGGGGACCATGGTAGGATCCTCGGGATTGGCGGCGTGGACCGCGGCGGGACCGTGACAGTTTTCGCATTGCACCCCGGCAAGTTTAGGCGTTTTGGATAAATTTACGAAACCGGTGGGAACGCCTGCCCCCACGGTGTGACAAGGCAGGCAGGAACTGTTGGTTTGGCCGCCCAGAGAAATAAACCTGGATCCGGTGAAGGCTGCCGCATGGGGCGTCAGCACCTGGGGATCATGGATGGGGGCGTGACATTCCGTGCAGGTCTGGGAGCCGGTGTATTTGGGGGAGGCGCAGGCCACCCGGAAAAAGGCATTGCTGCGAAGGCCGGTGAGAGTGGCCCGGTTGGAAAAGTTTAAGCCGCCCACCGTTTGCCAGGCGGCATTGCCCAGACCCAATTTCTGGTAGAGTTGATAATAGCCCGCCGGACCGTACCAAGTCAGGCTCACCCCGTTACTGGTCCGCTCGATTCCGGTCATGACCGGAAGGCCGGGCACGCCGCCGGGCTGCGGGATGGTCAGGTGCGTCGGCACTTGGGCCATTACGGTCGCTCCCAGGATCGCGAGGGCGCCCGTCAACAGGGCCAAAAGCAAGGCTGGGCGCGGCTGCCGCAACCACCCGGATTTGCCGGGCAAATTCGGAATTGAATGGGCGGGAGGAAAGTGATTTGGCAATTGGACTGGTGGTCCCATAAACGTAAATGAATTTTAGTGCGTGTCAGGTCCATCCGCTACGCAAGGATTGCCCTTTGCTGGCCATTCGTTGGCAAGGCCCGAACAGATAAATGCCAGCCGCAAGTATTCGCTCGACCGCCCGGGGCAATTTTGATAACTCATGCGTGGAAATACTTTAGATTCGCAACCCGCAAAAGCAATGAGTAAAGCACCAAGCCATCCGCCGGTTCGCCCCTTAAGACTGTCCCCGACCGAAGCAGGAGGGATTCGCACGCCTTTATTGGCGACTGTTTGTTTCGCGCTTGGGGTGGGGGCGACGTCGCTCTGGTTTCAGCGTCCGGTCACGCCCGTGGCCGGAGTGGCCGGGAGTCCCGCGAATGCCGCGGCGGATGTCACGGGGCAACCGGTTCCCGAACCCGTGCCTGCGGTTGATGCCCCGAGCGTTGGACCCAAGCCGGACTGGCGGAAGCGGGTTGTTCCCGCTTCCACCGAACCCACCCCTGCCGATGTGATCGCGGAAGTGAGGCGGCTGGTTCCCAATCTGGAGACAGTCAGCCTGGAAGAGGCGAAGAAGCAGTTGCGGGTGGCCGCCATCACTGATTTTGCCAGTGCGACGGAGGAGATGGAGAAGCAGGTCAGGGCCGCCGAGGAGCGGTTGGCCAAAGCGCGGAACGGCGGCTCGGAAAGCGAACAGCAGGCGGCCGTGAAGCAACTTCAGCAAGCTCAGGCCGGTCAGGCGGAAAAACTGCAGACCATTGCCGCCCGGAGCAAGGCGCAGTTGGACGCGCTGGAGCTAATCAAGGCGGGGCATTAAGCCCGGCCCATCGACAGTCGGTTGACCCCGTCGGAAAGGCCCTGAGTTGACGGGGAAAGCCCCGCCGTCTTCCCGTCCTGCCGCCCATCCCCCTCGTCCATTTCGTCGGCTTGTCCACCGCTTTCGCCGCTGGAATCCGCCGGCGGACGACGACAAAGAAAACCCCCTCCGCCGATTGGCGGAGGGGGTTGAAGGGGCTGAACCGTGGTTCAGCCAGCTAACGGGAACATACCCTTACGGCGTGTGCACCACGCGGTAGAACTGATAGACTCCCTTCCGGGTGGAAGTGAGGTAATTGATCGAATTGCCGGTGCCGGCGATCGGGGTGCCGATATTCTGCCAGACCCCACCAAGGCTGGAGATGCCTTGAATTTGGTAGGTTGAGCCCACCACCGTGTCGAAGGCGACTTCCGCCGCGTTGTAAATGTGCACGGTATTGGGGGTGCCGCCGATCGCGGTAACATCCGCCAGAACCACACCATTCGTCACCGAGAGGCCCGGAATCAAGGGATTCAGACCCAGGGCGAATTTGAGCCAGTTCGGGATGCCGTCACCCGCCGGGGAGGCGTTGAGCGCGGCGTTCGCGGCACTGGTGGAGCCGAAGTACTGTACCTGCCAGGCGGCGAGCGCCGCATTGTTGGCGGAGGCGCCGGAGAGGTCGGCGATGGAGGCGCGGAGGATACCCACGGCGTACGGAACGTTGTGAACCCCCATGCTGCCGTCGTTGTTGATGTATTGCCAGTTATAGGCCGCGTTCAATTGCGCCTTGGTCCAGGTCTTCTTGACGGAGAGGCTGGCCTTGACTGTGCCATCCACCACACCGGCCGCATTGGGCAGGTAGGTGCTCAGGTTGTTCAGCAAGCCCTTCACTTCTTCCTGAACGCCTTCGATCACGCCGTTGCCGTCGTAATCTTCGCGGACCAGGTCGAAGGAGTCGATCTTGCCATGACATTGCGCGCAGGCGGCGGTCAATTGGATCTCGGCCCCGAGCTTGTTGGTGGCACTCATTCCGAACGTATGGCCGCCGGCGATCAGGAATCCGGGATCCGTTATGGCGGTTGGCTGCATATGGCACGTCACGCACAGATTGGTGACCGCGCTGCGATGGGCGGAACTGGGGATATCCTTGCCGTAAGTGATGGCATTGACGCCCAAGACCAAATCGCCCTGCGGTCCGTCGTGCGGGCCGAAGCTGGAGCCGCCGAGCCAGGTGGGCAGACCGGCGATGTAATTGACCACGTTGGTCACAGCGGAACCGTTCCGGCTGTGATGGCATTGCAGGCACAGGAGGCCCTCACCCGCGGAACTGATGACCGTGCCATCACCCATCGTGACCGGAGTCATCGCCCGGATCAGGTGCGGATTGTTCGTTGGGGCGGTTTGGCCATGCGGCTCATGACAGGTGAGACAGGCGATCGCCGAGAACGTGGTGTTGGTTGGTGCCGTGGAGCCGTTGATCCGGGCGATGAAGCCGTCCGTGGCATGGCAGGCGACGCAGGTTTCGCGACCGGGGCCTGTGGGCGTGCGGGTTGTGACGGCGTGCCGGGAAGCATACCATTCCGTGCCCTTGACGTGATGCGTGGGGGCGTCATGGCATTGATTGCAATCGCCGGAATTCACGGTGATGCTGATAAAGTTGGTGTTGCCCAGCGAATAGGCATGTTCGCTGCCGGGACCGTGGCAGTTTTCGCACTGGATGTTCGCCAGGTTGGTCAAGGCGCGGGGCATGCTGGCGAAGTTGGTGCTGGCCAGCACGGTGGGGAAGATCCAGCCCACTTGGGCGGCCACATCGTCGAAGCCGCCGTTCACGGCGTTGGTGCTGAGATTATAGCCGACCGTATGGCACGGCAGGCAGGACTTGCTGTACGAACCCAAGTCGCCGTCAATGCCATGGCTGAAAATGGTCGCATGCGCCGTGGTGCTCCAGGGCTGCACTTTTTCGGGGGCCAGCAGACCGCCGCTGTGACACAACGTACAGGTCTGGACACCCATATAGGTACCCGCCGTGAAGACCTTGGTGAGGTTGGTGGTGCCACTCTTGGTGACCACGGTCCCGATGACCGTGTATTGGCCACGCACATCCGGCTTGAAAAAACTGCGGCTCGCCACTTTATAAACCAGTCGGTCCGCCGGCTCATACACCGGGACATTGCTCCCGAGAGGGCTGTCGGACAGGGTGGCCGTGGAAAGGCTCGGCACATTGGTCAAGGCCCAACTGACGCTGAGGATGTTGGTGCTGGGGAAAGTGTTGGTCACTTCCATTTCCAGGTAAACGGAGGTACCAACGCCGACCGTGGTTAAACCACCGGAAACGTCCATGGTGGAGGGGAGCCCATAAACGGTCTTATCGCCCGGGGTCAGGGGGCGGGGAACAATTTTGGGTTGCAGCGGCGGATCAGCGGCGAACGCGGTGCCCGCCGCGCCCCAGGCGATCAATACCGCCGCCAGCAGGCAGGCGGATGATCTGGTGGAGGGATGTTTCATTTTCATAGTTTGTTCATGTATGTTCCGAGTGTTCTGCTTAGGTTCCTTCGTGCGCGGTGATTGCATGCGCCGTGCTTCCAGCGAACGAAGGGACCCGCCGCGAACCCGCAGTCGAATCATTGTCCGCCGAAATCGTTTTGAGTTGACTGTTCATACCCATGGAATTGGCTCAGGCCGTTGCCCAAGCGCCGGTGGGATAATTTGCCCACACCGGTTGCGGGCGGGCCGCCGGCACGAACGCGGCCTCCCGGCGGGGAGCAAACTTCGCCATGACCGCCGCCACCTGCTCCTCGACAATCGTCCGGCAATGGGCCAGCTCCTGCTCGCGTTGCCGTACGGTTTCGCGAACCAGGGATTCCAAATCGTCAATATCGTAAAGGTAAACGCCGGGCACTGCCTGCACCTCCGGGTCGATGTCCCGCGGCACCGCAATGTCGATGAGGACCAGGCGGCGATTCCGGCGGCTTTTCATCACGGTTTCCAGATCCGACCGATTCAGAATGGTTTCCGGACAACCGGTGGAACTCACGACGATGTCCGCTTCCACCATGGCCGGGAGGCACTCGTCCAGAGTCAACGCGCGACCACCGAATTCCGCCGCCAGGGTTTGGGCGCGCTCCAAGGAGCGATTGGAAACGAGGACGGTGCGGTTGCCCTTTTTGGCCAGGTGGCGCACGCAGGCTTCACCCATTTTGCCCGCCCCGATGATCATGATGGTCTGTTTGGACAAATCGGCGCCAAAGATGCGCTCCGCCATTTCCACCGCGGCACTGCCCACCGAGATGGCGCCGCGGCCAATCTGGGTCTGGGTGCGGATTTCTTTGCCGGTCTGCAAGGCGGTTTGGAACAGGCGGTTCAAAACCTTGCCGGTCAGCTTGGCGGCCTGGGCATTTTGGTAGGCCTGCTTGACCTGGCCGGTGATCTCCGTTTCGCCGAGCATCATGGATTCGAGACCGCTGGCGACGGAAAACAGGTGGCGGGCGGCGGCGGCGCCTTCGTGGAGGAAAAGGTGGGGACTCAAGTCCGTTCCCCGCGGATTAAGCCAGCGGAAGATGGCCTGGGCGCCGCCGGTGGTGCTGTCCGTGACGCCGTAAATCTCCACCCGGTTACAAGTGGAGAGGAGGACGACCTCGGAAAGGCCGGCACCGATCTGGAGCCGGCAGCCATAGCAGCGCATGCGGGAAGCCGCAACGGCCAATTGTTCGCGCACCTCGACCGGGGCGGTTTTGTAGCTCAATCCTGCGACGAATAGTTTGTTCATGTTCTTGCGGTGGCGGCGGTTTTTTTCAGGGCTGCGAACCGGGCGCCAATTTCTTGTTTACACACTAAAGGAAGGGAAATTTCGTGCTGCCCGCAATTTGCCCATCGTTTTGCATTTTTTGTTAAGCCTGTCCCGGCGCGGGAAAGCGGTGGCGCAAAAGGGGGGAGCCAAAACCGGCGGAACGCAACGCGGGGCGGGGGCGGGGGGACGGGGCGGCTGGAAGTGGCGGAAAGGCTTGTAAACATACTCCCGACGCCGTTTGTCGGGGTGCCGGGCGGAAGTGCGGCTGGTGGGCATGCGGGGCCAGCCCGGCCCCGTCAGCCGCGCAAATCCGGGGTTTCGGAAAGTTTGCGGCGCATGAGCTCAACCCGTTTCACCACCACTTCCCCGACGCGCTTGAGCAATTCGTAGCCGAGTTCGTGGTCCGCCTCACAATGCTGCCGCAGGCGGGTCCCGTAAAAGAACAGCACCCGCACACGGGTGAGTGCCCGGGCGCTGAAATGCAGATAATAGGGGCGAAAGAGCCAGGACCATCCGAGGTCCTCGCCCGGACCAAGGGTTTGCAGCGGGGTCTGGCTATGCTCCTCCCCCTCGGCCTCCAGGACCACCTGGCCCTCGAGAATCAGGTAAAAACGGTTGGCGGGCTCCCCTTCGTTCAGGATCTGCTGGCCGATTTCATATTGCATCACCAACGCCTCCCCGGCCAGTCGCTCGAGCAGGCGGGGGGGCAGTCCGGCAAAAAAGGGCTGCCGGGCGATGAGCGTGGTCATTTCCTCCGGCGCCGTTCCGGTCTGGATGATGGGCGCGACCTTTTCCCGTTCCGGTGGGCTTTCCGGTTCCGCCCCAGACGGCGGGTCAGACATGGATTCCGACATAGCGGGTGGGGTGGAGGATTAGCGCTTGGCCGCCGCTGGTGCCGGCGCCGGTTGGCGGTTGAAAGCAACCACCAGTTTTTCCAAAAAGGCGAGCCAGAGCGGTTGGGTATTGAGGCAGGGAATCAGTTCGAATTCCCGGCCGCCCGCGGCGAGAAACTCCTCGCGCCCGCGCATGCCGATTTCTTCCAGCGTTTCCAGGCAATCCGTCACAAAGGCGGGGCACATGACCAGCATCCGTTTCACCCCTTCCCCGGCCAGGCGGGGAAGTTCGAAATCGGTGTAGGGTTTCAGCCAGGGGTCCCGGCCGAGGCGGGACTGGAAGGCCACCGACCACTTGCCGGCGGGGATGCCCGCGCGCGCGACAAAGGCTTTGGTGGTCTGTAAACATTGAGCCTTGTAACAAGTGTCATGCGCCGGGCTGGGGACCTCGCAGCAATTGGCCACCTGGAGGCAGTGGCGGCCGGTGGTGTCGGATTTGCGCAGGTGCCGCTCGGGGAGACCGTGGTAACTGAAGAGCAGATGATCGTAACCGCGCGCCAGATGATCCGCGGCGCTGGCGACCAGGGCGCCGATGTAATCGGGTTCCTTGTAATAGGGGGGCGTGACGGTGATCGTCATGCCGGGGGCCAGCTTGCCCGCCAGTTCCTGCACGCGCACGACCGCGGTTTCATGGCTGGACATGGCGTAATGCGGGAACATCGAGATCAACAGCAGGTCTTCCACCCCCTGGGCGATCAGGCTTTTCAGGGCGCTCTCGATCGAGGGATTTTGGTAACGCATCGCCAGTTCGACCGGCACCTTCACCCGGCCCTGCAGTTCGCGGTGGACCAGTCGGCTCGTGACGATGAGCGGGGAACCTTCGGGCAGCCAGACTTTGTGATAAGCTTCCGCGGATTGCTTGGGGCGGAAAGGGAGAATGGCGCCATGGACGACGGCGAAGCGAATGGGGTAGGGCGCATCCAGCACGCGCGCGTCCATCAGGAATTCCCGCAGGTAGCGGCGCACATCCGAAGTTTTCGGGGAATCGGGTGAGCCGAGATTGATGAGTAAAACGCCTTTTTTCTTCATGCGGTGGTGGTCAAAACCGGGACGGACTCGGGGTTGTGGGTCGCGGGGGTGCTCAGGAATTTTTGCACCCGGGCGGCATTGTCCTGGCCGGAGACGATGGAATCGCCCAGGGAAATGCCGTCGCGATAATGGCCCGCGAGAAAGAGCCCGGGGCAGTGCGCTTCGGCCGTGGCCATCCGTTCCTTGTAAACACCATAGCCGATTTCATATTGGGGAATGGCCTTGGGATAGACAAAATGGTGCGCAAAGGTCGGGGCGCCGGTGACCCCCAGCAACCGGCGGAGGTCGGACAAGGCCAGGCCGGTGAGCGTTTCGGTGTCTTTGAGCGCCAGTTCCGGGCTGCGCGCGCCGCCCAGATAACAGGTCAGGAGCACGTGGCCCGCCGGGGCGCGGTTGGGGAAGAGGGACGAGGAAAATAAAGCGCCCAGCGTCTGGCATTTTTCGACCTGGGGAATCAGCATGCCAAAACCGTCCAGGGGATGGGCCACCTCACTGCGCCGGAAACCCAGCACCACGCTCGCCACCGGCGGGTAGTAAATATCCTTCAGGGCCTCCAAATCGGGGGCCCCGTCCGCGAGGATGCGCAACTTGGCCAAACCGTGGGCCGTGCCGGCGTAAAGCACGGCATCATAGGGGGCGGAGCCCTGGCCCGCGCCGGTGCCAAAGTTGACAAACCAGCCGCGGGGACTCTTGCAAATGGAACTCACCGTGGAGTTGAGCACCAACCCGGGACCGAGTCGGGACCCCAAGGCATCCGTGAGCACCTGCAGCCCCTCGTCGAACGACACTTTGGCGGCGTTTTGTTTGGAAACTTCCGCGCGCTTCTTCCGCTCGCGCGCGCCCAGGATCTGCCCCCGGATGAGGGAGCCGTACTTCTGCTCCAGCGCGTGCAGTTTGGGAAAAGCCTGTTTGACGGAGAGACGGCGGGGATCCCCGGCGTAAACGCCACCGACCATGGGATTGATCGCGTAGTCCAGAAATTCCTGGCCCAGGCGGCGCACTACGAAATCGGCCACGGATTCCTCCTGGTTGGGGGCGGAACGGCCGATGAACGGTTCTGCGAGCAGGCGCAATTTGGCACCGACGGAAAAGAGCGGGGTGCGGAGGAAGGGGACCAAGCCGCCCGGGAGGCAGACGGGCTTTCCACCCCGCACCAGGTAGCGCTTTTCGGCCGCCGGATCGGAATACATCCGGCGGTGTTCCAGCCCCAGGTCTTTGATCAGGGCGGAAATTTTAGGCGAGGTTTCCAGGATGGTGTTGGGGCCGCATTCGGCCAGGTAGCCTTCCTTCCGGACACTTTGAATCACCCCGCCAACGCGCGGACCCGCCTCATACAGCGTCACCGCCAGCCCGGCATCCTGCAGGCGGAAGGCCGCGGTCAGACCCGTGATGCCGCCGCCAATGATCGCCACTGATTTCATATCGTGCGGGAAAATTTCCCTTCGGTGCGCGTTTTCTGGTAGGCGTCGAAACGCATTGCGATGTTCCGAATGAGCAATCTTCCCAAATCCGTTACGGCGAATCCGCCGGGTAACCGTTCGATCAGGCCGTCCGCGACCAGATCCTCGAGCGAGGCCAATTCGGCGGCGAAATGGGCCGCGAAGTCGAGCCCCAGGAGTTTCGACATCGTCGCATAGTCCAGGCCCATGTCGCACATCAGGCGCATGATGGTCTGGCGCCGAAGTTTGTCCTCTTCCGTCAAAATGTAGCCCTTGGCCAGGGGCAGTTGGCCCTGATCCAGCGAGGCGTAATAGGCGGGCAATTCCTTGATATTCTGCCAGTAGATGCCGTCCGCTTGGGAGATGGAGGACATGCCGAAGGAGTAAATATCCGCTCCGCCGTGCGTGCTGTAGCCCTGGAAATTCCGTTGCAGCGTGCGTTGCCGCTGGGCCACCGCCAATTCGTCATCCGCGCGGGCGAAATGGTCCATCCCAATGTAAACAAACCCGGCCGCGGTGAGCTTTTCGATGGTGAGCTTGAGCAGTTGCATTTTCACTTCGGCCGAGGGCAGCGCCTCCTCGGTGAAAATCTTCTGCGCGGGCTTGATCCAGGGCACATGAGCGTAGCTGAACACGGCGAAGCGGTCGGGATTCAATTCCAGAACTTCGTCAATGGTGCGCTCGAAGGATGCCACGCTCTGGTGCGGCAGTCCGTAGATCAGATCAATATTGAGGGAAGTGAAGCCCGTATCGCGGATCCAGTCCACCACCTGCTTGGTTTGCGCGTAGGGCTGGATGCGATGCACCGCGGCCTGCACCTTCTCGTCGTGATCCTGCACCCCCAACGAAGCCCGGGTGAAACCGGTTTCGCGCAGCGCGGCGATGTGATCGCGGACGATGCGGCGGGGATCGATTTCCACCCCCGCCTCGACGTCGGGCGCAATGTCAAAATGATCATGGATCATCTTGCCCAGGGTGCGTAACTCTGTCGGGGTGAGAAACGTCGGGGTGCCCCCGCCGTAGTGCAGTTGCACGGCTTGGCGCTTGGGGTTCAGGAGCTTGCCCATCAAGTCCATCTCCTTTTGCAAATAATCCAGGTAAACGGCGCTCTTGCCCTGTTGGGTGGTGATGACCGTGGTGCAGCCGCAATACCAGCAGAGGGTCTGGCAGAAAGGGAGGTGGAAGTACAGCGAGAGATCCCGTTCGGCCTCGTTGTTGGCCAGGATGCGCTCGCGCAAGCCTTCAAAGGAAACCTCGTCGGTAAAATGGGTGGCGGGCGGATAGGAGGTATACCGCGGTCCGGGCACGTTGTATTTCTTGACCAGATCCAGATCAACATGGAGCGTACTCATTGATAATTCCTTACGGTCGTGACCAGGCTTTCGATGTTTTCGAGTTTGGCATGCGGCGTCACGCCGTGCCCCAGGTTGAAGATGTGCCCCTTCGTGCCCCGCATTTCCGTCAACAGCCGGGTGGTTTCCGCGGCCACCACGGCGGGCGTCGTCGTCAGGAGGATGGGGTCCAGGTTGCCCTGAACCGCAACCTTCGCCGGCAACCCCGCCTTGACCCCCGCCAGCGACACCGTCCAATCAATCCCGAGGACCGCTGCTCCGGTTTGGAGCAGGGCCGGCCAATTGCTGTTCATCCCCTTGGCAAAGACCACCACCGGGACCTGGTTGCGGAGCCCGGCAATGATTTTCCCCATCCACTCCCCGGACGCGGCGGCGAAAGCGTCCGGCGCCAGCACCCCGCCCAACGTGTCAAAAATCTGCAGGGCATCGGCACCCGCATCGATCTGCATCTGCAAGTACTCGGTGGTGGTGGTGGTCAACTTCTCCATCAACGAGTTAAAGAGCGGCCGGTCGGTATAGAACAGCGCCTTGGCACGGGTGAATTCCCGGGAACTCCCGCCTTCGATCATGAAATTGGCCAGCGTCCACGGGGAGCCGCAAAAGCCGAGGAGTGCCGTGCGACCACCCAGGGCGGTTTTGATCAGGGGAAGCGCGCGAGCCACGTAATCGAGCCGTTCGCGCACCGCGCCGGTCTCGAGGCGGGCGATGTCCGCCGCGGAATTAAGGACGAATTCCATTTCAATCCCACCCTGTTCGCGAAAATGGTAAGCCTGCCCCATGGCCTCGGCGATCACGAGGATGTCGCTGAAAAGCACCGCGGCATCAAAGCCAAAGCGGCGAATGGGTTGCAAGGTGACTTCCGTGGCGAGGTCCGGGGTCTGGACCAGTTGGAGAAAGGTATACTTTTCTTTGAGCGCGCGGTACTCGGGCAGGGCACGACCAGCCTGGCGCATGAGCCAGACCGGGGGGCGATCGACCGCCCGGCAATGGCAGGCATCCAGGAAACGCTCCCGGTTGCCCGGCGATGACTTTACCGTTTCCGGTAGGCCGCCAGGGACGCTGGCTCCGGGTTCGTTGCGGGGCGCTTTGCCTTCAATAATGTTTGCGTTCATGTCTGGGCACCAATTTCGTGAAAAAACTTCGCAACATTACGCGGGAAGCTCTCCCCCATAATTGTTCAACGCTGCGCCAATTTTGTCCAGTCCGAGTTCAGCCCGGCGATCCCGCGGCGGCCGGACCATTAATTGTTGTTGTGAGAATCGCAAAAGCGGGAGAGTCTGTCGAGCCGTGGTTTATTAGGGTGAGCGCGCAGTTGTTACCCCGGCACACCAGAAGGGGGCGGCGCCCCGGTGAGGTCCCGGGGCAGTTTGGCCCCGGCCCGTCTTACCCGCGGCGTGGCAACCACCTGACCGAACATGAAAACATCCTTTCCTGTGCTCCATCCGGCGGAAGCCGCCGCCCTGTTTCAACACTCCCAAACCGTCGCCTTCAGTGGGTTTACTCCGGCGGGTACCGCCAAGGTCGTGCCGACGGCCATCGCCGAACGCGCGCGGGAAATCCATGCCAAGGGGCAACCCTTCGGCATCGGGGTGGTGACCGGGGCCTCGACCGGCAAATCCCTGGATGGGGCGTTGGCCGCGGCGGACGCCGTGCTCTTCCGCACCCCGTTCCAAAGTGACCCGATCTTGCGGCAGGGCATCAACGAGGGGCGGATCCGGTTTTTTGACATGCACCTTTCCATGCTCCCCCAAGCCGTGCGTTATGGCTTCCTGGGGCCGGTCGATTGGGCCGTCATTGAGGCCTGCGACGTGACGGATGCCGGGGAGATCACGTTGACTTCGGCCGTGGGAGCCGCCCCCACCTTTTGCGCCAAAGCGGACAAGATCATTATTGAACTGAACCGGTTCCATCCCGAGGGACTGCGCGGGTTCCATGATCTTTATGAACCGCGGAACCCGCCCCACCGCGAGCCGTTGATGCTCCGGCATCCGGGCGATCGCATCGGCGCGCCAGTGATCCGGGTGGATCCGAAGAAAATTGTGGGCATCGTGGAAACCAACGCGGCGGATGATATCGGCGCGTTCGCCCCGATCGGCGAGACCACCGCGCGCATTGGGCGGCACGTGGCCGAATTTCTCGCGGGGGAACTGCGGCGGGGGTTGATTCCGTCGGAATTCCTGCCCATCCAATCCGGCGTCGGGGATACCGCCAACGCGGTGCTCAAATGCATGGGCGAACATCCGGGGATTCCCGCCTTTGACATGTATACGGAGGTGATCCAGGATGCGGTGCTGGACTTGCTAAAACTGGGCAAAGTGCGTTTTGCCAGCACTTGCTCCCTGACCATCTCGAATCCCGGTTTGCGGGATATTTATGGCAACCTGGAGTTTTTCCGCCCCCGCTTGCTGCTCCGTCCCCAGGAGATTACGAACAGTCCGGAGGTTATCCGACGGTTGGGCATCATCGCCATCAATACCGCCATCGAGATTGATATCACCGGGAATGTGAACAGCACCCATGTATTGGGGCGAAACATGATGAACGGCATTGGTGGTTCCGGGGACTTCGCGCGGAATGCCTTTCTCTCCATTTTCACCTGCCCTTCCACCGCGAAGGGCGGCAAAATCAGCACTTTGGTGCCGATGGTCAGCCACTTGGACAGCAGCGAGCACTCCGTCCAGATCGTGATCACCGAGCAAGGGGTCGCGGATTTGCGAGGCAAATGCCCCGCGGACCGGGCGAATCTCATCATCGAGCATTGCGCGCATCCGGAATACCGGCAAATTCTCCGGGATTACGTGGCGCTGGCCGGCCACACCCATTCGCCGCAGACGCTCAAGGCCGCTTTTGGCCTCCATCTGGCGTTTGCCGAGCAGGGCGATATGCGGTTGGTGGACTGGGCGAAATTCAAGTGAGGGGGCCAAAACGGAAGTAAATCGCCGGCTGGCCCGGTATCTCCTTTTCGCCCGCCCGCCAATGCGGCATGATCCGTGTGTTCAGGTCACCGGATCATGCTCCATTGGAAACACAACGTCTGGTTGGCGGTGCTGGGAACGGTTCTCCTGCTGGTAGTGGCCGGCGGGGCCGTGGCCGCCCCTCCGCCTCCGACGGGTGCCGAATTCTTCGAAAACCGCATCCGGCCGGTGCTGGCGCAGGAATGCTACGAATGCCATCGCACCGGGGGCAAACAAAAGGGGGGATTGGCGTTGGATTCACGGGACGCTTTGCGGCGGGGCGGGGAATCCGGCCCGGCAATCGTTCCGGGTGATCCCGCCAGAAGTCTCCTGCTCCAGGCGATTCGCCATTCGTTGGCCGACCGCCACATGCCCAAGGGGCGCGCTCCGTTGGAACCCGCAGTGATTGTCGATTTTGCCGAATGGGTGCGCCAGGGCGCCCCCGACCCTCGCGACGCCCCGCCGACCGAGGGCCAGCTGGCGGCGGACACCGATTGGAATGCGGTGATGAAACGGCGGAAAAGTTGGTGGAGTTTTCAACCGCTCCGGAAAACCGACCCCGCTACTCTGGCAACCAAGGCGAACCATCCCGTGGACCGCTTTTTAGCCGTCCGCCAGGCGGCTGCCGGATTGGCGCCGGCCGGGCCGGCCGATCGGGCCACGCTGATTCGCCGGCTGAGTTTTGCCCTCCGCGGTTTGCCCCCGACTCCTACTGAAGTGGCGGCCTTCGTTCAGGATCCCGACGTCCATGCCTATCAAAAGCTGGTGGACGCCTTCCTGGCCTCGCCGCGGTTTGGCGAGCGCTGGGCCCGGCATTGGATGGATTGGGTGCGCTATGCCGATTCGCACGGCAGCGAGGGGGATCCCCTGATTCCCTACGCCTGGCGGTATCGTGACTATCTGATCCGCGCTTTGAATGCGGATGTGCCCTACGATCAGTTGGTGCGGGAACATCTGGCCGGGGATTTGTTGCCCCAACCACGTCTGAATGACGAATTGGGTTTGAACGAGTCCGCCTTGGGGATTGGCCACTTGCGGATGGTTTTTCACGGGTTCGCCCCCACCGACGCTCTGGATGAGCAGGTGCGCTTTACCGATGATCAAATCAGCACGGTCTCCAAGACTTTTCTGGGGCTGACCGTCGGCTGCGCCCGCTGTCACGACCACAAATTTGATCCCATCAGCCAGCGCGATTTTTATGCGTGGTATGGCATTTTTGTCTCCTGCCCCCCGGCGGCGATCGCCGTGGATGCTCCGAACGCCGCCGATGCCCATTATCATGCGGATTTGGCCCAACAGAAACAACGTATCAAGGCATTGCTGGCCGACGCGTGGTCCCGGGATGCCGAGGGGTTGGCGGCGGCCTTGCGTCAACCGGATGAGAAACGGCTGGCAGCGCTGGAGGCGGCCAAGGACAAAGACTCACTCGGATATCCCTTCTACCTGCTGCGGCATCCCACCGGCCAAACCGAGCCCGCCGCATCCCTGGCGGCCTGGTGGGCAAGTCAGGTGAGCGGGGCGGAAACCAACCGGACGTATGTCCAGCGCTGGGATCTGACTGACCCCGCGGTTTACGCCAATTGGCGACATGATGGTCCCACCGTGGCCGGGATCTATCCGGCGGGAGAATTTGCCATTGCGCCGGAAGGCGAGCGCATCCTGACCGGCCTGTATCCGGCGGGGGTTTACTCCCACCTGGTTTCCAGCCGGGACCGGGGGGTGCTGTTTTCGCCGCGGTATCCGTTAAAAGAGCCCTGCGATCTCTGGTTGCGCATCGCGGGTGACGGCGGGGCAGTGGCGCGTTACGTGGTCCAGAGCTATCCCCGGGATGGTACGGTTTTTCCGGTGAACCGTCTGGGAGGCGGACAATGGCGTTGGATGAAATTTGGTTTGGATTATTGGCAGGGAGATCGGATTCACGTGGAAATCACCACTGCGGCAGATCAACCGGTGCTGGCGGATGTGGAGGCCACGCGCTCGTGGTTTGGCGTCTCCGAGGTGGTATTGACGCGCGCGGGCGAACCCGCCCCGGGTTCCGGTTGGCCGTTTCGTGGCGCGCTGGGGGCTGCCGGAGAGGAGCATGCCCCCACCAACGCCGTGGAACTGGCGGAATGTTTTGGCCGGGCCGCCCGGTTGGCGGTGGCCGCCTGGCGCACGGGGACGTTGACCGACGCGCAAGCTTTGTTCCTGGACGCGTTGGCAGGAGCGGGCTGGCTGCGCAATCAATTGGGCGAACTGCCGGAGCTGGCGCCCCTCATCACCGCCTACCGGACGGAGGCCGGCTTGCTGCGGGTTCCCACCCGGGCGCAGGGAGTGATCGAAACGGAGCCGGTGGACCAACCTCTTTTCAATCGCGGCAATCACAAACAACCCGGCGCACCCGTGCCGCGCCGGTTTCTGGAGGCTTTTAATACCGCCCCCTACCCGGCGACCGTCAGCGGCCGGTTGCAATTGGCGGAGGACTTTTTGCGGCCCGATAATCCGCTGACTTCCCGGGTGATTGTGAACCGGGTTTGGTTGCATTTGTTTGGCCGGGGAATCGTGGCTACGCCGGATAATTTTGGGCGGATGGGCCAGGAACCGACCAATCCAGAATTGTTGGATTACCTGGCCGGCTGGATGATCGAACATGGCTACAGCCTCAAAGGGCTGATCCGTTACCTGGTGATGACGGATGCCTGGCAGCGCTCCAGCGACGTCCCACCCGGGGCGCGGGAGCAGGACCCGGACAATCTTTTGCTCACGCATTTTAACGTCCGTCGGCTCGAAGCGGAGGCCGTCCGTGATAACTTGCTGGCGGTGAGTGGTGATCTGCAGGCGGACGAAATGTATGGGCCGCCGGTGCTGGGAGGGGCGACCCGGCGCAGTGTCTACGTGCGGGTGAAACGCAACGATCTCGATCCGTTCCTGCATGCCTTCGATGCGCCCGCTCCGGCCAGCACGGTGGGCTTGCGGGACGTGACCAATGTGCCGGGGCAATCATTGACCCTGCTCAACGATCCTTTTGTGCTCCTCTTGGCGGAGCACTGGGCCGCCAGTGCCGGCCGCGATCCGGAACTGGCGGAGCCGGCCCGGCGAGTGGCGGCGATGTTTGAACGGGCCATCGGGCGCGGACCCAATGCCAGGGAAGCCTCGCACTTATCAGATTTTCTTGCTGAATCCGCCACGCGCCACGCCCAATCCGAGGCCGCGCGCTCCCGGTTGGAAACCAACCAGGCACTGGCGACTGCCCGTCTCGCCGCCTTGCGGACCTTGGCGGAGGAGCGCGCCCGGGTGCGGCGGAAGACGTCCGGGGGGGCTCCGGCAGCGGCCCTGCCGGAGGCCTGCGCCGCCTGGGATTTTCGGAATGGCTTGGTCGAGCAACGGTCCGGATTGGCGGCTCAAACTTATGGGAACGCCAGAATTGCGGACGGCGCGCTCCTCGTTGACGGGCAAGCGAGTTATCTGGCGGGCGCTCCCCTTGGTCGGACCCTCAAGGCCAAAACCCTGGAGGCCGTGGTGCAATTGACAGATTTGCAGCAGCAGGGCGGGGGAGTGGTGAGTGTGCAGGACCTGTCCGGTAGTGTATTCGACGCCATCGTCTTTGGCGAACAACAATCCCAGCATTGGATGGCGGGAAGCGATGGTTTCCGCCGGACGCAGGACTTTGCGGGAGCTGCGGAATCCGCGGCTAAAGACCAACCCGTCCACCTGGCAATTACGTATGCGGCAGACGGAATGATCGCGGCATATCGCAACGGCCAACCGTATGGCCAGCCCTATCAGAGCAAGGGGTTGGTCACGTTTGCCGCGGGACAGACGCAAATTCTTTTGGGCAACCGGCACGGTCAGCCGGGCGGAAACAAGGACCTGGCCGGCAAGATCTTTCGCGCCCGCGTTTATGATCGCGCCCTGGACGCTACGGAAATTGCCACGCTGGCGGCCGCCGAAACCAATGTGCTGACAGAGACGGAACTCCGGGAGGCACTGACGGACACGGAGCGCACCGAACAGGCGGATTTGCAATCGCAATTGCTGATTCTTTCCGACCATCTGAAAGCCATGCAGCCAAGATCGGGTTTGTCCTCCGCATGGGCCGATCTGGCCCATGCCCTGTTCAATCTGAAGGAGTTCATTTACCTTCGTTAAAATGTTTTACCCATGCCTCCCACCCTGAATCGGCGCCAAATGTTGGCGCGTTGTTCGACCGGTTTCGGCTTGCTGGCGCTCGCCGGGTTGCTGCCCCGCCAGGCCCTCGGCGCGTTGCGGCCCCCGGGGCCGGAGTTCCGGCCGCGGGCAAAGAACGTCATATTTTGTTACATGTCCGGCGGAGTCTCGCACCTGGATTCTTTCGACCCGAAGCCGTTCCTCAAAAAGCTGGCAGGCCAACCCATGCCAGTGAAAGTGGAGCGGACGATGTTTAACAATAATGGCAAAGTTTTTCCCAGTCCGTTCGAGTTCCGTCCAGCCGGGGCCAGTGGGATACCCATCAGTTCGCTCTTTCCGCGGATTGCCGCATCCTGTGCCGATGAACTGGCCGTGATCCGCTCGATGACCTCCAAAGTGAATGAGCACGCCCAGGGAAATTACTTTTTTCATACCGGCTTTCCGGTCATGGGCTATCCCAGCGCCGGGGCCTGGGTGAATTATGGACTCGGCACGGAAAATCAGAATTTGCCGGGCTTTGTCGTCCTCCAGGGGGGCGGCGCGGTGGCCCCGCATGGCGGCGTGGGCTTGTTCAGCAACGGCTTCCTGCCCGCCCAGCATCAGGCCTCCATCATCACGGCCGACGCCCCCGAACCGGTGGCCAACATCACTCCGCGCGAAGGCGGTTCCATCCAGCGCGGTCGGCTGGATCTGCTCCGGGAACTGGACGCCGATTTTGCCCGGCAGGATCCGCAGGTGGAGGCGGCGGTGCGCAATTACGAAACCGCTTTTCGAATGCAGGCGGCCGTCCCGGAATTGGTGGATTTGCGGGGGGAATCCGCGGCCACCCGGAAGCTTTACGGCGTGGACGATTCCCATCCGCAGAAAGCGGCGTACGCGCGGCAATGCCTACTGGCCCGCCGGTTGGTGGAACGCGGCGTGCGCTTTGTGGAACTCAGTTGCCTCTCCGAAAACGGCATTGGTGCCGGGGGCCCGCCCAATCCCTGGGACCAGCATGGCGATTTGGAGAAGGGCCACGGCGCCATGGCCAATCAGGTGGACCAACCCATCGCAGCGCTCCTCGTGGATTTACGGCAGCGCGGCTTGCTGGATGAGACCCTGGTCATCTGGGCGGGCGAATTTGGCCGGACGCCCTTCTCGCAGGGCAGCAATGGCCGGGATCATAATCCGTACGGATTTTCGATCTGGCTGGCGGGGGGCGGTGTCCGGGGTGGCACGATCTACGGCGAGACGGATGAACTGGGTTATCATGTGGTGGATCGCGTGGCCACGGTCTATGACCTCTGGGCTACGGTGTTGCACCTGCTGGGGATGAATCATGAAAGTCTGACCTATCTTTCCGGGGGCCGGAATTTCCGGCTCACGGACGTTTATGGCAAAGTAATTTCTGAAATCCTGGCTTGAGCCCGCGACGTGGGTTGTCACCAGATCGTAACCGGGAATCTCGTTGACCGTCGCAATCGCTTCCTGCGACAAATGATACTGCTTGAAAATCACCGAAAATTCCCGATCGGACCGCCGGTTCTCCCGCTGCCTGGCCGCCTTCGTGGCGTTGCTGCTTTTCCCCTTTATTGCGGGAAACGTGGCGGCCGGGGAATCGCCCGCCAGTTCCGCGCAGTTTTTGCTCTTCTCCGATTTGCACTTGGAAGTGGCGGAAGCCCGGTCCGGGTTTCCTAAGTACGGCGAGGATTCGACCGCCCTGCTGATCCAGTCGGCCCTCGCGGATGCACGCCGGCAATGTCCGCACCCCTTGTTCATTTTGATTACCGGTGATTTTCTGGATCACCAATATCCCCGTACCGCCGAAATGGCGTGGGCGGCGGAGGAAAAGATCGTGGGCTGGTTCGCCCGGGAGTTTCCTGGAACCACGGTATTTCCCACGCTGGGAAATAACGACAGTCTGCAACGGCATTATGAGGGGCAATCGGCGGAATTCCTGCGCGGATTTGCCGTGCGCTGGCAGCCGTTGATCACCAACGCCACCGACGCGGCGAGCTTCCTGGTCAGTTTTCCGACCAATGGTTGCTACCGGGCCGGTTTGCCGGGACTTTCTGGGCGGCAATTACTGGCGCTGAATATCAGTTACAAGCCGGAGACGAATGCCAACGGCGTGGTGCCCCAGCCCGGCACCGAGCCGGTGCAATGGGCGGCCGCAGAGGTGGCGGCCGCGGGGGAGCGGTCGGACTTTTGGCTGGCTTACCACGTTCCCCCGGGATTGGATTTCTTCAAACCCAATAAGAAGGGTGGTTACAGGGGTTTGTGGCAGCCGGACTTTCAAAAGGAACTCCTGCGGCTGACGGTGAATCCGGCCATCAAGGCGACCTTTGCCGGACACACCCACATGGATGAATTCCGGGTCATTTACCAGGCTGCCCAACCGGCCGGCTTCATTCACATCATTCCCACCATCAGTCCCCTCCACACGAATGATCCGGCATATCAGATTTGCTCGGTGACGTCGGCGGGGGAAATCACGGATTGTGAAACCCACCGCCTGGCAAACCTGGAGTCATTGACCAATTCGACAGCCGCCGGTGAGGCGCAATGGGTGACCGAATATTCCTTCCGGACGGACTTTGGCCAACCACGCTACGATGCTGCGGGCCTGCATGCGGCGCGGGAGATGATGCGGACCAACGGCCCAGTGCAGGAGCGATTCATCCGGCATTTCGCCAGCAGCCGCACCAATGAGAGTTCCGTCACCGCCGCCAATTTTCCAAAATACTGGCCCCTGCTGGGCTTGACCAACGCCCCATCGCGCTGATCACTGGTGGAATTGCAAGTCCCACAGCCGGCGGTAATGCCCGTTTAGCTGCATCAATTCGTGGTGCTTGCCCTTCTCGACAATCTGGCCTTGGTCGAGAACCACGATGAGATCAGCGCGCTGGGTGGTGGAAAGGCGGTGCGCGATGCAGATGGTGGTCCGGCCTTTCATCAATTCCTCCAGGGCCGCCTGAACGATGCGCTCGGATTCGTTGTCGAGGGCACTGGTGGCCTCGTCCAGAATGAGGATGGGCGCGTCCTTCACCACGGCTCGGGCGATGGCCACACGCTGCCGCTGGCCGCCGGACAACGCCACCCCGCGTTCGCCGATAAGAGTATCGTAGCCCGCGGGTTTCTCCATGGTGAAGTCGTGGGCGTTGGCATGGCGTGCGGCGGCGGTGATCTCCGCTTCCGTGGCCGCCGGCCGGCCCAGCCCGATATTGCGACGGATGGTGTCGTTGAACAGGATGGTTTCCTGGGTGACGACCGCAATCTGGCTGCGCAGGTCACGGGCCGATGCTTCCCGGATGTCCAGGCCGCCGATTCGCACCGCACCCTCCCCGGGGTCGTAAAAACGCATGAGCAGATTCGTCAGCGTGGTCTTGCCGGAGCCGCTGCCGCCGACCAGCGCGATGAGTTGGCCGGCACGGATGGTCAGATTGACGTCGCGCAGGACCGGTTTGTTGCCGTAGCTGAAGGTGAGGTTTTCGAATTGGATGTCCCGACCGGCAGCCACCAGTGGTTTGGGGTGGGCGGGTTCGCTGATCGCACTGGTCGTGGCCAGCAACTGGAAGGCGATTTCCGTCGTGGCCTGGGCCTGCTCCAGTTGACTGTGGAGCCGGAGCAACGCCTTGATGGGCTGGTATAACATGAACACCGCGCCCACGAACTGCAGCAAATCGCCCGGCGTCATTTTTTCCGCCGGGGAAAAGGCGATGTAAACGAAAAATCCGGCGATCCCCACGGAACCGAAAAATTCCATCAACGGTCCCGGGATTTCCGCGGAGCGCAGCACCCGCATTTGGTGGGTGAGCGAGGCGCGGGAGGTGCGGTCGAACTCGGCTCCGACGCTCTCCTCCAGGTTGAAGGCCTTGATGATGCGATAGCCCGTAAAGGACTCGTGGATCAATTTGGTTTGCTCCGTGTTTTGCTCGTGCATGGCGCGCGTGGAGCGCCGCACTTTCCGCGCGTAAATCACGAAGGGTACCATGGTGAGCGGGAAAACGATCAAGGCCACGAGGCTCAATTTTGGCTGGGCCCAAACCAGCACCATGACGAGGCCGGCAATTGTCATGGGCTCCTTGATGACCACCACCAGTGAATTGCCGATCATGTTTTGGAGGGAATTGAGCGAATTCAACTGGGACATGAGCATGCCGGTGCTGGTATCCGAAAAGAAACTGGAGGAGAGCCCCAGCAAATGGCTGAACAACCGGGCGCGCAGATCGTTGATCGCCCGCAGGCAAACCCAATTCATCAAATAAATGTTGAGATAGGAGAGCAGGCCGCGGAGCAGCATGGATATCGGCACCAAGGCGATGATGAGCACGGTCATTCGCGCGGAGGATCGTACATCCCAATGTTCGGTGGCCAGGAGGAGGTGATCCGTCAAATGGCGCAAGGGGGCGATTTTGCTCACCTTGGCATTACGTTCCAAATCGCGGGGAAAGGCGTCTTCGAGCAGCCAGCGATTCAAACGCACCCGCTGCGATCCGGTGGGATTGGCGGTGAGCAGTTTGTCCGTGGCCGGACGCAGCTTCACTCCGGCGAACCGCGGTGCCGCGTGCAAGGCCGGGTCCTTGATGACCCGGTTGAGCCCGGCCACCATCACGACCAGCGCTTGGTTGGTATTGCCTTCGCCGAGGGCCAGCTTCGTCAGGTTTTCCCGGTCAGAGGGGGAGGATTGCTCCCACACATAGGCACTCACCGGGTCGGCGTGCCGCCGGAGTTTTTCGGCCAGGCGGGAAGGATCCGGGATCTCCGCGACCGCCAGCAGTGGCGAGCCCAGGCTTTGGGAGAAAGTGGGGGCATCCGGTTGGGGGAAGACGGTTTCAATGACCACCTTCACGCTGACAATCAGCATGGAATTGGACAAGCCGGCCAGGATGCCACAAATCACTCCCAGGATCAGCCGGAGGCGATAAGGGCTCGTCAGCCGCAGGACGGTCTTCCAAAACGCAAAAGTTTTCACTGGCTGAACCTTCGGATAATCCCGCCTTGAATGCCAGTCCGATTACGGCTTGGCCGTCAGCCGCGTCGTCACCAATTCAGCCAAGTCGGCCGGCGCCAGGCGATCCAGGCAGGCCGCCCGGTCCACGGCGCCACAAGGGGACTCGCGATCATCGCCGCAACTGCACGGAGCGATTAGCGCCTGGTGCCGGGGACCCGGCTGCACCCAGCACTCATAACCCGGTTGGCCGCGAAAATAGGCAATGGTGGGCACTCCCAGGGCGGCGGCCAGATGCACCACCCCGGAATCGGGGCCAAAATGCAGGCGACACCGCTGCAGCAAGGCTGCGAGTCGCCCGATGCTCAGGCCGCCCGGGAGCAATTGCAGCCGGGCATCGGGCACCAACTCCCGCAATTGTCGTAACCGCACTTTTTCGCGCTCGCCGCCGCCGGCGGAAGCGACCACCACGGTTGCCGGTTGCCAGCGCCAAACCTCTGCCAACAAAGCTTGGTGATGCTCCAACGGCCATTCCTTGAGGGCCTTGGCGGAATTGACCGAAAGGTGCATTGCTCCCGCGGGCACCACACCCGCCGCCCATTCGGCGTCGGCGGGTGCCACCTGTAGATCAAAACGCGGGGACTGGAGCGAAAAACCGCACGCCGCCAAAATCTGCCGCCGTTGCTCAAACACCGGCAGCTTGGGATTCTGCCGCGGCACCCAGTTGGGGATGAGCCAGCGATTCCAGAAATGGGAGCGCCCCGCGGCATGGCCCACGCGCCAGCGGGCGCCGCTCAAGCCGGTCAGGATGGTGGCCCGATCCGCGCCGCTGAAATTGAAGGCACCCTCGAACCGCTCGGCCCGCAAGGCCCGGACCAGTCGCCACTGTTCGCCCAGAGTGCGCCGTTGACGATCGAGGATCAGCGGCCACGCGCGGTCCACACAAGGAACCAGCGCGAGCACTTCGGCCCCAACGGGGGCCGAGACGACGTGCAGCCTGGCCTGGGGACATTGCCGTTTAATCTCCCACAACACCGGCACCAATTGCACCGTGTCGCCCAGGAACCCCAGGTCCACGACCAAAAGGTTCCGGGCGTCCCGCAATCGGACCGCCGCCCCCGTCAAATCCCTCCCGTTGCTCATCATCCCGGGGAGGATCAATCCAGATCATTGGTCAGCACCACCCGGTAGCGGGCCTTGCCGGAGCGCAAGTGTTCCAAGGCATCATTGGCCCGGGACATCGGGAAGGTTTCCGTGGTGGGGCTGATCCCATGACGGGCGCAGAATTGCAACATCGTGTCCACCGTGGCCGGACTGCCGAGCGGCGAGCCCGAGACGGATTTCTGGCCAACGATGAGCGGAAAGGCGGAAACCGCCAGCGGTTCCAAAACCGCCCCCACGGAGTGCAGGCGGCCGCGGGGCTTCAACGCCGCGATGTATTGGTTCCAGTCCAGGCTGACGTTGGTGGTGTTCAAGATGAAGTCGAAGCTACCGGCCGCGCCCGCCAGTTCCTGCGGATTCCGGGAATTCAGCGTGCGATGCGCGCCCAATTGCAGCGCTTCCGTCCGCTTGGCGTCGCTGCTGGTAAACGCCGTGACCTCGCAACCCCAGGCGCGGAGAAACTTCAGCGCCAGATGGCCGAGTCCGCCAATGCCAATGACGGCCACACGGTCGGTGGGCCGCACGCCGAATTGCACGATGGGATTGAAAACCGTGATCCCGCCGCAAAAAAGTGGCCCGGCCTTGCTGGCGTCCAGTTCTTCCGGCAGGGGAGACACCCATCTCCAATGCGCGCGCACCCGGTTGGCAAATCCGCCGTGGCGGCCCACGATGGTGCCTTCCGCCGTCGGACACAGATTTTGGTCGCCGCCCAGGCATTGCGGGCAGCACCCGCAACTATTGGAATACCAGCCTAGGCCCACCCGGTCGCCGACCTTCAAGCGCTTCGTGTGTTCGCCCAGCGCGGTGACGCGGCCCACGACCTCGTGACCGGGGACAAATGGATACGTGGTCATGCCCCAATCATTATCGAGCATCGAGAGATCGCTATGACAGATGCCGCAGCTTTCTACCGCGATGTCCACCTCGCCGCAGCCCAAGGCTCCGGGATCATATTGAAATGGCTGGAGAGGTTGCTTGGGGCCCGGGGCGGCGAGGGTGAGGGTTTTAGTGTTCATGGGATGTGCTTCGGTTTTTGTGCGACTGAGATTCTGCTGCTCGACAGGAATTTAAACCACCTGATTTTTTGCGCAAGCCGACAACTTGACGATCGTTAAAGCCCCGGCACGGGAGCGCGGGATTATGCTCGCCAAAGTTCCGTCCGGGGGAGTAGAACCGGCGCATTCCTATGTTCAAGCAATTGGCGGTGGGGCTCATTTTGGTCGTCGGAGGATTGGCGTGCTCCCGCGCGGAGACTTTGCCGGGCCTGCCCTCGGTTAGCTTTAATTGGGTGCGGAAAGCGGGCCAGTATTCCCCGCTAGCAGCAAAAAACGTCCGGCTGGAAGGCGGCTTTTGGGGGCCGAAAATGCAAATTTACCGGGAGCGGACCATCCCGCATTCGTGGAATTACATGGACTACGAATTGCGCTCCCTGCGCAAGGCGGCGGGGGAGCATCCCGACGGCCCGCTCAACAATACCTGGGGCGAGGCGAATCTCTATAAGTTGCTGGAAACCGTCGCCCTGTCCCTCGGCGGCCACCCGGATGCCGAATTGGAGCGCAAGGTGGACGGGATCGTGGAACTAATCGGCCGGGCCCAACGCCCCAATGGTTACGTGCATGCCTTCATCACCAACGAGGGCAAGCCGGAATGGGATCCGGCTTTTCTGGATGGCTCCCACGATGGTTATGTTCTCGGGCACCTGATCGAGGCCGCCATCGCCTATGAAGCCAACACGGGCAAACGGGCGTTGCTCGACATAGCAATGCGGGCGGCGGACGAGGCGTGGGAACATTTTCTTGGCCCGGCGGGAAAGCCCGGCTTTTGCGGTCACGCCGAGCTGGAATTGGCGCTGGTGGAATTAGCCCGGGTGACGGGCCGCCCGCGCTATCGCGATCTGGCCCTGGCGTTCGTGGAATGGCGCGGTCGTGGGTTGGTAACCCCCTTTAGTGCCACGCCGCGCGCCTATTTCCAGGATGCGTTGCCCGTGCGCCAGCAGCGGAACCTGGACGGGCATGCGGTGCGGGCCACTTTTTTTGCGTCAGGGGTGGCGGGGTTGGCCTTGGCCCTGGATGACGGGGATTTTCGCCTGGCAGCCAACCGGTTCTGGGAGAGCACGACCTGGCGCCGGATGGCGATCACCGGCAGTACCGGGCCCCGGGCGGAGCATGAGGCGTTTGGGGAGGATTACGAATTGCCCAATAACGGTTACTATGAATCCTGCGCCTCGTGCGGATTGCTGGATTTCGCCCAAAGGATGTTCCTGCTGGAGGGACGGGGCGAGACCGTGGACGTGCTGGAGCGCGGATTGTATAACGCCGTGCTCCATGGCATTTCCCTGGATGGAACCAATTCCTACTATCAAAACCCACTGAGTGATGGGAATCGCGAGCGTTACAATTCCTGGGTTTGCTGTCCACCCAACCTCTCCCGCACTTTGTTCAAGGTCGGGGGTTACGCTTGTGTGGCGGGCGCGCAAGAGATTTTTCTCAATTTGTATGTGGCGGGAAAATTCGAGGTGCCGCTGACGGGCGGCAGCATGGGACTTCAAGTGGAGACGCAGTACCCCTGGGATGGCCGGGTGTCGATTCACGTCACCCATTCCCTGCCGGGTCGCATTGCCCTAAATCTCCGCTGGCCGGATTGGTGCGAGTCCGCCACCTTGAGACTCAACGGCGAGGACTTCACGTCAATTAAACCGAACGACCGGGGATATATTAGCCTGCAGCGGGCTTGGCAGACCAATGATGTGGTTGAATTCGTGATGGATATGCCGGTCCGTCGCCTGGTGGCGCATCCCCTGATCCGGGATTGCGTGGGCAAGGTAGCCCTGCAGCGTGGTCCGGTGGTTTACGGTTTCGAAGGGTTGGACAACGGCGGAATGGCCGCGGTGGTGCTGGGGGAGAACCCGCAATTCCGGGTGGAAGACCGGCCGGATCTCTTGGGTGGTGTGCGGGTCGTGACGGGACAGGACGCCGCCGGTCACCCGGTCACCGCGATTCCGTTTTATGCCCTCGCCAATCGGGGTAAATCCGTGCAGGAAGTCTGGGTCAGCCAGCCCGGAGCATCCTCCGGCGATGCCTGGTGGGAGGGGCACCTCTATCGTCCGGCCAGTGAAAAAACGACCACCAAAGCGTCCGTAACCCCGAAGCCGGCCCGCCAGTAGCCGTCGGCCGGGTATGGTAATTAGATTTTAACCAAATGAACCTTCACCGTTTTCGCTGGCTGAGTTGTCTCGCCTGCTTGCTTGCCGGCCCACTTTTAACCAGTGCCGAGGAACCGTTGGTTTTGCAGTTCGATTTTGCCCGCACCAACGGGCTGATTCGCGCCTTGAACGGAGTGAACAAGGGACCGCTGGCCCCGGGCGGATTGCTCGATCTTTCCACATCGCAGCGTGAGCTCGGTATTCCCCTCATCCGCTTGCACGATTGCCATTGGCCCAATCCGGATGTGGTGGATATCCACGTGGTGTTTCCGGATTTCAACGCCGATCCCGGGCGGGCGGAGAGTTATGATTTCCGGTTGACGGACGAATATCTCCAGGCCGTGCGGGCGACGGGGGCGCAAATTGTTTACCGCTTGGGCGAGAGCATCGAACACACCACCGTCAAGCGATTTGCCCACCCACCCGCCGATGCCGACAAATGGGCCGCCATCGCCCTGGGGGTGATCCGGCACTACAATGAAGGGTGGGCAAACGGTTTCTACTTCGACATCCGGTACTGGGAAATCTGGAATGAACCGGAGAACCGTCCGGCGATGTGGAGCGGCAGCGACGCGGACTATTTCCGGCTCTACCGCGCGGCGGCGGGTGCCATCAAGCGCGAGTTTCCCCATTTGCAAGTGGGTGGTCCCGCCGTGGGAGCCAGCGGTAACTTGACCACCTCCGGTTTCGAACCCACTGATTTTGTGCGGCATTTTTTGGAGCTCTGCCGGACGGAGCATCTGCCCCTGGATTTTTTTTCCTGGCACTGCTACACGGATGATCCCTTGGAACTGGTCCGACGCGCCCAGGCCATCCGACGTTTGCTGGATGAAAACGGCTTTGCCCACGCCGAAAGTCACCTCAACGAGTGGAATTATCTGCCGGATAATAGTTGGGCTCCCCTGGCCCGGGATGCTTCGGCCGACCGGCGGCAAGCGTGCTACGCAGCGATGGCCGGTCCGCCGGGGGCCGCCTTCCTCACCGCCGCGCTCATCGAACTGCAATCGGCTCCCTTGGACGCCGCCAATTTGTTCCACGGTGAAGCCGGGTCGTTTGGCCTGTTCAATGAATTTGGGCGGCCGCAAAAGAATTACTTCGCGCTGCGCGCCTTTGATCTCCTGCGGGATACCCCGCGCGCCGTAACGGTGGTCGGCGGGCGCCCGGGAGAACTTGCGGCCGCCGCCGGCCTGGATCAGGTCGCCGGTCGTGCCGGGGTGCTGATCAGCAACTTCAGCGAAGCCCGTTCCAAGTGGCGATTGGAGTTCCAGCATCTCCCCTGGCGCGGACCCACGGTCGTGGAATGCCGCTTTGTGAATGCGGAGAACGACCTGGAGTTGGTGCGCACGGAGATGCTGCTCCCCGGCGACCAGGCGCTTCTGCTCCAATTGCCGCGACCTTCCGTGGCGCTTTTGCAACTGCGTCCGGGAGAGACGCCGCCGGAAAACACCGGCGCGAAGTAAAGCGACCATTTCCAACTTGCCGCCCCCGGCGGCACCCAATACTTTTTCCGCATGCTCCGACCGCAGAAAAAATACTCCGTCTACGACCTGCGCCAACTCAAGGGCAAGAGCTGCCTGACGCATGTGCATGTCAAATCGCCTGAAGAAGCCGCCGCGGCGGAAGCCGCCGGCATTGACCTGATGAGTTGCAGCTTTGACTCGCCGGAATCGCAGGCCCGGCTGCCGCTGCTGGTGGCCGCCGCCCCCCGGAGCTTTCTTTCTGGAGCCACGCCCCACGGCCTGGCGACGCAAGAAGAGGCGATTCGTGTGGGTTTTCGCGCTTTGGAACTGGGGGCGAGTTCGGTTTATTGCTCCGCGAGTCCCTTCATTATCGAGGCCATGGCGCGGGAAGGAATCCCCGTGGTGGGTCACCTCGGAATGGTACCCCGGCACGCCACGTGGACGAATTTCCGCGCGATCGGCAAAACCGCCGCCGAAGCCCGGCAACTTTACGATCAGATGAAACGCCTGGAAAGCGCCGGCGCCTACGCTGCGGAATTGGAACTGGTGCCGCATAAACTTGCCGCATTCCTGTGCCGGAAGACTTCCCTGTTACTGATGTCCCTGGGTTCCGGCGGCGGTTGCGACACCCAGTTCCTTTTCTCCGACGACATCTTGGGCGATTACGACGAACGCCTGCCCCGGCATGCCAAGGCTTACCGGAATTTCCTCGCGGAATACCAGCGCCTGCAGGCGGAACGCGTGGCGGCCTTCCGCGAATTTGCCGCGGATGTGCAGAGTGGCACCTTTCCCACCGCCAGCCACCTGGTCGCGATGGAAGAGACGGAATTTAACGCGGCCATCGCGGCGATCGGGGATTTGTGAATCCCGGGCCGAGTCGGCCACGGTCTTGCGCGGTTGCCGTTTTCGGGCGTTTTTCGCCCGGTGCTATGAATATGCGCAGATACCTAACCTTCGCCGGCCTTGTCGTCCTGATTCTGCTCTGCTCTGGCCCGCTCGGCTGGGCCGACGACGACGTCCGGCGCAAGGTCATTTCTCTGGATGGTCCCTGGCAATTCCAGGTGGACGGCGCCCCTGCCGGAGATTGGCGTCCGGTGGCGTTGCCGGCCAGCTTCCAGTCGCATGAAGGGACTAATGTTCACGGAGTGGGTTGGTATCGCAAGCAGGTGGCCGGTGGTACCGTCCCGGGGCAAACGGGCCAACGCGTGCTCCTGCATTTTCAGGCCGCCGCCACGGCAGCGGAGGTGTGGTGGAATGACCAGTCAGTGGGAAAACATCTGGGCGGTTGGACTCCCTTCCGTTGCGACGTGACGGATTGGCTCTGGTCCGGGCCGGGCGGTCCGGCGCATGAGATCAAGGTGCGCTTGGATGAAAAAGTGGGTCACAATACCCAGGGTTTTTTGCCCGCCATCGCCCCCCACTTCGGCGGAATTTGGCAGGACGTTCATTTGTTGGTGGTTCCCGCCACTTACATCGATGATTTGCGCCTCCTGGCCGTGGGAAACCCCGGTACCGGCCGGTTGGAACTGGAGTTCTCCCTCGCCGGGACGCCGGTGGCCGATCCCCGCACCGTCACGGTGCGCTACCGACTGCGGGGAACCAGGCGCTGGGTTGCAGCGACCGCCCCGGTCACGCCCGTGATCGAGACGAACCGGGTTGCCGCTGCGGCCGGGCACCCTTTGCGCGTCGAAGTCCCAGTCGCGGATTTCCAGCTTTGGTCGCCGACTTCCCCCAACCTTTACGAAGTGGAACTCCAAATGCCGGCCACCGCCGGGGGCGACATGGTGACGACTCGCGCCGCTTTTCGCAGCGTGGCGACTCGCGGGGCGGAACTCCTCTTGAATGGGAAACCCATCAACGTGCGCGGGGTGCTGAACTGGGGGTACGCGCCGCCCCGGTTTGATCCGAATCCCGGCGAGGCTGCGTTCCGGCGAGAGCTGGAACTGGCGCGCAGCTATGGTTTTAACCTCATGAAATTCTGCCTCTGGATTCCGCCGCCGCGTTACCTGGAACTGGCGGACGAAGCCGGCTTCCTCGTGTGGGAGGAATATCCCACCTGGCACCCGGACATGACGGGCAAATATTTGGGTGAATTACGTCAGGAATATGACGAGTTCTTCGCGGTGGATCGCAACCATCCGGCCGTGATCCTGCGCAGCCTCACGTGCGAGACCGGTTCGCGCGCCGAGCCGTCCGTCCTCCAGGCCCTGTACGAGCAGGCCCATGCCCGGGTGCCCCGGTCCCTGGTGGAGGATGACTCGAGCTGGATTCAATGGACCCGCTTCACCGATTTTTGGGATGATCATCCGTACGGCAACAATCACACCTGGGTGAGCACGTTGCATTCGTTGACCGACTATGCCCGTCAGCACGGCACTAAACCGCTGGTCCTGGGGGAAGCCATCACTGCGGATACCTGGGTGGACGCCGCGCACTTCCGTCGCCAGTTGCGCGGGGAGCGGCCGTTCTGGGCGCCTGGCATTCTGGATTCCCAACCGCTGTGGTTGGACCGGATGAAGGCGCTGGCGGGGCCGGAGGGATTGGCGGACTTGGGGCCTGATTCGCTGCACTATGCCTGGCTGATGCGCAAATATCAGTTGGAGACGTACCGTCGCGAAGTTCCGTCGGGCGGTAATGTGGTCAGTGTCATCCGGGATTTTCCCAAAGCCTCAATGGGATTGCTGGATTATTCCGGCCGGCCCAAATGGTCCCCGGCGGACTGGTCCTGGCACGGAGCCACCATGTTGCTGCTGCAAACCGAACAGGATCGCCGGAGCTATTCCAGCGGCGAATCGCTGATTGCCGGGGTGCTGGTCACTCATTTCGGAGAAACCCCGCTGGAGCACGCGCGCCTGACCTTGACCGTGACCAACCCCGAAGACCATGGCAGTGTGCTGCTGCGGAGTGAACAATTCCTTCCCGGGCAGAATCCCGGTACCCTCTCCCGTGTGGCGGGGCTCAACCTGGTTCTCCCGGAGGTAACCAAACCAGCGCGGTTGGAGGTGAGTGCGGTGTTGACGTCGGCCCAGGGAAGTCGCGCGAACACTTGGTCGCTTTGGCTGGTGCCGCGGGCGACCCGAGTTTCCGGGCCGGTTTGGGTGGACGCCTCGGTTGACCGGGAAACCGCCGCGGAGTTGTTTCCCGGCGCCGCCGCTTGGTCGCCGTCGCAAACGAATGGAATCGTGGTCGCTGCCCGGTTGGGGAGCGAAATGAGTGCGTTCCTGGGGCAGGGCGGTCGGGTGCTGCTGCTCCCGGACCACGGAACCAACAACTTTACCCTCAAGGATCACTGGTTCCTGCGCGGAGCCCCCTATCTGCCGGCCTCACCTTTGTTGCGACGGATGCCGCGGGATTTTTTGGTGGAACTCCAGGCCTTCGATCTGGCGGCCAAGGTATTGCCCGATGTCCCCTATCTCGACTCGATCGACCCCATGCTGATGCTTTGGGACACGCATGACGACGTGGTGGTCAAAACCCACGCGCTCGTGTTCGCCGCGCGGGCTGGGTCCGGTCGTTTGCTGGTAAGCGCCTTGCGGCATCGCGGAACGGAAAACGCGGCCGGAAAATGGCTCTTGGGTCAGTTGATCGAAATCCTGGCCGGCGAACCCGCCCCCCGGCACGCCCTGCCGCCGGAGTTTTGGCAGCATGTGGATGCGGGGAAATGATCGAAAAAATGGTCATTCGATGGTCCTTAAGCATGACTAATGCAATGTTGCCATCGTGACAAAGGCAGCCTTTTTAGTCGTACTTTTGTTTGCAAGCATTTTGGCACTATTGTATCTAACAAATCTATTCGGGCAGCCCGGGACTGCCGGCCCAGTTCCATTTCGCGGTTCACGGGGTTGGGTCTCGCTCGCGTTCCTGAGTTCTGAACGTTAGGCGGCATTACATTTTTATGACCAGAGAGACTAAGCAGCTTTTGACACGATGGCAGTCACTCGAAAAGGATGGCGGCCTTCAGCGCGTAGTTTTGTTCGGCCGCCTTCTTTGGATGGTCGGTTGTGTGCTTTGCATTTTTGTCGTGTTCGGCGTGGTTTACCGACTTCATCCAGCTTTGATCGCTGCCGCTGCCGCGGTCATGGGTTGGGTGGTCGCCGAGCGGAACGCACTGCGGACGCGCGCGGCACAATGGCCCATTTTCAAGAATTACATTGACTGGAAGCGAGTGCAGGATGATTTGAACGATGACCCTGCCGCCTAACACTCAATTGCAGCAGCGAACGACGGCGGACCGTCACAGTTGCAATCGGCGCGCCTCGTGGACAAGCTCGTCGAGCTTGGGACGTTAGGACCCACTACGAACCATGCGATTTCTCCTACTCATGCTCTTTGTCGGACTCGCAAGCTGTTCGTCGTCCGAGCGCCTATCCACGCACCCTGCGGAGGCAACGACACAGGTTCAGCGGTGGGTTGCAGTTGGCACTTCGGCCACCGATGCGCGGCGCATAATGGAGCAGCATGGATTTACTTGTTCGCTCATCGCTAACGGCACCTTCGGCACACTTCGTGGCGTCGATTATCTCTATTGTAACCGGCATGATGGCAGCATCATTCAGCAACGTTGGCAGGTCGCACTTCTTTTGGTCGAAGGCAAGGTTTCAGTCGTGCATGTGACGACTGGATCGGTTGGGCCATGACCCTGTGGCTCAGTTCTATCATAAAGCCCAAAAGCCCCATGCCCGACTACAATTTATCCGCTGGTAACTACCCTGGCATGAAGTATTGGACAGAGGCCGACGACGGCAAGTGCTTGGTGATCCGGCCGGGGCGAGTTCCCTGGGGGGCGATACTATTCATGGAGGGGTTTATTGGGGGATTGGCTTTTGCCATTCTTTGGCCGGTGTGGCATTACGCCCCTCTAGACCGCTCGTTGTTCACCATGATGTGTTTTCCAGTGGGTATCGCGGTATTGGGTTGCTTTCTGGGTCCCCTTGGCCAGATCCGGACAGAGCGTGCGAAGGGGGCCATTCTTACCTACGACCGGGAAAGTGAAATGATAAGGCTGCCACGCGAGTGTTTGTCTCTGCGAAAGGCCCAGATCCTGGAGTTTAGGATCCTGCAGGAATGCTCGAAGCCCAGCACCTCCGAGCGGTGGACGCATTCGCTCCTATCGCGTTCAAAGGCCAGACTTGGGGATGGCGCGCGGGAGTTGCAGGTGGTCTATCGTAATCCCAACGTAAGGAGTGCTACTGTCTTGCGGGTGTCGTGGAGTAGTCTCTTCGCTGACGTTGTCGCAGCCCTCAAGGCAGCTGGATTTGCGAAGATCAAGTTGGTGGAACAGCAACCGGGCCGGAGCGAGTGGAAAGAGAGCGAAATATGAGGCTCAACAAAGTAGATAAACCGGACCCGGCGGCGGCGTCTCAATGGCAAGGCCGATATCATCCGCGCCGGGTTCGTGACCTGCAACGTTAGGCAGCAAGCGGGCGCATATGGACGACGATGACCAAAACAGCAGTCCTGTGAGCAAGATGCTTTCTTCGCTGGAGGAGGCCGCATTCGACTCTGATCTGTCAGCCGATGCGGATTCGCCGAGGGATACTTGGTGGTTAAGATGGCTGAAGTTTTCTTCGATTATTGCCGTTGCTGCCATCGTGCTTGGCCTTGGTTTCCTGTTTGAGGATTATATTGAGCAGTATCACGCTGATGCATTTTATCAGCGAGACATGGCCCAGCGGCGCGTTGAGCGTGACACAATCAGCTCCATGAAGTTTCGATTTTGGCTGGGAGTGGGTGTGGGCGGTGGATTGGGCATGGTTTACGTCGCCCGCTGTATTGTTAGGAGAGTTGATCCGTGAGATCGCTTCCTAACAAACACTGTCGCCAAAGCCGGTTGGCCGCTTCAGTTCCGCCTTTGTGGTTGACATTGCCCGTCCGGCGTGGCTGAGTTCTGGACGTTAGGCCGCACTGCGCGCATGACCATCTCAAAGCCAAATCTGGTTCGGCTGCTGGCGGCGGTCTTCGCCGCAGCGACATCCGCTTGGTTCGTCGTGCTCTACACTCATTTTTCCAAGTTCCGCTTCGAGTTCGAGCACCAAGGCGCAAATCTCATCGTCATCACCGAGGAGATGGCGGCCTATGGAGCGTGGCTGTTTGCTTTACCTGTCATGGCGCTGATTGTCGGTTTGTGGCTTTTGCTTGCGCGCCCGGCAGCGGCGACGACATTCGAGGCGATTTTGGCCGTCACGTGGGTTCTTGCTTTCGCCCTCGCGCTGTTTTGCATTCTGGGTTGGCAGGTCCAGAATGTCCCGACGTTTAGCCACATGGAGTGGCACTACTGATTGATGAGAGAAGCGCAGCCAGAGTCCGTGCTGCCAGATCGCCGGTGCCACTCGCCCTCACGTCCGACCGTCAGTTCCGTGCGTAGGCGGATGGTGCTGGCCGATCCGCTATCGCGATAAAGGTCGCAAGTCGGCGGAAGCTCGGCTTTCTCCATGACAAAGCAGATCATGGGAATGCCTTAATTTCCCACATCTTCGCCGATGCCTTGAAAATACTACGGCTTCTCGAGCGCCTTCGCGGCCGCCAGTTGAAACACCCGGCGTACTTCGCTGGCATCACTGTTCGGGAAGTTGGAGCGTTGGACCATCAGGATGTACGCTCGGCCTTTCACCGGATCAATCCAGGCCTGGGTGCCCCAGGCACCGCCATGACCAAAGGTGCCGGGGGAAAGCATTTCCGCGACTCCCGGATGGGGAATCCGCAGGATACTGGTGGCGATCCCCCAACCATAATTGGTGCCGTAACGGCCAAACGTGTCATTCTGGAAAAAGCCGGTCGGCAGGGTTCCTGTCTGTGGTGTTTGCAGAAATTTCATCGCGGCCGGTGTCAGATACTGCCGCCCGTTAAAGGAACCGCCGTTGAGCAGCATCTGGCAGAAGCGGGCATAATCCAGCGCGGTGGAGTAGAGGCCTCCATTGCCCTGGGGTGGCCGGTCTCTCGGGCCGAAATCCGGACGTGGCGGCACCGGGTCCAATGTCTGGCCATCTTTGCTTTTCGCGTACGCCGTGGCCAACCGGGAGCGCAACTCCGGCGTGGGGTAGAAAGTCGTGCTCATCATTCCGAGCGGATCGAAGAGCCGTTGTTGGAGGAACGCATCAAACGTCTGGCCGCTGACCACCTCGACGATGCGGGCGGCGGCATTGATCCCGCTCTGAGTATATTGCCACCGGCTGCCGGGCTCGTATTGCATGGGCGTCGCGAGCCATATGGGAACCAGGTCCGCCAGGGTCCGGGCCTTTTGCGCCGCGGGTCCGCTGGCTTCACCCAGCCCGGAGGTATGCGTGAGCATTTGGGCGATCGTGAGGTTGGCCGGCTTGCCGGACGGGGTTTTAAGATTGGCAAATTCCGGCAGGTATTTCGCGACTGGATCCGCCACATTGAGTTTCCCTTCATCCTGCAACATGAGGATCGCGGTCCCCGTCACTGGTTTGGTCATCGACGCAATCCAACAAAGGGTGTCCGGCGTCATCGGTCGACCGCTGGCGATATCGGCGTGTCCTGTGGCTTCAAGATGCAGGACTTCATTCTTCGTGACGACCATGGTGACCGTGCCAGCGGCTTCATGCTGGTCGATCATGGTTTGCATCGCGGCGCCGATCCCGGGAAGGGTGGGAGAAGCCGCGGACAGGGAGAGGGCGCTCAAAACGCTCAGACCGAGCAATACGTAGCGGTGGTGCATGAGGGCATTCTAAACCCTTCGAAAATGCCGGACAAACAGAATTTGCGGGGTGCCGTATAACCGTGGTTGAGAGCAAGAACGGTCTTTCCCCGTTGGTCTACTCCAGGGCGGAACGGAGCCGGACCGGGCCGAGCAATCCGGAGGGGACCTGTTGATGGACGATCTGCTTTTCCTGAGGCGAAGGAAAGCGCTCCCCATAGGCGGCGCGCAAGGCCGTCAAATCTTCATCCGGGGTGCCGAGGAAGCGATTAAGGGGCAGGTTGGCCACCGTGATGGAAACGGTATTGGTGCCGGGTTTCAGCCAGTCGGTGATTTCCACTTCGAACGGAGGAATCCACGCCGCTCCGGCCGGATGGCCGTTCAGGGTGACGTCGGCCACTTCGCGGACAATGCCGAGCTCCAGCCAAGCCTGCTTAGGTAACGGATGTTGCCAGTCAAAATTCGCGGTATACGTGGCACTACCGGAATAAAACTGTGCTTCTGGCCAGATCGTCCAAGAAGTGAGGTTGGTCAAAACGCGGGATGCCGGAGCTGGGGCGCCCGTGAACTCCAGGTGCCAAACTGGGGCCAGATCCTCGCTGTGCCACACTGACTCCCGCGCAGGTTGATTGGTGGTAGGTTTGCTAAAGACGACAAAGATCGATCCGCGGGGCGGCAGGCTGATGGTCACGCCCTTGCTCCCATCCGGTTGCACCCCTACCGAAACCGCTTGGCGACTGCCATCAAGCGGATTCCAAAGCGTGGCCGCGGTCTGGTCCGTTCTGAAATCCGCTTGGAGCGATTGGCGTTGCTCCCCGGTGTTGGCCAGAAAGTAGATGTCCAACTCGGGGGTGCGGCGATGGACAAATCCGATTTCGGCCAGGGGCGATTGAAAGTGGATGTCCGCCGGGAACTCTCGCAGGGCGCTCGCGAGGCTGGATTTTTCATCAGGTAGGAAAATCACTTTTCCTTTGCCGCAGGTGCGGCTCCAGGATTGCTTTGGCTCGGGTTGATCAGCAAACAACTCGCGCAACAAAGCCAGGGACGCTTCCGTCGGAACAGAACCGTTGCCGTCGGCATACACCCGCTCGGGCAGCCGCCCGGTGGCAATCACGGTGCCGCCACTGCGGCAGAACGCCGTCAGTTTTTCCAACGCTTTGGCCTCGATGCCGATCAACCGGGGGAGGATCACGAGGGTGTAATCGCCATCTCCGGCCAGCAGGTGACCGTTCTTCACTTCCGCCAGACGGTTCACGGCGAAGAAATCAATGCCATCATAATTAAGGCCGTTCGCCAGCAGCCCATGCAACAGATCGGATTCGTGGTGCAAAGCGGTTTGCAAACCGAATTCATCGGTTTTCTGACCCGAAACGAAATGATCCCGCAAATCAAAGCCCAAGGTCATTTGGTCCACGCTGCCGGTGGCGAATTTGTCCTCCACCGGGAGATACACCGCCACCGGCGCCACCGGCCGGCCCTGCCGGAGCAGCCATTGACACCGACTCGTGTAATCCATGAGCTGACGGAACCACGGCCATTGCGGATTGTGCTGGTTTACCACTGGACCATAATACGGCAGCCAGCCGGGGGCGGGCACGGAGCGCGGGGAATAGGCGAAATCGACTCCCGTCAGGTCATTGACCCCAGCCAGAAAATGCAAATCACTGGCCAACTTCATGTCGCTCAGACTGTCTCCCAGGCGATTCGGGAGACCCAACCAGGTCCAGGCTTCGGCCCCGATAATTCGCTTTCCGGTCAAATGCGCGCCCGACGCTGCCAGGCGTGACAGCGAAAACCCCTTCCATTCGTATTGCTCGCCGGTGGGTACATCAATATACGCCGCAGCTGTCAGGGGATTGGGCGGAGTGCCATAAGCCTCCAATTCCAATTTTACCCCGTGTTGGTGTGCCCAATCGGCGGTGAACTCGGTGAATCGTTCTTCCGTCAATTCCGCCAGCGTCCGCCAATAATCGAAACGAATGGCCGGGGAACGCGGGGAGTCTTTGTCGAACAGTTCATCCAGGACGGACGTCAACGGATACCCTCTCCGCCGTTGAAATTCCGCCGGCAGATCCGTTGTCCAATTGGCACCGTAAACTTCCAGGCTGTCGCAGAAGATTGACTCGATTTGCCCGGGCGCGGCGCGCAGCATTGGCGCCACCACCGCCTCCAGATAACGCGCTGCTGCCGGCGATTGGTAATGATCCAGCACCAGCCCTTCGCCGCCCAGGGCGGGGCGCTTGACCCGCATGCGGGTCGGACCGGTGAGGTAGGCGAAGACGGGTGCTTGCGCATCCGGAGGCCGCAGCAGGCCGATTTGCCGGTCAACCCGGCTCGTCAAATCTTCTTGTCCCTGTCGGAGGGCGAAAAGTTGTTCGTCCGGCCCCATTTTGGGCACGGTGACCAAGCCGGAAGTCGCGATGGGCAGTGCCACCCGGCGCAGGTGCTGGGCGGCGTCGGCGGGAGCGACCGACGGCCCGCCGAACGGCCAGCCGGTGCCCCCCGCGACAGAAAACCGAAGATTCATTGCCGCCGCTTTGCGGGCGGCATAACCAAACGTGTCCAGAAATTCCGGGGAGAGAAAACGCTGGTTATGCACCGCGGCTCCCTCCGTCGCCACCGGATACATGAAAAAAGTCATTACCCCACCGACCCCGGCCTCCTGCAAAAGTCCCAGTTGATAATCGATTTCCGGTGGCGTCCACGCGGGACCAAAAACCCGCCAGAACATGCGGGTCCGCACTTCAGCCGGAGGATGGAGAAATCCTTCGGCGATAGCGGTCTCCGATTCTTCCCTGGCTTGGAGACTGCCCGTGTAAGCGCTGTCGGCAAGAAGCAAACCAGCCAATAAGGCTCGCAGATAGGAGGTCGCGATCATGCTCAACCCTGACCTTGTCCCAAAGATTTGGCGGAGTAAATCAGGAAAGCTGCCGGTACTCGATGGGGGGCTCAGGGTGCGGCACGCCCGCGATAAAATACCTGGGCGGCTCCGGTGCCCAGTGGCTGGCTGAACTCTACGGTTCCGGTGGGGGAATTGGTGGTGAATAGCGCGGACCACTCGACCAGGTTCGTGGAAGTCTGCAGCTCGTAATTGGCATTGGTAGCGCCGGTGAGCCGGAGTCGCAGAGCCGTCTGGTCGGGTGGCAGGAGAGTGAGTTGGGGGGCCACCAAGGACCGCGTGTGGAGGGGGAATTCCGTGATCCGGGCCAAGGCAGGAATCCCGGTTCCGTAGCCGGAAGTGCCCGGGAAGCCGGGTTGCGCGGCGGTAAGGAGCCCCATGAGCTGGCTGTCGGGTGGCAAGGTGTGCGCCGGGATCACGACGGAAGTGGACGACCCGGACAGCGCCCCCGGTTGCAAAGGAGCGGGCGTGCTAAAGACCGTGTTGCTTCCCCCATCCAGGATCGTGAGTTGCCCGATGACGGCGACCCCGCCGAGGGCGTTCCATTGCAGGCTGAAATCGGCTGAGCTGTTCACGTCTTGCGCAGCAGGGAGGTTGTTGATCTGGGGTGTTGGCGGGGCGGAAATGAAGTTGAAATTGAGCGAGAGCGACTTCAAGCCATCGTGGACAGTCAGGATGGAGAAGTTGTAGCTGGACCCAAAGCTCGAGGAATACAGCGCATCCAAGGCGGCGCTGGTGTTCGTGGCGTCGGTGAATTGCCACAGCGTTCCGTTGGTTGTGCCTATTAGAGTTCGCGATGGCGTGGTGCCCGGAGGCTTGACCGAGGCGGCGAGGACCAGTCCGTTGCTGGCTCCCACAACCACGCAGGCGAATCCATAACCATTCGTGGTCAGCAGGGTCGGCGCCCCGTTCGTTGGCTGGACGTAGTTTTGCGACTTGATGACGGTGTAATCGCTCACATCAGCGGCGACTCCGGAAAAAGCCGCCAGGATCGCGACGAGGCCCAGCAGGGATAAGCAAAGGCGATGGTTCATGACCGACAGAGTGTGGCAGAATTCCCTGCCCGGGGGAAGCGCCGTCCGCTTGCCCCCGTTCAAATCGATGCTCCCATTGTGCCGCCCCGCCGTCAGGCTTGCGGGCGCAGCTAAAGATTGCGCGAACACCAAACTGGTGCCTGAGACTCCGCCATTACGCTTCCCAGAACATCAGGCTTTCGCCAGGTATTCTTCCAATTGATCGAACGTTCCCTTCCAACCCTGGTTGAAGCTGGGGCGCATGGCGTTGAAGTTTTGACGTTCCTCTTCGGTGGCATCCAGCGGAAACCATTTCAGTGTCACCGTGGTCTTGCCCTCCTGCTCGGTGAAGGTGGTTTCCGTGAGCATTTGCAAAGACCACGCACCGGGGAAGGGCGGACGGGCCGGATTGCCTGCCGCATCGGAAAAGGAATTGGCCAGGAGGATGCGTTCGGGGGCGGTAATTTCGCGGAAAATCCACAAGCCCCACATTTCCTTTCCATCCGGGGTGCGCATGCAATAGTGAAACTGACCGTCAACGCGAAAATCCAATCGGGCCACGGGAATAGTACAGCCCTTGGGCCCGAACCATTCCATGAGCCGTCCCTGCTCCGTCCACGCCTTCCACACCAGGTCGCGCGTTGCGTTGAAGCTCCGGACGATGGTGAACGCCGGGCACTGGGCTTCGGAAAGTCGTTCGCTCAACCGCATCAAGGTCTGCCGGCCGCCTTCGATGGCGCCGAATTCGCGGACGACAAAATCGCGTTCCTCCGCGGAGCCGAACACCATCCGGTTCGTCAGTCGCGTTCGGTCGGGCGCCAACTCCTCAAACGTCCAGGTTGCGGTAAACGATGCCCCCGGTCCCTGTTCCCTTCCGCCGCCGTGAGTATAGACAATTCGTTCCGGTTTCACGATCTCCCGGAAGATGCTTTTGTTGGGATAATTTGTGCCGTCCGGTCCGCGCATGACATGCTTCCACATGCCGCCCACGCGGAAGTCCATCACTTCAATAGTGGTGCTGAAACCGCGGGGGCCCCACCATTTGGCCACGTGCTCCGGATTGGTCATGGCTTCCCAAACCAGTTCGCGTGGGGCTTGAAATTCTCGCGAGATGACAATCTCTCGGTCCGCTGTTCCGGTTGGTATGTTCGTTGCCAGTTCGCCTTCCACATGGCTCCGCAACAGCGAACCGATGAGTTGGTTCCATCCCGCGACGAAATTCTCCCGGGCAAAGTCCGGCAAATTGGGGAAGGATTCCAGCCCTGCATGAGTCAATCTCACCCGGGTGCGTTCGCCCTCCGCGAACAATTCAACGCTCACCACGGAGTTCCCCGCATGCCCGGCATATCGCCAGGAATAAGTGAGGCGCTTCTCCACAATCACATCCATCACCCGACATTGGTGCCGGTAACTGCGGCCGTCCTTCCCACCGGAAAACTCGAATTCAAAACCGACCACCGGTTGAAAGTCACTCACCGGGAAGGACCAGCGGCGAATCTGCTCCGCCTGGGTCAGGGCCTGCCACACCCGGTTCACCGGGGCATTCATAATGCGCTCGACCACCAGGGGGGCCGTGCCCTGCGCCAGGTGCTCGTCCAGTCGTTCGAGACTCATTGTCATCCCCATCTCAAATCCGCCGATGTAGCGGTCGGCGCCCGGAGTGGTCCGGATCACGCGGGAGCGCAGCACCAGGTCCGTGGTGCCGTCCCGCTCCGTGAGGGTGAGGGTATGGAGGAATTCAAAGAGCAGATTCCCCTTTTCATCCAGTGCCCCCGTTGTCAGGACCAGCTTTTCGGGTGGCAGCAGCTCGCGGATTTCCCCGCCCATTGCGAAGTCGGTGCCGTCGGGGGCGCGCATGACCACGTAGATGCGCCCGCCCGGACAGGCTTCCCATTCGCAAACCGGGTTGGTGAAGCCTTTGGGCCCCCACCAAACGGCGATTTGCTGGGGATCCGTCCAGGCCCGGAAAACGAGTTCGCGCGGGGCGTTGAATTGACGCGTGATAAGAAATTCCCGGCCGAGTGAATCGCTGCCGGTCAAGTGGATTGAGCTCATGGCTTGGTTTGGGCTTGCAGTTGTTTGAGGTATTCGTCCAATCGGTCAAAGCTCTCCTCCCAGAACCGGCGATACTCGCCGATCCAGTCCTGCGCTTCCTTCATCGGCGCTGCCTCCAGTTTCAAGGAATGCACCCGGCCGCAGCGCGAGCGGCTCACCAGCCCCGCCCGCTCCAACACTCGCAGATGTTTCGAGATGGCGGGGAGGGACATGGAATGCGGTCGGGCCAGGTCGGTGACGCACCGGTCGCCTTCCGCCAAATGCTCCAGGATCCGGCGGCGCGTGGGATCGGCCAGCGCGGCGAACGTGCGGTTCAGCATTTTGGAGGAACATTTAACCATCTGGTTAACCATTAGCGCACGTGGAATTCGACGACAAGAATTATTTTTTGGAAAGGTGCCGGTCGGTTTACGCCGCGATTGGCTGCGCTCAGATTTCGTAGCCGAGGCCCATCCGCTCCCATTCCCGGGCGACCACGCCCGTGGCGGCAAACTCATCGAACCAATGCTGCACCCGGCGGCCGATTGCCCCGGTGTCCTGGTGGTGGGTGTATTCGTTAGTCCGTGAATTGTAGGTGTAGTCAGCGGCCCAGACCCGGTGGTGGGCGGCCAGGGCGGTGATCGCTTCGACGAGCCGGTGGGCTTCCGCATCGGTGGTGGTGGGATGCAACGAAAGGCGGATCCAGCCGGGCTTGTCGGACTTGTCCCCGAGATCGATCCGGTCGGTGATGGACTTGGAACGTCCGGGAGTCACTTGGAGCAGGAAATGGCCATAGGTACCGGCACAGGAACAGCCGCCGCGGGTCTGGATCCCATACCGGTCGTTCAGCAGGCGCACCGCGAGATTGTAATGTAAATGCTCGATGTAGAAGGAAATGATGGCCAGGCGATCCCGGTGCTGATTGGCCAGAACGTGCAGCCCGGGGATGGCTGCCAGCCGATCCCAGATCAGTTCGACCAGCTCGCGTTCGCGGCGGCGGATGTTCTCGATGCCCATGGCCTCTTTGAGACGGATGCACAGTGCGGTGCGGATGGCCTGGGTAAACCCCGGGGTGCCGCCATCTTCGCGGGCTTCGATGTCATCGAAATAGCGGTGCTGCCCCCAGGGATTGGTCCAATCCACCGTACCGCCGCCGGGGTTGTCCGGCACGCGATTGGTGTAAAGCTGCGTGTTGAACACCAGGACGCCGCAAGTGCCGGGACCACCCAGGAATTTATGCGGGGAAAAATAGATGGCATCAAGCCCGCCCTCGGGATGGCTGGCGGGGTGCATGTCGATGGCGATATACGGGGCACTGGCGGCGAAATCAACGAAGCAGAGGCCACCGGCGCGGTGCATGAGCGTGGCTATTTCATGGTAGGGGGTAAGGATGCCGGTGACGTTGGAGCAACTCGTGACCGAGGCGATCTTGATGCGTCGGCCGCGGTATTCCGTGAGCAGGGCCGCCAGGTGGTCCAGATCCACCAAGCCATCCGCGTTGGCGCCAATCACCTGGACATCGGCAACGCTTTCCAGCCAGCTGGTCTGGTTGGAGTGATGTTCCATGTGAGTGATGAACACCACCGGTCGTGCTGCGGGGGGCAGGGTGACCTGCTCGCGGTACTTTTCATGGACCCGGAGCCCCAGGATGCGTTGGAATTTGTTGATCACCCCGGTCATTCCAGAGCCGTAGCAAATAATCGCGTCCTGCGGGCCGGCGTGGACGTGATGCTTGATGATATGGAGCGCCTCATGGTAGGCGCGGGTCATGGTCGTGCCCGTTACCGAGGTCTCGGTATGGGTGTTGCCAATGAACGGGCCAATCTCCTCGCTCATCATTTTTTCGATCGGGCCGAACATCCGTCCGCTGGCCGTCCAGTCGGCATAAAGCAGGCGTTGCGAGCCGAAGGGGGACTCAAAGTCCTGGTCAACCCCAAGAATATTGGCGCGGAACGGGGCAAAGTGGGCTTCGAGGTTCATGGCGGCACCGGGATGGACGACTCGTTAAACGGTTGGGCTTCCGGAGATTCAGGTTGGGATTGGTACCCGCGTGGCTGCGTGGTTGCGATGGAATAAGGCCGGCGACCGGCCGGACCTGGGAAAGGCAGCGATGTTCATCATGATCGGATCGTTCGGAGCCAGCAGCGCTTCAAAGCTGGTGCTTATTATGGCAGGGATTCCGTCGGGCGCAAATATTCTTGCTCCGGCGCGGCGGCATCCAGGCCGGGCGAATTCCGGCTTTGGGATTGACTTTGCGGTAAACGCGAAGTAGGAGCACCCTATGCCTGAGGAATCTCAACTGCCACTGCTTCGCTGGACCAAGTTCGCCGCATTCACGGGCGGAGTGATCCTGTTGGGACTGCTCTCCTGGTGGTGGTTCTCCGCGGATGGAGTGGACCGATCCCGCGTATACCGCATTGATTATGGTAACGATGAGCCATTTCATTTCCGCGACCAGGATGGCGCACCCGCGGGCTTGGCGGTGGACTTGGTGCGCGCGGCGGCTGCCGCAAAAAACATCCGCTTGGAGTGGGTCGGAGCGGCCGGTGGTAGCGCCCCGCCCAGCCCTTTGCGTGTGCTCGTCACCATCCGCACCAATCTCGCCAAAAAACTTTATTTGACCCAGCCGTACCTGCAAGGTCAGTCCAGTTTCATCGTCGCCAGCAATTCGCCGTTCCAAAATGTGAGCGAGCTGAATGGAAAAAGGATCAGCTACGCCAATTACGCGATCCACAAGGAAAACCTCGCACGGGTGTTGCCCACTTGCACGCTGGTCCCCTCCGTGAGCAGGCAGGAAGCCATGGAAAAGCTCAAAGCCGGCGAGGCGGATGCTGCGTTCATGAGCGATTACGCGATTGCGCCCGCCACTCGCAATGTCGCGGTCCCTTTCCCGGTACGCATTCTCCCCTCATTGGCGCCGGTCAGTCGCATGGCCCTTGCCGCGCGTCCCGAAGCGGCGCGGGTGGCGGATGTCCTCCGGGATGGGATTCGCGATCTGGCCGTGGACGGCCGCCTCGAGCGGATTGTCAATCGTTGGGGATTTTTTCCGAATTTGACCACGGATAATCGGGATGAGCTGATCAAGGAAAAGCGCAAGGTCATGGCCTTGCAGGTCGCCGCCGGCATTTTGCTTTTGCTGGTGGGATTGAGTGGGTGGCTGATTGCCCGGTTACGCGTCGAGAAGGCGCTTGCCCGGACTGCCGAGCTGAACCAATCCGCCACTCTGGACGCGCTTCCCGCCCACATCGCCTTGTTGGATACGCAAGGCGTTATTATCGCTGTCAACAAATCCTGGCGTAATTTCGCCCGGGCGAATGTCCGGAACAATCTGGATTTTTGTTTGGGACAAAACTACCTGCAAGTCTGTGAGGAGGCGAAAGGCATCTGTTCCGGGGAGGCCCCGATTGCCGCCGCCGGCATTCGTGCGGTGTTGCGGGGCGAGACCGGAGAATTCTCCCTCGAGTATCCCTGCCATTCCCCGGCCGAGCAACGCTGGTTCCGTCTAATGGTCACCCCGCTCAGTGAAACTGGCCGGAATGGCGTGGTGGTAATGCATATCAACATTACGGAGCGGAAGCTAACCGAATTGGCGCTGCAAGCGAGTGAGTTGAAAGCGCGCGCGATTGTCGAATCCACCCCCGTCCCCATGGCCTTGAACGACAACCAGCGGCGCATCACTTTCCTCAACCGCGCGTTTGTCAAAACCTTTGGTTATACCTTGGAGGATATCCCGACATTGACCGACTGGTGGCCCAAAGCGTATCCGGAGCCCGCCTATCGCAAATGGGTGGCAGATTCCTGGCAGACTGAATTGGATCGCGCCAGAGAATCCGGCGGCGAGTTTCGCCCCTTGGAATTGCAGGTCAGAGCCAAGGACGGTACGGACCGGGCGGTGTTGGTGGCCGCTGCTCTTTTGCTGGGCGCGCAGCCGAGCGAGCACCTGGTGGCCCTGATTGACATTACCGAGCGCAAACGCCAGGAATCCGAACGGGAAAAACTTGAATTGCAGTTACGGCATGCCCAGAAAATGCAGGCGGTGGGCGTGCTGGCGGGCGGTATTGCCCATGATTTCAACAACATCCTGTGCGCCATCATGAGCAACGCGTTCCTCGCGGGTTCGGACCTCGACCCGGCGCATCCCGCAAAAGAATGTCTGATGGAAATTCAGCGGGCCGGCACCCGTGCCACCGCGCTCGTCCGGCAAATTCTTGCGTTCAGCCGGAACGAAGCCCGCGACCAATTCGCTTTGGATTTGCGGCCCGTGGTCGAAGAGGCGGTCCAATTGCTGCGCTCAACGCTCCCCGCCGGGGTGGAACTGAACTCCCGGTTTGCCGCCGCGCCCATGGTGCTCGCTGATGCCATGGAAATCCATCGCGCCGTGATCAATCTGGGGACCAATGCCTGGCAGGCGATGGCGGGTCTTCCCGGCAAAATTCGGCTGGCGGTTGAGGGCGTCATGATTGATGACGACTTTGCGCGCACGCATGCTGATTTGCGGGTCGGTTATTACGCGCGCTTGACCGTTAGTGACACCGGCCAAGGCATGAGTGCGGAGACATTGGAGCATATCTTTGAGCCGTTTTTCACGACCAAGGAGATCGGGAAGGGGTCCGGTCTGGGGTTGGCGGTCGTGCATGGTATTATCCGAAGCCACCGGGGGGCGATACTGGTTCAGAGCAAGCCGGGCGAAGGCACCACTTTTGAGCTCTACTTCCCCGCCGCGCCGATCACCCATACCCTTTCCCCGGGGCCGGCGCCGATCGCCGAGCCGGCCTCCTGCGCGGGGCAAAATCAGAGGATTCTATTAGTCGACGATGAAGAGCCGTTGGTCCGGGTCCTGGCCATGTTGCTGGAGCGGCGCCAATTTCGGGTGGCCGGATTCACGCGCGCCGAGACGGCGCTGGCCGCCTTTCAAGCCACCCCGGACCAGTTTGATCTGGTGATCACTGATTACAACATGCCGGGCTTCAGCGGCCTGGAACTTGCGCGCAAGATTCATCAGCTCCGCCCTCAGACGCCCGTCTTATTGGCATCCGGGTTCGTGACTGATCAGTTGCGCCGCGAGGCGGAATCAGTGGGAGTCGCTCAAATCATTGGCAAACCGATGGGCCCGGATGAACTCCTGCAAATCATTCATCGCTTGAGCATTCCCCAGCAACCGCCGCCTGGGCGAGGCGGGGATTCGCCACTGAAATGACCGGCCGGTTCCGTTGCCTCCGCGCGGAAGGATCTCCGCCTTCTGCGCGACGCAAAGCCACGCTTGGGCGACGCATTTCAGAATCACCTGCTCTGTGCGGGTGAGGAGGAAACCGGTTTTCTTATTTTGCTGGGGGCCTGGGCTGATTGGGGGGGACCCTCTCCGTCAAGGATGGAGGGGATTCTGATGTTTGCCTGGTTTTCGCAAGTCGTCCAGGGTCAGGCCCAGGTGCGTGAGGTCCTTGATCGCCGTGGCCCCGATCCTTTGCAGAGCCTCCTGGTAGGCCGCCATTGCCCGGCCGCCGACTAGCAAAGCAACGTCCGGTGGCAGGGCCTCCCGCAAACGCGTCAACTCTCCTGCCAACCGGGCGTCGTCCTCCGGGTAAATGAGGCTGAGCGCCACCGCGCGCGCGCGGGTTTGCCGGGCGGCGCCGGCGATTTCCGCCGCCGGCAAACTCGCCCCCAGATAAGTGACGTCCCAGCCCAGGTTGGCGGCCGCGGCGGCGGCGAGCAGCGCGCCCAGTTCATGAATTTGTCCGGCCGGAGTCGCGACGATGATTCGCGGAGCATCCACCGATGCGCCAAACGATTTAGCCGCCTGTCCCAGGAAAATGCGGATGACCGCGCTGGCAAAGTGCTCATGCGCGGCGGTGATTGCACCGCTCCGCCACAAGTTGCCGATCGCTTCTGCGAGCGGTGCGATCACCCGCTGCAGGAGTCCCAGGGCTCCGAGTTTTGTCGCGGCCTCCTGCAGGGATTCGTCCAGCTTGCGCGCATCCAGTGCCTCCACCGACGCCAGGCATTCCTGGAGGAAATACGCCGCGCCACGGGCCCCGGTCGGGACCTCGGGCCCCGTGGAGACCTCCGCGGGAGCCTCCTTCGCCAGTTGTTGCAGTTCCTCGTCGGAAAGCTTCGCCACGTGCCCGATCCCGTGGCCATTCCGGGTGAGATCGCGCAACCAGATCAGGCGCTCGACCTGGGCTTCGGAGTAAAGCCGCCGGTTTGTCGGGGTCCGCTCCGGTTCCACCGCGCCGTACCGCTTTTCCCAAATGCGAATAACATGGGCACTCAGACCGGTGCGCCGGGCGACTATTTTGATCGGGTGGTGGGCCTTCGACATAAATCTCAACAGAAGTGTGACAAACCCCTAATGCTTTACAAGGGTAAACGTACCAAAATCCCATTCTCGGGGGCGATGCCATTGTTTTTGTTCGAATTGTGGTGCGATTCGCGTCTCATGATCACTGGAAATAATATGAGACAAACATTTGACAATTATTAAAACATTAGACATGTTATAGACATTTTCAATGCCTTGTGGCGTTAAACCGATTATGAAAATGAAAAGTGCACAGCGGAAGACCAGCGCCAAAGCCGACGGGACCAAAAGAGTGGATTGCCTCTTTGCCGTCCCGGTGAGCTTTGGGGCGGCCATCCAAGTTCACCATGAAAAAGTTAGAATTACCCCGAAATCTATGAAAAGCATTCGCACCCTCTGCCTGACCCTCCTGGCAGCAACAGTCCTGAACTCCAGCGTTGTCCTCGCGCAAGACAAACCCGCAGCAAAGAAAAGCGACATCGTGGCCGTGGCCGTTGGTGCCGGCAGTTTTAACACCCTCATTGCCGCCGTAAAGGCTGCCGGACTCGTGGAAACCTTGCAGGGCCCTGGACCGTTCACCGTGTTTGCCCCGACCGACGAGGCCTTCGCCAAGTTGCCCAAGGGCACGGTTGAGGATCTCCTCAAGCCGGAAAACAAGGAAAAGCTGGTCGCCATCCTCACTTACCACGTCGTGGCCGGGAAAATCATGGCCGCCGATGTGAAGACCGCGAAGGTGAAGACCGTCAATGGCAAGGAACTGGACGTCAAGGTCGCCGATGGTGCGGTTACCGTGGACGGCGCGAAGGTCGTCAAAGTGGACATCGCCGCCAGCAATGGGGTGATCCACGTCATCGACTCCGTCCTCCTGCCCAAGTAACCCTTCTGCAATGGGCGGGGAGCCTTGGGCTCTCCGCCCATCCCATCGCGCAAAGAGCTAAATTTCCCGCCCGTTTCCACCATTTTCCCCTATGTTCCAAAAAATTGACTACCCTTTTCTCCTGGCCGCGTTCGCCAGTTTTCTCGCCAGTGTTGGGCTGTGGTTCCTGCTCAACCACGATTACGGAGCCTATGTGGGACTCTGGGTGCCGAGCATTCTCGCGCTGTGGGTTGGAGTTCGCGTCGTCCTCCTGGCCGCGGCTTTGGGCAAAAACCACCAAAAGTGATATGTCCAGTTACCTCTTTCCCATCTTCGCCTTTGGCTTGGTGATTACCGGCATTGTCTTCCTCGGGGTGCAACAGGCGGCGGATCTCGCCAAACAATTGTCGGTGCAACAAAATCGGGAGCGGGCGGAAGCCAAGGAGCGGGCGGCTCTGCCCTCTCGCGGGAAAACGCCCTTGACGCAACCCCGCCCAACCGCCTCACGGACATGACGCAATTCAATCATGTGCCTACCGTGCTCATTTTCGGGGCCACCGGGGGAATTGGGTCGGCCTTGGCTCGTCAATTGGGCAAACTCGGCTATGGCATGACGCTGGTGGCCCATGGCAGTGATCGGCTTGACGCGCTGGCCGCTGAACTCCGAGTTCAGTCTTGTGCCCTCGATGCCGCTGATCCGGCTGCGGTTGAGGCCTGTTTCACCCAGGCCATGCACGAGCACGGCGGCATTGACGGAGTCGTCAACTGTGTCGGGTCCCTGCTGCTCAAACCCTCCCACACCACCACGGATGACCAATGGCGTGCGGTTATGGCCGCGAACCTCGATTCGTCGTTCTACATTTTGCGCGCCGCCGCCAGCCGGATGATGCGCAATGGTGGCGGTTCGATTGTCCTATTGGCCTCCGCAGTGGCGCGGCACGGCATGATTAACCACGACGCCATTGCCGCCGCCAAAGCCGGCATTGTTGGCCTCGCCCAATCCGCCGCCGCCACCTATGCGCGCCACAATGTCAGGGTTAATTGCGTGGCTCCCGGTCTCACCCGCACTCCGCTTACCACCTCGCTCACCAACAACCCGGGGGTCTTGAAAGCTTCCGCTGCGCTGCACCCGCTCGGGCGGATCGGGGAGCCCGATGAAGTGGCCAGCGCTATCCGGTGGTTTCTTGATCCGCAACAATCCTGGGTGACCGGCCAGGTTCTGGCGGTGGATGGCGGTCTCAGTACCGTCCAGGCCCGGGTGTCTTCAGGATCGTGAGTGGATCGAAGTTCTGCGCTTTCCCGTACTGCGCTTACCGGTGATCTGGGCGGTTTGGCGGTAAGCCGGCGCTCATTGATGTTCCGATGCTATCTTGACATCAATGGTGAATGAAAGCATCATTATGTCATGAGAACGACACTGACTCTGGACGATGACATATTGGAATTGGCTGGTCATCAGGCCAAGCTGCGTGGCGTTTCACTAGGGAGGGCGGTATCAGATTTGCTGCGCCGCGGGCTGAATGCGTCTACGCCGGCCCAGCACAAGGATGGCCTCGTGGTTTTTCAGCTGCCGGCGGACTCGCCGAAAGTCACCACCGACGACGTGCGGCGGATTGAATCTGAGGGCGTATGAAGGGCTACTTGCTCGATACCAACCTGCTCATTGCACTGTTCTGGCCCAGCCATGAGCGGCACGAACTGGCGGTGAAGTGGTTCACGCGTCATCGCGCGAAAGGCTGGGCGACGTGCCCCTTTACCCAGGCCGGTTTTGTCCGCATTGTCTCGAATCCCGCGTTCTCCCGTGATTCCGTCCAGCCGCGGGAAGCGATCCAGGTGCTTTCCGCCAACACTGCCGCCGCCGACCACGCCTTCTGGCCTGCTGAATTGTCGTTCGCCGAAGCAGTTGCCTACGCTGGTGTCCGGCTCCTGGGGCATCAACAGACGACGGATGCGTATCTGCTTGGCCTCGCGATCCGCCGGGGTGGCGTGCTGGCCACGTTGGACCAGCGTATCGCGGCGCTTATCGAACCCAAATCGATCGAACGTAAGTCCTTGGAAACGATTGGCTGACGTTGGCTGGATTCCGGCGAAACGTGTCAGGTTACCGCGAGTCGCTGGGAAAATCGCGGATCCCGCCATGCCTCCGTCGTGATAATTTCCCGCAGGATTTCTCCGGCGCGCCACACATCCTCGTGGCTCAAATACAGTGGTGTCAATCCCATGCGGAGAATGTCCGGATCGCGGAAGTCCCCAATCACGCCGCGGGCGATCAGCGCCTGGCAGATGGGATAGGCATTCGGGTGGCGAAAACTAATATGACTACCCCGTTCCATGGCGGCCCGGGGTGTGACGCATTCGAGACCGAGTGAATCGCCCGCGGCGGCCAGTATTTCAAACAGCACTGCGCTCTTCGCCCAGACCGTCGGGCGATCAATCTCACGCCACAGGTCGATGCCTGCCTCGAGTGCGGCCAGCGCGAGGATCGGCGGAGTGCCAGCCAGCCAGCGCGTGATCCCGGGCGCCGGTGTGTAGGCGTCGGCGAAGGCAAAGGGCGCGGTGTGCCCCATCCAGCCCGATAGCGGACTCGCTAACCGGGCTTGCCAGCGCGCGGCCACATAGAGGAAGGCGGGCGCCCCGGGGCCGCCGTTGAGATACTTGTAGGTGCAGCCGACGGCGAGGTCGGCCCCGGCCTCGTTCAAATCGACGGGGATTGCGCCCGTCGAATGGCTCAGGTCCCACAGGACCACCGCTCCCGCCGCATGGGCGGCAGCGGTCAGCGTCTTCAGGTCGAAGCGGGCGCCAGTCTTGTACTGGACCTGGGTGAGCAGCAGCACCGCGGTGTCGCCGTCCAGGGCTGTGGTGAGGTTGGCTCGCGGAACCGCCTTTAGCCTCGCTCCAGCAACACATCCCAAGGCGCCCTCCGCGATCTGCAAGTCCGTGGGGAAATTGCCCTGCTCGCTGACAATGGTTCGCCGTGTCGGATGAATCCGCAGCGCGGCCACCAGGAGCTTGAAAAGATTGACGGATGTCGAGTCGGCTACAATCACTTCACCGGGAGCGGCGCCAATGATGGGCGCAATCCTATCCCCGATGCGCTGAGGCGCCTCAATCCAGCCTTCGTTCCAGCTGCGGATCAGCCGGTTGCCCCACTGGCGGGTGACGGCGTCGTCCAGCACGTCGGCAGTGGCTCGGGGCAGGGCGCCAAGCGAATTGCCATCGAGATAGATTACGCCCGGCGGCAGCGCGAACCTTTGCTTCAGGGAAGCGAGGGGATCGGCTTCATCGAGGGCTCGGGTGTCGTCGCTGGTCACTTGACGAGCGCTTTCTTGATGAGCCGCTTGGCCTCGTGCCAGGCGGCGGACTCCGGGGCGATGAGTTCGACGTGGCCGGTGTCGGGAATGGTGTGGAGCACGACTTGATCCCCCTTCGCTTTGGCCTTGGCCACGTAATCGATCCCCATCCGACCGGGGATGATCTTGTCCTCCCGACCATTCACCAGATCCTGCGCCACGCCCAGCGGGAAAAGGCGCGGAACCGAAGTGTCAACATAGGGATCGGCGCGGTCCGTGCCGACCAGTTTTGTGACGACCTCGCAGCCGCAGCCATTGTCGGGGCTGGTCGCGGTCGCCTCCAGGTCCGGCAGCCCGCCGAGACTGATGACATGACTAAGGGGCAGGGGATTGGCCGTGTGCAACGGGCTGGTCTTGGGCAGTTTCGGCCGGCCCGCGAGCCAAAGCGCCAGGTGGCCGCCCGCCGAATGACCGACGGCCACGATCTTCCGAGTGTCGAAATGATATTTGGCCGCCACCGTGGTGAGTTGATCGGTCGCCTTGGCCACGTCGGTGAATGTGCCGGGATATCCGCCGCCGGCGCGATCGACACCGCGATATTCGATGTTCCACACCGCGATGCCGTCCTGGCGAAGATCCTCGGCGATCCAGTCCATCAGGTGCCGGTTCGCGATGGCAGTCTGCCAGCAACCGCCATGCACCATTACGACGACGGGGAATTCGCCTTTTCCTTCCGGCACCCAAACATCCACTTTTTGTAGCGGATCGGTCCCGTAATCGATCGTGGTCGTCGGCTGCGGATGGGGGCGCTTGACCAGGTCCGGCCAGGTCAGAAGTTGGGCGTTGGCGGCAAGGGAAAGTGCAAACATGGGGAGCAAAATGGTAGCGGCGCGCACATCCAAAGTTAATACCAGCGGGTTGCACCTTCAACCCGAATCCATCCACCAGCCAGGAGCCTCTGGCCTGAAACTGCCTTAATCACCCAATTAGCCAGTGCCGTCCAGAGGTTGCTTGAACCTCAACTATCGAGGGTGACCGACCAGGCAGATAAAAAATAAAATTGCCGCCCGGAGGCGGCTGGCGAATCTGCGGACTGGGGAGCCGGAGTAATTCCCCCCCCCGGCGCCCCGCAGTTGGATTACTTGCTGTGCTTGGCCACGAGTTCCGGCCAGTTTTTCTTCGCCTTGGCCGCATTGCCGTCGAAATCCGCGTTGAATTTTTTGAGGATGGCTTTGTTCAGGTTGAGGTAAAGCTTCCCGTTGCGCACCTGCCAGGTGCTGATGTCCACCGGGAACAGGGCCCCGACCGCCACTCCGTAAGCGCAGTAACCGCCGCATTGCGGTGCATATTTCTCGGGCGCCGCTTCAAACAGCTCCTTGTGCTCCTTGGTGGCGAAAATATACGTCGCACCTTGGTAGCTGACGGAAATCCCGGGATCGCCGTTGACCGGCTTTTTGTCGGTGAAAAAGGCGACAGTGTCGTAGCCGCCCACCGCGATGTTACTGGCGCCTGAGACGTTGACGAGTTCTGCCGCGGGGGCGGAAAGGGCCAGGGCGAGTGTGGTGAGGGTGAGGGCAATGAGGTTTTTAATAGTTTTCATGATTCGATGTTTTGTTGGTTTGTTTTCTTTGTCGCCTTTTTGGGGCTCGCCAATTGGATGTGGCGGCAGACTCCTTTCTTACCTTGCCCGGTGAGATTATTTGAGGACCGGCAAATCGATTCAATATCAAGCCGGAGCATCGCCGATATTTGTCGAGAAAAGATGGAACACGGCCAAATCCGCGGCCGCATGGTAGCCGATCGGGAACGCCAGTTCCCCGTCCACAGGGAAGCTGGCGGGAATACGCAATTCTAACCTTACCTCTGGCCAAAATCGGCCGGGTCAGACCCAGAATCCCTAACCAGCGCGTCAATGGCCATTGAGAACTTTCCGCAATCTTGGAGCTACCTTTGCCCCCAACAACTCGATCGCCCGCAGCAACTTCGGGTGCGGCAAGGCCGCCACATCCATCTGAAAGCTGATGCGGGAAATCCCGCCCAGCGCCTCGCTGTGGTTCTGGATTTTCTCCGCGACTTCATCCGGGTTGCCGACGAGTAAGGCCCCGTGCGGTCCGATCAATGCATCAAAATGAGACCGCGTGACGGGAGGCCAGCCGCGTTCCTTGCCCACCTTGGTGAAAGCCTGGGCATAACCGGGAAAGAAATCGTCCACCGCTTCCTTGGTCGTCGCCGCCACATAACCCAGCGCATGCACCCCGACTTTGAGTTGCTCCGGTTTGAAGCCAGCGCGTTTGCCCGTCTCCCGATAGATCTCCACGAGCGGGCGGAAACGTCGCGTCTCCCCGCCGATGATCGCAACCATGAGTGGCAGTCCCAAAGCACCCGCCCGGGCAAACGATTCGAGGGTCCCACCCACGCCGAGCCAGATGGGCAGCGGGGTTTGCAACGGACGCGGATATACCCCTTGCCCGGTCAATGGCGCCCGGTGTTTGCCCGACCAGTTCACCCGCTCGTTGGCCCGGATATTCAGCAGCAGTTCCAGTTTCTCCGCGAAGAGCGAATCGTAATCTTCCAACTGCAAGCCAAATAAGGGGAATGACTCAATGAACGAGCCGCGCCCGACCACCATTTCCGCGCGCCCTTGCGAAAGCAGATCCAGCGTGGCTAATTCCTGAAACACCCGCACCGGGTCCGCAGCGCTGAGCACCGTTACCGCGCTGGTGAGTCGGATGCGTTGGGTGCGCGTGGCGGCGGCGGCAAGAATCACCGGGGGCGCGGAGTCGAGGAAATCCTGCCGATGGTGCTCACCGATGCCGAAGACGTCGAGCCCGGCTTGCTCGGCGTGTTCGATCCGGTCCACCAGTTGGCGCAGCGCGACTGAAGCAGTGTCCGGAACCCTCGCCGCACCCGGGGTGAAGGCGGTGGCAAAACTGTCGATGCCCACTTGCATTGCTGATGTGGTTGGCTCGTTCAAAGGCTCGTCCACTTTAATTAGAACGCAAAACAATCACAGCCCAATCCAAAAAATTCCGCGTAGCGCTGGCGCGCGGCTTCGATGCCCACCAGCAGTTGGTGCGCGGAGTGGTGGCAGCCTTGCTGGCATTCCTTTGAGTGTTGATGCCCGGGCGCCGGGACGCCGGCGCGGGCGGCTTTGCGAATGTCGAGCGGCGCCCCGTAACCGCCAAAGACTTTGACGGGCGACCATTCCGGGAGGACGGGAACCGCCGGCGGAGCGTGCGCCGTGAATTCATCCGTCGCGTGGACGATCTTCCCGCCAACGATCGTGAGCACGGACTCAATGCTCTTGATTTGCTCTTCCGGCACGGAAAAGTAATCGTCGGTAAGCGCCACCAGGTCAGCCAGTTGGCCGGGAGCAAGACCACCCTTTTTGCCGTATTCACTCGAAAACCAACTACTGCCCTGGGTGTAGAGCCGCAGTGCTTCCTCGCGACTCAGGCAATTCTTGTCTGGATACATGGCCACGCCGCCAACGGTTTTACCCGTCGTGAGCCAGTAGAGCGAGACCCACGGATTGTAACTGGCCACCCGGGTTGCGTCGGTGCCGGCGCCGACGGGAATGCCAAATTCCAACATTTTTCTCACCGGGGGTGTGCGCTCCACCGCCGCCTTGCCATAGCGCTCCATGAAGTATTCGCCTTGGAACGCCATGCGATGCTGGACCGCGATCCCACCGCCAAGAGCCTTCACGCGCGCGAGATTTTTGTCAGAGATGGTCTCGCAGTGATCGAAGAACCAGTTCAGTCCCGTGAACGGAACGTCGCGATTCACTTCTTCAAACACATTCAGGAAGCGCGTGATGCTTTCATCGTAGGTCGCGTGCAATCGAAAAGGCCATCGGTTAGCGGCGAGCAGCGTGACGACGGTCATGAGATCGGTTTCGAGGGAGGAATTCAGATCCGGGCGAGGTTCCAGGAAATCCTCAAAATCCGCCGCGGAGAAAACGAGCATTTCGCCCGCGCCATTGCAACGGTAGAAATCGTCGCCTTTACCCGGCCCGGTCATCTTGAGCCAGCGGGTGAAGTCTTCCATCTCCTGTTTCGGTTTTTGCGTGAACAGATTGTAAGCGATGCGGAGCGTCATCTCGCCGCGCTTGTGCAGTTCGTCGATGATCGCGTAATCCTCGGGATAATTTTGGAAACCACCTCCCGCATCAATGATGCTGGTCAAACCGAGGCGGTTCAACTCGCGCATAAAATGACGCGTGGAATTCAGTTGGTGCTCCGGTGGCAGTTTCGGCCCCTTGGCCAGCGTGGCGTACAGCAGGTTCGCGTTCGGGCGGGCCAGGAGCAGGCCGGTGGGATTGCCGCGATGATCCCGCTGGATTTCGCCGCCCGGCGGATTGGCCGTTTCCTTGGTATAGCCCACGGCGCGCAGCGCTGCCCGATTCAGCAAAGCGCGGCAATAGAGATGCAGGATGAAAACCGGTGTCTCGGGCGCGGCGGCATTGATTTCTTCGAGCGTCGGCATCCGCCGCTCGGCGAATTGAAACTCGCTCCATCCGCCCACGACTCGCACCCACTGGCCCGGCGGGGTGCGTTGCGCCTGTTCCCGCAGCATTCGCAGTGCGTCCGCGAGCGATGGCACGCCGTCCCAACGTAGCTCCATGTTGTAATTCAATCCGCCGCGAATGACGTGCAAGTGCGAGTCGTTCAGCCCCGGAATGACGCGGCGGCCTTGGAGGTCGATCACCCGCGTGTGGGGCCCGCGTTCATAAACCTCCGCATCATCCACCCCGATGATCCCGCCGTCCTTGATGGCGAGGTTGGTGGCTGCCGGATGGCTCCGTTCCAGCGTGGTAATACGGCCGTTGAGGAGAATGAGGTCGGGTATCGTTCGGGCCTTCATTGTTTGAGCTTTGAGGCTTTGGGGGCTTAAAAGCGGTAGGAGATCCAGCTGGAAAAGTAGTTAACATCCTTGGCGGGCGGATTTTCCCGCAGGAAATCACCGGCAAAGAAGTGCGCGTAGTTGGCGACCCAGGTCAAATGCCGGCCGAAGCGCCACTCGATCTGCCCTGTGGTCTGCGCGCCGACGTAGTTTGATCCGCCGCTTAAGCCGGGCCGCACCACACTCTGACCAATGTTATAAATCCCATCCCTGGTGCTCTCGCGCCAGAAAAGATCCAGGTCGGCGTTCAGCGTGATCTGATGGGTCGGGTGCAATTCGAGTCCGGGGTGGACATCGATGTGATTCTGCGGCCCGATCAGCCCGGTCTCCGCAAAATATCCGCCTTTCGGAAAGAGCGGGTTGAACGTCTGTAGATCGCGATCATGGGGATCGCGGTCCCCACTGGTTACATCCGCCTTGAATCCTAAACGTGGGGTCCAGGGCGTCCGGTTGAACGTAAAACCCGTGTCGCTGGCCGCTGTCCAGGCAGCAATGTGGCCCGCGCCAAACTCGCCGAATTGATACACGAACTCGAAATTCCAATCCCACCCCGAGTTCTTCCCCCAGATCCTTGTGCCAATCGTGTGGCGCCGCTCGCGGGCTGTGCTTTGGGCAAAGGTGGCGGAATCACGATCCAAACCGAAATAATAGAAATCCACCTTTCCCCCGGGCACGAAAGACAGGGAGGCGACACCATACATACCCCAGAACTTGGTCCCTGGATCAGGGTCGTCGTCAAACACCCCGGGCTTCAAGCGAACCGGGCGGGTCACGAAGGCATCGAGTTGCCACCCTTCATAAAGCAGCGTTGCCCGCGCGCCATCAAACGTGCGCCGTAAATTCGGTGAATCACGGATCGAGACGAGGCGCTGGGACCCGAAAGCCAATTCCTGACGGCCGCTTCTTAATGTTAACGAGGCCTGCTCCGCCAGCGGAACTCGGAGGTCCGCAAAAAGCTGATGCACATCGAAAACATCGCGATCGGTGGGGCGGGCGCCGCCGTTGCGTCCGGCTTCCAGGCCGCTTTGAAATTCAGTGAAAATCCGGAACCAGGAGCCAAAATGGGCATCGCCATGCACGAGGAATCGTTGCAGCAAATAGCCATTGTTATCTTGTGGTCCCGCGCCCCAGTTCGAATGGTCGAAATATTCGAATCGTTCCCGCGCCTCACCGCCGAGGGTGAGCCACGCGGAAGCCTTGGCGTTGAGGGGGATAAATTTGATCGCTTCCAAACAATTTGTCCGCGACGAAGCTTCGCGCAAGGCCGACCAGTCTTCGTCCTGGGGGGAAAGTCTGAAGGCTGGAACTTCTTCCGCGCATGCTCCCAGACTCACCGTGGCGAGCAGGGTTGTGGCAATGATTCGTAACGGATGCATCTTTAAGAGTTTCCTGGCGCCGGTTTTTGGGTTGCGAACAATGTGAGCGATCCGATCGCCAACAGCGGTATTATGGGCGACCACATCCGCAGAAAAGCTGCCGACCAGGCTCCCAAAGCCGCCCCGATCAGAAAACCCATCAGGACGTTCGCCGTGCGCCGAAAGCGCGCTCTGATTTCCGGTGACTGTAATCCCCGGAGCATTGCCAATCCGTCCAAGGTGAATTGGGTGGTATTCCCCGTCATCATCGTGGTCGGCAGGTAGGTCTTGAATCCTTCCCGCATCAGCGCATTCTGAATTCCCATGGCCACGACCGCGGTTCCGGCCACCGTAAACAGGACCCAAGGGTCCCTGGGTTGCTGCTGGATTGTCAGGGCCAGCCCCGTCACCAAAAAGGCCCCGAGCATGAGGGTCTCGGCGCCCAGCAATACCGCCACCACTGACCGACCGTTCCGGTTTGACCAGAACGCCAGGGCCGAGGCCAGCGCAACCGCAGCCATGAACACCACCAGTAGCGCCAGCCGAATCAGGACCCCGCCGTCAATCCGGCCGGCCAGGGCCGCCCCCGCGAGCACGAGGTTCCCCGTGATGTGGGAGGTGAAAATGCCCGCCAGGAGGATAAAGCCCGCGGTGTCCACAAATCCCGACACCGCGCTCAGGATGAAGCTGGCCGGACCTTCCGGCAGTGCGGTCGGGTTCAATTTGGTTTCGGCCGGGTTCATATGCGCTCAGCCGAAAAAAGCGCGATCCAGGGACCATTTGCCCGGGCCCAATGCCAGGACACAGCTGACCAGCAGCAGATACAAAAGGGCCATCTGGTTGGATTTTTTCAAGACGATGTTGGTATAAACCGCCCCCAACAGTGTGCCGACGATCACGATGGAGGCGGGTCGCGTGCCCAATCCCAGCACCAATAGCGCCCCGCCCACCAGTTGCGCCGCCGTGGCGAACCACGCATTGACGAGGGGAAACGGGAATCCCGCGGCTTTGATTTCCTCGACAAACGGCCAATCTGCCCGATCACCTTTGCGCCATTGCAGTCCCTCAAGCAGCTTATGGATTCCGTGATAATATACCAGGAGCGCCCCGCTGCCGGTATGCAATATCTGGGCCGCAATGGAGGCGGTGACCAACCCATGATGTCCCAAGACAATGGCGGGGATTTCGGCGGCATCCATAGTTATGGGATTATCACTGTCATGTACGCATTTAGTTTAGCCGCTGGGGATTGAAAACCCGCTTCAGGTAGGCCAGCAGCTCATCGCCGGTTTGAAGCGGCCCCCGGTAGCCAACATAGTTGTCCGGACGAATCAGGTAGATCACCGGGGCCGTGACGCCGAATTTGGCGTGTGCCTCATGCAGCGCATCCACGAGCACGGAGGTTCCCGGCGCATAATCCGCCTCACCCATTTGGTGGGCGGCGACCACATGGGCCGCCACCAGCCCGGCGCAATGGTGACTTACTTGCGTGATCAAACTGGAAAGTGCCTCGCCGTGCTGGCCTTGGTGGGTGCCGGTAAAAAGTAAAAGCGTCCATTCGACGCCGCGCGAAAGATCGCTGAGTCGGATGGTGCGCTTGTCGGAATTTAATACGACGTGCGCGTCGAGGAATCGCTCTCCGGGCTGGGGGCCGCCGCTGCCGCCGTGATCTTCCGTCAGCGGCGAGTGCGGGTAAGCGATGGTCAGTTCTTCGAGTGTATTGCGCATGAAGTTCTGCGCGGTATCCGTGCGCATTAGAAACGGGCCAAGGAGCCGCACCGCGCGCTGTTTGATCTCGCTCGGATGGAGAATGCCTTTGTAGGCGAGGTCCGTGCCCTTGATCAGCCCTTCGGCGACTGGATGGCGCTCCTGGTTGTAAGTCTCCAACAGCGACGGTTGATATTCGGCTCGAATGACGCCCGCCAATTTCCAACCGAGGTTGAAAGCGTCCTGGATTCCCGTGTTCATGCCCTGCCCGCCGATGGGCACATGCACGTGGCCCGAATCACCCGCGACGAATGCCCGGCCTCCGTCGAATCGGTTCGCGTAGCGATGCGAGGTGCGATAGCGCGCCAGCCATACCGGCTCGGATAGGGTCACTCTCATCCCGCTCAGCCGCTCGAAGTGACTTTTGATTTCGTCGAGGGTCGGCTCCGCGGAGATGTCTTCCGCCGCGCCCAGGCTTTTCTCGGCCTCCCTCTGCCCAGCCGTAGGGTGCGTTGTGCCGACGGCATCCGGAATGGAAATGAAAATTCGTGCGAAGCCATTCGGCATCTCGATGGCCATCATGTAGCCGTCGGTGGTCAGGAATAAATACGACCGTCCGCTGGGCAGATCCCACGCCAGTTTGCAGTCGGCCTGGATGAACTGCTCACCGCTGTAACGTTCGCCTTCAAAGGTGAGGCCCAGCGTTTTCCTCACGAGGCTCTTGGAACCTTCGCAGCCGACGACGTAGCCCGCGCGTATGATCTCTTCCTTGACCTGCCCCGAGCCTGGCTCGGTGTGGCGCAGCGTCAGGATGGCGTCGCTGTCATCCAGCTTCATATCCAACGCCTCCGTATTCCATTCGACTTGGACGCCATGCTGGTTCAACGCCCCGTTCAAGAGATGTTGGGTCCGATTTTGTCCGAGGATCAGCGGATGCGAATAGGGGCCTTCAATGCGGTCAAGATCCCAGTTCCCGATGTGCTTGCCGTAACCATGCACCACGACTTGGCGCATCGGCTTGGCCTCGGAGAGGGCCGCTGTCATGATGCCCACCTTGGCCAGCGCCTCCTGCGTGCGCACGTGGAGGATCAACGCCTTGCTGATCTCGCGGATCGCCGGCAGCTTTTCCACGATCCGCGTGTGCACGCCCCGCCGGACCAGTTCGTTCGCGAGCGTGAGGCCCACTGGCCCTGCGCCGATGATCAGGACTTCAGTGGACGAAACGCACGGTTGCTCTTTCGCGGCGTTGGTTGGATTGGAAGGCATAAGGGTTGGGTTTGCTTGATGCGGGACTCTGAACATCTTCAGCTTTAAATTCGGCGAATACCTCTTTGGCAACTTCCATTGCCACCAGAGGCTTGGGGAATCCGACAAATGCCGTCACGATGAAGATCACCACCGTGTTTTGCATCTCCATGGCGTGCGTCATGCGGTCCTACGGTGATGGCGTCTTCGCCCCTGGGTGCATGGGCGTTAGATCAATGTAGATTCGATAATCTTCGAGCAGACCGCCATCCCCTGGTGTAACAACGTCCACATACGGCAGCAGCAAACTCTGCCCGGTAGGCAGCTTAAAAGTCACCTCGCCTTGGAACACGAGTTTGCCGTTGCCCACCCAAAAATGGATGAGCCGATGGCGTAGCCCTGCGAGGGATGAGAAGAGTCCCTGCACAAATCCTTGAATCGAATCGCGCCCGGTCATTACCGGCGAACGGCCCAACTGAAAGACGGCATCCGGGGAAAGTAAGTCCACAAACGCCATCGTATTCATGGCTTCGTCCGCCGCGTAGATTTTGGCGATGAGCGCCCGCGCCTCGCTGTCGGTGTAGGGTGAATTCATCGGAGGACCGGCGGCAGAATTTCGCCAAACAGAACGGGCAGCAGTTTCTCGGCGGCCGGAGTGCTCCAGTCCTTGACCAATTCCGCGATGACCGTTGGCATCGTGGTCAGCACGACCCCGGCATCGTGCATGCGTAGTCGGGAAGTTTCCTCGGACAAATCAAACGGCGAACCGCTGGCGTCCAGGACACACTGCACGGAATAGCCATCGCGGACGGCGTTGATGGTGGGGAAGATCACGCACACATCGGTGGTGATCCCGGCCATCACGAGTTGCTTGCGGCCGGTCGCCTCGACGGCGGCCCGGAAATTCAGATCGCTCCAGGCGTCGGCAATTCCGGCACGCTTCACGCGGGCTTCATAGGCTTTCGGGGCAATCTGCGCGAGTTCTGGCAATAGCGGTCCTTGAATGCGCTCCTCCTGGCTGGACGTGAGCACCAGCGGCATATCGAGGGCGACCGCTGTCTTTGCGAGCGCCAGACTGAATCGCTTCACGCGATCAAGTGGCAGATTCTTCACGAGTTGCATGGTGCCGACCTGATGATCAATGAGGATCATCGCGGCCTTGGCCGGATCAAACATTTCAAAGGCGGGGTGCATGGTATTCTGGGGGATGTGTGGTTCCTGTTGGGATTACTTAAAATTCTCTGATTTCAATGAGCCGCCTTGGCCACGACCTGTGGTTTGACCGCCGACTGCGGGGCCTTGTGAACCATCGTATAGGCGTACTCCACCCCGATCCCGTAGGCGCCGCCCTGGCCTTTGAGGAGCCCCATGAGGGCGTTATAGTGCTCCTTGTTCTTCCAGTCCCGTTGCCATTCGAGCAGCGCGGCGATTGTTGTAAGGCGCACGGCTCCCGCTTGCACCATGCGTGAGAGCGCGGCTTCCTGGGCGGCGGGCGAGGTTGCGCCGCAGCAGTCTTCGACGACGTAGATGTTGTAGCCTGCGCCGAGCATTTCGATCGTCGGCCAGGTCACGCACACTTCGGTCCACAGTCCGGTCATGATGATGTTCTTGCGTCCCGTGGCTTCGATGGCCTGGCGGAAGCCGGCGTCGTCCCACGAGTTCATCGAAGTGCGCTCCACGACGGGTTGTCCCGGGAAAACGTCCAGCAGTTGCGGCCAGACGTAGCCGGAGAAGCCTTCCGTCTCCACCGCGGTCAAGACGGAGGGAACGTTGAATTCTTTCGCGACTTTCGCGAGCAGCGTCACGTTGTTGATGAGCGTGGCGCGGTCGGCGTTCGCCACGCCGAAGAGCATCTGTGGCTGGTGGTCAATGAAGACGATGGCGCTATCCTGGGGCGTATAGAGTTTGTGATAGGGGTTCATGGCGGTTTCCTTTTTGGTGCTATGATTTCGCTGTCAAAGTCACCCGGCGAAATTAGTTTGTCTGCGGGTTTTCACAACGGGGCGGATGGGAGGGGTGTTGCTCCCCCATATGGGAGAGGCGATGAGAGTTGCTGGAGGCGGGCCGGCAATTTAGACTTTTTGATTGATACGACTCTATTCAGCAATAGGAATTTGCCGGTAGCTTGCAAAATTCAGCTGTTGAGTGACGATTCGCAGGATATGATTCCGAACATGGAAGACCGTCAAACCGCTAGGCAGGTCACGCAACTCCTCAAAGCCAGCCAGGCCTTGGAATCCTGCATTGCGGCGCTTGCGCGTGAACCTGCTTTGGACAAATTTGTGCCCATTGTGCTGCGGGTTGCGGCGGAAACGTTTGGCGCTGTCAGTTGTGCCTATTTCGAAAACGATGAGGAGGAGATAATTTATCTCCGCTACGTTTATGTGGGGGGACGGGTCATCACACCGTTGGAATGGCCCCTGTTGGACGAAACAACCTACGGCGTCCTGAAACGGCTGGCCCAGGGCTTTACTGTGCCCGTGGAACACCTCGGGGTGCACCCCATCCGCCGGGACTCCTCGGTCGTTTTGGATCATCGGACGGCGACGGCCTCGCCCGAGTTGCACGCTTTTGCCTTGAGCGTGAACTGGGAATTAGAACTGAATGTGCCCTTGCTCGTGGGGGGAAGAACCGTGGGCGCGTTTGATATTTTCAAAAGTGGCACGGGGCGTTTTTCTGCGGCCGACATTTCGCTGGCGGAATCACTGGCCAAACAAATTGCGCTGGCGATGCAAGTCAGCCAGATCGCGGTTCGCGAGCGAGAAATGGCCATCGCCCGGGAGCGGGAGCAAGCCGCTCAACAGCGGGCTGAAGAATTGGAACGGATGGCGCGTGCCTTGCAGGAAACCATTGATTCATTCGGCCGGATCACCGACTTGGATGAGCTGGTGCCCGTGGTGCTGCAGATCGTGGCCCGGACGCTTGGCGCGATCTCTTGCTCGGTATTCGAGCACAAGTCTGACGTGGTGTTCCTCAAGTTCTGGTTCGTGGATGGTCGGGTGTTGCTTCCGCAGGAATTGCTGGCGGTCGATGCGCAGAAGTTTGGCCTCATTCGGCGGCTTGCCACCGGATTCACCGTGCCGGATAACTATCTGGGAACTAAAGTTCAGCAACGCACGCGGGCGGTGGTGGTGGATCACCACGCCGGCACGCCGGTGCCGGAATTCGACGCTTTTGCCCGCAACCTTGGCTGGGATTTGGAACTCAATGTGCCGATCGTCTCTGGCAGTCGTGCGATCGGGGCATTGTGCGTCTACCGGAGCAAGGTGGCGGGAGCCTACACCCCGCAGGAGATCCGCTTCGCCGAGTCGCTCTCTGCGCAGCTTGCGATGGCCATGCTGGCCAAGGATCTCGCGGCCCAGGCGCAGGAACGCGCCATCGAAACCGTCGTCGCTCGCGAGCGCGAGCGCGCCGCCCGTCATCGTGCGGCGGAACTCGCGCGGGCCAACGCCACCGTGTCGCGAAGTCTCGCCGCCGTCTCGCAGTCCACGGACTTCGATGACACGCTGGAGAAGGTGTTTCTCGAAATCGTCGCCGCTGCCGCTGCCTCGGCTGGCCAGCTATTTTTGTATGACGCGCGGGCGAACACACTGGCGACCATTGTGTGGACGGATGAAAGGGGGCACGGGCGCGGCTTCTGCCCCAATTCCCCTCCGTTGCTGCAAACCGCATTCGACGCCGATGTCACGCCGGCCTTCCGCCTTTGCTTGGAGTGTAAAGAGATCTTCGGCATTAACATCAAAGACCTTACCTCCGTGCAAGCGGCCCTGATGTGGCCGGGCACCACGGAATGGCATCTGGCGCGCGGTCGCGAGTCCGCCTGCGCCATACCGGTCCTGGTTGGGCAGCGCCCCGTCGGCGTAATTGGACTTGCCTGGAAGGATCAGTTTTCTTTTTCAACGGAACAGCGGGAACTGCTTTTCGCCCTCACCAACCAGGCGGCCATGGTAATGCAGTTGCGTGAACTGGCGGATTCCCAGAGTGCCGCGGCCATCTCCCACGAACGCGAGCAGGCGGCGCAGGAGCGCGCGGGGGAACTGGCCAAGGCCAACTGGATTTTGCGCCGGGTGAACGAACGTTTGTCTACGGAGACAAACTATCGCTCCGTCCTGGGACTACTGCTGGCTGAGCTTTCCCTAATCGTGGGCAACATTAGCGGTGGGATCTTTACGTTTGACGCGAACACTTACCTGTTGCGTTTTGTCCTGGGCATTGAGGATGGGCAAATTGTCGATGAGTTGGTTGGGCACCCCCATGGCCATGCCGAGAAACCGGCGGACGCCCGGGTGTTTCTTGGCTGGACCGACCTGACGACGAGACCCGCACAGGAATTCATCAAAATGACCCCGGGCAACCCTGCGCACCCCAGCAACGAATGGCATTCCGCCCGCCGCCACCGCCTGCTGGTACGGACCCCGCTGATTGCCAACGAGGAGCCGGTCGGTACGCTTTGCCTGGCCTTTACGAATGATGGGCCGCTGAGCCCCTTAAAACTGGAATTGTGCAACGCCGTCGCCCAGCAGGCAACGCTGGCGCTGCAACTCGCTCGCCTTTCCGATCAAGCCCGCGACGCCGATGTCGCCCGCGAACGCGAGACCACGATTCTCCAGGAGCGGGCGCGTTTCGCCGGTCAGATTCACGACACGCTCGCGCAGGGTTTCACGGGCACGTTGCTGCACCTTGAAGCGTTGCGCGTGCGGGTTGCCCGCGGCGAACGCGTGACCGTTGACGAGTTGCAGAGTGTGCGCAAGATCGCCGCGCTCGGCCTCGCTGAAGCGCGCCGGTCCGCCCTCGCCATTCGCCCGCTTGCGCTCGATGGGCGTGATCTGTCTACCGCCCTGCAACAACTCACGGAACGTGCTGCCGTGCCCGGTGTTTTGAATTGTCGCTGGTTATTGAGCGGCATTCCGCGCCCGCTCCCGCCCGCCACGGAGGAAGCCCTGTTGAACAGCGCGCATGAAGCGGTGAGCAATGCCATCCGCCATGGCGAAGCCAATAACATCCAGATCACCCTCGTGTTCGATTCCGAGAGCGTCACCTTGCTCGTGCGGGATGATGGCATCGGATTCGACACCTCGGATTCACGCCAACGAGGCCATACCTTTGGCTTGCGTTCCATGCGCGAGCGCGCTGCCGCCGTGCAAGGGGAATTCACCGTCGTCTCCAAACCCGGCGATGGCACTACCGTAACCATTTACATCCACACCGCATGAAAAAAACTCCTGTCTCAAACAAAAAGTTGTCGGCGATGGCCGCCACCCGGAAACGTGCCGAGGCTGTCGAAATAACCATTGTCCTTGCCGATGATCATCACGTTGTCCGCCAGGGTATGGCTGCCATTATCGCCACCGAGCCCGGCCTCCGCGTCATCGGTGAAGCCTGCGACGGGGAGCAGGCCCTTGCCCTTTGTGCCAAATTAAAGCCGGATGTGCTGGTGCTCGATCTGCGGATGCCGGTGCTCGACGGGTTTGAGGTCGTGAAACGCCTCATCGCGGTCGACCCCGCCGCCTGTATCCTGGTGATGACTACTTACGATACGGACGAGGACATCTGGCGCTGCCTGCGCGCCGGGGCGAAGGGTTACCTCCTCAAGGACGCCAGCCAACCTGAAATCATCACTGCGATCCGGACCGTCGCGCGCGGTGAATCCTTCACCACTCCGCTGCTCGCGGTGAAACTCGCCCAACGCGCCGCCGCCCCGGAACTGAGTCCGCGCGAAAGCGAAGTCTTGCAACTCCTTGCCGGGGGCAAGACCAATAAGGAAATCGCCGCCGCCCTGAATGTCGAGGCTGGCACCATCAAAACCCACCTGAAATCCCTCTTCACGAAACTCGGCGCCACGACGCGCACCGAAGCCGCCAAAATTGCCCGGCAGAGAGGTTTGGTTGGTTAGGAAATAGCGCCGCACCGCTTGCCGGTGAGTTAGCTCTCCGGTATTCGGTCGGGGCGCTGTCTGGCTGATGTTCGCCCCCGATTTTGCCAGCAAAGACTTGGGAATGCCGCTCCTGGCAGCCGCCTTCCGCTGCGGTCGCGTCAGGTTCTCCTATTGCCGGGACGGGGCGGAAAGGCCTGCGCCCGCGGCGGCGATCAGGTCGGCCACGAGGCCGGTTCCCTCATAAACACTGCCCAGCTTCTCTCCCGCACGGTTTGAAAATGCAGCGGCGGCCACTCCGCGTTCTGGGAGAAATGAAATCTGCAAAGTATACCCATTCACCGCCCCGGGCCGCTCAAATACCAGCTCGTCGCCCGGAAGCGAAAGTTGCTTACGGATGAAACTGCTCCGATAGGCGTATCCTCCAAATCCCTGAAAACCACCGAATTGACTGCCCCCCAGGACAATCTTCCTGCCGGCGGGCTGCGTCACCATGAACTTCATCCACTGCACTAGATCTTCGGGCGTCGCAAGCACTCCCGCGGCCCCGCCATAAATCCCCATGTTGAAACGATCAAGGCGCGTCTCCTTGCCCCCTTCAACGGCATAGCAATCCACGAAAGGGGTTTTGGCGGAATTCCAAGGGGCGAGCAGCGAGTGTCGCATCCCGGCCGGTCCGAACACGTGATTCTGCAACAGCTTGGCAAGGGTTTGCCCGGATGCGCGTTCCGCCACCGCCTGCAGTATCAGGAAATCGGCGTTATTGTAGTCATACTTTGTCCCGGCGGGTGCGGCGACCTCATTGCCGATAATCCCCAGGATCCGGGACTGCAAGGGCCGCCAGGACTCATCGAAAGTCTGGTAAATCCGGCTGACACCGTTCGTATCCTCGCCGAGTGCCTTGTCCATGTTGCGCAGTCCGCTCGTATGCGTCAGCAATTGCCGGAGGGTGATGTTCTCCGCAAATGGGGGTATCCAGGGAAGTTGCGTTTTGAGTGTTCCGTCGCGCGCGAGCTTGCCTTCGTCAATCAGGTCAAAAACGATCTCGGCCGTCATCGCCTTCGTCACGCTGCAAATCGGCAGAGGCGTGTTCTTCCGAATCGCGAACTCTTTGGCGCTTGCGGAGCTGCGCACTTCGAAGAAGCGGGTTCTGTTTCCAACGACCACCATGGCGCCCCCCGAAAACCCTTTCGCGACCGCTGCCTCCCAAGCCTTTTGCAGCGGGTCAGGCTGGCGCGGCGTTGCCGTGCTGCACCCCAGGCCTAGCACGGAAAGGATGCCATTGAATAGCAGCAGGAGCGCAACGGATCTGAAGGTGGTTTTTGTGCGCCCGCTGGCGCTGGGCGCTCGGCGGGTGACGGAGAATTGGTTTTCGGGATCACCCAGCACGAAATGACGGTAGCGGCTCCGGGAAGCGGCGTCAACCTGCTGTCATCGCCCATTCCGATACGGATTGGCGCGAGGGAGGGCCTCGGCTGCCTTCCGTAAGTGGCCGCTGCGGGCTGGCCGGACTATAAAATTTCACGCAGACCCGGAACTTTGAGCGCCACCGCGGCCATCGCATAGGAGACGATCAGTCCGCTGCCGGTCAACCAGAGCGTGCCCGCCCAGGGAGTCAAATGCCAGGGCTGTAACCCGAGGGCTAATGCCACGAGAATGGGCGTGTGCAGCACGTAAACGGCGAAAGCATGTGTGGCCAGCCAGTGGGTCGTGTGATTGCGAAATGCGGCCAGCCGGGAGAATAGGTAAAGCAGGCCCAGTCCCAGGGCGGGCCCCGTGGTCTGTTCCCAGAACGCCAACCCAAATGCCTGCCAATGCCAGCCGCCGGCATACGGCATGATTTTCGGTCCTGGGGGACCTCCGAAATAGATTAACGTCGACAAGAGAATCGGCCCGCCCACTAGTCCGGCGATGCCGGCCCACTTCGCCAGGGGCGAGTCCGCCAGGGACGAAAGCCAGCCGTGCCGTGCGGCCAGGACGCCCGCTCCAAATCCCGCGATGTATTGCGCAAAGAAGCAAAGTTGGAAGTTCATGAAATCCGTTCCCACCGGAAAGATGAGGCGCGCGACAAACGTGGCCGTGACTAAACCGACGCAAAGCAGGAGAAAATGCCTTGCCTTGGGTGCTGGCCGGGGTTTGTCCACCCCAGCAGGACTGCCCCGGAATCGGGCAAATACGAGGCTGAAAATCAGCAGAGCGAAGGCAAACCAGAGCGGTCCATTGGCCGACAGGAAGGATTCGCTCAAAATGTGCTTCTGGTAGAGGCCGAGGAGTTGGGGGATGTTCTCCACCCTTGGGTGTCCGAGGATTTCCCACACCGTCAGTGGCCAAATGACCAACATGAAGAAAAGTGTCGGCAGGCCAAGGCGCATCCCCCGTTCACGTATGAAAACCCTGACTCCTTTTCTCACGATCGACTTTTCCGCGAAGTACCCGGCAATGAAAAAGAGCAATCCCATGAAAAACGATTGCAAATGCGCCTGCCAGAGAATGAACGGGATTTTCTCTTTGAGGCTCGGTTCCGGCGCCAGGGTGATGAACCAGTCGCCCACATGGCTGTAGGTGACACAGGCGTGCATATTCACCACCAGAAAGATCATCGCTGTGCGCAGGTTATCCACCCAGTCGAGACGCGGGTTGGGAATCCCGTTTTGCATTGACTCCGCGGACAGATTCAACGCCCTGGTTAGTTCGGTGTGCATCATCGTCTCGACAGTATCTCGCACGTTTGGGAAAAGCCCTGTCACCCGACCATCAAAAGGCGGCTCATCGCGGGCGGATAAACCCTGATAATGCGAGGTCAAAGATTCCTCCTGTTTGCTTTTCCAATCAAGGGATTTTCGCGGGGAATTTTGCCGGGATTCTTGGTTAATAACCAATGCCGCCTTCTTGGTGCAACCTGGCTGGGCTGATCCCTGATTCGGCGAGCGCTTCGTTCTCACGCTGGTAGCTTGATTTCCGCTTCGTCTTCGCGGCCCAGTTTGGTGGCCGACGCGGTCGAAGATGATCCGGTTGACAGGCAGAGAAGCAATTTCGTTCTTGGCGCTTGGCAGGATCATTGGGCGGTGGTTTACTTCGAGAATACCGGCTGCCGCGCGCGCTTTAACAAAGCCATTTCCCTGGCGACAGCTCTTTCCACCCGGATCGCTGGGTAGAAACGTTGCCACAAGAACCAAAAATAATGGCAAACACAGAGTCAACGGTGACGATTCACATGGCCGCGAGCCTTGACGGCTTCATCGCGCGGAAGGACGGGAGCGTCGATTGGCTCGAAACTGCCGACGAATTCGCCGACGGCGAAACGATGGACCCCGGATTCGTCGAGGCCTTCCTCAAATCGATCGATTGCTACGTCATGGGTTCCCGCACCTACGAGACCGCATTGAGTTTTGAAGGCAAGGGATTCGGGTGGGCCTATGGCGACAAACCCGTTTTCGTCCTCACGAGTCGCCACTTGCCGCGAACCCGGGATACCGTCGGCTTTCACGCTGGCGACCTGGGGCAGTTCGTGAATGAGCGTTTGCGACCGGCGTTTCGCAGCATTTGGTTTGTGGGCGGTGGCCGACTTTGTGGCGACTGCCTTCGTCTAGGGCTGGCCGACGAAGTGCGTTATTCGGTCCTGCCGGTCTTGATTGGGGAGGGGATCCGTTTCTTCGAGCAGCTTGACCAGGATGTCGCCCTTCACCTGTTGGAGGTCAAGGGCTATCAGAGCGGCACGGTGGCGCTTCGTTACGAGGTGCGTAAGGAAATGAAACGGCTTGGTCAGGCGCCAGAGCCAGTCGCCCCAGGCGATCGTGGTCCAACTGGAGATTCTGCAAAAAGTGCGGATGAAATCCCTGCCTCAATTCCGAAAGGGCATCAATCCTAAGGAACCTGCAGGCTGAAGAAGCGCCGCGGAAAACTCCCGAGGCTGTTCGTGATGGCGAAATTGCCTTTGGAATCAAAGGTGCCGTTCGTGAAGATGGACCAATTAGTTCGGGCCGTGAACAGGTTGGTGGCGGTTAGCACGTGATAAGTGCCACCTGCCCCGCTGTTGTTGGTGCCCTGCCAAATGAGGTTTCCGTTGCGCAGGGTGGCGGATTGGATGGTGGGGGCTGCTGGTACGAAGGTAAAGCGGTCGGCCGCTGTCAGCGCGGAAGTTCCGTAACCGAAGATGGGCGCTGTCAGGTTGGCCCCGGGCCGGCTCGCGCTGTCATTTTTATTAAACCCCGACTGGACTTTCACATCCACGGTACCGGAACCCGCTGGCACGGTGGCCAATATCTGGGTGTCGCTCACCACATTCACCGCGGTGGCGTTGGTATTGCCGAAGAGAACCGATAGATGCCCAGCCGCGCCGGAAAAATTTTGTCCAGTGATGGTGAAACTGCTATTGGTAGGTCCCTGGCTGGCGCTTAGTCCGGTCACCACGGGAGTGAGACTCACTACCTCGAAGTCTCCAGCGGTCAGCCCCCGGAGTTTATTGACATCGGTCATGTCCCAGACGAGTTGGAGATTGTTGCTGGCATCCACGGAGCCCGAAGCTCCGGAAACAAACATGGCGCTGCCAATATCCGCGACGATCAGGCCATATTGCTGCATGCCCCGCGCGATGATCTGCGATTGCGGTCCCAGCGCGGCAATTTTATTGCTTACGGCCGTGGTGTTTTTCAAGCGCAATCGACCGCCCATGGGAATTGTGTTCGCCGTGGCTGTAGCGAAACCACTGTGGGAGGCTGGAAATATATAATGCGAATTTATGACGCTCGAAGGAAAGGTTACCCGCAAGGCGTGGTTGATGACGCCCTGGCCTCCCTGCGCAATCGGCAGTCCTTCATCCGGACGGGCCAACCCCGTGAGGATGGGCAGCCCGGCGGCGTCCGCAGAGGTATAGCCGAGAGTGCGAAAATGGTTCGTGTTGAAATTCCAGAAGGTTTCCTGGTCGGCGTGCCATTTATGGTCGGTGCTGGTGATGTCGGTGGGGCGGGAGGCCATCCACAATTCATAACCAACATTGTTATCGATATCCCAGATCAGGAGGTGGGAATCGTTCCGCCCGCCCGGACCCGGACCGTGGAGGTTGGGCCCGTTCTGGTAATCTCCCTCGATGACGGCATTGGGGGGGATCGGCACCGGAACGATGTCGCTTTCATCGGGATAAGCGTCGATGATAACACTGACCTTGGCGGTGCTGTTACCGTGGACCACGTTGAAGGGGATGCCGTAGAGGGTGTTGGTTCCGTTGGCGACACTGTCAGTGTACCAATCGGGCCAAACCTTCTGATTAGCGCCGATGTTGGTGATGATGGCGGCTGAATTAGTTGCCACCGGGGCTTTGCTGATGTCCTGATTCCAGGGGCTATTCGTGGGAAAAAGCTGGGAACCCAACAAGGAAGCCAGACTGGAGCAAACCGGCGAGAATGCCACGCCTGCCAGCAAGAAAGCCTTATGTTTCTGGGTTGGCCTGATTTTTTTCATTGGGAAAACTTCCGCCCTGCTATTCATACTTTATTTGGTACTAGCGGCAAGCTCATTTCCTGCATTAGCGAAAAAGGCGCCACCCACCCAGGCGAACTTACGGATCAGTGACACCCTCAGCGTGCTGCCGGGGGAATGGTCCACAGCGGCTGGCCGGTTTCTCTTTCTGCCGCCGGGCCGGAGACAAAGGGCGCTACCATTCCCGACAGGATCTGCACATCAAAGATCTCTTCCAAGCCGGCGGTAAACTTCAAATCGGCGGCGAGGCCACCGGTGCGCAGGTCGACCACGCACAGTCCGCACTGGAGTCGCTCCCGGTCCGCCACCACCGGGACGCCTTCCAGCGTCGGCCGGGCTTGGGAAAGGCCAATAAACGCATAGTCCCCGTGGATGGCCAGGCCCCGGGCAATCCCGGGAACCGGGGCCAAGGCAGTAATCTTTCCATTAGCCGGGTCGGCCATCGCCAACTCGCCGGTTCCCGAATTCAGAAAGAGCAGTTTGCCTCCCGCCACGCGGGGAGAATGCGGTAGCGAAAGCCCGCGTGCCACCACCTGGCCACCCGGCACTTCGATCAGGCAGCCCCCATTGTGCTTCACCACGCGCCACCCGGCCGGTGTGTCCGTTTCCGCCAGGGCCGATACGTAAAGCGGTTGACCGTTGACCACCGCTAGTCCATTGAGATGGCAACGATCCTCCGGGCGCAGGGCGGAGATGAACGATGGTCGCCAGCGTGGCGCAAAACTGTAGTAGGGATGCAACGAGCAGAGGCAGGAAAAGCGGGTGTTAACAATCCAGAACTCGCTGCCCACCTCCCGGGAACCTGACCCCGTGGGGTTGATCCACGCCGCTTCGTGCGCGTGCAGGTCATCGGTGAAGTGCGAGCTACGCGCCAGGAAGCAGGCATCGTGTTGTCCCGGCGGTTGTAGTTTGGCGGCGATATCCGGGGCATCCCGCAGGAACCAAATTTCCTTGCGTGCGCAAATCGCAATGGTGCCCGGTTTGACCGCGATGCCCATGGCGCGATCGAACTGATGAAAGGATAGCATCAACCGTCCCTGCGGCGCCGAAAGCACCACCAGATGACCGGTTTGGTACGTGGAAAGCAGAACGGACAAGCGCAGTCGGCGAAGCAGTGCCGGCAGGCTCTCCGAATGCGCACACCGGATATCGCGAGTGTCGCTGGACGGTTCGGATGCTCTGATTGTCGGCGCCATCCCCGCTTAGTAGCAGGGTCTCACCAGCCGGGTCAACCGTCATCGAAAACCATCGGGTCATCGGCCATTCAAACTGCGGTCGATCGAGTTGAATCATTTCGGGCCAAAGGTGAATTGATACGCGAGGTAACCTTGAAAATCCGTCGGTCCGTCAAGCGAGCGTCCAACGGAGAAAAGTAAATGCTGATGCTTCGTGAAATCGATGACCGTGCCGAGGTTGAATGCTGTTTCGTCGCGCCCGCCGGTTTGTTTCGTGGTGCGATGGTAGATTTCACCGCCGAGCGAAAAGTCTTTCGTAACCTGCTTCTGCACGACTGCGCCAACGAAGCCATAGTTTTCATTGCCCGCACCTGGATTGATGCCGTAACCGCCGCCACCATAAATTGTCCAATCGCCAAAACTCTTTTGCGCCCATAACGGCAGAAATGCCTGAACCTGACCACCGCCAAGTCCTTCCGATTTGCTGCCGGTCGGCACTTCCAGCAACGGGAAAATACCGAATTGTGGCATTTTCTCCGTTTCCGGGATGAAACGGATTTTCACGCCGAGTTCGGTGTCACCATAACCATGATGGGCGCTGCCGATTTGCGGGGCGTCATAAGCCAGCGGCGCAATCAGGTGCAATTGCACATTCGTAATCAGGCCGTAATTGATCTCCAAATGCGGTGCCGTTCCGGACCAGTCGCCGGCGGTTTTTGTGTGTTGCGAAGCGAGATACAATTCCCAATGTTGGTAATCCACCGGCGCGGGATCATCCGTCACAAACGGTGGACCGGCCTGGGCAGTAATCGAGCCAGCCATGAACAAAGCCAACGTGCCCATGGCGGAGATTTTCATGGTGCTACCATAATGTACCGAAAATGTTCCGCAACCCAGGTCGATTGGTTTTTGGTCAGGGGGGTTGTTTGAAATCCCTGACGGTGGGAGAGCGCTCGGTTTACGGTGCAGGTTTGGCTTTTGTCGGCGCGACCCCGGGCAGCGCACCCCAGATATCGGTCAGCAGCGCAAAGATTTCCGGCTCCTCTTGTTTCAACTCGCCGGTGACGAACGGGTAGAAATCATTGGAACCGAAATAGCATTCGGTCATTTCGGCGAAGAACTCCATCTGATCCGTCCGCCCGTAGTGCTCCCGCTTTTGACCGGAGGTTGTCAGGACGGATTTATATTTCCCGCTGTCGCAAAACCGCTTCCACGCAGCGATCACCCGGGGATCTTCAAATCCAATCGTCTGATCATGAAAACCATGCGCGAGTTCGTGCAATACGACCCACGGCATGCGGAGGTTTTCCGCCGGGGAAAGGAAATCCTCCAGCGCGGGAATATGAACGCATTTCGCGAGTTTCTCGCTGTAGCCACGCTCCTTCAACCAGCCGGCATCGGGATGATATTGCATGACCCGGAGATCGCCGTAGTTCAGATCCAGTTCAATGGTGATTTCGCGCAGCTTGGCGAGCGACTTCTCCGGCACGACGATGGTGATCGCGACGAGCCGCGCCGTGAGCAGTTTCAGCGCCCGTTCGCCCATCGCCGTGTTGTCGCCATTCAGCAGGCGATCATCCACGCGCACGTTCCAGCCTTCAATATGGCGGGTGGTGTGAGCCGTGGGGAGTGGTGCTTTTTCCGTCGCGAAAGCGCCGATGCACAAGAAGCAGGCGAAGAGGGTAATGAGGGTGGTTTTCATTTATTCGGTGTTTGGCCAGCAGGCGAGCATGGGTTTCAACTGCGGAACGGAAACGTGGTTTGGGGCGGGGCGTGATCCAGGCATTCTGCGTCAGGGAGTGTCGATGACGATGGCCGGCCGGGATAGCACGCCATTGGAAAGTTCGCCGTAATGGTCCGACCGCCAATAGTGTTTTAAATCTTTGGCGGTAATGAGTTGCAGGCCGGGCGTGGCAATCGCCGGATTGCAGAGAATATACAGATTCTCCGCGGCAATATAGCCTGCGACCCCGAGCGTATGACCGGCCTCGCCACCCGGGTATTGGGGGCCGATGTATTTGAAATCAATGACCACGGGGCGGCCAGCATCCAGTTCCGAACGAAGGAAAGCAGTGGCTTGGTCGAACCCTGCCTCATCCGGTGTGAAAGTGACCAGTTTCCAGCGCAGGCCGATTTTCCCCGCCGCCTTCAGCAGGTCACCCCAATCCGTGCCGGTCCCAAGCGGTGAGGGGCAAAGGTGTTTGAAATCCCAGGCCCCGAGCTTGGCCCCTTGAAAGCGGGCCAGCGCGGTGCAGGCCGTGGCGCCACAGTTGTTGTAACCTTGGTGGACGTGGGGCACATCAATCAACGCAAACTTCCCGGGTTCCGCTTTCCGCTGCCGGTGGTCGATGAGTCGCAATAGGTCCGCTCCCTGCTGCGCGGCCATGCTGTCGGCAGGCTGTTCCGGGTTGCCGGTGGGGCCCACGGGCTTGAGGTGCGACACCTTGGTCCAGTTGGCACGGGCAGCGACAATTTCCCCGGCTTGGAACTGTAGTTCACCCAAAACCACCAGACCGGACGGATCATTCAGTTCGGCCGCTCGCGTTGCGAGCTTGCGGGCTTCCCCCGGGTCTGGCGCGACCCCTTCGCCGGCAAGATACACCATGGCCGCGGTCACGGCCGCCCGGCCATGGCCCTTCATCGCCGCTTGTTTCCAAGTTTCCAGCGCCTTCGGAATGTCCTGGGCCACGCCCTGCGCGCCGAAATAACATTGACCGAGATTCCACGCGGCCGTGGCCGATTCCCCCGCCGCGGCGCGAAAGTAACCGAAGGCAATCTCCGGACTGCGGGGGATGCCGTTCCCGCTGAGAAATGCATGGCCCACGAAATCCATGGCCGCCGCATCCCCGTGATCGGCGGCCAGGTGCGCCCAGCGCATCGCCTCCTGGTAATCCCGCTCGACACCTTTGCCGTCGCGGTAGCGCACCGCCAGGGAGAGTTGCGCACGGAGGTCGCCTTGGGTCGCCTTCGCGATCAAATCTGTCATTAACGGAGTGTCGCCAGCCCGCACGAGCTGGGTTGCCATCAGGAAAGCCAGGAACAGCAGTCGGGTGCCCGGTCGGTGCCTCGCGTTTGGCCGATGTTCTGTCCGGGGCTGCCCGGCCATGATTCGCCCTGAGCTCCGGCTTTTTGCCACTGCTTCCGCCAGTCGGCCGGGAAGGTGGCCCTTTCGAATGAGAATTAGGCGCATTTTCATTGTCAGCATCACTTCATCGCTTGTTGGTCACTTGCCTTGGAGCGTCTCCGCGCCAGGGAAGCCGGTTTGGTGCCGGCCTCCGCATTACTCTTTTTGGATGGCACTGATCCCCGGTTCAAAAAACCAAACTGCGCCACCGGTTGCTCGCAACCACCGTCCGCTTGTGGCTCGCCCGTCCAGGATGCTGGTTCGCCGGAACGGGTGCAAGCGACGAAAGCGGTAATCACTTTCGCCCGTGATCGAATTTGCGAAAATGAGAACCCTTCGTCACCGTTCCGCTTCCGCCACCTTCGCCTGGCACTGTGTCATCACCCGGACCGCCTGTTGGCGAATCGCTTCGCGCTCCTGGGTGGAAAGCCCCGCCAGATTTTTTAGCTGCATTGCCATGCGTTGATTCTTTTCCAGCAACGGCTCGTGCCGGAGCAGGAAATTCCAGTACAGCGTCGTGAAAGGGCACGCGTCGGCGCCAACCCTTTGCGCGGGATCGAAGCGGCAGCCCGTGCAATAATTGCTCATGCGCTGGAGATATTTTCCGGAGGCCACATACGGTTTGCTCGCCATTAGGCCGCCGTCGGCGAATTGCGACATGCCCAGGGTGTTGGGCAGTTCGACCCATTCCACGGCGTCCACGTACACCGCCAGATACCATTCATGTACCGCCCGCGGGCGCACGCCCAGCAGCAGCGCGAACAGCCCGGTCACCATTAGCCGTTGGATGTGATGCGCATAACCAAACGCCAGGGTCTGCCCAATAACCTCACGCAGGCAGCGCATTTCTGTGTGGCCCGTCCAAAAGAAGGGTGGCAGCGGGGCGGAGGCGTTCAGCGCGTTCAACTCACCGTATCCCGGCATGAAGTGCTGGTAAATGCCCCGCACATATTCGCGCCAGCCCAGAATTTGACGAATGAATCCTTCCGCGCTTGCGAGCGAAACCCGCCCTTCGCGAAATTCCTTTTCCGCCGCCGCAATCACTTCGCGCGGATCCAGCAGCTTCAAATTCAGCGCCGCTGAAAGCCTTGAGTGGAACAGATAGGTTTGCGCGCGCGGCCCCGAATCACCAAACCATCCTTCGGCGCTGGCCCACATCGCGTCCTGGAACTTCCCAAAGTTGGGCAGGCGATGTTCGATAAAATCCCGCAACGCCGCGCGCGCCTCGCCCATCGTTACGGGCCAGTCGAAATGCTCCAAGCTGCCCGGATGCCCTGGAAACGTCTTCGCCACGAGCGTAAGGACTTCGCGGGTAATCCGGTCCGGCGGAAAGGCCAACGGATCGGGAATCCTCCCGGGTCCCCGTTGGCCAAAGGAAACACGATTTTCGGCGTCAAAATTCCACGCGCCTCCCGCCGGTTGATCCCCCTCCATCAGGATGCCGTGCTTGCGCCGCAGCTCGCGATAGAAATATTCCAGGCGTAGTTGCTTGCGCCCGTTTGCATGTGCTGCGAATTCCTCGCGGGTGCAAAGAAAATGTCGGTCCGACCGTACTTCGAGCGTCACCCGGCATGCTTTGGCGGCTGTTGCGATGGCCTGGGCCACGCGCCATTCCCCGGCTTCGACCATTACGAGCTGCGCTGGCTGGAGCTTTTTGACTGCCCAGCTTAGCGCGCTCGCGAGCGAACCTGGGTTTTCTGCATCCTCGAGTTGCTGATAATGCAATGTCCAGCCGCGCGCGCGCAGGGTGGTGTGAAAATGGCGCATCGCCGCCAGAAAAATGGCGATGCGCGCCTGGTGGGTCCAGACGTGCGTGGATTCTTCGGCGACCTCGGCCATCCAAACCGCGTCCCGACCGGCATCGAAACCGTCGAACGCCGCTGACAGCTCATCGAGTTGATCGCCGAGTACAATGATCAAATTGCGCAATGGTTTTGTCATTCGTCCAGTCTTGCTGGCGGGATCAATGGCACTGCGGATTCCGTTCTTGTCGCCCACCGACCATCATTCGTCGCAAATCAACGGCTGTCCGCCGCCGCCACAATTCGTTAAACTATGAATGAAAGTTAACCCGTTTTGCGCCTCAGCCCAGAATGTCCCGCAAGATGACCGCCAATCTGGGCAGGGCAACTGGTTTCTCCACCACCTTGCAGATGCCGGCCTCCTGTATTTGCTGATTCGTCACCGTGCCTTGAAACCCCGTCATCAAGATCACTGGCAAGTCCGCCCGAATCTCCCGGATTTGGCGCGCCACTTCCAACCCGTTCAGTTCCGGCATGGTCAGATCTGTGATCACTAAATCGAATTGCGCCGGATTAATGCGCACCAGGCGCACCGCCTCTTTGGGATTGCTCGTGGTGGTGCTCTCATAGTTCAACTCCGCCAACAATTTGTGATATGTCCTGGTCAGCGCGGCCTCGTCATCCACGATCAATATTTTTTGGCCAATTCCGCCGATGGCCCCAGCTTCCGGAATCACCTCCACAACCCTGTTTTGCTTGTGTTCGGGAAAATACAGGCGAAAGGTTGTCCCCCTGCCGGGTTGGCTTTCCACCGTGATGACGCCGTCCTGCGCTTTGACGATTCCGTGCACCACCGCCAGTCCCAGCCCGGTGCCTTTGCCAACCGGCTTGGTCGTAAAGAATGGTTCGTAAATGCGCGCCAAGGTCCTGGGATCCATGCCACACCCGGTATCGGTGACCGTCAGGCGGGCGTATTGAATGGCCTGCAATTCCGGGTGCGCTTTGCGCAACATGGCATCTGGTTCAACTAAATCCAAGGTGATGGCCAGCTTGCCGGCAGCCTGCTTTTCCATCGCATGCAGGGCATTGGTGCCCAGATTCATCGCGACCTGGTAGATTTGGGTCGCGTCGGCCAGCACGGTTGGGGCGTCTTCCGCGAGTCTGATTTCCAACTGGATGTTCGCCGGCAATGAGGCGCGCAACAGTTTGGTTGCTTCCTTGATCGGCGACTGCAAATGCATGACTCGGCGTTCCTGTTCCCGCTGCCGACTAAACGCCAAAATTTGCTGCACCAAATCTTTGGCGCGTTCGCCCGCCTTGAGAATTTCCCCCACCTTTTCCAGCGCCTCATTTTGCCCCGCCAATTCCAGCCGTAACAGGTAGCTATAGCCGTAAATGGCGCTGAGGATGTTATTGAAGTCGTGCGCAATCCCACCGGCCAGCGTGCCGATGGCTTCCATTTTCTGGGACTGCCTTAATTGACCTTCCAGTTCCACTTCATACGTCACGTCGCGCTTGATGGCCACGTAATTGATGATTCTGTTTGCTGTGTCCCGCACTGGCGAGATGGTGGCGGCTTCCTCAAATAACGTGCCGTCTTTGCGCCGGTTGATGAGATGTCCGCTCCAGGTTGCGCCCCGGTTTAAAACCGCCCACATCTGCCGGAAAAACTCCGTGTCGTGTCGGCCACTCCGAAGGATGCGGGGGTTTTGACCAACCACCTCCACGAGCGCATAACCAGTGGTTTTTTCAAACGCCGGATTGACATATAAGATCCGGCATTGGGTGTCGGTGATCATGATGCTCTCGGTGGCCTGCTCAAAAATTGTGGCCATCCGCATCTGATATTCTTCGGCCCGCTTCCGTTCCGTGATGTCCTGGACTATCGATATGACATACTCCCGATCAAGTTTGACCAACGACAGGTTTACCTCCACCGGATACGTCGTGCCGTCTTTGCGCCGGTGCCAGGCTTCTGTCTTCGCGTAGCCCGTCTCTTTCAGCCGGGCATTGGTTATGTCGATGTGAGCGCGCTCCAGTCCGTTGGTCACCTCCGCCGCGGTCATCTTCAGGAGTTCATCCCGGGAGTAGCCCAGATCCGCGCACCCGCTTGCGTTTGCATCCAGGAACCGTGTCGTGGCGAAATCCAGCACAAAGATATTATTTTTGGCGTGATCAATCAAAGTGCGGAACAATCGCAACTCCGTTTCCGCTCGCTTGCGTTCGCTGATGTCGCGTGTGATTTTGACATAACCACGCAGTCTCCTCGCTTCGTCGCTTAAGGCCGTGATCACCACGCTGGAGAAAAATTCGGAGCCGTTCTTGCGCACCCGGATGCCTTCGCCCACGTAACGGCCTTCCGCCGCCGCCGCTTGCAAGTGCTGTTCGGGCCTTCCGCCGGCAATGTCATTCACTGTATAAAACCGGGAAAAGTGCTGGCCGATGATTTCGTCCGCCTCATACCCCTTAATCTGGGCGGCCCCGGTGTTCCAACTGGTGACCCGGCCTGTCAGATCGAGCAGGATGATCGAGTAGTCTTTTACTCCCTCGACCATCATGCGGAAGCGCTCCTCGCTTTCCTGCAAGGCCGTGGTGCGCTCACGTATGCGCTGCTCCAATCCTTCATTGAGTTGGCGGATTTCATCCTCCGCCCGCTTGCGTTCTGAAATGTCCGAGACCGAGCCAGCCATGCGATAAGGTTGTCCTTGAGTGTTCCAAACGGCCTGCCCCCGCACATGGACCCACCGATAGCCGCGCTGCTTCGTCAGCATGCGAAATTCGATATTACAAGGAGTCCGGCGCTCCAGATGGGCAGCCATCTGGTGGTCTACCATCTCCAGGTCCTCCGGATGGATCAGCCCTCGCCAGGTGTTCATTTGACTGGGCAATTCTCCCGGTTGGTAGCCCAGCATATTCCACCCGCGGTCCGAGATGATCTCCTCCCCGCTGAGAATATTCCAATCCCAAAGGGCATCATTCGATCCCGCTACCGCCAAGGCGTACCGTTCCTCGCTCTCGCGTAACGCTGTCTCCGCCCGTTTGCGGTCAGTGACATCCACCAGGGTGCCGAGGATGCACGGTTCGCCGCCAAACTCGGTCAATCGCAGCGCTGCCAGCAGGTCGCGGATTTCCCCGTTCTTGCAGCGGGCCTGTATGTCCACGATCAGCCGCTTCTTGGACTGCAACTCGGCGATCACTTGGTCCCGGTTGGAATGCCACAGGCCCAGCTCTTCCGAGGAGTGACCGATGAGTTCCTGCCGGCTGTAGCCGTACAAGCGAGCGAACGGCTCGTTGACATCCAGGAAAATCCCATCCTTCAACCGGCACAGCCCGATTGGGGAGGGGGAGTCCTTGAAAATCGTCGCGAAGCGCGCCTCGCTCTCCCGCAAGGCGGCTTCCGCCCGTTTGCGGGCGGTAATATCCACGACCGTCCCCACGATGCGCACGAGCTTTCCGGCCGAATCGCGTACGGCAGTGGCATTGTCTTCGGCGTGGATGATCCTGCCGTCCTGGTGGCGCAACCGGTAGTGCAGTGTGTGCTCGTGACCCGTGTTTCGTATTTGTTGGAAGGCCTCGTGGCATCTGGCCAGGTCTTCGGGGTGGATTTGCTGGTCCCACCAATCCAAGGTCAGTTCGCTCGGTGTGGATGCGTAACCGAGTAGTTCCCGCACGCCATGGAGTGCATTGACCCGATATGTCACCGCGTCCACGTCATAAACCATGGCATGGGCGGCGGCCGTTGCCAGTCGGAAGCGCTCCTCGCTCGCCCGCAAGGCGGCTTCGGTTTGCCGTGTTAGTCGGCGCAATCCGGCCTTGCGCAGTTCGTCTTTCACCACTCCGGCCAGTTGTGCCAACCGGTCTTTCAGCAGATAACCGTGCACGCCGGCTTTGATCGCATTGGCCGCTTGTTCTTCACCAATGGCTCCGGATACGAGGATTAAGGGTATGTCCCGGCCTGCTGCCTGCACCAGACGTAGGGCATCCAGGCCGCTGAAATGCGGCAGCCAAAAATCCGCGATGATGACTTCCCACTCTTGCTCCGCCAACGCTGCCTTCACTGCGGCGGGGTTATCCACCCGCTGCCACCGCGGTTCATAACCGCCCTGCTGCAATTGGCTTAGCAGAACTTGCGCCTCCGCCTCGCTCTCTTCGACGATCAAAACCTGTAGCGGTTGGTTCATGGCGATGTTTGCTTCAGAGTGGTCAGAACCGGCACGAGTGACGCCGAATGGTTTGCTGGAGGTAACATTGCCAAACGGGTGGTTCAGTCTTTTGCACCCCGGTTGCGGAGTCATGCCCTTAGGGAGTGTTTTGCGCCGCAGCTCCGCACCCGAATGACCCGTTGTGTTCATGTAAAACCCAGAAATTGCCGTAACTGGAACATGCCTCAATCCGTTAAATTTGCCAATGGAAATCGCACTTTTGTCGCTGCTTGGCGACTCCCGGATCCCCTCGGACAGGTCGCTTGGGCCACGCCTGCCCGATTCTCGATTCGGTCCCCCATTCTAGTTCACTGGTCTGGACATTTTTTGCCACGACAGTCAAAACTTGCCCCGAAATGCTTCCGGCCCATCGCCGCGAAGCCGTCGTACGCGGGTGAATATTGCATGAACATCATGACAAAATTACTGCCCAGTCTCGCGAGCGCGGGAATGCTGGCCTTATCTGGGAATTCCCAAGTATTGCCGCCCGATGAATTTGCGGCTGGCGACTCACCCACCACCAGAGCCGCCCGCAATTTTGCATTCACCCCTGTGGGTGGTCGGCATCCGGGATTTGACCAGGACGATGATTCCCTCCTCGTCACGGCGTTTCCTGTGCCCGTGCCGGCAACGAATGCCATTGTCAATATCAGCGGCACCTATCCCCACCTGGCCGTTTTCGGTGGCGATGGCGAGATCGGCATCGGGGCAATAATGTCGTGGGCGGACAAATTATGGTTCGTTACTTACCCGCCGCATCAACCCAGGGGGAGTGCCGACAAGCTGTGGATGGTGGACGAGAACCTCACGATGACCGCGCATCCGGACAGCGTTGGCGGCACGGATGCGAACCGGCTCGTTCATCGTGAGTCGCAACAATTGAGCATCGGCCATTACCTCATTGATTCCAATGGCAGCGTCCGCGTCATTTCCCCACGCGTCATGCCCGGTCGGATTACGGCCACCGCGCGCCATCCCGCGGATCCGCTGAACAAAATTCTGATTGCAACGATGGAGGCCGGACTTTACGAGGTGAACGTTCATTCGCTCGCCGTCACCGAGCTTTACCACGACCTCAATACGAGGGTCGGTGCCGGACAGAAGGCCGCGTCCCTTCCCGGCGTGCATGGCAAAGGTTGTTACACCTCCCAAGGCAAAGTGTACTATTCCAACAACGGTAATGGCGGTTCCTTATCCCAGTGGGACGGCACGAACTGGACCGTCATTGAAACGAACAAATTCACTGAACTCACCGGGCCCGGCGGGGTCGCTGGTAATGATCCCTCGGATGACCGGCTCTGGGCGCTCGGTTGGGACGCCCGCTCCGTGATTCTCCGCCTTTTGGACCATGGCGTCTGGACGCGCTACCGTCTGCCCAAAGGCAGCTATACTCATGATTCCGACACCGGTTGGTACACGGAGTGGCCGCGCATTCGCGAAATCGTGGATGGTCGGATGCTGATGCACATGCACGGCATGTTCTACAATTTTACCAAAACCTTTTCGGCCGAAAATACCGGCGGCATCAGTCCCCTTTGCACTTTTCTGAAAATGCCCGTGGACTACTGCTGGTGGCGAGGTCAGTTGGTGATGGGCCGTGACGATGCCTCGACCACGGGCCAGCGGGCGCCGGTTTGGACCGGACAATCGGACTCCGCCCCCTGGTTTGGCCAGTTAAAGGATCTGGAGGGCTGGGGCGCACCCGCTGGCTTTGGCGGCGTTTGGCTCAATGACCCTGTCACTGCCAGCACGCCCAGCGAGGCGTTTTTAGTGAAAGGATTTCGCTACCGCATCCTGCACCTCAAACACACCGCCGCGGCCCCGTTGGCGGTTACCCTCCAGCACGATGCCACCGGTCGTGGCTCCTGGACTAATCTGACCACCATCAGCGTCCCGAAAAGCGGCTATGCCTATTACCTTCTCCCTGCGGACCTTGAAACCACCTGGGTGCGCCTGGTGCCAGCTCAGAGCGCCACCGGCGTCACCGCCTATTTTCATCTGCAAAATCCCCCGCCAACACCGACGCCGGATCTGTTCGCGGGTATCGCCGATGCCTCGATTACCAATGCGCTTAGCGATGGCATCATCCGCTCGCAAACCGGCGACGCGCGCACACTGCAATTTGCCGCCACCCTCCCCGATCATCACGGCGCGTCCACCACGGGTTACTACGAAATCGACGGGGCCCTCCAGCTCCGCCGCACGACGAACATCGCCGTCGAGTCCGCACTTCGTAAAACCTACTCGCTTGCGAATGCGGACTTTACCCTGGATGCCGCATCTGTGATTTACACCGAGGGGGCGAACCGCTTTCGCCTTCCGCGCAGTTCCGCCGCTGTGTTCGATGGGGCTTTTGTTTCCGGTTGGCCGCGCGGTGTTCGTGAAGTCATCACCGAGCGGCAGCTTTTTCAGGCGCACGGCACCTTCTACGAATTGCCGTATGCCACTTCCGGTGGTTTCCGGAGGATCCGGCCGATCACCACGCACCACAAACACATCAGCGACTTTGCCTCATGGCGCGGGCCTTTTGCGGTGGCCGGTGTTTCCGCCAATGCCGCGACCAACCCGCATGTCTATCGCAGCGACGATACTCAGGCCGCGCTGTGGTTCGGCGACGTGGATGACCTCTGGCGCATGGGGGCGCCGTCCGGCATTGGCGGCCCGTGGAAAAATTGCCCCGTCACCAGTGGTGTGCCAAGCGACCCGTATCTCATGTTCGGCTACGACTGCAAAGTCTTGGAACTCTCCCACGCAAACCCCACCCCGGTGACTTTCATCGTGGAGGTGGATTTCCTGGCGGACAACTCCTGGAGCGAATACGTCCGCATCACCGTTCCTCCTGGCCAGATCGTGCCGCATGTTTTTCCCACCGGCTTCAGTGCCCACTGGGTCCGCCTCCGATCCAATAGCCCAACCACGGCCAGCGCCACTTTCACCTACGGTTCAGGCACCGCGCCGCGTTGAATCAATCTAAAAATCGTTGCGGGGAGCAGTCCACCCCCATTTGTCAATTGGGCCTGACCGCTCGAAAAAACAGATTGGAACGATCCGCCACGCCAAGATCGGTCAGTAAAGCGGTTCCAGTGGAGTTCGTGAGCGCCAAATACATTGACCAGTTGATCAAGTCCCCAGATTGCTGGATCACGTAACTGCCGCCCGTTTCCGATTCCAGTTTGAATTGAAAGGAATTGGTCGAAGAAAGACCAGTCGGTGTGAGCCGCGGCTGCGGATATACCACGGCGGCGAGATCCTCCCGGTAGTCCGGCATCGGCAGCACCAAGCCACCGTGGGAAGAGGTTGCCTGTGTAATTCCCAGAGGCGTGGCCGTGGCGGGGTCAAACCATTCGGCAAAGAATCTCCCGGCGGGCCAGTTGGTCAGGGTGACGGTCTCGCCATGTTGGACCGGCAGTATTCCATTCGTGGCGCTGGCCGGGAACGAAATTCCGGGAGCGACGACGTAGAGCAACGATTCGTGCGGTCCCTGCTGTCCGATCGCCGCGGCCGACGGCGCCCAATTCCCGGCGTAGGTGGCCGGCCAAACCTGCTCCAGCCGGACCCAGTCGAGATAAAACCAGTCGCCGCCCGTGTTGATGACGCTGATGGTATGGAGCCCGGACGGCAAGTTGACGGGAATGTCCAAATTATATTCTCCGGCCACGACCCATTGACCATCGAGATTTGGCAGATTGGTGCTGAACAGGGTTCGTCCGTCCACCATCACCGCCATGACGGCAGCGTCGGAAACGGAATTGAGGTGCATGATTAGCCGGGCGTTGTTGGTGAGCCAGGCATTGAGCACGAATGGTGTTTTCAGCTCCGGATGAGAATTACCGTGGACGAAACCCTCCAACGTCAACGCCGAATAACCCGCGGCAATCGAGCCCGGCACGGCGAGCTTGCCCGGTGTGAGGCTGCCCCAGTTGCCATCCAGCGGGAGCGTCACATTGACCGGTGCCCCGGATGGCACCGGATTGCCGACGTTGACCGGGGGTGGCCCGCTGGTTTGGAACAAAATATTGCTCCAGAGTCCAATTCCCCATCCAGTTCGGGTTAGAATCTTCGCCAGCGAGGCATAGACCGGATATTCGTTTTCACCATCAATATTCTCCCACCACCAGGACATGGTGGTGCCCACGGACCCGCCCAGCGCTCCGCCCCAGAGGCCCTGCCGCCAGCCGCGCAAATAGGGATCATTGACCCGGTTCCATCCGCCCGCGGAAGTCCCGAATTCACCGATCATCACCGGCTTGCCATAACGCTGCAGGAATGACTGGGCCACCACGTTCAATCGGTTCGCCGGGGCCGGTTCGCCATAAGAATGGTAAGCCGCAAAATCCAGCTGTGCCAAAGACCAGATTTCGGAACGGTCGCTGTTGCCGGTAAGGCTGGTGGTGACGAGATGGCCAAAGACATCGTTCGTGTGCATCCAGCCCCCCATCAGGCCATGCCAGGCCGCGACGTCCGCGGCGTTGAGAAACGCATAGTCGTTGTCGATTTCGTTGAAGAATTCCCAAGCCAGCAGGTTCTGGCTGTAGCTGTAGCGGGCGATGAGGTAACGCAGCCGTTTTTGATACAGCGACTTCGCCCTGGCGCTCACGAAGAAGTCGTTGGCCACGACACACGGCCCCCCGTTGGTGAGGTTGTAGGCGTTTTGCGACCAGAAATTATTTCCGCCCCAGGAATCGGGCTGCGTGGCGAACATGCCGTGGTAATCCAGGCACAACAACAAATAAATCCCCTGTTGTTCCGCAAGTTGGAGGATTTCATCCAGTTGCCATGCGGGAGCCAGCGCGTAGTTCGTCAGCGAATGGGCCAGGTTTTCGATGCCAAATTCCCACGGGCACATCCAAATGCGGGCGAAATTTCCTCCGGCCTTTTGCAACTTGGGAAACCAGGCATCGTAGCTGTAAGTGCCCGGGCCATCACCCCAGCAAATATTTTCACCAATCAACCGCAACGGCTGGCCATCGCTGGTCTGGAAGTGCTGGCGACCCGGCGCGATACCGACGTAACCGAAGCGCGCCGGTGGCGGATTGCTTGGCGCCACAAAGTTCATGGTCACCGGTCCGCCAAATGACTGGTTATTTGTTTTGATGGTCAGTGACAGCGAATAATTACCCGCCTCCGGCGGCGTGAATCGCAATCGCCAGCCGGGCGCCCCCACCGGCGCATCCGCTTCAGAACCGCTGGCAAGGGAACGCTGATACGCTTGATACCAGAATGCCGGCACGACCATGACCCGGCCGGAAGGCAGGGTAAAGGCAGCGTCCAGCCTTATGCTGTCCGGGTCGAAAGGGTTCCCTCCGGACGGCACATTGGTGATGGTGAATTCCAGCCGTTGCCAGAGTTGCGGGGAGGTCAGGGGATGGATTTGGGGTGCCGCCAGGAGGTTTTTGTGGCCCAACAGGCAGAGGAGAACCACAACAATCAAAAACTTCCTGCTGTTGAGTTTCACGGAACGATCATCGACCGCATACCGCGGTTCAGCAATTCAAAAGTGTCGTGAGGATTTCAAAGGCGAACCCGCATTCGAGCAAGGCTGCACTCGTGGACGTCTTCTTGATCCATCAACTCTCAACGTCAACGCGTAATGCATGCCAACGCAGCACCAAAGGCACTATTCGAGGGGGCATCATTGGCGGTGCGATCGCGCAATCCGCTGTCCACTTTCAAGCCAGGATGCCCTTCACCACTTTGCCTGCCACATCCGTGAGGCGATAGTCGCGCCCGTTGTGGCGGTAGGTGAGTTGTTCGTGATTGAAGCCCAGCAGGTGCAGGATGGTGGCGTGAAAGTCATGCACATGCACTTCGTCCTTGGCCACGCGGATGCCGGCGTCGTCGGATGCGCCATAGACTGTTCCGCCTTTCACGCCGGCGCCGGCCATCCAGGAGGAGAAGACCCAGTGATGGTGTTCGCGGCCCGCTTGACCGGGTGCTTCCTTGAAGGGCGTGCGACCAAACTCGGTGGTCCACACCACCAAGGTGTCTTCCAGCATCCCGCGTTGCTTCAAGTCACGGAGGAGTCCGGCGATTGGTTGATCGACATTTTTGGCCAGCGGCGCGTGCGCGTTCATGTCGCCGTGCGAATCCCAGTTGTTGCTGGAGCCTCCGTCGATCAATTCGATGAACCGTACGCCGCGTTCGGCGAGCCTCCGGGCGACGAGACACTGCCAGCCGAAGCCTTTGGTCGAACCCCGCTCCAGGCCGTACAGGCTCAGGGTGGCCTCGCTTTCCTGCGCGAAATCGAACACCTCGGGCGCTGCCATCTGCATGCCGAAGGCCGTCTCAAAGGATTTGATCCGCGCTGAAAGCAGCGGATCGTCGGCGCGGGTCAACAGATGCTGGCGGTTCCTCCGAGCCATTGCCTGCAGTTCCAGTTCCTGCAGGTGCGGCGTGGCGGCGCGACGGCGAATGTTGTCGATCGGATCGGCTCCGGGCACGATAAGTGTGCCTTGATGCGCGCCCGGCAGAAAGTCGCTGGCCCAGACTTGATTGCCCGCATAGGGCGTTTGTGGCGCGATGACGACGAAGGAAGGCAGGTTCCGGTTCCCGCTCCCCAGACCATAACTGGCCCATGAACCAATGCTGGGCCGGGCGAAGTTGAATGAGCCGGTATGCATCCCGAGCGTGGATTCGTAGTGGTTCGTATGGTCCGAACGCATCGAGCGGATCACACAAAGGTCATCCACGCACCCGGCCATATGGGGAAAGAGGGCGCTGACTTCCGTGCCGCACTGGCCGTGGGGGCGGAATTCCCAAAGCGGGCGGGTCAGGTACATTTTGTAATCACCCTTCCTTCCCTGCCACTCATCGATCGCAACGGACTGGCCCGCTCCGCTGAACAGCCGGGGTTTCGGATCCCAGGAATCAACATGCGACACGCCCCCACCCATGAAGAGGAAGATGACTCGCTTGGCCTTGGCAGGAAAATGAGTAAGCCGGGGCGCGAGCGGATCGGCGGCCGTACCGCTTTCTTCCGCCAGCATTTGGGAGAGCAGGGCTGGCAGGATGGCGGTGCCGGCAATCACCGAACGCAACATGCCGCGACGGCTCAAATCGCAAGGGTTGTTGGTTTTCATGGGTTAGTCGCAATGGAGAAATTCATTGCTGCCCAGCAGCGTGCGGACATAAGCGGCCAGGGCCATGAGGTCGGGGTCGGCATTCCCGGCTGAACTCAGTTCCGCTCGGCAGGCGGCGAGAAACTCGGCTGCCTCCGTTTGTTCGGCCTCGGTCGCCGGTCGGCCGAAGGCAAGCTGGGCCGCGAGTTCGATTTGCCCGCGCTCCGTCTGCTGCGCCGCTTGCAATCGTTCGGCGAAATTGACTGACTTGGCGTGTACGAACGGATCGTTGAGGAAATAAAGCGCCTGCGTGGGCACCGTCGTGATGCGCCGTTCGGCCGTGGAGGAATTCGGATCCGCACCATCGAACAAGGCCAGAAACGGATGCCGTTTGATCCGCTGGACCATCAGATAGACGCTGCGTTTGTCATGGTCATACACCGCCGCGAAAGGTCCGTGCTGGCTGAAGCCCCATTGGTAGGGGAGGGGAAATGGATGTTCTTTCCCCGGCGTGGCATCCCCGGCGCCGCTGACGGCCAGGATCGTGTCGCGGATTTCCTCCGCGCTGAGGCGGCGGCGTGGGAAAGATGCGAACAGATCGGCGGCGTCGCCGGTCACTCCGCCCATGGCCGTCGCCTGCTGCCAGGTTGAACTCAGGAGAATCAGGCGGTGCATCGCTTTGATCGACCAGCCGCCGCGCATGAAACGAGTGGCGAGGTGGTCGAGAAGTTCCGGATGCGCGGGCGGCTGGCTGCGGGTGCCGAAGTCGTTTGCGGTTCGGACCAGTCCGCGGCCGAAGTGGTATTGCCAGATCCGGTTCACCATGACGCGCGCGGTGAGCGGGTTGTCCGGCCGCGTGAGCCAGTGCGCCAGTTCCAGGCGTCCGCTGCCGCTGGTTCCTGCGGGCAGTGCGGAGTTTCCGAGCACGCGGATGAAACCGCGCGGCACTTCGTCGCCCGGGTGGTCGGGTTCCCCGCGGAGTTGCCGCCGGGCATTATGGGGCGTGCCTTCGGTTACGGCATAAGCCAGGGCGACGGGACCGGCTGCGAGTTGCTCGTCGAGTTTCTTGCGCTGCGTTTCCTTTTCGGCGGCACGTTGTTCGAGTTGCCGGCGCAATTCTTGGATCCGCGTCTGGGTATCAGACTGGGGGCCGGCGGCATACCGCACTCCTGGCGCGTCGATGGCTGGCAGCGGTTGGTCCCTCACCATGAAGTTGTCCGCATCCAGGGCGGGTTTCGCCCCCTTGATGTGTCCACCGCTATCGATGAAAAAGTAGTCGATGGTGCCTTCCCAGCCTACGGCAAAGGTTCCGGCAAATTCCGTGCGGCTGGTCCGGGTGGCAACCGTCCCGGTGTAAGTCCGCGCTTTCAGATTCATGACAAACTGTACCTGATGCCACTCGCCTGGCTGGAGTGTGGCCACGCGGTCGCGGGCGTTTTCGCTTCGGCAATAAAGTTCGGTGGCGCCGATTCCCAGTTCCACCGCCGCCGAGGCGCTGGAGTGGCCAATGTGAAATCGCCACGTGCCGGGCGTGAGCGCGTCACTGTTCGCCGCCCGGAAATCGAAACTGACGTGCAGCATTTCGGTCGTTTGCGCTTTCCAGGGATTCGTGATGTTATTGCCGAACCCGTTGTAGGCGCCTTCGGCGGTCGCCGGCAGGTGTATGCCGCGGGTCCCCGCTGGATACAGATTCGTGTACGGACTCTGGGCGGCCTCGGCAATCCGCACGGCGCTGTTGGGGCCGGGGTGAAATGGCGCGGCGGGTGCCTGGCCTTCAGCTTGTGCTTCCAGATTGCCATCGCTGCCCACCAGGGAGCGCAATTCCGTCTCCAGGGCCGCCATGCTCGGGGTCTCGGCAGCGAGGCCCGATGGCGTAGTCGAGACTGCGGAAATGAGTTCGCGTTGCACGCCAATGTTGTCCACGTCCAGCCCCGGCAGAAGCGTCTCCGCCTTCCCCGGTGAATCGAGGGCTACGTGATTGATTCCGCCTCGCCACTCTACCGCGAGCCGGTGAGCACCCAGGTCAATCGTGTTCCCGGGCACGCCAACGGAACCGGTGAACGTGCGGGCATCAAGATCCAGCGCGAGTTGCAGGCAATGCCATTCTCCAAGCTTGGGCAGGCGTACGTTTATCGGTGCGTCGCCGCCTGGCAAGGTCACGCTGTCACACGCGAGCAACACCTCGACCGCCGGAGCGCCCCCCTGAGCGCCAACCACGAAGCGATGGCGACCTTTGGCGGCGGCCACATTGGTCGCGACGCGGAATTCCAGATTCACATACACGACTCCGTTCGTAAGGTCCGGATGGAAGGTCTGCCAAATACGATAATCTCCGGCGGCCGGCGCCACACTCGCGCCGACAGTGCCGAACGGGTGGAGCTGCTTGAACGGGCTCTGCGCGGCCTGGGTCACTGCAACTTTGCCCTCGTAAAACCACGGCGGAACCAACACCCCGTAGCTGCCGCCGGCCGCGAAGCGTTGCATCTCGAAATCGCCGTCCATGTCGTCCAGCGACCGCAGCACGGACGGGGGCGTGAGACCGCGCGCTGCGTAGCCCGCTTGCAGTGCGCGCCACTTCGGCTGGGCTTCCTCAACGGGCACCAGCGGGACCAACGCGCGGAAACGTCCCTTCTGCTCCGACCCCGGAAAAGCATATCGGGTGCTGTCGAAGATGCCGTAGAGCCCGTAGTAATCCTGCATGGAAAGCGGGTCGAATTTGTGGTCGTGGCAACGTGCGCAACCCAGCGTCAGCCCCAGAACGCTCTGTCCCAGGGTGTCGATCGTGTCCTGGATGGTGAGGTGCTGATAGTGCTCTGAATCGTAGCCAAACCGGCGCGACAGCGCGAGGTAACCCGTTGCCACCACCCGCTCGGCATACCGCTCTCGCGCCCCCTGTTTCGCCAGAATGTCACCGGCAATTTGTTCGCGTAGAAACTCGTCGTAAGGTTTGTCCGCGTTGAATGAATCGATGACGTAATTTCGATAACGCCACGCTTCCGGCAGCGGGTAATCCGCCGTGTCCCCCGCAGTATCCGCGTAGCGAACGACATCCAGCCAATGCCGCCCCCAATGTTCGCCGTAGCGCGGTGAATCCAAGAGCCGATCCACCACCCGGGCGAAGGCGTCCGGGGAGTGATCCGCCAGGAACGCTTCAATCTCCTCCGGCGTCGGCGGCAATCCGGTGAGATCAAACGTCGCGCGGCGGATCAGCATTCGCTGGTCAGCCCGGGCGCCGGGTTGGAGGCCGTTCTTCTCCAGCTTCGCGAGAATGAAGGAGTCGACCGGGGTGGTCACCCAGGCCTTGTTTTTCACCGCCGGCGGCGCGGGATCTTTCACCGGCTCCAACGCCCACAGCCGGGCTGCGGTCGTCTTTTGACTTCTCGGAGTCTCCGGGTAGGGCGCGCCCAACTGCACCCACCGGACGAGATCGGCAATATTGGCATCCGGCAGTTTTTTGCCGCCCGCCTTGTTGGGGGGCATCGGCAAATCCGCATCCGCATAGCGCACGGCTTGGATCAAACGGCTCCGTTCGGGGTGTCCTGCGACGAAGATGACTCCCTCCTTACCGCCTTTGACGAAATCTTCCTTCGTATCCAGCTTCAGTCCGCCCTTGACCTGCTTCGCCTCCGCGCTGTGGCAGGAGTAGCAATGCTCGACGAAGATCGGACGGATCCGGTTCTCGAAGAACGTGATGCCCGCCGCCTCCCCTTCCTCCACCGCCCCCGCTGCAGACTTCCCCCCGAAGCAAATCGCCAGCCCGATGGCAAAAAGCATTCGGCCGCAGCGAGCGGGCAGGGAGGTGCAACGGGGGATCGTCATGTTGCGGTAATTATGTTCACGTTTAAGCGTCTAAAAACCGCTGGCTCCGGTTGCCCCGTGTTGCCGACTGCTGCGAATCCCAAATTCACTGATCGGGTCGCGACTCGCCCGTGTACGATCGATCCCATCGCTGAGGTTCCCCCCGTGCCCTCACTGTGGTGGTGGGAGAATCTCAATGCCGTAATTCGGAGCAACGGTCAGCAGTTTCTGAATATCGTCCGGTGTCACTGGCACTGGCGGCGAATCGAACGAAGGTACCGGATGGCCGATCTCCGCCATGAATTTTTCGAATCCAGGTGGAGTTACCTGAATCAGCATGCGTGCGGGCGCGCTGCTCTCGTTCTTGAACGCATGGGGAATCCCCCGCGGTCCCTGGATAAACGTCCCGGCCTTGGCGACCACTTTCTGGTCGCCGAGCATGAAGGTTATTTCTCCCTCCAGAATGAAGAAGGATTCGTCTTCCCGGTGATGGATGTGGGGCGGCGGTCCGCCCCCGGGCAACACCCGGGCTTCGCTCAAGACATACACACCGCCAGTTTGTTCTCCGGTCGCGAGGAAGCGATAGACGTCTCCGACCGCGGAAAAGACCGGGCCATCGCCGGGGCCAAGATTGATGATCTGAGCAGTTAATGACATACGAGTATTTGTCGGAACGTCCCCAGAATATTCGCTCTCTTTTGTGATGACAAGGCTGGTGGCATCTCCAGCTCGCGCGGAGTTTTCGGTCACCCCGTCGATCACGGGCATTTGGTTTTCTTCCACCATTGGCCGAATTTCAGCGGCGGCGGTCTTGCCTGGAAAGTCGGTCAAATGACGGAGAGGTTCGCCGTTGTCGATCCCACGACAGCCGAGGCCACTATGGCTGCGTCAAACGTCGCCAAAAATCCCTGGTGCTTTGCGGCCAGTGCCAGCAAATAGACATCGGTGATCGCGCGTGAGGAATGCAGCCGCTCCCGCAAAAAGTGTGCCTGATCGCGTAACGACAATACGTCAGGCCAGAACTCGTGATCGCTCTGGCGCACAAAGACATCCAGTCGTTCGATCAAATCGCCGGGGCTGAATATCACGGCCCGGCTGTACGCGGGGTTGGACATGATTCGCACGACGCCATTTTCCGTCAACGGGCAACTGGCCCATCCGCTCTTTGATTGGGACGCCCACCAGGCGTGGGCTCGTTCATGAAATACATGGTCCGGATCGAGCAAGGCAATCAGAACATTGATGTCAAGCAAGGCGCGCACGGTCAGGTGCCTTCTTGATCCATCAGTTCTTGAACATGCTCCAGCGTCACCACCTCGCCGCGCTTGGGCAGGAGGGGGACGCCGCCTCGTGTCGTCGGGGACGATTTGGCCTTCTTGACGGGTGCCATCAACCCCCGCCGTGCCAATGCGGAGATGACGCGTCCCGCCGTGCTGCCTTCCCGTTCCGCCAACTCCTTGGCAGCTTGGAGCACATCGTCTTCGATATCGAGAGTCGTTCGCATACTGTGATGCTAATGCATCAGTGCATCAGAGTCAAACGCATCAATGTTGGCCGGGCTGCCAACTCCTGCCCCTGGATTCCTCCCTGCCGATGTTTGGATGATCATCATCGCTACCGGTCACAATCCACCGGCCATCCGGAGAAAAGGCCACGGCGAAGACCCCATCTCCATGGCCCCTCAGAGTCAGCAGTTCGCGCCCGCTCACCGCCTCCCACACCCTGGCCGCATAATCATGACTGCCAGTAACAACGCGCTGGCCATCCGGTGGGCTGCGGGAACCGGGCTGGAGGCAACGAATGGATCACGGGCTGGTTTGGCGGAGGCGGTAGAATCGTTTGGGGGCGTTGGTCGTTAGCGGGGCCGTGCCGAACGCCTCCCCGGTGTCCTGCCAGCTCGCCACGCTGCCCGCGCTCAGGATATTCGTGAGCGTTTTCCAGCCAGAGCCCTCCAGCCCGGTCACGATTTGTACCTCGTAGGTTGTTCCCGGCGTGGCTTCCCATTGCAAAGTGGTGGTGTGGGTGGTGGCATTGACCTCTGCGAGTGCCAGGAGCGGAGCGGTCTGCGGGGTGATCACCAGTCGATCGAAATACGCATTGCGATCTTCACCCGCTGGGTTCGCGTCGTTCAAGAAGGCCAGGCCAACCGTGTGCGTGCCGGCCGTGAGCGTGAGGGTAAACTTATAGCTGGTCATTGCCGGGGTGGTGAGGAACCAATTCGTTTTGTTAACGCCATCCACCGTGATGGCCACCTGGGGGAGAATGCCCACCGCCGGCGTGCCACCGGCGATGACTTCGAAAGTGTAGCTGCCGCTGGTGGTGATCAAGATGCTGGATTGGATGCGGCCGTTGCTATTCAGGTGGGCGATGCCGCCATCGGCCGAGTAGGCGTTCACGTTCACGTTGGTCATTGCTTCTGCTTCGATTCCCAGCGCGGGGGTGGGGTGGCAAGCCCCGCCCAATCCCGTGAGCAGGGTGCTGCCGAAACGCGCCGCTTTGGTGGTGCTCAGCGTCTCCGTATCCCAGCAAATTTCATCCAGCAAGATCAAGCCGTTCCCGCGTCGCACTTGCACCACGCTGCCGGGGCGGGTCAGTAGTGTGGTGGGACTGTTATCCCCATCCCGGCCCCAGCGAATTTCATCCAGGAATAGATTGCGATCTTCCGGCGGCGCATAGGCATCGTTGTCGAAATAGACCGCGAGTTGGTGGGTGCCCGCGGTGAGTTCGGCGCTCAACGTGTAATAAGCCGGTTGGTTGGTCGGCACGGTGATGGCATCCATCGCGCGGCCATCAATTTTCAAAATCATGTGCGGCCACCCGCCGAGCGCGGGCGTGCCACTGGCGAGGATGTTAAAAAGGTAAGTGCCGGGCTGCGTAGCGGTGATGTCCTGCGCTACATAGCCATTCGCCCATAGCAGCCAGCCCCCCGGGCTGGCCCCGCCGACGCTGTGGATGGGCATGTTCTCGACCTGGATGGTGCTGAAGCTGGCGGGCGTAAAACGTTTGCGGTAATAACGCTGCGCGATGTTGGTGGCGATCATTTCGTCGGCATTCCAGGTGCCGGCGGTGGCGATCCAGTGCAGGTCGTGGCTGGTCAGGCGCACGGCCGGATTGGTCGTGCTGCCGCGCAGCAGGAGCCCGAGGGTGGTGTCCGCGGCATCCAGATCCGGGAACAGCACCGGCTGCGCGGCGGCGAGGAACGCGGCATTGGGCCGGTGCAACAGCAATTTTCCTCCGGCTTCCACGTAGCGGGCGAGCGCTGCAACCTGCAACGAAGCTTCCGCCCACGCCGCATTGCTGCCACCAATCACCAGCAAAGGGAAGGACGCCGGATGGCAATTGGTCACGTTGCCCAGGAAATTCTGCGCCAGTAGCCCCAATCCGAAAACTTCCGCCGAGAGCGTGGAGTTGGCTTCGCTCAACAATGCGACCGCGCGGAGCGGAGGATGCGTGCCTCCAGGCGCGCAGTAATTGAGCAGGCGCTGCAACAACACGCCGGCCAGCGGTTCGCCGTCGAAGCGCGTCGCCAGCAGCCATTGTGAGCAGAGCACGCCGCCTGCGCCGATGGGGAATTCCACGGCGGCGGCGTATTCCATCCCGTTGCGCGAGCCGATGGCGGCGAGCGAACGGAAATTGCCGCGGGCCGGCATGGCCAGCGCTTTGATCACCAGCCGGTGATCATCCGCCCACCAGCGCAGGTCCTTTGGCGTCAGCCCCTGCACCACCGGATGATCCACGCTTGGAAATGCGAAGCTCGCGTCGTAGTCCTGCAACTGGGCCTCCCGCGGCAGGAACGACGGATAGTTCGTCTGCTCCAGCACGAGCACCCAGCCACCTTGCGCGGCATAGTTCTGCCAGCGCGCCGCCAAAGTGTTCGCGCCCACCTCGGCGATCGGCTCGTTCGTGAGCGCGTCGTGGCCGATGATCAGCAGGTTAAATTGGTCGTAACTGGCGGTGCGCAGGTTGGTCACGGTCAGGAATGGCAGGCCAAAGCGTCCGAGCAATCCCGCCGTGGTGCCGCGCGGATCATAGAGCGCGAGCGTCGCCCCTGCCGGTATGGTCAACGCCGGACGCGTCAGGGCGGTGCAGTCGATGCTATTCGTATAGACCACGCCGCTAGTGTCGCTCAATTCGAATTGCAGCGCGAACGGCCCCACGGCCGGCACGCTGAAAGAGTTGGTGTCCCGCCGTTGCCCCGCCGGTGGCAGCGTGAAAGCCCGGCTCGACCACGCGCCGGAACCCGCCCGCCAGCGCAGCGTGAAACTGCCATTGGTCATGCGGTCGTTGTAAATGCGCACGGTGCGTTGCGCCGTCTCGCCGGCGAAAAAGCGCGTGTTGTATTCCTCCGGGAATACGCCGTTCGGCGCATACGCGGACTTCTGGACCTGATAGAGATAATTGCTGGTCGGCTGGAGGTCGAACACGCTCCCGGAGACCGCCGGATCCTCGAACATGGTCCAGGGCCCGATGCCATTCACGCCATAGCCGCGGTAAGCTTCGATGGCCATGCGCCACGTCATTCCCTTGGCCTGATTGCGATAATAATCAGGGTCCGCGTAGGCATCGTCGCCGAATAAAATTGTGAAATCGGCCGGCGAATGGGACGGCACCCAGAGGAATTCGCCGATGTAGAGTGGCTTGGCATGGTCCCATTTCCATTGGCCGCCGGGCACCCAAGTGCGCGCGATATTCTCGTCCATCCACCATGCGGCATTGGGCCAGACCTGGTAGTCGGGATACTCATGCGGATAATGCAGCCCGAGCACCGTGGCTTCACCCCCCGGATCGAGATCGGCCTCAAAGGTGATCGGTCGCGTCGGATCCATTCCCTTCACCACGCGGCCCATGGCGCCGAGTTGCGCCGGCGTGGCGGCGTACAGTCTATCCCCGCCACAATGGAGAATCTCGTTCTCCAGACTCCAGAGAATGATCGCGGGATGGTTCCGGTCGCGTTGCACGGCCGCCGAAAGGTGCCGGGAATAATTCGTCCAGAACGTCGCGCTGCTCAACTTGTAGGCATTCGGATCGCACCAGACCGCGCACTCTTCCACGATCAACAATCCGACCTCGTCGGCCATGTCGTACCAGGGTTCGTCCCACGGTTGCGTATGGCAGCGCATGGCGACGTTGTTCCCGGCTTTGACATCTTGCAGGATCTTCTTGATCTGGTTGGTGGACTGGAGATCGGTGGTGGGCCAGGTCGCCGTAGCGAGCAAATTGATCGGCGTGCCGTTCAGGTAAAACTTTCCCGCCTCGGCCCAAAATTCGCGGAAGCCAAAGCGGGTCAACATTTGGTCGACCCCCGGCGCACTGCTGCTGGTTGTCTCCAGCAAATAAAGGTAAGGATCGAGATGGCTCCAAAGATGCGCCGTGGACCAGGGGGCGGTGATGTCCACTTGGACATTCGTCCGCGGCCCCACTGCCACCTGCTGCCATGGCAGCGACAAGACTGGAACGCCGCCCGCGAGCACGCGGTTGGTGAGATTGACAGTCTGCGCCACGGCTGTGTCATTGCGCAAAGTGAGCCGCACCGTGACTTGCTGTGTGCGCACCGAGGGCATCACGAACACATCGGCAATCGCAACCGCGGGCAGGCTGACAAGCTTCACCGGTTGCCACGGACCGTATTGCTCGTAACGGCCGCCGATGGGCGCGAGGATGTTGGTCCGGACAAAATCTCGCGCGTCCTGCGCGGCGGGCTTGGTGCTGAAATCCACTGGCGTGGCAAACGTGGCCGACCAGTCCGTGACGCCCACAATCAGTTCGTTGGTCTGGCCGGGCAACGCGATGCCCGTCACGTCGAACTCGAACGGTTCGTACCCGTTGAGGTAACCGCCGATGAACGTGCCGTTGAGCCAGACCTGGGCGTTGTATTTCACGCCGCCGAAACGCAGCTTGAGCTGCGTGCCCGCCATGGCCGGGGGAACGGTAAAGGTGTGACGGAACCAGGCGTGCTCGTTTTGCCAGCCGGAGAGGAAGCCCGGCACGGTCATGGTCAGCCACGAGTTGGTCGGCGGGAAATTGAGCTGACTTGCTTTGGCATACTGCCACGTGCCACCCAGGTCGAGTTCGCTCCGCGCCGCGTGGGCTGGAGAAATGGATCCCGCCAACGCCAGGAGCCCAATGAACCAAACACGAAAAAAAATGCCCGACCGCCCAGCCGACCAGATCATGAACGTAGCGTAGCCCTTACGAATCACAAGTCAACGGCTTGCCCTGATAAAAGCATGAATTGATCTCGCTCTCGCGCCCGCTGGTTTCTAAACTGCTCTTGGCGATACCAAATGAAACTGCCCTTCTTAATCCAAGCCCTGTTGCTGTACTTCGCCGCCGGGACTATTCCTGCATCGGCAACTTCCACGCGGGTCAACCTGATCCGGACTCCGGACCACGGCATTCAGCCGCAGGCGGAAATTGACCGGCAGGGCGTCGTTCACCTGATCTACTTTAAGGGCGATCCTGGTGGCGGTGACATTTTCTACGTCCAGCGAGCTCCCGGCCAGGCCGGTTTCTCCCCGCCCCTACCGGTGAACCACCAACCCGGCAGCGCCATGGCGCTGGGCACGATTCGCGGCGCGCAATTGGCGGTCGGCCGGAACGGTCGCGTCCATATGGTTTGGGATGGCCTGGGCAAGGGGGCCGCACCGGTTTCCCTCGGCGGGAAGGCAGCCGCGCCGCTGCTCTATGCGCGACTTAACGATGCGGGGACCGCTTTTGAGCCGGAGCGCAATCTCATCACCTATGCCGCCGGCCTGGACGGGGGTAGCTCCGTCGCGGCTGACCAGGCAGGCAACGTTTATGTCACCTGGCACGCGCCGCAAACCGGGAACACCAATGGCGAGGCGGGGCGCACCGTCTTCGTCACCTTGTCCCGCGACGAGGGCAAAACTTTCCCCCGGGAGTCCCCAGCCCTCTCCCAGCCCGTCGGAGCTTGCGCCTGCTGCGGCATGCGGGCCTTCGCCGATCGCTCCGGGACGGCTTACATTTTGTTTCGAGCGGCCACCGGGGGCGTGGATCGCGATGAAACGCTCCTGGTTTCGCGGCAACCCGGGGCCAGGTTCGAAATCGCCAACGCGCACAAATGGATAGCCAGCGTCTGCCCGATGAGCAGTGCCACCCTGACGGCAGCGGATGGGGGTGCGCTGGCCGCCTGGGAAACGGCCGAACAGGTCTATTACGCAAAAATCAACCCCCGGACGTTGCAGGTTTCCGCGCTCACGAGTCCCGCTGGCGGAACGGCTCGCAAGCATCCGGTCGCCGTCGCCAACGACAAGGGTGAAACACTCTTGGTCTGGACTGAGGGAACCGGTTGGGCCCGGGGTGGCGCGGTGGCGTGGCAAGTCTATGGCGCAGGCGGCGAACCCACCTCCCCGGCCGGCCATGCCGACGGGGTTCCCGCCTGGAGTCTCGCAACCGCGTTTGCGCAACCAAGCGGAGACTTCGTGATCGTTTACTGACGGGATACCCCATGCCGCCGGGCCGGCCGGGCGAAGGAACCTTCGGCCAGTCGCTTGGCGCAAACCCTTGCACGCGCCGGCCGCCCGTTTGTGAGGTTAAAGCTTGCCAGGCGGTAATCCATTTTTGGCGGAGCATCAGATAGAACTCAAATGAAACCGAGTAGCTGCGATGGCGTTGGCCGTGTCGCCATCGTAAAATAACCGCCGGTATTCCTCGATTTCCAGCAGGTGCTGCCGGATTTGACCGCTTTCGCGCCGGATCAGGTATTTCAACTCCTCCAGGTTGCCCGACCAGCGGACACCGTTGAAGAATTCCGCGCCGGTGAACTGAGTTTTATAGAGCGCGTTCTGCGTGTAGCAGGAACCGAGGTAGATATATTCGAGCCCCTGCTCCTGAAAGAAACCAACCGCAGCGGTCATCATGAACATCCCTAAGCTTCGGTTGAAGAAATTCAGATCATAAAAGGAATAATAATAGTGTGCGAGTTTTTTTGACTCCACATACAAGGTCACCGTTCCGACCTCCCGCGATGTCTTGGTATCGGTAAAAAGCAGTACGTGCGAAGTAACCTTCCCGGCGAAAAGAGAATCGAGCCGATCATGCGTCATGGTGCCGTTGCCGAATTTGGCATTCGCGTAGGTTTGGTAGAAATTTCGGCGGCGATCGTTATAATCAAACTCCTGCCGGGGAATCAGCGCCATCGCCACATCCGGATTCTTGCGTAAAATGCGGCGATTTTCGGCCGATGGTCGGTAGTCCTTCAGGGAAATACGGACGTTCCGGCAGAGATAGAACCGGTCGAGGTTGCGGGAGGACGGTAAAAAGCCGCGGCTGAAAAGATCAGCGGGCGTTTCGCCCGCCTCGGGAAAGGCCCAGATTGCGTAGGGATAGATGTAGTTGGTGCCATCGGACCGGTGCTCGGAGAACAGCAGCTTCATGCCGTTGCGCCTCCATTTATGTAAACGCGCGGCAAGCGTGACCTCCAACCGGTTAAAACCTCGTAGGACACCGTGCTTTTCCACTGCGCAAGGTCGTGCACCGATATTTCTTCCGCTCCCTGGCGGCCCATTAAAACGGCTTCGTGTCCCACCTGGACTTCCGGGTGATCCGTGATATCGACCATGAAAGCATCCATGGCCACACCACCGACCACAGGGGCCCGGTGTCCGCCAAGCAAAACCCAACCCTGGTTTCGCACCCGCGGGTAACCGTCGCCATAACCGGCGGGGATCACCGCGATACGCCGCGGAGTGCTGGCCTGATAGCGCATCCCGTAGCCCACCGTGTCGCCGGGTTGGAGGTGCTGCAAGGCGCTGACGCGGGCTTTGACGCTCATGGTTGGTTCAATGCCCGGGAGCCGTCGGCAAGTCTTGGAGGGATATACCCCATATTGCAGTATTCCGATCCTGACCATGTTGAGATGCGCTTCCGGCAGATCAAGAAAGCCGCCACTGTTGCAAATGTGGCGATACTTGGTCTGGACCCCTTGCTGCTCCATCTGTGCCAATACCTGTCGCAGTCTCTCCAGTTGTAGCTGGGCGAACGTTTTGTCCGGCTCATCGGACATGGCGAAATGGCTCAGGACGCCTTCGAGGTTCAATGACTTATAGTTGTCGATCAAGCGCGCCAGCGCGGGTGCCTCCGTCCACCTGATGCCATAGCGGTTCATGCCCGTGTTGACTTTCAAATGCACGGGCAGGCGCCGGTTCGCCTCGGCTGCCAGTTTTGCCAGCGCTGCCACAACCTTGGGCTCGCTGACGCAAATCGTAAGATTGTGCTCCACGCACCAGGGCAGTTCCGACTCCTCGCGTTCCCCCAACATCAAAATTGGGCAACGGATTCCCGCCCTGCGCAAAGCATCTGCCTCCTCCAGTGTGGTCAATGCCAGGAATGCGGCCCCGGCGGCGAGGGCCGCCCGCGCCACGGGCAGGGCGCCATGCCCGTAAGCGGCATCCTTCACCACCGAGAGGAAATGCACTCCCTTTGGTTTATGTTTGGTCAGCATCGCCAGATTGTTTCGAAGGCGGCCAATGTCGATTTCGATCCAGGCTGATCGCGTGGGATGGTCCGAAATTAAGAGGTTAGGCATCGGCTCCGTTTCATAACTGGGGATTTCCCGGGGATTCATGACTTGGAATGGACCTTCCCCGCTGCGGGCCTTCCCGGTGGCCACAAACTCTGGCCAATGTCCGCCCGGAAGTAACTGCCCAGGCTGCGAATCTTTCGGATGTTCCCCAGGGCCTTTGCCATCGCGTCTTCCACGGTGCCAGCAAAGCCAATCACATCGGCAATGCGCTGCCCGTCGCTCACCATTTTGCCCGTGGCCTCAAGCATGACCTGGTTCCACCAAAGATCACAATCAGGATCGATGGAATTTATCATTTCCACGGGCATGGACGGGCCGCTGACCTGAGTGTAGGGATAGCCATACCCGGCGAGTGTGATGGAACACCCAAATTGGAGTCCGGCCTTGAAACGGAGATTTAATGGCTTATTGCCTGCCGTGGCCAAGACAATTTCCAACGGATTTTCCAGTAGTCGCAAGATCATCGCGCCCGAAGTCACCCCAATGCGGATGTTGTACTCGATTACCCGCCAGCGATCGCGATGGCGAACGGCAGTAACCTGAATGGGACCATGAAAGCCAACTTCACGAAACCATGGCCGCAAAGGGAGGATCAATTCCCGGGCCAGGCCGTATTTATCGCTCGGATCCAGCTCCACGATCCCGCCCAGCGGGGCGCCCGCCACTATACCCATGTCTCCCGCGAAAGCACGTTTGTATTCCTGGTTGGTGGCGACGGAATAGACTTCTCCGGCACTGACCAAAGCGATATGCCCAATCTCTGCCCGACCGAGGTAATCCTGCAGAAAAACGCCCTCCGCATAGTTGACCCGCTTGAGCCAGGCCCGGGTCTCTGCCACCGTTTCGCAAACAATTGTCTGCACTGGGCTGTTGGGTGAACACAATGGGTTTTTGATGACGTACGGACGGGGACGCTTTTTGACGATGCGCTCCGCCGCCAATTGGTTGGCCGCGACAAATGCGGTTGGAACCGGGATGTGGAAATCCCGGCACAGGTCGCGGGCAAAGTCCCTCTCCCGTTCGATACGCATGCCTTCACCGGTCGCTCCGAAAATGGGTACGCCGGAATCCAGCAATTCGTCCTTCCAATCCATTTGTGCCCAATCGATGGACATGGGAATCATCAGATTGATGTTCCGCTTCTTTGTCAGGCTGCATGGATTGGGGACTTTAACGCGACTGAACGTTGGTCCTGTCAGGCTGGGAGGGAAGTGACCGTAATCGCGCGTCAGGTAAGTAGCCACTGCGGCGCCATCTTCCTTGAGAATTTGCGTGGTGCTGTGGGCGAAGGAACCAATGCCCAGCACCATGATCGAGTTTGGGCGTGCTTGCGCCTTTGCTTTTTGCTTCATGTGCTTGATTTCGCCAATGTGTGTAAACAAGGAGCGGCCTTGTGATCCAAAAGTGTTAACATAACAGGTTAGTTATCGCGCCTCACCGTGGAGGTTTCGGGTTGGGCCTCTCCATGGGCAATGTCCACTCGCCAAAAAAGGGGTCTTCATAATATATGCGCTGGAACACAGTGCGTCCGTTGCCAGCAATCGCTGCTTCCTTGTATTGGTAATCAGTCTGACGTTCTTAAAACAATATTTGCCTCTAAAGGTTGAGAAATTCGCACCTGGACATTTGTTCGGGAAAACCGGGTGGGTTCAAATTAATTGAGGTAATCCCTTTAGGAGAGCTGTCGAGCGGCTTTGCCGCCGGCGAATCGTGTCTTTTCAAGATGGATTAGGCTCTTCAAGTTTACGGTCTTCGGGAGCCAGGGCAGGCTTGTGAGTTTTCCACTTTCGGCAGTCTGCTCCGGCACGCTGAGCTCACATGCCGGGATCTGGGCGATTTTGCAGTGCGCCGACATGGGGTTGCTCCCCACAGCGGTCCCCCGAACCGCGCGCTGAACTCATGCAGCGCGATTTTATTTTGTGTCGTGATTCTTGGCATATCAGGAAACGAGGGCTTTTATCCTCGTCCGAGACCCAGCAATTTTCATCCTGACTACATCGAATTTCAAGTTGTTTTCTCCGCCAATTTCTCCGTCATTCAGCCTCCCACCGCAACGCCCCAGACCAGGACGGAGCATCTGGAACGGCATTTACTCGGAAAGCGCAGTCGTATGATTGGCCGTATGAGAACAGCTTACCCAGAGGAATCGAGCACTTGTCGGCCCCCGATTCTGCAGCGGCTTTCCCGGGGCAGAAGCTCACCGCCGAACGAATATTCTTGGGTTAACCGCACGGTTGCCACACGCTCAAATGCAACCATGAGAACCTGTATTCTGGTCTCTTTGCTTTTGTTTGCGCTGGCTCGCCTCAGCGCTCAGACCAACGCATGGCGGCCCTCTGAAGGGCGGACGCAGATTCCCATCTGGCCGGGAGCGGCTCCTGATGCGCAACCGGCCCCCGGCCCAGAACGCCTCGTCGTAAGCAAGACCTTGATCGCCGGGCGGCCGTGGGTGTCGGTCGGGAACGTGACGCAGCCCACTCTGACGGTGTATTCGCCCAAAGGCACAAATACGGGTGTGGCCATGATCGTGTTCCCGGGCGGGGGTTATCACGAGTTGGCGATTGATCTCGAAGGAACCGAGATCTGTGAATGGCTGGCCTCCAAGGGGATCACGGGCGTGCTGCTGAAATATCGTGCGCCCACCCCGAAGGTCGGGCGGTATCGTGAGTCGCCCCTGGCTTTGCAGGATGCCCAAAGGACGCTCGGCCTCGTCCGGTTTCGCGCCGGCGAGTGGGGCATTCATCCGAAAAAAATTGGCGTCATCGGGTTTTCCGCTGGTGGCCATTTGGTGGCGGCGATCAGCACGCATTTCGACCAGCGCACCTATCCGACGGTGGATGCCGCTGACCGGGCAAGTTGTCGCCCGGACTTTGCCATCGCACTTTATCCTGGGCACCTTTCGCCCTGGTATCCCGACGGACCTGAGTCCTGGGCCAACACCAGGAGTCTGGGATTGAATCCGAACATCACTGTCACCAGCAACACGCCCCCCACATTTCTTTTGCAGGCTCAGAATGACCCGGTGGACGATGTCAGAAATTCGATGGTTTACTCCCTCGCGCTCCGTAATGCCAGGGTCCCCGTTGAGCTCCACTTTTATGCGGAGGGAGGGCACGCCTTTGGGTTGCGGCGCACCAGCTTTCCGATTACGGAGTGGCCCGATTTGGTGGAGAAGTGGCTCCGAACGATCGGCGTGACTTTGTAATTGCCGACTGGGACCAGTAGCCCCACCTGGGCGCTCCATCTCGGCGAAGCACGCTGCCCTGCCGGCGGTATTGGTCAGACTCGGCCAGGGAATCGGCTTGGGTGAAAATTTCCCGCGTCGGGTCGATTTGCGTCCACAGAGAGGTGCCGATCGCCAGCAGCGCCACCATCGGCACGAAGGGAGCGCTGTCGCTGCCGAAATGCTGCACGAGGTAACCGAACACCACGGACGAGACGAATGAGCTGGCCTGGGCGGCGGTGTTACCAAACCCCAACACGATTCCCGCGTGCTTCCGTCCGATGTCCAGCGCTACCGCGCACCTGACGGGTTGCTGGAGCGTCATGCCACCGTATCGGTGGTTTTGCAACGGTTTGCCTCGCAAGCGGCTGATTGCTCCGCTCACCGCAGGAGGTTCGTTTTTGCGAGATCGAGAATTTTCGAGCCCCGCCCATCCAGGATCGCTTTGATCAGGTAAAGACTGAACCCTTTCATCTGCGCAAGAGTGATTGTCGGCGGCATGGAAAGTTCCTGGCGATTAACGACCACTTCCACCAGTGCAGGGCCGTCATGTTGGAGCGCCTGGAGCAGCATTGGGCGCACCTGTTCCGGTGTTTCCGCCTTCAATCCGAGCACGCCAGCCGCTTCCGCCATCTTCGCAAAATCCGGGTTTACCAAATCGGTTGCAAATTCCAAAATTCCCGCCGCTTTCATTTCGAGTTCAACGAAACCAAGGGAACTGTTGTTGAAGACAATTATTTTCACCGGCAATCGCAATTGACGCAGCGTCAACAAATCGCCCATCAGCATCGCAATCCCACCGTCACCAGATAGCGTGACGACCTGCCGGCCTGGATGTGAAACTTGCGCACCGATGGCTTGTGGCAGCGCGTTCGCCATCGAGCCGTGGTTGAACGAACCGAGCAATCTCCGCTGCCCAGTCATCGTCAAATAGCGCGCCGCCCAAACGGTGGGCGTGCCCACGTCGCAGGCAAAAATGGCATCTTTTGCCGCCACTTCGTCCAGCACCCGGGTGAGGTATTGTGGATGAATCGGTTTGCGTCCCGGCTCGCCCGTTGCCAGGTCATCAAGTCCTTTGCGCGCGGATTGGTAGTCTTTCACCGAATCGTCCAAATGGGCGCTAGCCTTTTTCGGTGTGAGCTGAGGCAGCAACGCTGCGAGGGTGGCCTTGACGTCACCCACGAGGCCGAGGTCCACGCGTGTTCGCCGGCCGATCTGTTCGCCGCGGAGATCCACTTGCACAATCGTCGCGGACTCAGGATAGAATTGCTGATACGGAAAATCCGTGCCGAGCATGAGCAGCGTGTCGCAATTCATCATCGCGTGATAGCCGGAGGTAAATCCAAGCAGCCCGGTCATGCCCACGTCAAACGGATTGTCGTATTCGATGAACTCCTTCCCGCGGAGGGTGTGGACGACGGGCGATTTCAACACGTTTGCTGCTGCCATCAATTCAGCGTGGGCGCCCGCACACCCGGCCCCACCCAAAATAGTCACGCGTTCCGCCTGGTTCAAAATGCCGGCGAGCCGGACGATTTCTTCGTCTGACGGACGAACGGTGGGCTTGGGTTCGTCAAAATGAATTCGTGGTTGCCGGCTGGATGACGCGGCACGAAAGCCGACGTCTCCCGGCAGCACGATGACGGCGACCCCGCGTTTCGAGATGGCGGTTTGAATGGCGATCTCCAAAACGCGCGGCATCTGCTCCGGCTGCGAAACCAGTTCGCAATAATGACTACATTCGCGGAACAGGCTCTCGGGTCGCGTTTCCTGAAAAAAGTTGCTGCCGATTTCCTCGCTGGTAATGTGCGCCGCGATCGCCAGCACCGGCACGCGGCTGCGATGGCAATCGTATAGTCCGTTGATCAAATGTAAATTGCCCGGCCCGCAGCTTCCGGCACACACGGCAAGTTTCCCCGTCAAATGTGCCTCTGCGCCGGCGGCGAAAGCCGCGGTTTCCTCGTGCCGCACGCCCGCCCATCTTATGTTGTCGCGCGTGCGCAAGGAGTCGGTGATCCCGTTGAGCGAATCTCCGGCCAGACCAAAGATATTTTTCACACCCGCCGCCACCAGCGTGTCCACGAGTGAATCGGCTACTGTTTTGTTGCTCAAAATAAAAATCCTTTCAAATTCTCCATATCGTGGACCTCATGGCGACGGTGTTCGGGTACCCGGGAGTTCCTTGCGGGTCTGCTCGGGATTACTCGATCCCCCAGTGACCTTGTACTAGGACTTAAAGTGGCGGCCAAAATTGGCACCGATGTTGCCGGAACCGATAAGTGCGATTTTTTCCTTATTTGTAAAGCGTGCCACAGCCGGGTTGCGAATTGGTATCGGGTGATTACCCTATATCCCGAAAAGGTGCTTCCGGATTGTCGGCCGTTTTCCGCTCGGGAATGAATTCGGTTAATGAATCAACTTAAAGCCGATTCGTGCGCCCATCTTGTGGATTTAGCCAACTTGGATAGTGCTAAAGAAAGGCGTAAAGTTGAGTAGTCAATTCCCTAAACTCTTCTTTTTGAGTTCATTACCATTCAATCAAATTGCGTTCGCGAAAAAAACCGCCGCTTGGGCCATTTTCCGGCAAAGTTGCGAGCCAGATGGCGGTGTCCGCGCCTTGTTCAGGCGAAAGAGTCGCGCCTTCGCCGCCCATGCGGGTTCGCACCCAGCCGGGACACATGCTGTTTACTTTGACATTGGACGGCAGGTCTTTTGCGAGTGAAAGGGTCAGCGCATTTAAAGCCGCCTTGCTGATCGAATATGCCGCCGGCCCGGTCAGGCCTTCCGCAAATGAGCCCCAACCAGATGAAACATTAACGATGCGTCCGTAACGGCGCTTGATCATTCCCGGCACGGCCAAACGAATCAAATCAAACGCAGCCAGGAAGTTGATGCGTAGCGAGGATTGGAACGCTTCTTCCGATAATTCCAACAAATTGCCCTCCTTCAAAACACCGGCGTTGTTGACGAGAATGTCCACTGCGCCATGCGCTGCGACGATCGTGGCGTATTGCTTTTGGAGTTGGGCCTGATCCGACAAATCCAACTCCACCGCCACGACGTTGCCCTTGATGCCTGCCGTCGATTTTTCTCCATTGTGGAGATTTCGGCTGCCAAGCAAGACTTTGATGTCCGGGTGTTTTGCCAGTCCGGCAACGATTGCCAGGCCGATCCCACGGTTTGCGCCGGTGACCAATGCTGTCTTCATAATCAGGTTTTGGTTTACGAGTTGCTTTGGCTTTTTTTGGAGCTTTGCCCTGACTCCCGCACCGGCAGCTTGGACCAGCGTGCGCGAGCAGTAGCTCTGAAGGATAGATTTCCTGAAAACGCGTTGGCATCGCGAAGGCGAGAATAGCGCGACCCGTCAGAATTTGAAGCTTTTTGGCCTGTAATTGCGCGGAACAGAAATTGTTTTGGAAAGGAGACTTGCTTGCGCTTCTTCGCAAGTCGTTGATTACGAATGGCCTGCAGATCGTAGTCTCGCCTTGGGAAGGTTGCCCTGTCAGCTGCAGCACCCGGTTCGAAGGCTGGCCTGCCAACCTTAACTCTCCGAGCGGAGGCTGGAGCGGGTGAAGGGAATCGAACCCTCGTCTCAGCCTTGGGAAGGCCACATTCTACCATTGAACCACACCCGCGTGTTTCGGAATGAGCATTTGCAGATCGCCTGGGAGAAGGCAAGGCTAATTTTGGAGCAAAGCCCGTTTCCCGGATTCCTCGCGGGCAACGGAAAAGGGGGCGGCTTCAGGGCCACCGCTCGCCGCAAGGGGAGGCGAGCCCCTGCAAACATTCTGCCGGCTTGACACAGGCCGGGTGGATTGCCAATTGTCCCCGGCGTGTATCGGAGCCTTGATCCCGGGAAGATCGTTGCGACGGTCCGGTTGCTGCGCAGCCGGATTCAGGAACGCTTTCCCGACGCCAATCTCGTGGGGGTGGCCGGCGAGTTGTTGCGGATTGCCGAACAGGCGGCCGTGAATTCGGCCGCCATTTCCCGGCCCTTGTTGCCCTTGCGGTGTGGCATCGGTTTGCTCGTGTTGACTTTCCTCTTCGTGATTGGCTGGATTGCCATGCACGTCAAAATTTCCACTCAAATCGACCGTTTTTCCGAATTTTTGCAGGCTCTCGATGCCGCGTTGAACACGGTGCTGCTGATTGGCGGCGCCATCTTTTTCCTGTTCACCCTCGAGGTGCGCATCAAGCGCAATCGGGCGCTCAAATTATTGCACGAATTGCGCTCGCTGGTTCACATCGTGGACATGCACCAATTGACCAAGGATCCCGCGACCATCACCGGTCTGGCCACCCGCACCGCTTCCTCGCCCCCGCGCACGATGACGCGCTTTGAATTGGCCCGCTACCTGGATTATTGCAGCGAAATGTCGTCGCTGATTGGCAAAATTGCGGCGCTTTACGTGCAGAAGTACGACGACGAGGTGGTCCTGGGAGCCGTCGACCAGATCGAGGATTTGACCACCAGCCTGTCGCGGAAAACCTGGCAAAAAATCACGATTCTGAACAATTTGCAATCCGATGGCGGCGGCTATTCGGATGATGTCTAGGCGTCTGCGGATGCGCGGGGCTTGATCTGGAGCACGATCAGGACCGAGGCCAGCGCGATGGAGGCAAAGACACCGAAGATGAGCGGTAGCGGCACCCGGTGGTCGCGCAGGATGCCGAAGCCCCAATCCCCCAAGCCGCCGCAGCTGAGGCTGACCAGGTTGAGCAGGCCATAGCCGGTGGCCCGCCATTCCGGCCGCGTGATCTGGCAGAGGATCGGCATGTTGTTGCAATCAAAGCAACCCCAGCCAAAGCCAAACAGCACCAAACCAGTGAGGGCAACCGGGAGCGTACCCGAGAGGCCCACGCTCAGCAGCGCGGGCAGGAACAGCAGGGTGCCCAGGGCGCTCGTAAAAATGCGACCGCGCGCACTCGTGCGGGACCAGCGATCGGCCAGCGTTCCTCCCACCAGCACCCCCAGGATCGCCGAGATTTGCACAAACAGCACGGCACTCACCCCTGAGCGACCCTGGCCGAGACCGAATTTATCCCGCAAAATCGCCGGCATCCAATCCCGCACGATCCATCCGGCAATGGCGGGAAGCGTAAAGTAGAGGATCAGCAGGAGGAAATTGCGGTTGGTCAACAGCCCCCGGAAGGCGCCACGCGTCGCGGGCGGGAGCGGCTCCGGGGAATTGGGGACGGGCCGGTTGGACGGCCGGAGCAGGGCGAAGAGGGGCAGGGCGTACCCGATCCCGATCAGCCCACACAACGAAAACACCCAACGCCAGCCCAGCGCGGCGGAGTCCGCCGCGTATCCTGCGAATCCTCCCAGGATTTGCCCGAGGTAAATGCCCGTTTGGTGTACCCCCATCGCGCGCGAGCGGGTGCTGTTGGGGTGCCAATCCGCGACCAGTGCCAGCGCGGCCGGATAATAAAAGGCCTCACTTAGCCCCATCAAAGTGCGCGCGGCCAGAAGTTCGTGGAAGGTGCTCACGTGGCCGGTCCACCACGTGACGGCGGACCAGACGAAGAGGCTCCCGGTGATCACCGGCCGGCGGCCCACCCGATCTGCCAGGTAGCCGCCGAACGGGCTCAGGAGCGCATAGGACCACTTGAACGAGCCCAGCACCAGCCCCCAATCCGCCTGGTTGGCAATGCTCGGAATATCGGCGACCATCGAGGACTTCATGGTCGCCAGCATCTGGCGATCCAGGTAGTTCAACAGCGCCACCGGAAACAACAGCGCCACGACTGCCCACGCGTAACCCAGCGGTTTCTTGCTTGGGGTTGAAGGCATGCGAAACTCGTTGCGTCGGGACGCGATTACCGGAAATCGCATCCCGCAGGCATCCCACTAGGGTTTAACGGGAGCCACTCCCGCGAAGGTAATTTTCACGGGTTTGATCTGGCCCTGTTCATCGAATTCCATCCGCTCAATGCACACCACTCGATGGTTCCCGTCCGTTTCGCCCAACGGGCGGCGGTGATAGACAATGTAATATTCATCACGCCCCGGGGCTTGGATGACCGAATGATGCCCGGCTCCGGTGGCCACCGCGGGATCCTGCTGCAGAATTTTGGCAATCCGCTTGAACGGCCCTAGCGGCGAATCGCCGATCGCGTAGGCCACCGAGTAATTGGGCCCCGTCCAGCCGCCCTCGCTCCACATCAGGTAATACTTGCCGTGGCGGATGAACATGAACGGGCCCTCCACATAACCTTCTGGCGTGATTTCCTTGAAATCGGTTCCATCCGGAAAGGTCCCCAAACCGCGGAAATCATCCCGCAACGGCACGATGTTGCAATGCCGCCAACCGCCGTAAATGAGGTAGTATTTGCCGTCGGCATCGTGAAAGGCGAACTGATCGATCGGTTGGGCGCCATTGTGAAAACGGTCCACCAGCGGTTTGCCGATCAGGTCCGCATATGGGCCTTCGGGCCGGTCCGCCACGGCCACGCCGATGCCGCCGGTCTGCCGGTCATTCTGGATGTCGTTGGCGCCAAAAAAGAAATAATATTTCCCGCCCTTTTCCACCACGGAAGGCGCCCACATCGCCCGCTTCGCCCAGGTAATTTCGTTGGTGCCAAAAACATGCGGGTGCTTGGTCCAGGTTACTAGGTCGGGCGAGGAGAACGCGTCAAAAAAGGTCTGTTCGTTGTATTTGGCGGAGTAGGTGGGGAAAATCCAGAACTGCTTGGCAAAGACTGCCCCTTCCGGATCGGCATACCAACCGGGAAAAACCGGATTGCCCGAAGTGCCGGGGTGATCGCCCGCGGCGGCGGTTTGCGCCCGACCCACCTGGCTGCGGTTGGCGAGGGCCAGCGTCAGGCCGAGAATGAGCGGAAACAGGGAACGACGTTTAAAAATCATATGACGGAGCATGGCTTTGTGTTGGTGAAGTACGAGAGCACGATCCGGGAACCGGGGTCAACCGGAAAATCAAGGAATTCGCGAAATCAAATCGCGACTGGACCGCCCCACTTCCTCAGGGCGCCACTGGCATGGTCTCATCCGGTCCGACTTGGTAATGCCACTGCTTCACGTAATCCGGACCCGACCGAAACTCATCATGCTGCGCCGCCAGTTTGGCCTGCAGCAGTTTTTCCATGTCCGCCTGGAGTTGCGCCGATCCCGGTTCGCCAACCAGGTTGTGGAGTTGGAACGGATCGGCCACGTTGTCGTAAAGCAACCAGGGGCCCTTGAGATCCCGTGCATAGGTATGGCGGGCTGTTCGCACCGCCCGGTATTCGCGGCCGCCCACTTTGCGGGTGTATTCGCCGAACGGCGCAACGCACCGCACCACCGTGGCGCCGCCGGAGGGATCCACCCCGCCGCGCAGCGTCCCGCTGAAATCCAATCCTTCCACACTCGGCGGCACCGCCAATCCCGCCAGTCGCAGCAGCGTGGGCATGATATCCTCGGTGTTGATCGTGGCGTCCAGCCGGGCAGGGGCGATGCCCAGATCCGCCGGCAGCCGCACGAGCAGCGGCACCCGGGCCGATTCATCAAAGGGACGCTGTTTGCGTTGCTGATTCTGGGATCCCAGCATGTCTCCATGATCCGAAGTGAACACCACGATCGTGTTCGTCGCCAACCCGGTTTGGGCCAATGTCTCCAGCAACTCCCCGATGCAATCATCCAGCGCGGTGCAATGCGCATAGTAACCGGCCAATTCCCGGCGGGTTTTGGCCCGGGCGGATTCGGGAACATTGGGTCTCAGCTGAATTTCCTCCGGTCGATACATCGCCCGGTACTTGGCCGGGGCGGTTTCATACGGATTGTGGGGCGGCCCGAAGGCGAGCCACAACAGGAAGGGCGCGTTCGTTTGCGCCCGTCTACGTAAATACTCCTGGGCGTCCCGCGTTTGGGACTGCGCATCATAACCCTCCCAAACCAGCGCCTCCGGCGTGTCCGCGAAATAGCGGGAATGGTTGTACTCATGGGTGCATTCCAGCACCTTCCAATACTCAAATCCCTGCCGCCGCTCGCGCGGGATGAAAATCGAGCGGCTGCCGTTTCCGTCCACATGCCATTTCCCGATGCAGCCCGTCTGGTAACCCGCGCTTCCCAATACTTTGGCCAGGGTCACCGCGGCGGGATTCAACGGCACGTCATTGATAAACACCCCATGCGTCAACGGACGCTGCCCGGTGAGCAGCGAGGCGCGGGTGGGGGAGCATACCGGCGTGCCCGCCACGGCCTGGGTGAAATTAACCGCCTCGCCTGCCAGACGATCCAGATGCGGCGTGTGCACATTGGGATCACCGGCAAAGCCAAAAGCTTGGGCCCGCCACTGGTCCGCGATGATAAACAAAATGTTCGGCGGCGGTTTGGTCGCGGGCGTTGCGCGCACTGCCAACGGCAGTATGAGCAGCAGCAACAAAGCGAATCGGGAGCGCATGTGAATTCAGGTGCCGCCACCATGCGGCGGCGGGCAAAAGGTGTCAACGCCGGACCGCCCGCCGCGCCGGCAGGTCTGGTTTTGGCTGTTAAACCGGGACGCCAATCGCTACGATATTTGGGCCATGATGCAAAGTGAAGCCCAAGCGCGCCACGACCGGTTGGCGGAGGAAATCCGGCGGCATGACCATGCCTATTATGTGGCGGACAAGCCGTCCATCACCGACCGGGAATACGACCTCCTCTACCGGGAATTGGTGGATCTGGAGACCCAGTATCCGGCGCTCCGCACGCCCGAATCACCCACGCAGCGGGTCGGCGGCCAGCCCTTGACGGAATTCACTCCCGTCCGCCATCTCACCCCCATGATGAGCCTGGACAACACCTATTCCCAGGTGGAGGTCCGGGAATTTGTGACCCGCCTGCAAAAGCTCCTCCCGGGCGAGACGTTGGATTGGCTGGTGGAACCCAAGGTGGACGGCGTGGCCATCAATCTGGTTTACGAAAAGGGCGTGCTCGTGACGGGCACCACCCGGGGCGACGGCACCACCGGCGATGATGTCACCGCCAATCTGCGCACCATCCGCAGTTTGCCGACCCGTTTGCATTCCGCCGCGCAGCCCCAGCCCGACTTGGTGGAAATCCGCGGGGAAGTTTACTTGCCCAAAGCCGCGTTCGCCCGGCTGAATGAAGAACGCGCCGCCGCCGGCGAGGAATTGTATGCCAATCCGCGCAATACCGCCGCTGGCTCCTTAAAGCAACTGGACCCGCGGCAGGTCGCCAAACGGTCCCTGGACATCGTCCTTTACGGTCTGGGTGAGTTTCGTGGCGCGGAACCGCCCGCGACGCACACGCAATCTCTCGCCTGGTTGCAAGCCGCCGGGTTCCGCACGCCGGAAAAAGTCTGGTCCGTCGCCTCCGCCGATGATTTGCTCGCGGCCATCGACGCCTTGGACCAGGTTCGCCATGGCTTCCGGTATGAAACCGACGGCGCCGTCATCAAACTGAATTCCACCGCCCTCCGCGCCCGGGCCGGCGTGACCTCGAAAGCACCCCGCTGGGCCATGGCTTACAAATACGCCCCGGAACAGGCGCAGACCCGGCTCCGGGACATTTCCATTCAGGTGGGCCGCACGGGTGTGCTGACGCCCGTGGCGGAATTGGAACCGGTCTTCCTCGCTGGCAGCACCATCAGCCGCACGACCCTGCACAACGAGGACGAGTTGCGCCGCAAGGATATCCGGATTGGCGACCTGGTGATTGTGGAAAAGGCCGGTGAAGTGATTCCCGCCATCGTGGGGGTCGTGCTGGCGCGCCGCACGGGCACGGAGCGCGAGTTCGTGTTCCCCACCGTCTGCCCGGAATGCGGCTCCCGCGTCACCCGCTCGGAGAGCCTGGCGGACGGCGAAGCGGGCGTGGCCTGGCGCTGCCCGAATACCGATTGTCCCGCGCAGATCCGGGGTCGCCTGGAGCATTGGTGCGCCCGCGGGGCGATGGACATCGAAGGCGGCGGCGAGGTGCTGGTTCGTCAATTGGTGAGCCAGGGCCTCGTCCGGGATGCGGCCGACCTCTACACCCTGACCTTGGAGCAGTTGACCGGGCTGGAACGCATGGGCGAGAAATCGGCGAAGAACTTTCTCGCCGGGGTGGCCGCCAGCAAATCCCGCGACTTGTGGCGATTGATTTTCGGCCTTGGCATCCTCCATGTGGGTGCCAGCGTGGCCAAAGCCCTGGGCCGCTCGTTTGCCACGCTCGATGAGGTATTCGCCGCCAAAGTGCCCGAGTTGACCTCCGTCGAGGACATCGGCGAAGTCATCGCCTTGAGCCTGGTCCAATGGCACGGCGACCCCCGCAACCGCCAGTTGATCGAACGCTTGCGGAAGTCCGAGTTGAATTTCCAATCGGCCTTGTACCAACCCGCCGCGGCCCTCGGGCCGTTCGCGGGGAAAACCTTCGTGCTGACCGGCACCTTACCAACTTTGAAACGGGAAGAGGCGGCCGCCCGGATCGAGGCCCGGGGCGGCAAAGTGAGCGGCAGCGTCAGCAAAAAAACCGACTACGTGGTGGCCGGCGAGGAGGCAGGGTCCAAATTGGACAAGGCGCAAAAGCTGGGCGTCCCGGTCATCGACGAGGCCGAATTCTTGCGGCTGTGCGGAGCCTCCTAGTAGAGTCCTCAGGCTGCACCAAAAACGGACGCAAATAACCCGGCCTCCTATCCCCAACACCAAAGGTGTTGTGCCCGCGAGTCCAACGGTTGGCGCGAGGCACGAGCGCCTACCTTGGGTTTCCATCGTTAAATCCCGCCAACCTATATGAAGGTGGTTGTGGCAAACTCGGCTCTGAGCCAAACACCAACCTGCCCATGTCGTCGCCGACATCCTGACTCGGGGCGACTCGTCCGAAGCTGGAGGGCGCCGCAGCGGAAATGCTAGCCTCGGACTCCTGGGGCCAGGGAAATTGTGTGGCCCGCAACCATGGCCGACCAGCCCTCTTCTCCCTCGCTGCCATTCCGAATGGCGGAGGGCAGGTGAGAGGTGGTGTGATCCACTTTCCACGTTCCCAAGATCCCAGTCTGGGATCAGGAGTCCAAAGGCTGGCTTCCGGTCCTCAGCGCGTAGATTTCACGCTGAATGCGTGCGTGGCACCCGCATCGAGCCAGTTTCCTGCTAAATAAGGCCTGCTCTGGTATGGCATCAGATTTGCTTGAGTGCCTCTGAAACCATGTGCGGATGAAAACGGGCAAACCTGGGCGGATGGCTTTTACATTGCTGGAGATGCTGGCGGTGATCAGCATTGTCGGCTTCCTGTCCATGCTGCTCGTGCCCACCCTCGTCCGCTCAGGCGACAAGGCGCGCCGCGTGCGCTGTCTCTCCAATCTGCGGCAGGTCGGCATCGCCTTTCATTCATTCCTGCCGGATCACGGGGACAGCTTCCCCATGGACGTCTCCACCAACTCCGGCGGCACCTACGAGATTTTGACCGCCTCCTATCTCGCGCATGGCGATTCCTACCTGGCCTACGCACATTTCCAGGCGCTCTCCAATGAACTCGCCAACCCCGCCGTCCTGGTGTGCCCGGCCGACCGGGCTCGCGCGGTCGCCGGGGATTTCTCGTCGCTGGGCAACCAAAACGTCAGCTATTTCGTCGGCGCCAACGCCGACGTTTCGCTGCCGAATTCGCTCCTCGCCGGCGATCGGAATATCCTCCCCGCCGGCAGTTCGGCCCGGGCCTTGGTGCGTTTAAATGCCGATAATCCCGCCGGTTGGACCCGGGAAGTGCACGGTTTGAAGGGGGATCAACTTTTCGCCGATGGTCATGTGGAACGCGTCAACGGCCGGATGGTGAAATTGCCGAAACGCAATGCCCCCATAATGATGGACCTGCTGCTGCCCGCCTTGAAGCCCGCTCCCCCGCCACCCTCGGCGCTGGCCAGTGCCGAGGCGCGCGGCTCCCGGGCGCTCGATTGGCAACCCTGATCTTCAATTCGCCGGGAGGTTGGGGAGTTTTGCTAGGACCGTTGCAGGTTGACGGCTGCCTGCGGAGTGGTACCTTTTGATCAGAATCACTTGTTTGAGCTATCCGGATCCGTCTGGCGGTAAACTCTCAGGAGCTTTGGGGAAATGAAAATCAAATTGGCGCCCCACCACTCACGGGCCCTGACTTTCGTTGAGGTCATTGTCGGGGTGGTGGTTTTGCTCGGGCTGCTCGTTTTGATTCTACCCTACTTCGCCCAGTGCCACAGCCGTGCGACCCGGATTGTTTGTGTGTGCAATTTGAAGGAGGTGGGGTTGGGGTTCCGGACCTGGGCGGGAGATCATGGGGAGCTGTATCCGATGAAATTCTACACCAATCGGGCCGGCGGCCCCCGATGGCTCGCCAGCGGTGACCTCTTCCGCTACTTCCAGGTTTTGTCGAACTCGGTGAAATCCCTGACCAACCTGGTTTGTCCCGACGATAAGCAGGTTCGGTCCGCCACCAATTTTGCCGGTGATTTTGGTCCGCAAACCATCAGCTATTTTGCGGCCCTCCAAGCGGACGAGTCGGACCCAAACATGTTCCTCGCCGGCGATCGCAACATCACCAATGGCTTGCCGATATTGGGTGGATTACTCCGGTTGGACACCAACCGGGTCGCCGGTTGGATCCACAAAATCCATCACGGAGCGGGCAACATCGCCATAACCGATGGCAGCGTGCAGCAATTGAAGAGTTCCGGATTGAACACCGCGGTGCTGCATTCCGGCGTCACCAACTGGCTGCTATTCCCATGAAACCCAGGATTTCAGCCGGCCGGGAGCGCGCTCTGAGCATGGTGGAGGTTTTGGTGGCCGTCTTCATCCTGTTGCTGCTCATTGCTGTCATTTTGCCCAGTTTCAGCCGCTGCCAGTGCCAAGCCCCGCGGATCAATTGCGTGAATAATCTGAAACAAGTTGCCCTCGCCTTTCGCATTTGGGCCGGTGATAACGACGACAAATATCCCATGGCCTTTTACATCAGCGATTCCGGCCAGCCGTTGTGGCCGGATTCCAGCAACCAGTTCCATTACTTCCAGGTCATGTCGAATGAAATGAGCACGCCGAAAATCGTGATTTGCCCTTCGGATCCGGGACGGACTGCCGCCACCAATTTTCTGGCCGATATCGATCGCAACAAGGTGAGCTATTTCATCGGCCTGAATGCAGACCAATCCCGGCCGGAGATGTTCCTGGCCGGCGACCGCCACCTGACCGACGGAAAGCCGGTGCGGAATGGGTTGCTCGGTTTGACCTATCGCCAAAGTGTCATCTGGACCAAGGAGAACCACGCGGGGCAGGGGAATGTCGCCCTCGTGGATGGCAGCGTGGCGATGATGCGCAATGAACCGCTCGACCTGCGCCTCCCGCACGATGGCACGACCAACTGGCTGGTATTCCCATGAAGATTCTCCCCGCCACCCCACGAAATCGCGCCGTGAGTCTGCCTGAACTCATCGTGATTATCGCGGTCGTGGGATTACTTGCTGCGATGTTAATTATGCCCGCCGGCACCGATAAAAGTAAAGTATTGAGGATCGTTTGTGGAAATCAACTGAAGTCAGTGGCGTTTGCATTCCGCATTTGGGCCGGTGATAATGGCGACCGGTATCCCATGGCCTTTTACACCAATGCCGCCGGTGGCCCAGCCTTTGCGGATTCCAGCAATGCCTTCCGCTATTTTGAGGTCATTTCGAACGAGCTATCGACCCCAGTCTTGCTTGTCTGCCCGAAAGACCGGGCCCGACGGATCGCGACCAATTTCACCTCGGATTTCAACAACCAGCGCGTGAGCTATTTCGTAGGCCTGCAAGCGCGCAAATCCAACCCGAACCTGCTCCTGGCCGGTGATCGTGACCTCACTAGCGGTCCGGGACCGCTTGACGGGGTGCTGACGTTATCGACCAATCAAAGCGCCCGTTGGTTGGGAAAGTTGCATCCTGAAGGAGGAAATGTCGCCCTAACCGATGGCAGCGTGAGTCAATTGACCAGTTCCGGATTGAACACCGCGGTGCTGCATAGCGGCGTCACCAACTGGCTGTTGTTCCCGTGAAGATTCTCCCCGCCACCCCACGAAATCGCGCCGTGAGTCTGCCTGAACTCGTGGCGATTTTGGCTGTCGTGGTATTACTCTTTGTAATATTCATATTGCCCTCGGGTATCTTGAAAAATAAAGCGCCGCGGATCTATTGCGTCAATAACCTAAAGCAGGTGGCATCTGCCTTTCGAGTCTGGGGGGCCGATCATGGGGGCCAATATCCCATGGGCGTTTACACAAATGCCATGGGCGGCCAGGCCTTTGCGGATTCCAGTAATTCATTTCGGTATTTCCAGGTCATGTCCAACGAGTTGAGCGAGCCTAAAATCGCTTGGTGTCCTGAGGATGGGAAGCGTCGGGCCGCTGTCAATTTCACCTCGGATTTCAGCAACCACCGGTTGAGCTATTTCGTGGGCCTGCAGGCGGCCGAGTCAAATCCGAACATGTTCCTGGCGGGGGATCGCAATATCACCAATGGCCTGCCGGTGAAAAACGGATTACTCCTGTTGGATACCAATCGAGTGGCCGGCTGGACCCGCCAAATCCACCACGGAGCCGGCAACATCGCTTTCACCGATGGCAGCGTGCAGCAATTGACCAGTTCCGGGTTGAACACCGCGATGCTGCATAGCGGCATCACCAACTGGCTGGTATTCCCATGAAGATTCTCCGCGCTCACTCAAAGAATCGCGCCCTGAGTCTCCCTGAACTCGTGGTGATTATGGCGGTCGTGGGATTACTCGTTGCTGTGTTTATCCTGCCTGCGGTTGTGCCGCGAAGAACTAAGGCAATTCCGATCAATTGCGTGAATCATCTGAAGCAGGTGGCGTTGGCCTTTCGTCTCTGGGCCGGTGATAATGGCGAGCAGTATCCCATGGCTGCCTATACCAATGCCACGGGCGGCCCGGCTTTTTCGGATTCCAGCAATGCCTTCCGCTATTTCCAGATCATGTCCAACGAATTCAGTTCGGCGAAAATTCTTCTCTGTCCCATGGATGGGGAGAGGCAGTTCGCGACCAATTTCACCTCCGATTTCAACAATCTCCGCGTGAGCTATTTCGTTGGGCTCAGTCTCGCAAATCCACCCCCAATATGTTCCTGGCGGGGGATCGCAACATCACCAATGGCCTGCCGGTGAAAAACGGTTTACTCCTGTTGGATACCAATCGAGTGGCCGGCTGGACCCACCAAATCCACCACGGAGCCGGCAACATCGCCATGACCGATGGCAGCGTGCAACAATTGACCAGTTCCGGGTTAAATTCGGCGGTGCGGGCCTCCGGCGTCACCAACTGGCTCCTGTTCCCATGAAAATCCTCCCCGCCAGTCCCCGAGCTCGCGCCCTGAGCCTGCCCGAACTCGTAATGATCATGGCCGTCGTGGGGCTGCTCCTCCTCATTCTGATTCCAGGATTGGTGCCGCGCCGGAAAAACTCGGTCCAATTCGGTTGCTTGATTCATTTGAAGCAGGTGGCGTTGGGCTTTCAACTCTGGGCGTCGGATCATGACGGCCAATATCCCATGGCCTATTTCACCAACACCGCGGGCGGCCCCGCCTTTGCCGATTCCAGCAACGCCTACCGCTACTTCCAAGCCCTGTCGAACGAGCTTTTGTACACCAGCCTCCTGATCTGCCCGACCGAACGGACCAGATCCGCCGCGACTAATTTCACCTCAGACTTTAACAACCAGCGCTTGAGCTACTTCGTGGGCCTCCAGGCGCGCCAGTCCAATTCAAACCTGTTCCTCGCCGGCGATCGCGACCTCACCAATCGCCAGACCTTGCAAAACGGGATCCTGCAAGTGACCACCAATCAAAACGCCCGCTGGTCCGGCAAACTCCATCGTGGCGGCGGCAATGTCGCCCTGGCCGATGGCAGCGCCATGTGGTTGCCGGACGCCGCCTTGGAAAAAGCCCTGGCCAAGTCCATGGCCACCAACGTGCTCCTCTTCCCCTGAAACCACTCCCCGCCGCATCTTCCACCCACTCCTCAAACGTGCCTCTCGTCTCTCAAATTCCCCGCTCCCAAGGGCTGAAAGCCCAAAATAAGATTACCTGGGGCAAAGCGTCCCCCGCGCCGCCCCAGGAACCCACCCCCAAAAACATCCGCCAAGCACTGAAAGTGCGTAGCAACCCACCCACCCGCCAAACACCCGCCGTCCGCCAATACCCGCTTCCCCTGAACCCACTCCTCAAACGTGCCTCTCGTCTCCCAAATTCCCCCTCCGATGGGCTGAAGGCCCAACATAAGATAGCCTGGGGCAAAGCGTCCCCCGCGCCGCCCCAGGAACCCACCCCCAAAAACATCCGCCAAGCGCTGAAAGTGCGTAACAAGGCACTCAATCGCCAAACCCCCACCGTCGCCCAAGGTTTAGAGTTCCGCCTTCCCTGGCCCCCGACCTGCCGCCCGAAGCAGTCTCCGCGAAGGGTGGAGCTTCCGAGCGAAGGGCATCGGGCAGGTGAGGTCTCATTTGAGCGCGGGGGTTCTCTGTTAACTCTGTTTCCTCCTGTTCAATTCTACCCTCCGTCGCCTTTCCTTCCGGGCCTTCTCCGCGGTCTCCGCGCCTCCGCGTGAACCCCTTCTTCTTCCCCTCCGGGACGTAACCCCAACGGCTCTCCCCCCGCCCCTGCCCGCAACCTAATTGCCAAACGGCTCATTCTGGCGTAACCCTTTGCCGTCGGTCTCGCCGTGGCCTCCGGCGGCCGGACACGGATCGCACAACCATGAACACAAAACCCAAAAGCGGCTACGAAACCACCGCCGGCGTGAGTTGGTTCCCCCGGATGCTCGACAAGATTCGCTTGAACCACCACGGCGAACTCCATCCCGATTTTCACGCCAACCTCGGCCTGCCCGTGGGCGCGGACGGCTTTTGCTGCCGCTTTTTGCGGATCGACTATGCCGAACTCCGGACCCGCGTGTTGGCCGGCGGCACGGATCAGGAAATTCTGGAATGGTGCTACGAACACGGTCGGCGTCTGGACACCTACGATTTGGTGATCTGGAACGCGTTCGTGAAAAAATTTGGCTGGCGCGACAAGGCCACCCCCGTGTTGGAACGACTCAAAGCTCAAAGCGGTCTGGCGCATCGGGATGATTTGGTCACGATGTTGGAATACATGGAAGTGGACGAAGGCCGGAAACCGTAAACCGAAAGGGCACCACGCCCGCGAGCTTTTTTGCGCACTCCTTGCCTCGCACGGCGTTTTGGGCTAAGCAAACAACCATGCGCCCCCCAAGAACGGTCAAGCACCTGAGAAACTGGCTGGCAATCGTGCTGGTATTAATCGCCGTATCACCCCGGCTGGCCTGCGCCCAGGCATCGGCCGTTGCCTCCCGCCCCTTCCAAGCCGTTCCTGAATTGCCGTATCGTGTCGTGACCAACTTTTTCAAATTCCCCAAAGACATGATCGCGGGCGAAACTTCTGCCGTCGCGGTGAATGCGCCGGGCCACATATTTTTGTTCCAACGAACCAGGCCGATGCTGGCCGAGTATGACGAAAAGGGCAAATTTGTGCGCAGCATTGGGGAGGGGCTTTTCTCCCACCCGCATGGTCTGCGCATCGACCCTGACGGCAACCTCTGGACCACCGACGATGGCAGTCATCTGGTCCTCAAGTTGGCCCCTTCCGGCGCGGTCTTATTGGTGCTGGGACGGATCAACCTGGGGGCCGAGGCGAATTGGCTGTTCAACAAGCCGGCGGATGTGGCTTTCGCCCGGAACGGCGATATTTACGTGGCGGATGGTTATGGCAACTCCCGGGTGGTCAAATTCGATCGTGATGGAAAATACCTTAAGTCCTGGGGAAAATACGGGACTGCCATCGGTGAATTCAACCTGCCCCATAGTGTGGCCGTGGACGCAGCCGGCCGCGTGTATGTGGGCGACCGGGAAAATCAACGGATTCAAATTTTTGATTCCGAGGGCAATTTCCTCAAGCAATGGACTGGCATCGGTTATCCTTATGGACTGGTTATCACGCCGGATCAGCATGTGTGGATGGCCGATGGCGGATACGACCGGATTGTCGAATTGGATCAGAGCGGCAAGATTCTCGGCGCCTTCGGCGAACCCGGGCACCAGCCGGGCCAGATGGCCTGGGCGCATTTCCTGGCCATCGGACCCAATCAGACCATTTACCTCGCGGACGTGCTGAACTGGCGCTTCCAAGTGTTCGCCCGCACGGCGCCGACCAGTAACCTGACCAAATACATTCCGTCCGTCCGGATGTTCTGGGGCGCAGTGCCCAGCGTCGGTTGGTCCTCCAAACAGACGGAAATCCCCGTCAAGTAGCCTCACGCCTCCTGAGCCCATCAAACTAAACGGGGTAACGGAGATGGAATGCGGCATCGGGCAGGTGAGATCTCTTTTGAGCAAGGAGGTCTCTGTTAACTCTGTTTCCTCCTGTTCAATTCTTCATTCCGTCGCCTCTCTCGCCTTGCCTTCTCCGCGGTCTCCGCGCCTCCGCGTGACCTCCCTCACCTCCGATAAGGCATCCTTTCCCGGCGCGCCAAAGGCGCGCGATTCCTCAGCCCAGGCTACCTGATTCCTCCTGTTCAATTCTGCACTCCGTCGTCGCTCTCTCCCGGCCTTCTCCGCGGCTCCGCGCCACCGCGTGACCTCCCTCACCTCCGATAAGGCATCCTTTCCCTGCGCGCCAAAGGTGCGCGATTCCTCAGCCCAGGCTATCCAGCCTGGGTTTTGGGCGTCCATTGAATCCGGCGGCCTGTAGGGCCGCGACACGAGCAACTCGTTTTCGATCGTGTGGTCGGCCAGCCACAGGCGGCACCCGTCGTGATCGCGATCCCGGAGTGTCGCGCCTCTTTCAGGGCGCCGGAATCAGAATCCCGTATCCCAAATTCCCCACTCTGATGGGCTGAAGGCCCAAAATAAGATAGCCTGGGGCAAAGCGTCCTTCGCGTCGCCCCAGGAACCCACCCCAAAAAATACCTGCGGAGCACTGAAAGTGCGTAATAAGCCCCCCCATCCGCCAAATCCGCTACTCTCTTTCAAGCGATGAGACATTTTCCAGACATGCTAACGGGGTAACGGAGTTGGAAAGCCGCATCGGGCAGGTGAGGTCTCTTTTGAGCGCGGAGGTCCTCTGTTACCTGTTTCCTCCTGTTAAATTCTACACTCCGTCGTCTCTCTCTCCTTGCCTTCTCCGCGGCTCCGCGCCACCGCGTGACCTCCCTCACCTCCGATAAGGCATCCTTTCCCTGCGCGCCAAAGGTGCGCGATTCCTCAGCCCAGGCTATCCAGCCTGGGTTTTGGGCGTCCATTGATTCCGGCGGCCTGTAGGGCCGCGACACCAGCAACCCGTTTTCGATCGTGTGGTCGGCCAGCCACAGGCGGCACCCGCCGTGATCGCGATCCCGGGGTGTCGCGCCTCTTTCAGGGCGCCGGAATCAGAATCTCGTGTCCCAAATTCCCCCTCCGATGGGCTGAAGGCCCAAAATACGATAGCCTGGCGCAAAGCGTCCTTCGCGTCGCGCCAGGAACCCACCCCAAAAAATACCCGTCGAGCACTGAAAGTGCGTAATAAGCCCCCCCACCTGCCAAATCCGCTACTCTTCTTCAAGCGATGAGACATTTTATCGGAGAGCTAAACGGGGTAACGGAGTTGGAAAGCCGCATCGGGCGGGTCTCTTTTGAGCGCGGAGGTCCTCTCTTACCTGTTTCCTCCTGTTCAATTCTGCACGCCGTCGCCTCTCTCTCCCGGCCTTCTCCGCGGCTCCGCGCCACCGCGTGACCTCCCTCACCTCCGATAAGGCATCCTTTCCCTGCGCGCCAAAGGTACGCGATTCCTCAGCCCAGGCTATCCAGCCTGGGTTTTGGGCGTCCATTGAATCCGGCGGCCTGTAGGGCCGCGACACCAGCAACTCGTTTTCGATCGTGTGGTCGGCCAGCCACAGGTGGCACCCGCCGTGATTGCGATCCCGGGGTGTCGCGCCTCTTTCGGAGCGCCGGAATCAGAATGCGATCACACAGATCTTGGGTAGGCTGGGCTTCCGGCTTCTGGTAGACACCACGCCATAACCGCGGATTGGCTTCATTCCAGATTATGGCCTGGTCCACCGTAAGAACAAGTCGGCGGGTCTGCAATGCGTCCAATTGTGTATATGCCGCCAGCGTGACAATGAATCAATTGCAAATCCGTGGCAAAGCGTCCGCCTAAATAAGGTCGAATATCCTCCCAAGTGGGAATCGCATTCGAGCCCGCGTGGTGTTCCATTTCCCATTGCGTCTTGGCTCCGTCGATATTTTTGAGGTCATTAATGCAGGAGCCAAAATTCCGACTTTCGGCGGAACGACCCGCTGGCCGGGGATGGCAGGCGCCCAGCGTCAGTGAGCCCAGGCAAACAAGGCAAATGAATGAAATCGAAGCACGCACTTTATCCACGGTCATTGCAATGATTTCCTATCTGGCGGAGTCATGTTCATTCGTTCCAAAAACGCCAAGAACCAAAATGTTTAGACTGCACCCTGCCGCTGCTGTCCAGAGCCGACCACTCGCCGCAAAAGAAATGTCGTTAGAATAGCGAGCGGCAATAGTGCGACGCCAAAGATTGTGATTACGCTCAGGCCCGCAAACAGCAATCCCCGTTCGATCGGTGCCAAAGCGCGACCGAGCACACTCCATTGCGCAATGGAAAGCAAAGCTCCAAACAGGAACGCCCCGAGCGGCAATGATAATGCGCCGAACATCACGGCTGCTGGCTTGCCGTATTTCCTCAGCGGCACCCTCATCCCAAACGAGGTCAAAACGCCGGCCATAACGCCCGACCCGATGACGGTGGCTATTTCGACGGTGGGTGTTTCGCGAGGTGTGTCAAACAGCTCCATGAGCGTCGCGGCAACCAGCGACCAGATCAATCCGCTGACCAATCCGAACGCCATAATTTTCAAGTTTGTCTTCATGCGTGCGCTTTCCATATTACCACATTTGTGAGTGGGGTGAACCCGCGACCGCTCGATCCTCCGCCATGTCACCTTTGAGGAGGCCACACTCGGCTCATTTTTTCAAGCGAGGAGTTGCGACCTACGCGCCGTTGAAGGGTATCGTTGTGTCGGCTGTGACCCGCAGAAAGTGCAGCGAGTCGTCGAAGTAATAGTTGATGTTTTGCCGCAGGTGTTTTTGCCATTGCGGTTTCCGGTCGCCGCGCAGCCAGGTAAAGCAGGCCAGAGCGTAGCCATACACCGGCTCCGGCAGGTAGCCGTGAGTACTCGCCTGCCATCCGCTTTTGGTTCCGGACTCCCATTGCGTGAACTCGAAAGCGGAATTGGCGGTGATAATGCCGGCGCCAAAATAGATCGTGAGCAGGTCGGTCAGCGGTTCAGCGTCGGGTTCATTCCGCTTCAGAAGGCTGGATCCGAGGAGATGAACGTGGGCAAGTTCATGGCAGATCGTGGCCGCTAATTGGGCTGGCTGGAGCAATCCCTCCTCGGCCAGCGCGACTGCGGGCTTTTCTTGGTTTCTCGGGGGCAGGTAAAGGCCCACGGGTCCTGACGTGTTTTGTTCGCCAGCCTGGTGAGAGTCCTTTTGATCAAAGCCCGAATAGAAGTGCAAGTCGATTCCCGCCGGGTCCAGGAGCATGAAGGTGCAAAGTCGCTTGAACAGGTCGGTGCCAGCTTCGCGGGACGCGTCCCACTTGTTCGGCAGGAAATCAGACGTCGGCTCAAGCACTGCGCGGCGGACCGGCTCGGAGCCAAACTGGTCTTTGAGCCACAGCATGCGTCGCTCCACCCAAATCTTATCCTCGGGAGTCACGTGACAACGCGGACCACTGAGTTTCCTTGAAAACTGGCGAAAAATGCTCATACGCCGTCCCTTTCCATTAGCACCTGATGAAAGCGGTTCTCGCTCGCGGAAGCAAGCCTTGGCTAAGGCGGAAGCCTCAACGCAGCCGGAAACTCGTTAGCGTATATTCAGCATCCCGGCGGGATGCCAGCGAGGTGCCGATCTACCATCGATTGTCCGCAATCCCTGGAAGCACGACGGCTCGCAATCCCGTGTCCCAAATTCCCCCCTCCGATGGGCTGAAGGCCCAAAATACGATAGCCTGGGGCAAAGCGTCCCGCGCGTCGCCCCAGGAACCCACCCCCAATAAACCCGTCGAGCACTGAAAGTGCGTAACAAGCCAGTCACCCGCCAAAAAACCACTACCCGTCAATTCCCGTTTCTCAGCGTGAACCCCGTCCTGTCCGGCGTCCCGTCCACCATTCTGCCCGGCGTGGCTGTCAGCGAAGACGGAATCCTTGGCGAAGGTGAAAGTCTCGGCGAGGTAGCATGCCGCCCCAGCGAACCCGGAGGGTTCGTAGCTATTAGCCGGTGCTTGAGGAGCATCGCGACGACACCGCCGGAAACTCGTTAGCGTATATTCAGCAGCCTGGAGGGGTGCCAGCGAGGTGCCGAGCTACCATCGATTGTCCGCAATCCCTGGAAGCACGACGGATCGCGATCCCGTGTCCCAAATTCCCACTCCGATGGGCTGAAGACCCAAAATAAGATAGTCTGGGGCAGAGCGTCCCCGCGCGCCGCCCCAGGAACCCACCCCAAAAAATACCCGTCGAGCACTGAAAGTGCGTAACAAGCCATCCACCCGCCAAACACCCCCATCCGCCAAATCCGCTACTCTTCTTCAAGCGATGAGACATTTTACCGGAGAACTAAACGGGGTAACGGAGTTGGAAATCCGCATCGGCCGGGTCTCTTTTGAGCGCGGAGGTGCTCTGTTACCTGATTCCTCCTGTTCAATTCTGCACTCCGTCGCCTCCCTCGCCTTGCCTTCTCCGCGCCTCCGCGTGACCTCCCTCAGCTCCGATAAGGCATCCTTTCCCTGCGCGCCAAAGGTGCGCGATTCCTCAGCCCAGGCTATCCAGCCTGGGTTTTGGGCGTCCATCGATTCCGGCGGCCTGTAGGGCCGCGACACCAGCAACCCGTCTTCGATCGTGTGGTCGGCCCGCCACAGGCGGCACCCGTCGTGATCGCGATCCCGGAGTGTCGCGCCTCTTTCAGGACGCCGGAATCAGAATGCGATCACATCCGGCTTGGGTAGGCTGGGCTTCCGGCTCTTGGTAGGCACCTCGCCATAACCGATGGTCGGCTTCATTCGAGCCTATGGCCCGCCCCACCGTACGAACAAGTCGGCGGGTCTGCAATAAGTCCAATTGTGTACGTGCCGCCAGCGTGACAATGAATCAATTGCAAATCCTTGGCAAAACGTCCGCCTAGATAAGGTCGAATTTCTTCCCACGGGGGAATCGCGTTCGAGCCGGCATGGTGCTCCATTTCCCATTGCGTTTTGGCTCCGTCGAAATTTTTGAGGTCGTTAATGCAGGAGCCGAAATTCCGATTTTGGGAGGAACGATCTGTTGGCCGGGGACCGCAGGCGCTGAAAATCAGTGTCGCCAGGCAAACCAAACAAACAGGTGAGATCAATTCACGCACCTCATTCAAGCGATGTTGCCAATTTTTCATATCTGCCGGGATCGTGTTTTTCAGTTCCCCAAACCTACTGCGACCTACGCGCCGTTGAAGGGTATCGTTGTGTCGGCTGTGACCCGCAGAAAGTGCAGCGAGTCGTCGAAGTAATAGTTGATGTTTTGCCGCAGGTGTTTTTGCCATTGCGGGTTTCGGTCACCGCGAAGCCACGTAAATCCAGCCAGAGCGTAGCAGTACGCCTGCTCTGTCCGGTAGCCGTGAGTAATGGCCTGTCAGCCGCTTTTGTTTCCGCACTGCCATTCCGTGAACTCGAACCGGCACAAAAAGTGTCGGCCGCCACTCAATCGTCCGCCTTTCAGAATCCAATCCGTGAGAAATCCACGTGCTCATAATAGCCTAGCAGGCTCTTGATCTTTGCCTTTTGCCGTGCGTTCAGCAACTGCTCGCCGCGGCCGGCTACCCCTTTATTTTTGCGGGTTTGCGATCCATCGGTTTCAGTAACAACGCGACGAATCTCCGTATCGGACTTGGGCTCGCCAATGTGCCGCAAAACCCTCTTCAGGATTTCCTCCGGCTGTTTCAGCATTTCTTCGTAACCGACAAACAGGACCTGTCCCGGCGTTAGTTCTTCATTGACAAACCACGAGGCGTAAAAATTCAAATACCACGGCACTACCAGGTCAGCAATCAGGTCGAACTGTCGCTCCTCGGTCAGTTCATAAAAGCGATCATTAAGGTAGACCATTGGCATTTCCAACGTTTCATTCAGGAGATGGTCGCGAAAACTGACAACCGAATCCATTAGATTCCGCGTCTGCACGACTGGAGTGACGTGAAACTGCTTGATGAAATCGGTGGTTTGCCGCGACGCCGAACAATGTTGGTGCGGCGAAAGGATATTTCCCGACGGGTAGCGAAGCATCGGACGAAGATCCACCTCCTGTTCCCGTCGTGCGTGCCCATTTGTCAATGTCACAATCGGCCATCGCAGCAGTTCCACCATCATCGCCGTGAGCCAGGTCGAGCCGGACTTCGGCGGCGCGACCAGCCAAAGATGCTTGCGCCCAGGCTGCATGCGCGAGGCGATTAGAGCGTTGTCCAATTCGATTTGGGTATCCCCGTAGTGGGAAGCCTTTACGATTTCGTAACCTCGGTTAATTAGATATCTGTTTAGTACGGCCGGTGTAAAACTCTTTCTGTAATTTGTCTTTCTTCTCCCCGCCGCCACCCCACCGGGGAGAGGCGGAGCGAAGGCGAGCGTAGCGAGGCGAGCGCAGCCGATCC
>CAIXFN010000074.1 GCA_903918755.1 uncultured Pedosphaera sp.
ACCGCGGGTGCCGCCGGTAATTACAGCACCGGCTGCGCCTTGTATGATTACGGAACCAATGGACTGAACCCGGGGACCAACCTGATCACCTTTCCGACCACCACCACCCACGGGGGACAGGATATCGCGACCAATGCCGCGGTGTGGCCGGCGTACCGCGCCTTCCTGGATGCGGGCGTGAATGCGTGGGACAATTTTCTGGTGTTAACCACGAACAGCGCGCCGGTCATCACGCTGCCCCTGGCCAACACGACCGTAACGCCGGGAAACAGCGCGAGCTTTGCGGTGGTGGCGGAGGCCCCGGGAACGATGGGATATGCCTGGTACACGAACGGCACGGCGGTGGCGGGCGCCACCACGGCGAATTACACAACGCCCGCGCTCACGAGCGCCTACACGAACGTGATGGTGGTGGTGAGCAACGCCAAAGGAAGTGCGAGCAGCACGGCGAACCTCACCGCGGCCACCAATATGGTGCCGGTGGCGGTCACCGGGTTCAACCGGGATGTGGTGATCGAGAACACGGCGACGGGCCCGCCGTATAACGCCGTGGCGCAGGAAATGAACGCCGGCGAAGGCACCGCCTTCTATCAGCACGGTTTGCCGGGCACAACGTATGGGCTGCCGGCGGCCGGCTACTTCAGCAGCGCGGTCGATGGCACGGTTTTTCAATTCCAGCCCTATGCCGGCAGCAACGCCCTGGTCATGAGCAGCGACACCGGCATCACGACCGGCACATTGACTCTCGTGAACCCCGCCAGTTACAGCCGGATTTCGGTGATTGCGCATTCCGGCTCAGCCGGAGCGAACAGCGTGGGAGTGTGGACGGTGCAATTTGCGGACGGGTCCACCTTGGTAACCAATTACAACGCCTTTGACTGGTTTTTCCAACCCGGGTTTGCCTTGCAGGGGGTTGACCGGATCAACCTGACCTCGGGCGGGGCGCAAGGGGGGCCGAATGATCCGCGGTTTTACCAAACCACGCTTAACCTGGCGGCCGTGCCGGGGGCGACGAGCAAACCGATCGCCAGCCTCAGTTTCAGCCAGGCCCCGGGAGCGGGCGGCACGGCGGTTTATGCGGTCAGCGGGCAGCCCACCGGACAATACAGCTCTTTTGCGCTGCCCACGATTACCAACCTCCCCGCCACGGCCGTGGCCACAACCGCCGGGACGGCGAACGGGCAGGTGCTGAGCACGGGCGGATTCGCCCCCATCGTGACGCTCTATTATGGCACCAACAACGGGGGAACGAATCCCGCCAATTGGGCGAATAACACCAGCCTGGGGACGGTGACGGGGCAGTTTTCCCTTTCCCTGTCAAACCTGCTCGCCGGCACCACCTACTATTATTCCGCTCAGGCAGCGAACTTTGCGGGCACGGCCTGGGCGACACCGGCGGCCAGTTTTACCACCCTGCCCGCCGCCCTGCCGCAAGTGGCGAACGCACCCGCCACGGCGGTGGGCGCCACCCTGGCCACCCTGAATGGACAGGTGCTGGCGACGGGCGGACTGGCCGCCAGCGTGACTCTTTATTACGGACCGACCGACGGCCGGACCAACGCCGCCAGCTGGTCCAACAGCATCGCTTTGGGGACACAAACCGGGGCGTTCGCGCAGACCATCAGCACCCTGTCCGCGAACACCACCTACTATTACACCGCGGCGATCACGAATGCGCAGGGCGGCAATTGGGCAACGCCCTCGCTCGCATTCGTCACCGGGGGCACCAATCCGGTGAGCACCCAGCTCCCGGTGCTGACCTACCACAACAACAACGCGCGGGATGGGGCCAACACGAATGAAACCCAACTGACCCTGGCCAATGTAAATACCAATACTTTTGGCAAGCTCTTCAGCTACCCGGTGGACGGCTACATTTATGCGCAGCCGCTGGTGATGACGAACGTGGCCATCCTGGGCAAAGGCACGCACAACATCGTGATCGTGGTGACGGAGCACGAGAGCGTTTACGCGTTTGATGCCGACAGCAACCAGGGTCTCAATGCCGGACCGCTCTGGCAGACGAGTTTCATCAACCCCGCCGCCGGCGTCACTACGGTGCCGGCTTCGGACGCGGGAACAGGAGATATTGTCCCGGAGGTGGGCATCACCGCGACGCCGGTGATCGACCCCGCCACGGGCACCCTCTATCTCGAAGCCAAGACCAAGGAACTGGTGGGGGGAACGGCCACCTACGTTCACCGACTGCACGCGCTGGACATCACGACCGGTCGGGAGCAGCGCCCGAGCGTGGTGTCGAATAGTCCCGTGGTCATCAACATTACGAACTACCCCGGAACCGGCAGTGGCGGGGGGGATAATGATGGGAACGGGCA
>CAIXFN010000075.1 GCA_903918755.1 uncultured Pedosphaera sp.
CAGTTCGTCCAGCCGGCGCATCACCGCCAGATTGTCCGCACTCACCTCCACCGGTTCGTAATAGTACCCACTGCGCGACACTCCGAGCAACTCGCATTGACGGCGCAGGCTCAGTTTTTCCTCCGGCGTGATCCATTCGTGCCGCTCCTTTACAGCCCCAGCTGCTTGCACTTTTTTTTAAGCCAATCCGCCTCCACGGTCAGTTGGCCGATCTTCTCGTGGAGTTGCGCGATCAATTCCTGGCTGTCCGGCGCTTCGGGCGCCCGCGCCTCGAACAACTCCGGCAGCCGGTCACGAACCACGCCTTTCCATTGCGTCACTTGGACCGGATGCACCTGGTTTTCTCGGGCGATCTGTCCAACCGTCTTGATGCCCATCAAGGCTTCCAAACCCACCTTGGCCTTGAAGGCACCAGAATACCGTTTGCGTTTTCCTTTACTCATAACTCCACCGATTTGACATGCCCGGCAGAGCCTGAAAAGTCTAACTTAAATCGCGGTCCGAAATTTGGGGTCCATTACTGTACTCTTACTTTTCCTGTACCCGCTGACTGTTGCCTTGATTAATCGAACTATTCGCACGCAGTTCAAAAATGGAGATCGCCTCGAGATGAGGCAGGCTTCATTATACCAAGCGTTTACGGATGGACAATGCGAGATTCATATCGAAACCACTTCGGGAAAAAAAGCCAACCTTACCCTTTACGAGGGGATCTTGGACCTTCCTGTCATTGTCCTCCCTTTGAGTTCGAATGTGTTTATTTGTGTTTATGACTATGATGTCGATTTCCAGCTATTGAAGATTGATGTAAGCCAGCCGTTTCAGCCAATGATGAGCAAGCTTTTCGTAAAATCGATCGTCAGGAATTCATCCTGCAAATTCGATAGAGTCGAAAACGGCGACACCGCCACCTGGGAAGCGGCACGCATTGCCCTCCAACAGCTTCCAGCCAAGGACTACAAAAAGCAAGCGGCAGGGTTTAATTTACTTTTTTGCACCGCGCGCACAGGACAGCAGACTTTGGTGGAGGAGCTTAAAAAATACAGCTATCAGGGATACCCAGAGGGTTTTTAAGGCCTCCTGCTCACTCTTTGCGCCGAAGGCAAGCTTTCGGGTTCGGATTCAACATAATCGAGCATCAGCCTGATGTCCCCAAGCGGGATGGTGGCAATAAGTTCCACAGGAAGCTCCCGGGTCGAACAGCGTTCGCCCGCTGAATAGCCGGTCCATTGGTCGTAAAGCGGAAATTGCATGATCTCGGCATGCCGAAGTTGCGAAAAAAGTCAATTTTCTGCGAAATCGCCCAGTTGGGCCAGGCACTTGCGGTTTTCCTCGGATAGGCGCTGGCGGTCCGGCGGGGTCAATCCCCGGGGATCAAAGCGGTATTGGTAATGGAGTCGGATGAGTTCCGACCATTGGATGCCGCGATTCGCCAGGATGGGATTGCCCCCGACGCGACGGAGCCAGGCATGGGCGGATTCTCCGGGCAAGCGCGGGAACCCGCCGGCGGCCAGGCGACGGGCCAGTTCGAAGAACTCGGAATCCAATCCCGGCCAGACGGGCGGCGGGACGGCGACGGACTTCGGCTGGCGGCGGCGGCGGATGCCGCCGCGGTAGAAAATTTGGAACGCTAGCAGTCCTAGTGCGGGAATCAGCAGCCAAAGCAGGTATTGCCGGAGATTACTCTGTCCCCAGCGCAAACGCGAAATCTCGAAGACCAGGCGCGACCACCCATCCCCCAGCCATTGAAACCAGCCGGTGGGCGGGGCATCGGTTTCCATCCAGGAGGTGGGCGTGGTGTCGTAGTCCTCCCAATACTTGCCCTGCTCATGCCAGACCAGACACCAGGCATGGCCGTCGTGTTGCCGGACCACGTAATGACTGCCCGCGCCTTCGTGCACCGAAAAGCCCACGGCGTAGCGGGCCGGGATCTTAAGTTCGCGCAGCAACAGGACCGTGGCGGTGGCAAAGTATTCGCAATGCCCGCTATGGGTGCGCAACAGGAAGCGCGTTAGGGGCGTTTCTTCGGCAGGAGCTGCTTTTTTTCCTTCCGCTCCACCCAAGGCATAGCGAAATTTTCGTTGGAAATACTGCTCGATGGTCCGCAGGGCGGCCTCCGGGTGGGCGGGATCGGTGTCCCGCAAGTGCAGTTCATCGATCACCTCCTCGAGCGCGGCCATTTCTTTGGGAGGTACTTCCAGATCGTCCGCGGTGCCAGGAGAATCCATGGTCTGCCCGGGGCCGTAGTGGGCATCGAAAATGACCAACCCCGGCCCGTTGGCCAGCACGGCGCCTTCGGAATTATTTTGCAGGGTGAACGCGGCGAGATTATCCAGCCGGGAAACTCCCGAAGGCAGCGGCAGGAGGGAACCCTTGGGGGCCAGGTAGCAGGCCAGGTTTACCGCAGCGGCTTTCCGCACGCCCGGCTGCAAGTCCCAGCTCGTGCCCATTTCCGGATCCGGGGTCACGGTCTGGAAGGCCTCCCGCGTGGCCCCGGTGGACCAGATTGGGGAACGGTAGCGGCGGTAGGAGGCCTCGCGCAAATAGGTCGGCGGGGGATGATGGTCCGGGGTTTCGAGGCGCACGACAATCCGGGCCGAAAGCTTCAGCCGGGAACTTTCGCCGATGTCCGTCTGACTTTGCTGCGGATCCGAGCCCCGGCGGGCGGCCACAGAAAGCCACTGGGGATTGTAGCCTTCCAAAAAGCGCTCCAATTGGATGATGCCCCGCTGCCCGCCGAAGCCTGCCGCAGTACCCACAATCGTCCAGGCCAGACAGGTGTACCAGCGGAACCGCGGCGAACGGCGGGGCCACAGCGCCCAGATGAGCAAAATGCCCGTTCCCCAAAAAAACGTGATGTCCTGGCCCCCATGCGCACTGGCGGCAAACAGGCAGATCGCCAGGTAGGGGTAGCCCAGATGTGTGAGGCGGGGGGCGGGCAGCGGCTGCCCGCGACGCTTGGCCCGGTTCCAGCGGCGCCGCAGAATCAAGGAAACCATGGTGAGGGAGATCCCCTCCCGCGTGCTGTAAACCTGCGCCAGGACGAACGGAAACAGCGTCATGGGCAGGCTGCGCAAGAGCATCACGGCAGTGCGCGCGCTGGAGTGGCCGGCGCTGGCCTGGGTGCGAAAATTGGGATCATTGAACAGGCCGCGAAAACTTTCCGGGCCGCCGTTGGTGGAGAAGGAATAAAACGCGGAAACGATCACCAGCAGGGTGCAAAAAGTCCAGATCCGCGTAAAATCATCGTCGGAAAACTCCAGGCGGGTGCTAACCAAATGGACCGCCTCCAGCAGGACCGCGAGGGTCACGCCGATGGCCAGGAAACCGGTTTGCCAGCCCCAGAAGACCAACCCCGCGCCCAGCAGGAATCTTGGCGGTTTCATAGTCGGGCCAATCCTTCCGCCAGCCGGCCGACTTCCAAGGCATGCAAGCGCCCGGTCGGCCCCCCGAAAGGTCCCGGATCCAGCCGGGTGTCGGCTCCGGCGGGAACAATTACCAAAGCCAGGACCGGCACGCCGTAACCCAGAAGTTTGCGCACCAACTCCCGGCGTTCCTCATCCCAGGCCAGAAGCACGCAGATACAACCGCTTAAGCGACTGGCATGACCCAGCATCAGCCGTTCCAAAGTGGCTATCGACTGATCCCCGCAAGGCTGCACCGTGGCCAGAATCTCGAGCATTTGATCCGCATGCGCCAATCCGCGGCCAGTGGTGAAGCAAAAAGCCTGCGCGCCCACAAACAGCAGGTCCAGCAGTGATTCCTGGGTCTGCACGGCCCAGGCAAAGGAGGCCGCGACGGAAACCGCCTCCTCGAAAACCGCGCTGTGGCGTTGCCGGGTGAAAGTATCCAAGACCAGGGCATGCCGGACAAAGTACTCATCCTGGAACTCTTTCACAATCGGTCGCCCCGTCCGGGCCCAACTGCGCCAGTGAATATGCCGCACCGGATCTCCCCGCCGGTAATCCCGCAAGGAAACGAACTCATCGCTTTGTCCGACATTGGAAGTGAGATTCACCCCCCCTTCCTGGTATTTCAACGTACCGGGCAGCTGCAACGTCGGCAGCGGATAGCGTTTGGGCAGGATGAGCGCCCGCTGGGGCGCGGGGGTTCGCGAAAAGGCCCGGAACAACCCCAAAGGATCCGGACGCGCCAGAGTCACCCCGGTAAAGTGCAGGAGACCGCGGCGGTTGGGGGTCAATTCCAGGCGCACTTCCTGCTCGGCATCAAGTAACAAAGTGGCGACGGCCTTTTCCTTGATGTTGATCGCCTGAAAAACATCATGGTGGGGACGCTGGCCGATCTTGAAAGAGCGGAAGTACTCGGCATCCGCCAACTGCTCGGCCCGCCATTCCTTGAGCGAAGGCCGGGGATCGGCGAGATCCTCCAAAACGGTCAGACCGACCTGTGGGCGGGGACTCAGACTCCGCAAATGCAGCCGGTAGGAAAAGGGCTCGCCGACGGTCCCAAACCGCGGGAGGGTACGGGAGGCGGTAAAGCGGAGGCGGAAGAACCAACTGAACAAAAAAGCCTGCAGCAGAAGGCAAAACAGCAGGGCAAACACCTGGTAGGCCACGGTGTTTTCCGTGTCTGCCCCCAGCATGGCCGTGATGGCCAGACCACCGAGCAAGGCCAGTCCCGGGGGCGCAAACCGGCGCAGCACCCAGTGGCGCGTCCCGGACAGCATCCGCTGCAGGCGATACAGCAGGCGCCAAAGCAGATTCATAAATTCCGCCCTTAAGCCGGAACCGGCGTCTTCTTCAAAAGTTCTTCCACCACGCCCCGGCCGCTGGCGCCGGAAAAGCGCGCCTGCGGATCCATCACCACGCGGTGGGCGATGACCGGGACCGCCAGTTCCTGGATTTGATCGGGCGTCACAAAATCCAATCCTTCGAACAGGCTCAGGGCCTGGGCGGACTTCATCAAAGCCAACGAGGCCCGGGGACTGGCGCCCAATTGGACGCCAGCGGCCTTGCGGGTGCCGCCTACCAGATCAACGATGTACCGCTTTAACTCCGCGCTCACCAACACACTCTCCACCGCTTGTTTCAGGCTGACCACCTCCGCGAGGGTGGCGCAAGGCCGCAGGGAATCGAGCGGGTGGACGTGTTGTTGCGCCGTCAACAGGAGGGCTTCCTCCTCGGGCGGGATGTAACCCAGGGTGAACTGCATCGCGAACCGGTCCATCTGAGCTTCGGGCAGCGGATAGGTGCCGCGAAACTCCACCGGATTTTGGGTGGCGATCACAAAAAACAGCTCCGCAAGTTGATGTCGTTCGCCCTCCACGCTCACCTGATTCTCACCCATGGCCTCCAACAACGCGGACTGCGTGCGGGGCGAGGCCCGGTTGATCTCGTCCGCCAGCAGAATGTTGGTGAAGATCGGCCCTTCATGGAACCGGAATTCCTGATCGCGTTGGTTGAAGATCGAGACGCCGAGAATGTCAGACGGCAGGAGATCGGGCGTAAACTGAACCCGTTTGAACCGGGCATCAATGGAGCGGGCCAGGGCCTTGGCGAGGGTGGTCTTGCCGGTGCCTGGAAAATCCTCCAGCAACACGTGCCCCCCGCCAGCGAGCGCGGCCAGTAACCGGCGCACGGCACCCGTCTGGCCTTGCATGACCTTGCCTATATTGGCGGCAATCCGTTCATAAATCTCGCGGGCCGCCAGTTGGCTGGGAGGTGGTGGCGCGGCACCTCCCCGGGAACTGACTCCCAAGGTGCCGGCCGAGGTGGAAAGCGTTGGCCGAATCATTCCCGGGTCTTCCCGTTCAACAGTCGCGCTGCGTTTGGCTCCATATTATTAGCCGCATCCTAATTAGCGCTGCCAGCCACCGCAAATCAAATCCGGGATTGGCTTGGGACGGCGGGTCGGCCCGCCAGCCCGCCCGGAGTTAGACGGATCGGCTAAATCCGCTTTTCATCGGCATCGATAAAATCCACGAACGTGGTGATATCTTCCCGGTGTTCCAAACCGCATTCCACTTTCCGGGTCTGCAAACGCTCCGTGATTTCGCCGCCCTCGGTACCACGCTGGAGGATAAAATCCCGGAACGCCGCCTTTTCATCGTCCGTCTTCTGGACATTCTTGGCCACCCAATCGGCCACCTGGCCATCGGTGATGGAGTTCTCCACCAGTTCGATCATCTGCTCGGCCGTGACGCCGGCCGCCTTCAGCCAGGCCGCATCAAATCCCTTGGTGAAATTCGTCTGATAATCCGCCGGCAACTGGCCCACCAGATGCAAACGAATCTTGTCCACAAACCGCGGCAGGTACACCCAGCCTGACATCACTTCGCGCGGACTGCGCGGATAAATTAAATTTTCCATCGCCGCATATTCCAATCCCTCCGCGCTTCTGTCAATCATCCACACGCAAATACAATTTGCTTCCCCCCGCCGATGGCCCGATCCTATTTCTCATCATGACAGCCCAATTCGATCTGGCGGTTATCGGCGGCGGGAGTGGCGGTTATGCGGCCGCCCGCACCGCGGCGGCCGCGGGTTTGCGCACGGCGGTGGTCGATGGCGCCCGCGAACTGGGCGGCCTGTGCATCCTCCGGGGATGCATGCCCACGAAGGCCCTCCTGAGCGCCGCCGAAGTCCTGCATCGCGCCACCCATCCGCAAGCCTGGGGGATTCGCAGCGCCCATGTCGGTTTCGATTTCGCGGCGGTCATGGAACGTAAAGACGCCCTGATCCGGGAGTTCGCCGAATACCGGCAGGAACAACTGGCCAAGGGCAGTTTCACCTTGGTGCGGGCGCAGGCCCGTTTTGTCAGCCCGCACGAAATCGCGCTCAGTAATGGCGGGAGCCTGACCGCCGATCACTTCATCATCAGCACCGGCTCGACCATAACCCACCCTCCCCTGCCCGGCCTCGCCGCGACCGGCTGCCTGACGAGTGACGACGCGTTGTCACTTTCAAGTCTGCCCGCCTCGCTCATCATCCTCGGCGGCGGGGCCATTGCGATGGAATTCGCTCAATTCTTCGCGCGGTTTGGGGTGGCGGTGACGGTGATTCAACGCGGGCAACACGTCCTGCGCGATTTCGATCCCGATGCGGCGGCCGTGGTGGAGGAAGTGCTCCGCCGCGAGGGAGTGACGATCCATACCGGGACGGAACTCCGCGAAGTCAGTGGTGGCAGCGGCAACAAGAGCGTGCGCTTCCTCCAGGCCGGTCAGGAGGTAACCGTCAGTGCCGCGGAGATTCTCCTAGCCCAGGGCCGGGAGCCCAACACCGCGGGATTGGAGTTGGGGGCGGCCGGCGTGGCGGCGGAGAACGGCCGCATTATAACGAACGAGGAAATGCGCACTTCCGCCCCGCATATTTTCGCGGCCGGCGACTGCACTGGAAAGCATGAGATTGTCCACATCGCCATCCAACAGGGGGAGATTGCCGCGCACAACGTCGCCCAGCCCACCCGGACGCGCCGGATGGACTACCGCTTGCTTACGTCTGTGGTCTTTACCGAACCGCAAATCGGCGTGGTGGGATTGACGGAAAATCAGGCCCAAGCCGCGGGGATTCCATACCTGGCGGCGGCCTATCCCTTCGCGGATCATGGAAAATCCATGATTATGGAGGCGCGGGACGGATTTGTAAAATTGCTGGCGGACCCGCATTCCGGAGAAATTCTCGGGGGCGCCTGTGTGGGACCGCAGGGAGGCGAACTGATCCATGAGATCATTGCCGGGATGTCGAAGCGCATGACCGTACAGGAACTGGCGGTCCTGCCGCATTACCATCCCACCCTCGCGGAAATCTGGACTTATCCGGCGGAGGAATTGACGGCCAAAATCCCCGCAACATCCCCGTGAACGCGCGCTGCCTGGCCTTCGCCTTCCTCTGCTGCCAGGCCTGGACCGCGGCCCTGGCCCAGACCGCCCTTCCGCAGGAAGCCTATGTCTGGCAGCGCCATTGGACGCCGGAATTGCGCGTCGCGATCACCAACCATGCTCCGAGCTTTTCCGGCTACGTCGCGTTAGCCATGGAAATCGCATGGCGGCGGGGGCAACCGGAAATCATCCGGGTTCCCATCGATTTTGCCACCCTGCGCGCCAGCGGAAAACCCATCGGCCTGGCCTTGCGCATCGGGCCCTTTCCCGGTCCGTTTCTAGCGGACGACGCCACCGCCCGCTTCTTAAGGGAACGGGCTGCGGAAGTGGTCGGCGAAGCGAGAGCCGCCGGGGTGATTCCCCGCGAACTGCAAATTGATTTTGATTGCGCCACCGCCAAACTCTCCGGTTACCAGACTTGGGTGGAAACGCTTCGCCAGAAGATTGCGCCTGTGCCCCTCATCATCACCGTGCTGCCTGCTTGGTTGCCGCAGCCGGAGTTCCGTTCACTGGCGGCGGCAGCCGATGGGTTCATTCTGCAAGTGCATTCCCTCGATCGTCCGCAACATTGGGAAAGTCAATTCACTCTTTGTGATCCCGTGGCCGCCCGGAAGGCGGTCGCAGCGGCGGCCCGGCTCGGACTGCCCTTCCGCGTCGCGCTGCCCACTTACGGCTATCATGTGGCTTTCGATGGGGCGGGCCAATTCCTGGGCTTGTCCGCCGAAGGCCCGGCGCGTTCGTGGCCGCCCGGCGCCCGGGTGCGCGAGGTGCGTTCCGACGCCCCCGCCCTGGCCGGGCTGGTGCGCGATTGGGTGGCCGCAGCTCCGCCCCACTTGCAGGGGATCATCTGGTATCGCCTCCCGATTTCGCTCGACGCCCTGAACTGGCCATGGCCTACTTTGCAGGCAGTCATGGAAGGTCGCGTCCCCCAGGAACATTGGCGGGTGGAGCGTCGCCCGTCGATGACCGAACTGGTCGAAATCGAATTGCAAAACGACGGCGAAATGGAACTGACCCGATTTCCAATAATCGACCTTGCCTGGCACGGAGCCCGTTTGGTGGCCAGTGATGGATTGCAGGGTTACGCGGCCGGCTCCGCCGGTCCGGATCATTTGACCCTGCGCCCGCAGGCTGACCGGCCGGGGCGGGCGCTTTCCCCCGGCGGCAAACAGACGGTCGGCTGGCTGCGCTTCGACCGGAAAGCAGAGGTAAACATTGAAAGCAATCTCCCGTAAACTTTGGGGACTTATCCTGGCGGCACTCCTGGCGGCGGGTCCCGTGCCGGCCTGCGGGCCACAATTCCCCAACAACTTTCTGGAGTCCGGGGAGACCACCCTCTTCGCCGCGCCACAGGCGGAATTTTACGCCGCGCTCGACCGCATCAAACTGCCGCCACCCCGCTTCCACGCCTCCGTGCCAACCAACGGTGTTTACGGTTACGCGGCCCAGACCACCGCGACGGATTTGGCCGACCTGCGCGCGGCGCTTCGCCTGGCCAAGGTCCCCACCCGGGAGAAAGATGCCCTGCTCAAAGCCCACGCCGCCGAGCGGGAGAAACTCGATAAGTATTCCGAAGAATCGACCGAATGGCACGAATCCAACCAATGGGGTTGGACGGACGGCGAATTCAAACTCCTGCGCAAGCCCACGCCGCCCAAATTCCCGGCGGTGCAGGTGGTGCCGGGCCTGCCGCCTGAAATCGGGGATTATTTTCGCGGCAGTGTGGCCTGGCATCAGGAGCACACGAACGAGGCGAGGGCCATCTGGTCCGCGCTCCTGGCCCGGCCGGCGGCCGAGCGGCATTTTCGCTCGACCTGGGCCGCTTATATGCTCGGGCGCTCCGCGAACTCAAATAAGTGGGATCAGGCCCTCCAGTCTTTCCAACAAGTCCGTTCCCTCGCCACGGAGGGGTTCGCCGACACCCTGGGATTGGCTGCAGCCAGTCTCGGCTGGGAAGCCCGGATTCACCTCCAGCGAAACCAATTCGAGGCGGCAATTGAACTTTATCTCCAGCAATACGCCACCAGGGACTGGACGGCCGGGGAATCCCTGCGCGTCACAGCGGCCAAGGCGTTTCATTCGGACGGAGCCCCCCTGAGCGAGCTCGCGCGCAACCCCCACACCCGCGCCGTGCTCACCGCTTATGTGCTTACCCGGGACGATCGCGGCATGCACCTGGCCCCGGGTCCCCAGGCTCCCGTGCGGGCCTGGCTGGCCGCCGTGGAAGCCGCTGGCGTCCGCGACGTGGGCTCCGCCGAACAACTGGCCCTCGCGGCCTACCAGAATGACGACATGGAAACGGCCCAGCGGTGGATCAACCGGGCGGCCCGGTCCCCCACCGCGCAGTGGCTGGAGGCTAAATTATTGCTGCGCGAAGGAAAAGTGGACCGCGCCGCGAAGTTGCTGGCCAGCGTGGTGGATGCCTTCCCCATAGAGCCCGCCACGACGAACGCGCGGCCCAAAACCACTTTCGCCGACAGCCTCGAGATGGACTTCCCATACAACGATCCCGCCCAACAAACCGTTGCCATCCAAGTGCGGGCGGAATTGGGGGCCTTGCGCTTAACCCGGCGGGAATACTTGGAATCGCTCGACGCCCTCTTGCGCACTGGTTACTGGCTGGATGCCGCTTACGTGGGGGAACGCGTGTTGACCATCGAAGAGCTCCAGGCTTACGTGGATCAACAATGGCCCGCTGGCGATGCCGGCCAGTCTAGCCCGGCCACCGCCAATCCGAGTGAACCGCCCCACCCTGAAACCGACGGAGTGACCCCCCCGCCGCCCGGGGAACTGGCGCCGGAACTCCTGCGGGAGCGAATTCGCTACCTACTGGGCCGACGGCTCACCCGGCTGTCCCGGGGCGCGGAAGCCGCCCCCTACTTCCCCCCCGCTTATCGCCCGCGCCAACAAGCCCTGCTCCAGGCCTTGGACACGGGCCGCGACCCGGCGCTCTCCGCCGACGCCCGGGCGGCCTCGCTCTTCGCCGCCGCCCAGATCGCCCGGCATGAGGGGATGGAGTTGTTCGGCACGGAGTGCGCGCCGGACTGGCATTACACGGGGGGCAATTTTGAATTCGAACTCACCCCGCAAGATCGGGCGACGAACACCACAACGCGCGCCCTGATTCCCTCGGCGGATGAATTGCGCCGCTACGCGGCCAGCGGCCCGGATCCCAACACGCGGTTTCATTACCGCTATCAGGCGGCCTTCCTGGCTTACGAAGCGGCCGGACTGATGCCGGATAATTCCCCGGCCACGGCCCTCGTGCTCTGCACCGCCGGTTCCTGGCTCAAAGCCAGGGACCCCCAAACAGCGGACATCTTTTACAAGGCCTTGGTCCGTCGCTGCCGCAAGACCGCCCTGGGAGCGGAGGCGGATCGGAAGCGCTGGTTCCCCGAGCTGGATGCCAATGGCGAGGTGATCAAACCGAGCGCCGTCGGCATTCCGCCGGACCAGCAGTAAAAGTGGATCTGGTGGGCGGGTTTTGCCCCGCAAAAACCTGCTGGAATTTTTTGCTATTTCCGGCATGTTGACGGCATGGCAAATATCATCAAGCGCCCCGGTTGGAATCTTCCCGAGAATCTGGTTACTCCCGAAGCGGCCTTCCTGAATCGCCGGCGATTCCTGCGGGAAGCCGGGTTTGCCACTGCCGGTTTGCTCTCCGCCTCGCTGATTGGCTGCTCCCGGCCAGCCGATGGCGCACCCGCTGATCCACCGGCCAAGGGCGGCACACCTGCCGCGTCAGGCCCGACGACCCGGGGCTACCCCGCCGCGCGGAATTCCGACTTCAACCCGGGCTGGCCGTTGAGCAATGAAAAGGTGGCCGCGAACTACAATAATTTCTACGAATTCTCCACCAGCAAATCCGCCGTCGCCAAGCTGGTGGGAAAATTCACCACCACCCCCTGGCCGCTGAAAATCAGCGGATTGGTCGGCAAACCGCTCGAAATCGACGCCCAGGAATTGATCGATCAAATGACCCTGGAGGAACGGGTTTACCGATTTCGTTGTGTCGAGGCCTGGGCCATGATTGTGCCGTGGACGGGGTTTCCCCTCGCCAAGTTGATTGAGAAGGTGCAGCCCCAGGCCGGGGCTAAATTCCTGCGGTTCGAGACCTTTAACCGCCCCGAACAGGCCCCCGGCCTGGCGAGCCTGCACGATTATCCCTGGCCCTACACCGAAGGTTTGCGCCTGGAGGAAGCCATGAACCCGCTGGCGATGGTGGTGACCGGGATTTACGGGAAGCCGCTGCCCAAGCAACATGGGGCTCCCCTGCGGATCATCGTGCCTTGGAAGTACGGTTACAAGAGCGCCAAATCCATTGTCAAAATCGAGTTTGTGGACAAACAACCCGCCACGCTCTGGGAAACCATCAATCCGCGGGAATACCCGTTTGAGTCCAACGTCAATCCCCGCGTGCCGCATCCCCGCTGGTCGCAAGCCACGGAGCGGATGATCGATACGGATGACCGGGTCCCCACCCAAATGTTCAACGGCTACGCCAAGTACGTCGAAAGCCTTTATCCCAAGGCTTGAGGCCGCTCCCCGCCCGGGTGACCGAACATATCCCCGGCCCGGACTTGACAGCCCCGGGGACGGACTGAAACGCTCAGCGGCACATGACCACCGCTGTTGCCCCGGCCGCCAAACCGCCTCCGACGACGACGATTTCCCGCGTGCGGTGGGTGGTTTGTGGTCTGCTGTTTTGTGCCACCACCATCAATTACATGGACCGGCAGATCCTCGGACTTCTCGCCGGCACCCTGCAAAAGGAGATCGGATGGAACGAGATCGAATATGCCCGAATTGTGATCGCCTTCCAAGCCGCCTATGCCCTGAGTTACGCGGGCTTCGGCCGGTTGATTGACGTCATCGGCGCGCGCAACGGCTACTCGCTGGCCATTACCTTTTGGAGCCTCGCCGCCATGGGCCATGGACTCGCCCGCACGGTGTTTGGATTCGGGGTGGCCCGGTTTGCCCTGGGGTTAGGCGAAGGCGGGAATTTTCCCGCGGCAATCAAGGCGGTAACCGAGTGGTTTCCCCGCAAGGAGCGGGCGCTGGCCACGGGTTTATTTAATTCCGGCGCGAATGTTGGAGCGGTGGTGGCCCCCATTTTGGTACCGTTCCTCACTTTGCGCTTTGGATGGCAGATGTCCTTCGTGGTGATCGGTGCGGTGGGCTTTGTGTGGGTGTTCTTCTGGTGGTGGCTCTACGAGTCCCCGCGGAATTCCCGGCGGGTTTCCGCAGCGGAGTTGGCCCTGATCCATGCCGATCCGCCCGAACCGCCCCCGGTGAAGCTGCCCTGGCATCGGTTGCTGGGTTACCGACAAACCTGGGCCTATATCGTCGGCACCTCCCTCTCCGCGCCGATCTGGTGGTTTTATCTCTACTGGTTGCCCAAGTTTCTGAACAAGCAATACGGCCTGGACCTGGAACATCTCGGCCCGCCGCTCGTCGTCATCTACTCCCTCACCTGCGTGGGCAGCATCGGCGGAGGCTGGCTCTCCGGCTACCTCCTGCGCCGGCATTGGTCGCTGAATGCCAGCCGCAAGACTGCCCTATTGCTCTGCGCCCTGGCGGTCATGCCGGTCATGCTGGCCCCGCAAGTTCCGCAACTCTGGATCGCCACCCTGCTCGTCGGGTTGGCCGCTTCCGCCCATCAAGGTTGGTCCGCCAATCTTTACACCCTCGTATCGGACCTGTTTCCGAAACAGGCCATCGCCAGCGTGGTGGGCCTGGGCGGAACGTTCGGCTCCCTGACCGCCATGGTCTTCTCCCAATCAGCGGGCACGATTTTGCAGAAGACCGGGAGCTATTGGAGTCTGTTCATTATTGCCGGCAGTTCGTACATCGTCGCCCTGGGCATCATCCACCTGCTGACGCCCCGGATGCAGCCGGCCGATTTGAGCCGGAGTTAGCACAGGGGCTGCCCCTCACAAAGCGTTCAGCAGTCGGCGAATCCCTTCGGCCCCGCCCAGCGGCAGGCCGATTTGGCCACGGGGAACCGTCGCCTCGCGGGTGTTTATGCGGATGAGCCGTCCACCGTTCAGCCGGGCCACATATTCCGTCCACAGCCGCACCGAGGGGACGGCCGTGCCGGCGCCAATTTCCACAATCACCAGAGGCGCGTTATCCGCCGCCACGGCGCGCATCCACGGTTCCCAACGCGCGGCCTGTGCGTCGGTCCGTTGGGAAAGCCAAAGCCGATCATCAAACATCAAAACATTGGGGCGGGCCAAACCACCACAGTGACGGCAGGCGGGCAAGGGTGGTTCCGCCAGGAAAGTGGTTTCGTTCACGATCACGGTCTCGCCCGCGGCATCCCAAATATCCTTGGTGCAAGGCGCCTGACATTGAAAATGGTGAATCGAACCATGACACTCGATGATGCGATCTTCCGGAAAACCCGCCTTTTGGAAATGTCCGTCCACGTTCGAAGTAAACACGAAAGCGCCGTGCGGCAACCTCGTACCCAGTTCCAGCAATTGCCCGAAGCCGGCATGGGGAACCGTGGCCCGGTAGAGATTCATCCGGTGACCGTAAAACGCCCAGGCCAGGGCCGGATCTTCGGCAAACCAACGCGGCTGGGCCATCGCCTCAAAGCGCAACCCCCGGCGGGCGATGGCCGGATAAGCCCGCCAAAATCCGTCCGTCCCCCGAAAATCCGGCAGACCCGAATCCACTCCCATGCCCGCGCCGGCCGCGATGATCAAAGCCCCGGCTTCGCGCAGATAACGCGCGGCCCGGGCTATGTCCGGGGCCAGCGGATCCTTGGGAGCATCACCGGGAGAATGCCCGCTGTCGGGTGGGGTGAGTTTCATCGGTGGCAGGTTATCACGGACCAGTTCACCCCGGCAAGGTGCCGGGCCGCTCAATATCAATTTGGCTTGCCGCGGAAATAACGCACTTTCATACTCGCGGCCATGGATTTGAAGCGCCCACTGTTACTCGCCACGGTATTCACCGCCCTCTGCGGGCAGCCGGTTTCCGCCGGTGTCCTGACCGCCCAGCAGAAGGATTGGCTGGCCCTGGCGCATCGTTCGGAACATCACGGTTGGACCTACCTCCACCTGCAGGGCGAGGCCGCCGCCCTCGGATTCCAGCATGGCTACCTGCTCTCTGGCGAAATCAATGAAGTGCTGCGCACCCACCGGATCAGCTGGGAATACCGCAGCGGGATGACATGGAACTGGCTGGTGGGTCGCGCCGGGCAGTTGTTGACGCCAAAAGTGGACGCGGAAAACCTGGCGGAAATCGACGGCCTGGTCGCCGGCTTGCATGCCGCTGGCGTTGAAACCACCCGGGATGAAATGGTGGCCTACAATGCCCAACTGGAATTTGAGGGTTACTGGTGGCCGCTCGAGAAAAAGAATTTGCCGGAGGCCAAGTCCCCGCCCGCCAAGGATCGGTGCAGCGCGTTTGTGGCCACGGGTTCCTATACCAAGGGCCACGGGATCGTGATGGGTCATAACACGATGTTTGATTACGTGGAGGCGGTGGCGAACGTGGCGGTGGATATTGTGCCGGCGAAAGGCCAGCGCATTTTCATGCAAGCCCAGCCGGGTTTCATCCACAGCGGCACCGACTTTTTCCTCACCAGCGCCGGCCTGGTGGGGTGCGAAACCACGATTGGTCAGTTCTCGGGCTTCGACAGCAATGGGCTCCCCGAGTTTGCCCGGATGCGCCGGGCCACCCAGGACGCCCGCACCATCGCGGAATGGTGCGACATCATGAAACGCGGCAACAACGGCGGCTATGCCAACGCCTGGCTGCTCGCGGATGCCAACAGCGGGGAAATCGCCCGGCTGGAACTCGGGCTTAAATTTGTGAGCTTGGAACGCACCAGCGACGGCTATTATGCCGGCTCGAATGTCGCGGAGAACCGGGCTTTGCTCCGCCTCGAAACCGAACGCAGCGAAACGGACATCCGCAAATCGGCGGCGGCGCGCCGGGTGCGCTGGAAGGAACTGATGGAAAAGAACAAGGGCCGGATCACCGCCAAAATGGGGGAGAAATTCCTCGCGGATGACTACGACGTTTACCTGCAAAAACGCCAACCGGGGTCCCGGACCCTGGCGGGACATTTTGAATTGGATGCGGAACAATTCGGCGGTCCGGAACCGTTTGATCCTTCGGGCACCTTCGACGGCAAGGTGGTGGACGCCAAACTCGCCAAACAAATGAGTTTCCTCGCCCGCTGGGGTTCGGCCGACGGACTGCCCTTCAAGGCGGAGGAGTTTCTGCGCCAACATCCGCAATACGACTGGCAGCGCGGACTGTTGAAAGACCGGCCCACCCAACCGTGGATCCTGCTCCGCAGCGGCCAATAATTCCGCTCGTCTGCCCTCGCGGCTCCGATTTTCCGCTTAAAAACCCAACCCACCCATATCATGCTCAAAAAGATCCTCATTGCCCTCGCTCTGATAATCGTCGTTTTTCTGATCATTGTTTCCCTCCAACCCGCCACGTATTCCGTGATGCGGAGCGCCAAGGTCGCCGGAACACCAGCGACGGTTTTCGCCCAAGTCAACGACTTCCACAAGTGGGAAGCCTGGTCACCCTGGGGCAAACTCGATCCCGCCATGAAAACCACTTTCAGCGGCGCGGCTGCGGGCAAAGGCGCGGTTTACAACTGGGTGGGTAATGACAAGGTCGGGGAAGGTCAGATGACCATCCTGGACTCCCGCCCGGATGAGCTGATCAAGATCAAATTGGAGTTCATCAAACCCTTCGCGGCAGTTGCGGCGAATGATTTCGCGTTCAAAGTGGAGGGGAATCAAACCGTCGTCACCTGGACGATGAGCGGACAGAATAATTTCATTGGCAAGGCCATGTGCCTCTTCATGAATATGGACAAAAGCATCGGGCCCGATTTTGAAAGAGGACTGACGCAACTCAACACGGTTACTTCGGCGCTGCCCAAACCCTGAGTACGACGCCTCTGCGGGCGGTTCAACGGGCTGCGGCGCGGCCGGATTGGAATCTGGCGGCCGCGTCCTCCCAGACCGGGGATTGGACGGGTTCGTAAGTAATCAACTGACTGGACTGGCGAACCACGGTTCGCAGTTCAGTCAATGATCCCAAGGCTCCCGCCGCCCGGGCTTGGGTCAGCACATTGCCCATGACCGTGGCTTCCACGGGACCCGCAATCACCGGCCGGCCGCAAGCATCGGCGGTGAACTGATTGAGGATGGCGCTTTGCGAGCCGCCGCCCACGACGTGAATTACTTCAATCCGCTGGCCCGTCAACTCCTCCAGGGAGTGCAACACTTCCCGGTACTTGAGGGCGAGGCTCTCATAGGCACACCGAATCAACTCCCCTTCCCGACGGGGAATCCGCTGGCCGGTGGCCCGGCAATACTCCTGGATGGCGCGGGGCATGTCGGGTGGGTTGAAGAAGCGCGAATCATCTGGATCGACCAGCGAGCGCAACGCCGGGGCACCTGCGGCCAGGTCCGCCAACTCGGCATAGGTCCGTTTGGCACCCCGCCGTTCAAAGGACTGTTTGCACTGCTGGACCAGCCATAAACCCATGATGTTGCGGAGCAGCCGGAAGGTGCCGTCCACCCCGCCTTCGTTCGTGAAATTCAGTTCCAGAGTGCGGGCGCTGAGCGACGGTTCCGCTACCTCCACCCCCATCAAGGACCAGGTCCCGGAACTGATGTAGGCCCAGTCGGGCTTCCCGGTCCGGGTCGTGGGGACGGCGGCCACCGCGGCGGCGGTATCATGCGTCGGCGGAGCCACCACCCGCAAATCACCCAATCCGGTGCGGGCGGCAACGCCGGCGCGCAATTTACCCAGTTCGGTTCCGGCCGTGACGACGGGCGGCAGGATCCGCGTGGGCAGGTCCAACTTCCGGAGCAAGCCGCGCGCCCAGTCCCGCGTCTTGGGGTTCATGAACTGCGTCGTAGTGCCATTGGAATGCTCCACCACCTTCGCCCCGCAAAGTGCCCAGTGAATGAAGTCCGGCATCAGCAGCAACCCTTGCGCAGCGGACAACAGCTCCGGACGCGTGGTCTGCAAAGCGAGCAACTGATACAGCGTGTTGATTTGCATGAATTGCAAACCGGTTTGCCGGAAAATCTCCGCCCGGGGCACCACCTTGAACGCCCGGGCCATCTGGTCATTGGTGCGGGCGTCGCGATAATGATAAGGCTGCCCCAGCATTTCGTCACCACGGCCAAGCAAGACAAAATCCACGCCCCAAGTGTCAGCCCCCACGGAAACCACCTTGCCCCGGTAAGCGCGCGCGCCGGCCGTCAACCCGTCCTGGATCTCCGCCCAGAGGCGCAGTACATCCCAACGGAGCGTGTCCGCCAACGCCACCGGCACATTGGCAAAGCGATGCAACTGCTCGAGCCGCAGTTTCCGGCCATTCCAAAGCCCGGCCATCACCCGCCCGCTTTCGGCCCCGAGATCGATACCCAGATAGACTTGATCTGCCATGATAACTCTTTCCGCTAAGGCGCAATTCGCTGCAGCCCAACCCGTTTCTCGGGCGTCGGCCGTGGTTTCAAATGCAAATCCGCAAACGTGAGATATTGCTGCCAATCAAAGGGCAGCACATCGTGCTTTCCCGGGCGGACGTGATAGCCGATGCGACCGAACACCGGCTGGCCCACCAACGGCGGGACTTTCGCCGGCAGCCCTTCATTGTGGAAAAGTTCGAACACCGGGCTGGCGAGTTGGGCGCTCAGAAATTCTCCGGCGGGATCGGCGTGCAAATCCTCCTCCGCACTGGCCACATAGACCGGCCGGGGCGCGATCAAGGAAATCACCATATGCTGGTCAAAGGGCATTTCCCGGTCGCGACCATTGTACTTGCGGAAATTTCCGCAAAACCAATGAGGGAAAACCGTATTCAGCCGCTCGATGGTTTCCCCGACGCCGTGGCGGAACAGCTTGGCTCCGCCCGCGCCCGATTCATGGCTGATCGCCAGCGCAAATCGCTCATCCGTGGCCGCCGCCCAGAGCGCCGTCTTGCCTAGCCGCGACCAGCCAAACACCGCCACGCGCTCGGCGTCCACCCGCGGGTCGGTCACCAGGTAATCCATGGCCCGGCTGAGGCCCCACGCCCAAGCCCCGATGGTCGTAAAATTATCGCCGCGCCCCTGCAATTCCGGGTAGAGCGCATGGAGGGAATTCGTGAAGCCATCAAATTTATCCGGCGCGATGTCACCCCGGTAAATGGTGGCAAAGCCATACCCGCGCTCCAGAATGGTTTCGATGGGCCATTGGCGGGCGTTGATCCCGCGGCACGCCTCGGTGGCCACGCCGTTCGTCACTCCGGAAAGATCCACCCAGGAATTGCGGTTGGATTCCATCCAATTTTGGGTGATGCGGATCGCCGGATCGGCGATCACGGCGTGGTTGCCCCAGAAATTCAGCGTGAGAAAAGTGGGCACCGGCTGCGCCATATTGTTGGGCAGATAAAGCAGGACATCCATCCGCGGGCCGTTGGTCTGGCCGTTGAAGTAAACCGCGATCTGTCGCCGCGTCGCCCGTCCTTGCAACGCCTTGGTATCTTCCTCAAAAACTTCAAACTTCATCCCCGGTGGACGCCCCGGCGCCTGCCCGTACATTTCGCGATGGAAGAGCGTCAGTAATTCCGGTCGGCGACGCTCCAACCATTGCTCGCGGTTCGTGACGAGAGTGCCGTCGTCGAAAAGTAAAGGATCCGGGGTTCCCGCCGGCGCTTCCGCTGCGGGGGAGGAAAGAATCCCCAACGCTAGCAGCGCCATGACTATCAGGATGCCCGCCTTCCACTCGATGATCGTGTCGGGGATGCTCATATTGGTTTCGCAGTATTGGAGAATTATGGCCGGAAGGAAAGCGCGCCGTGCAAAGTTCGTCGGCGGGGTCTCGTCATCCCCCGGGGGGAGTCGCCGCCTCGGTGGAAATTTGTCTTTGCTCACGGCGCCGAATCAAGGCGGCTTCCTCCGATATGTTCTGCATCGAGATGCGCGTAGCCCAAAGCAAATTCATGCTGCCCCACACCAAGCCGCCCACGCCGGTGAAACCCACGAGCAAACCCAACCCCACCATCAACTGAAACAACACCTGGAATTGCGTGCCGGAAAGACTGGCCCCCAGGATGGAGATGAGACTGGCGCTCGCAAAGCACCCCAACGCCACGTACACCGCATGCAAGGCCCGCAGGAGCAGGACGGATTGCCGTTCCACGCGTTCGACCTGGGCCAGCAGGAAGGCATGCTTTTCCCGGGAATTACCCCCGGATTCCAACTGGCCCGCCAATGCCCGCATCCGGTCGCCCGACCGGAGAATCCGGTTGATCGTGCTGAGCGCGAGCACGGAGGTGGCATTGGTGAGCAAAGCCGGAGCGGCCACCAAGGTCAGAACTGCAAAAGGATTTTCGCTGATTGGAACAGCCATGGCTACCTACCATCACATGAAGTGATCGCCACCCCGGACCAGCCACGGTTCCCGGCGTTGCCCAAAGGCACGCCGGCCAAAATCTGCCCGTCGAGTGATCGCAGGAACACTCAAGGAGCCGGTTTCCTTACTCAGCGCCGCCAGAACCGCCCTTCGGCGAAATGTCCAGGCAAACACCTTCCTTGGTGCTGCGGGCATAGAGGCGGCCATTGCTGATTGCCGGCACATTCCAGCACTTGCCCGCCAGAATGTGGCTGCGGGTGATTTCGGTGTACTCCGTCGTCACCGGCTTGATCAAAACCAAGTCGCCGGCATCGCTCAAAATCATCAATTGCCCGTCCACCAACAGACAGCCACCCGGGCCGAATCCGGGCTTGCTCCACATTTCCTTGCCGGTGGCCAATTCCAGGCACTTTAAGGGCGCCTTGCCGTAAGCAGCCTGATTGCAAATTCCATAGAGGTAACCGTCCTTGACCACCGGCGTGCTCCAGTGGTTGGCCTTGCCGTTACCCGCCTCAAACCAGAGCTGGGTGGAGGTGAATTCCGCCCCATTCTTGGCGATGCGATAGGCACCGGCTCCCACGCCATACGCCGCCGAGCAATAAACGATGTCGCCGGAAACCACCGGGGAAATCCCCGTGGAGGTTTTGTAAGGAAAAGCCTGACGCCACAAAACGTTACCGGTTTTCGGCGCCACGCCGACCAATCCAGCTTGGGTCAGAAAAATGACCTGCCGAACGCCCAAAATCGTCGCGGCAATCGGCGTGGATTGCGTCATCTTGTCGTCCTGGCCTTTCCAGGCGACCTTGCCGGTTTGGGCATCAAAAGCCATCAAGGCCTCGCCATTTCCGCCGCCCGCGACAAACACCAGGCCGTCCTCCACCAAAGGTGAGGCGGCGTTTTCCCAATAAATATTGCGACCGCCGTGATCTTTGATCAGGTCGGAACTCCAGACTTCCTTCCCCGTGGCGGCCTCGACGCATTTCAAAACCATCCGCGAAGAGTAAAGGTAAACATGGTCGCCCACCACCGCCGGCGTGGAACGGGGGCCGTCGCCGCCCTTGTTGTCCTGGGTTCCGCTATCGCCGCCACCGTCATACTTGGCGATTCCCATCGGCACCGCCCAAAGTTCCGTCCCGGTCGCGGCGTCCATCGCCACCGCCACTTCCTGGTTGGCGCTCTCGATTTCCCGGGCGACGACCGTGAAAACCTTGCCCCCGCCCACGGCGAAGGAACTAAAGCCGTCTTTGAGGGGCTTCTTCCAGAACTGGTGCAAACCGGCCTCGGGCCAGGCTTGCGAAATCTTGTCCGGGCAAACCCCATCATGGGACGGGCCGCGATATTGCGGCCAATCGGCCGCCGTGATTTGCAAGGTGAAAGTGATGGTGACACCGGCGAGCAGGGCGAGCGGTTTCCAATTCATAGTATTGTGAGAAACCCTAGTCGCGGACAGGCCAATTGCCAAGCGAAATGCAAACACCAAGCAGGGCCAAAAAATCTCAAAAATTTTTCAGTTGGACCGCCCCTGTCCTACCCCTCCCGGCAGAATCATGCGCGAAGGTTATCCCAACGGCCAAGGAGGTGCCCCTTCGGGGCGGATGATCGGCAGCGAGGGGTTGGGGAATCCCGGCTTTGGCCTCCGGCCAAAGCCTCCCCTCCCACGCTCGCGCCGCCGCATACTAGGGTTGGCGAGTTTGCACCCACTCCAGCAGCACGCGCGTAGGCTGGTTGATGGGCATCGCGATGGCCTCTGCCACGGTCAGCCAGCGGAATTCCCGGGCCTCGTCATTCAACCTCACCTCCGGTTCACCCACCACCTGCGCCGTGTAATTCAGCAGGATGAAATGCGCGTCTTTATAAAATTCGCGGGAATGAATGCAATCCTGCACCAACGCGAACTGGATGCCCGTGATTTCCAGGTTCGTCTCCTCCCGAATTTCCCGCCGCAAAGCTGCTTCGGAATCCTCGCCCCACTTGATTTTGCCCCCGGGGATCCCCCAGAGGTTCGACCATTTGTGGGTTCGCACCAGCAGCACCCTTTCCGATGAATCAAAAATCAGCGCCCCTACCGTCGGGACGGGGATCCGGGAAGTCCCCGCCGGCAACGGCCATTCCCAGCCACTGGTCGTCAAATGGTCACGCAATTCACCCAGGTGCTCCACGATCAGGTCCGGCGCGCTGGCCCGGAGTTGTTCGAGTCCGTTGTAGCCCGTGAGCACCGCGCAGGAATGCACTCCGCCGTGCTTCGCGGTGTCGATGTCATGTTGCATGTCGCCAATGAACAGGGTCTCACCAGGGGCCAGCCCGTTCTCCGCCAAAATGGCGTGAATGCGTGCGGTCTTGTCCACCACTCCCAGGTAAGGCCGATCCACAAAGCCTCCCAATCCCGTGGCTTCCGCTTGGATGGCATAATACGCGGGATGCACGGCGGTCAGGAGAAAGGTCCGCACGCCCTGACTGCGGCAAAACTCCAAAAAGTCACGGGCATGCGGCAACGCGATCACCGCGGCCTGACTTTCCTTGAAGTGGCGGTGGAACCAAACTTCCAATTGGGCCAGCGGCACATGGGGTAGTTGCCGCTCATAAAATCGCGTGAAGGGCAGGCAGAATTCGGCCCGGAACTGATCGAGGGTCATTTCCTCCTTCTGGGCCTGCGCCAGGACATAATTGGTGGCCTGCCACACCGCCGGCAGGTCATCCACCAGGGTTCCCGACCAATCAAAGATGATGTTGCGAATCACCCGGGCACTTTAATTCCCGTAAGCCGGCGTGCCAGCAAAATCCCCCCGGTAGCGCATCGCCGGGCCTCCAAGTCCCACTGGCAGGGTGAAACGGGCGCCCGCATATTTTTATACAAATTCCCGCCCAACTGGTGTCTATTGGTTGAATTACAGTGCCAAACAGCGCGCAACCGATGTGGTGTCAGGAGCTTTACGAGGCGAAAGCCGCGGGCCTGATTCTGTACGGACGCGCCTTGGGACTCTCGCACTCCGAGGCGGAAGATGTCGTGCAGGAAACGTTTATCGCCTTGATGCAACTGCCGGCCGTGCCCGAACAACCCGATCACTATTGTGTGCGGTGCTTTCGGAACCGGGCCTTGAATTACCGCCGGGGGCTGTGGCGGCGGATCACGCGGGAACTGGAATCCCGGCGCTGGTTTGAGCGATCCTCCAGCGAAACGCCCCGGGAAAAGGCGGCCATGCACTGCCTGGCTCAACTGCCGGCCGAGCAGCGGGAAGCCATCGTGCTGAAAATCTGGCAGGAATATACGTTTGAAGAAATCGGCCAACTCCTGGGCCTTTCGCCCAATACCGTGGCGGGCCGCTACCGGTATGGCCTGCAAAAAATGCGCTGCTGCCTGAAAGATGACAATTATGAACGACTGGAATCAATGGGAGAAGCATTTGCGATCCTGGACTCCGCGCCCCCCGTCGGCGAGGCTTAAACAACAGCTTTTCGGGCGTCCCTCCGGTGGGTCCGCCGTGGCGGAACTGCCCCATCATGGGGTGCTGGCCTGGCTGACTCCGGCCACCTGTGCGGCTTTGTTCCTGCTCGCCTGCTGGTTCGTGCGGCAGCAGACACCCGGCGGCCCGGCGGGCAGCGGTAATTTGCTCGCCACGCTCCCGTTCCCGGGTCACACCTCGACCGGGCCGGCCTTGGCCATGGAATTTCCCGCGGCCAACCATTCGCCCACGTGGAATAACTGGTCGGCCGCCCGGCTGGACCTGACCAAAGCGGCGCTTTCAATTTCCACCACGGGGATTTTTGCCTCCTGGAAAACCAATACCCAGAAACTCTGACCAATGGCTGCTGTTCCTTCCAAAACTCCTTCCGCCAAGCGCGGTGCCGGTGCTCCGGGTGCCTCCGCCGCCCCCGCCCTCGTCAAAGCCGTTTCGCCCCCCCCTGCCCCCCTTGGGCCGGTGCCTCCGCTGTTCCGGCGGATCGATTGGATCACCCTCGCCGTTACTTCTTTCCTCGTCTTTATCGGTTACCTGCTGACGATGGCGCCGGATTTGACGCTGGAGGATTCCGGGGAGCTCGCCACGGGTTCATTCTACGCCGGGGTGCCCCACCCGCCCGGCTATCCGCTGTGGACCATGTTCACCTGGTTCTTCACGGTGTTAGTGCCGGTTTCCAATATTGCGTATCGGGTGTCCATCGCCTCGGCCGTTTCCGGCGCGCTGGCCGCGGGTTTTCTTGCCCTCATCACCTCGCGTGGCAGCAGCATGATGATCGAGAGCATCCCGGATTTTAAGGATATTTCCAAACGCGTGGAGGGTGCCATCTGCATGGTGGCGGGTTTCGTTGCGGGCATGCTGCTGGCCTTTAACGGCTACATGTGGAGCCAATGCGTCATCGTGGAAGTCTATCCCTTCAGCGTCCTTTCGCTCATGGGCGTCGTCGGCTGCCTCCTTCGCTGGATTTACGCCCCGCATCAACGTCGTTTCCTATATTTCGCCTGGCTGCTGTTCGGGGTTTGTTTTACCAATCATCAGACGCTGATTGTGGCCGCCATGGGGATTGAGGTCACCATTCTGGCGGCCAATCCCCGCTTGGGACGCGACTTGCTGCTCGCCAACGCCACCGTCTACTTGATCGGTCTGTTTGTGCTGGCGAGCCATTTGCTCGGCACCTTTGAACCGAATGGCATGGTCCAGAATATCTTCCACATTGTCGGCATCAGTTCCATCCTGGGCTGCGGCTGGTTGACCATGAAAACCCGCCGACTGGGCACTGAGATCCTCCCGGTGGTGTTCATGTTCCTGCTTTGGGGCCTGGGCGCGGGCATTTACTTCTACATGCCGCTCGCTTCCATGTCTAATCCCCCGATGAATTGGGGTTACGCCCGGACTGTGGACGGATTTATTCACGCCCTATCCCGCGGGCAATACGAAAAGACCAACCCCACCAATTTCTTCAACGACCCCTGGCGCCTGGTGATGCAATTGAAGTTGTATTTCGAAAGCGCCACGGATGAATTCAACATCGTCAACCTGGTGCTAGCCGTGGTGCCCTTCATCTTCATCTGGCGCCTGCAAAAGCGGGAGCGCGCCTGGTTGATCGGTTTGACGGCCATTTGGGCCTGTCTGGCCATCTTGTTGATGATTCTGCTCAATCCCACGCCGGATCGCGCCACCCGCAGTTTGATCCGGGTATTCTTCACCTCCTCCTACGCCATCATCGCGATCCTGGCCGGCTACGGTTTGACGCTGATTGCGGCCAGCATGGCCACCCAATATGGGCGTTTCCGTCGCTGGGGAATGATTGGCGGCGGCGTGGCGTGTCTGCTCGCGCTGTATTCACTGGGGCAGACGGCGGTCACCTTCTTCGGTGACGTCCCAGGCAAGAACCACGTGCAACTTTTCTTCTATGCCATCGGGCGGGTGTTCCAAAAGGACCAATACGGTCTCCCGGTGATCGCCGGTCTTATCCTCCTCGCACTGGCCATGGTGTATCTGGTGCTGGTGGTGGTTTCACCCGCCAAACCCCGCCTCGCCATTGTCCTGGGAATCTTTGCCCTGCTGCCGGTGCATTCCATGCTGTCCCACTGGTCAGACAACGAGCAACGCGATCACCTGTTCGGCTACTGGTTCGGGCATGACATGTTCACGCCGCCGTTTAACTTGTATCCGGAAATGACCCGCGATGCGATCCTGTTCGGCGGCACAGATCCAGGCCGTTTCTGCCCCACCTACATGATTTTTTGCGAGAGCTTCATTCCGCCGGAGAAAAAGCCGCGCGACCCCAAATTTGATCGCCGGGATGTGTATATCATCACGCAAAACGCCCTGGCCGACCCGCCCTATCTTGAATACATCCGGGCGCATTATTTCCGGAGCGCGCAGATCGACCCGCCCTTTTTCCAGGAACTGCTGCGGACCAAAGCGGAATTGCGCGAGGGCTACCGTACCAATTTCCTCGCCAGCCTGGCCTATAACATTTTGGACCGCCCGTTCCTTTCCCTCGGCGCCAAAATTGAGGCCCGCCGCCGGGCGGAAGGCGTTTATCCCCAAAAAGAAATCTACACCCCCTCGATGGAGGATCACGGTCGGTGCTTCAACGAATACATGGCCGACGCCCAGCGCCGCCTGGAACATGACACCCGGGCTCCCAACGAACCCCGCCAGATCAAACCGGGGGAGGAAATCCACCAGGATCAGGGCCGGATCACCATCAACGGGCAGGTCGCCGTCATGTCCATCAACGCCCTACTCACCAAGGTGATTTTTGATCGCAATCCCACGAATGAGTTCTTCGTAGAGGAAAGTTTTCCCTTGGAATGGATGTATCCCTACCTGACCCCTTCCGGCGTCATCATGAAACTCAACCGCCAACCGCTGCCGGAACTCTCCGCGGAAATTCTCCAAAAGGACCATGAATTCTGGAGCAAATATTCCGAGCGCCTGATCGGCAATTGGATCACTTACGACACCCCGGTCCAGGAGATTGCCAATTTTGTCGAAAAAGTCTATTTGCAGCGCGATTTCAGCGGCTTCAAAGGCGATCGCAAATTCATCCGCGATGATACCGCGCAAAAGGCCTTTTCCAAACTGCGCAGTTCCATCGGGGGCGTTTATACCTGGCGCATCGCCAACGCCAAAACCTCCGAAGAGCAACAACGCATGTTTCGCGAAGCGGATTTCGCTTTCCGGCAGGCCTTCGCCTTTTGCCCGGACAGCCCGGAAGCCGTGGGCCGTTATTGCCAATTGCTGGCCGCTCCCGGACTCAATCGCATTGACGACGCCATCATCGTGGCCAAAACCTGCCTCAAGCTCGATCCGGATAATGCCAACATGGTCGGGCTATTGCGCCAATTGCAAGGCATCAAGCAGCAGTCCGGCGGGCAGGTCAAAATCCCGGAATTGGAGCAGGTCGTCAAATCCCAACCGGATAACTTCCCGGCCGCGTTCAACCTCGCCAACGCCTACCTGCAGAGCATGCAACCGGATCAGGCCGGGCGGGTTCTGGACGCCGTCCTGGCCCATCCCAAGGTGACGTCCGACGCCGCATCGGCCGTCGCCCGGTTCTACGCCCCGCAAGGACCTTCTCCCCGACTCGAGGCCGCCCTGGCCAAACTCACCCAATTGAACCCCGCCTTCCCGGAGGCCTGGTACGATCTCGCCGCCCTGCAGGTGGGCTTTGGCCGCACGAACGAAGGCCTGGCCAGCTTCCGCACGGCCATCCAAAGAAGCAAGGAACGCCTGGCGGGGGATCCCAAGGCGGCCAATCTCCAGTTGGCCGCCCGCGGCGACAAGCGATTCGATCCCATCCGCTCCCGCCCGGAATTCCAGCAACTCGTTCCTGGACAGTGAGCAGGCCCACGAAGGATTTGGATGGACAAATCGGCCCGAATGACTATCAACTACCGCTCTTTTTCGTGCCCGGCATCGAAAATCGGACACATTGACCAATGATTACTGACAATACGAAACCAACGGCCAGCGCCGACAAGGCCAAAGTCGTCGGCACGAAGCCGGCCCCGCTCAAATCCGCGGCGGCCATCACTCCGCCCCCCACCCCCACCTTGGTGGCGCCACCGCCCCTCTTCCGGAGAGTCGATTGGCTGACTTTTGCCTCCACCGTGGTGCTCGTCTTGATCGGCTATTTGATCACCCTTTCCCCGGACCTCACTTTGGAGGATTCGGGCGAATTGGCCACCGGTTCATTTTACGCCGGGGTGCCGCATCCTCCGGGCTATCCCCTGTGGACCCTGTTCACCTGGCTGTTCACGGTACTCGTCCCAATCTCGAATATTGCCTTCCGGGTCTCCCTGGCTTCCGCGGTCTCCGGCTCTTTGGCGGCGGGCTTCCTGGCCCTGATCACCTCCCGCGGCAGCAGCATGCTGATCGAGAGCATTCCCGATTTCAAAGACATTTCGAAACGGGTCGAAAGCGGCATCTGCATGGTGGCCGGCTTCGTGGCCGGCATGCTGCTCGCCTATAACGGCTACATGTGGAGCCAGTCGATCATCGTGGAAGTGTATCCTTTCAGCGTCCTATCGCTCATGGGCGTCGTCGGCTGCCTGCTCCGTTGGATTTACGCCCCGCATCAACGCCGCTACCTTTACGTCGCCTGGCTGCTGTTCGGCGTCTGCTTCACCAACCATCAGACGCTCATCGTGGCGGCCATGGGTATTGAAGTGGCGATCCTCGCGGCCCAACCCAAACTCGGCCGGGATCTGCTGCTCGGCAACTCAGTCTTTTACCTGCTGGGAGTCCTGATCCTCGCCTCCCACTTGATGGGCACGTTCGAGCCCAATGGCATGGTGAAAACCATTTTCCACATTGTCGGGGTCGGTTCGATCATCGGCTGCGGCTGGCTCACCGTCCAGACGCGCAAGCTGGGCACTGAGTGGCTCCCGGTCATCGCCATGTTCTTACTCTGGCTCGTGGGCGCCGGCATCTATTTCTGGATGCCGCTGTCCTCGATGTCCAACCCTCCGATGAACTGGGGTTATCCCCGCACGTGGGAGGGCTTCCTCCACGCGCTGACCCGCGGTCAGTATGAAAAGACCAACCCGACCGACTTCTTCAACGACCCCTGGCGTTTGGTGATGCAGTTGGGTCTGTATTTTTCGTGCGCCTCTGAAGAATTCAACCTCCTCAACCTGGTCCTCGCGGCGGTCCCGTTCTTTTTCCTGTTCCGCATGCAGAAGCGGGAGCGCGCCTGGATCATCGGTTTGACCGCCATCTGGTCCTGCCTGGCCATCCTGCTGATGATTCTGTTAAATCCGACCCCGGACCGCGCCACCCGGGATCTCATCCGCGTGTTTTTTACCTCCTCGTACGCCATCATTTCCATCCTGATTGGGTACGGCATCACATTGATCACCGCCTACATGGCCACCCATTACGCGACCTTCCGCCGCTGGGGCCTGATGGGCGGTGGCGTGGCCATCGGTCTGGCGTTGTACTCGCTCGCTGAAACCGCCCAAAGCTTCTTCAGCCATGTGCCCGACAAAAACGGTTTGCAGTTGTTCTTTTACGCCATCGGCCGCGTGTTTGTTAAGGATCAGTACGCCCTGCCCATCATCGCGGGAATGATCCTGGTCGGCATTACCCTGCTTTACGTCCTGTCCCTCTCCGTGATGCGCAAGCAGGCGCCCATGGCTTTTGCCCTCGTGCTATTTGCCATGCTGCCGGTCCGCTCCATTCTGGCGCACTGGTCGGATAACGAGCAACACGGCCACTTGTTCGGTTTCTGGTTCGGGCATGACATGTTCACCCCGCCGTTCAATATTTACCCCAAGATGACCCGGGATGCCGTGCTCTTTGGCGGCACCGACCCCGGTCGATTCTGCCCCACCTACATGATTTTTTGCGAAAGTTTCATCCCGCCGTCCAAGCGCCGGGATCCGGACTTTGACCGCCGGGATGTTTATATCATCACCCAGAACGCGCTCGCCGATGGTACTTATCTGGAATACATCCGTGCCCAATACAACCGTAGCACCCAGATCGATCCTCCTTTCTTCCAGGAAATGCTGCGGACCACGAAGGAAAAAGAGCGCGATTACAATACCAATATCCTCGCCCGTTTGGCCTTTGCGACCCTCGACAAGCCCTTCCTGAGCCTGGGCAAAAAAATCGAGACCCGTCGGCGCGCCGAAGGGGTCTTCCCGCCCAAGGAAATTTACACTCCCACCATTGAGGATTCCCAACGTTGCTTCTCCGAATACCTCGCCGACGCCCAACGCCGGGTCCAGCACGATACCAGTTTCCCCAATGAACCGCGCCAGATCAAACCCGGCGAGGACGTGCACATCATCGACCAACGGGTCCAGGTCTCCGGCCAGGTGGCGGTCATGTCCATCAATGGGCTGCTCACCAAGGTCATCTTCGACCACAACCCCACCAACGAGTTCTTCGTCGAGGAAAGCTTTCCGTTGGACTGGATGTATCCCCACCTGACGCCCTTCGGCGTGATCATGAAGATCAACCGCCAGCCGGTGCCGGAATTCACGGAGGAAATTGTCAAAAAGGACCATGAGTTCTGGTCCAAATACTCCGAACGCCTCATCGGCAACTGGGTGACCTACCAGACCACCGTGCAGGACATCGCCAACTTTGTCGAAAAAGTTTATCTGCAGCGCGACTTCAGTGGTTTCCTCGGGGATCGCAAATTCATCCGCGACGATACCGCGCAAAAAGCCTTCTCCAAACTCCGCAGTTCGATCGGCGGCATTTACAGTTGGCGCATCTCCGCCTCCCGCAGCCCCGAGGAACGGAAACGCATGGTTCAAGAAGCCGAGTTTGCCTACCGTCAGGCCTTTGCGTTCTGTCCCTACAGCCCCGAGGCCGTGTACCGCTACGTCACGCTGCTGGCCTCCCCGGAATTGAACCGCATCGACGACGCCATCCTCGTCGCCCGCACCTGTCTCAAATTGGACAAATACAACGTGTCCATCGAGGGATTGGTCAAAAATCTTGAGGATATCAAGGCGCACATGGTTAATGGCCAGATTCCCCAACCGCCACCCCCGCCCAATTTTGCCGAGCTCGAGAAGGCGATCGCGGACAACCCGACCAACTTCCAAATGGCCTTCAACTTGGTCTCCGCTTACTTCCAATCCCAGCAAAGCGAAAAAGCCATGGCCGTGCTCGATACCATCCTGGCCAATCCCCGCGTGGATGTGCCGGCGGTCTCCACCGTCGCCCAGTTCTATGCTTCGCGCGGCATGAACGCCAAACTGGAGCTCGCCCTCGAACGGCTCACCCAATTGAATACCAACTTCTCCGAGGCTTGGTACGATTTGGCCTACCTCAAGCTCAACGCGGGCAAGACGAACGAATCCCTGGATTCCTTGCGTCGCGCCATCGTGACCAGCAACCAGCGTCTCGCCCAGAATCCGGGCGCTTCCAATCTGCTCAAGAGCGCCAAGGTGGATGCGCGGTTCGTGCCGTTGCGCGAAAACGCCGCTTTCAAGGAATTGGTCAAGCCCTAGACATTCCCTCCCCGGTTGCCCACATCGGGGTTGCCAACCGCCGATTATGGTATATTTTTCCCCACGGCTCCGGCTCATCCGGGGCCGGGATCAAACTTAAAGAAACATCATGGCTGAATCAGAAGGAACAGTAGCATCAGAGGAAACGCCGGTCGCCGGCACTGAAACCGTCGGCGGGGCCGAGTTGGAAGCCTTGAAGGCCCGGGCCGCCAAGGCCGATGAAAATTGGGAACGGCTCCTGCGCGCCACCGCGGACTTTGATAATTATAAAAAGCGCGCCGCCCGGGAACGGGACGACGCTCTGAAATACGCCAACGAGAATCTCATGAAGAAACTCGTCCCGGTGCTCGACAGTTTCGAAATGGCCCTCTCCGCGGGCAACCAAAGCCCCGGTCAGGCCGGCGCGACGCAGTCCCTCCAGACGGGGATCCTCATGATCCTGCAGCAGCTCAAGAGCGCCCTGGCGGAAAGTGGTCTCGAAGAAATTGATGCTGCCGGCCAGCCGTTTGATCCGAATTGGCACGAAGCGGTTTCCCAACAGGAATCCGCCGACGTCCCCGAAGGCCACGTTTTGCAACAGCTCCGCCGCGGCTTTAAGTTGCGGGACCGCCTCCTGCGTCCCTCCCTGGTCATTGTCGCCCGTCCTCCCGCCAACTAACCCATGGCCAAACGCGACTATTACGAAGTCCTCGGCGTGGAGCGGGAAGCGGACGCCGAGGAAATCAAAAAGGCCTACCGCAAGCTGGCGGTCAAATATCACCCGGATAAAAATCCCGGGGACAAGGCGGCCGAGGATAAGTTCAAGGAACTGGGCGAAGCTTACGAAGCCTTGAGCGACCCCCAAAAGCGGGCCGCCTACAACCAACACGGTCACGCCGCCTTTGATCCCCGCTCGCGCGCGGGTGCCGGCCGCGCCGGCGGTTTTCATGATCCTTCCGACATCTTTCGCGACGTGTTCGGCGGGGGCGGAATCTTTGACGACCTGTTCGGCGGTGGTCGGGGGGAATCGACGTCCGGCCAACGCGGAACCGACCTGCGCTATGACATGGAGATTACCTTCGAAGAAGCCGCCCACGGCTGCGAGAAGGAAGTTTCCGTCACCAAGCCCGGTCGCTGCGAATCGTGCAATGGCACCGGGGCGGAAACCGGCTCCAAGGCCCGCGGATGCACGACCTGCGGTGGCCGTGGCCAGGTCATCAGCTCCCGGGGTATTTTCAGTATTGCCCAGGCTTGTCCGCGTTGCGAAGGCACCGGCCGGATTCTCGAAAAACCCTGCCAGCAATGCGCGGGCGCGGGCCGCCGGGAAATCAGCACCAAGATCAAATTGCGCATTCCAGCAGGCGTGGACACCGGCTCCCGCCTCCGTTCCACGGGGAATGGTGAGGCCGGTCTTCGCGGCAGCCCTCCCGGCGATCTTTATGTGGTGTTGCACGTCAAAGCGCACGACATTTTCCAGCGGGATGGCGACGACCTGATTTGCGAAGTTCCCATCAGCTTCGTTCAGGCTGCTCTGGGCGCCGAGGTGGAGGTCCCCACCCTGGAAGGCAAGATGCCCATCCGCGTGCCGGCCGGCACCCAGTCCGGCACCGTGTTCCGGGTCAAAGGCAAAGGGGTAAAGAACATCCAGGGCTTCGGTCATGGCGACCTGCACGTGCGGGTCAATGTGGAAGTCCCCACCCGCCTGAACCAGGCCCAGCGCACCAAGCTCATGGAATTTGCGGAAGTTTGCGATGAGACGGTTAACCCGTTGACCCAGGGCTTTTTCGAGAAGGCCAAAAAGCTCTTCCGCTGATCCCGCTCCCGCTCCCGCTCCTTTCGCCGCGCTCCGCTATGCATCGCTTTTACCTGCCGCCGGAAAAATGCTCGGGCAATCTGCTCACCCTGGATCACCGCGAAGCGCATCATGCTCTCACTGTGCTCCGCCTGCGGGCCGGCGAACGGCTGATGGTGCTCGACGGAGCCGGCACGGAACTGCTGTGCGAGGCGCAACCCGGCGAGCGCGATCGCCTCACGCTCCGGGTGGCGCAACGGAACCTCATTCCCCCGCCGCCCTGTCTCATCACGCTGATCCAGGCCATTCCCAAGGGCAAGCTGATCGAGAGCATCATTCAAAAAGCCACGGAATTAGGAGTTCATCGCGTGGTGCCGTTGATTTCCGATCGGGTGGCGACGCATTTGGATGATGACTCGGCCGCCGCCAAGGCGGAAAAGTGGCAACACACGGCGATTGAGGCCATCAAGCAGTGCGGCTCCGCCTGGCTGCCCCGGATCGAAATACCCGTCACCCCCCGTGAGTATCTGGCCTCGGGCGAAAAATTTGATCTCGCCCTCATCGGCTCGCTGCAAGGCGATGCCCGTCACCCGCGGGCCTACTTCCAGACGTTTCGCCAGGAACGGCAGCGCGAGCCCCAATCACTCAGCGTCTGGATCGGTCCGGAAGGCGATTTCACCCCGGCGGAAATGAACGCCGCCAAATCTGCCGGTGTGCTGCCCATCACCCTGGGCCGTTTGGTGCTCCGTAGCGAGACGGCCGCGACTTACGCGCTCTCGGTGCTGAACTACGAGTTGCAAGCCGGCCCCGACTGATTTCTTACCCGCTCAGGGACTCGCCGTGCGACCACCAGGTTAATTATCCCGGGCTTGTCGGCTGGCCTGAAATGAGTTCATCATGGCGCCACACCATGAAACACCGTTTCTTCCTCGCGGCCTCGCTCCTCGTCCCGGTCGTTGGTCTGCCCCTGGTCCTGGTGGCCGCGGATTCCGGCTCGGTGCTGCAACCGGAAACTTTTGCTCCCCTGGTGCAACAGTTCAATCGGGACGATGAGGAATTATATCGCAGCGAAATCCCCAATGCGACGGCGTGGGATTACCTGAAAGATCGGATTCCGCTCCTCGATTGCCCGGATCCGGAAATCCAAACCACTTACTATTTCCGCTGGTGGGCTTACCGGAAGCATATCAAAAAGACCCCCGCCGGTTATATCGTGGATGAATTCCTGCCCCCGGTCGGCTGGGCGGGAAAATACAATTCCATCGATTGCGCCGCCGGGCATCATCTCTACGAAGGCCGCTGGCTCCGGGATCCCCAGGTGATGGATGACTATTCCCGTTTCTGGTTCCGCGGGGGTGGCGAACCCCGCCGCTACAGCTTTTGGGCAGCCGACGCCCTCTGGGCGCGGTACTGCGTCACGGGCGATGCCGCGCTCCCGCTCGCACTTTTGCCCGACCTGGTCACCAATTATGTGGCCTGGGAAAACTCCCATCGGGATACCAACGGGCTCTATTGGCAAAATGACGGCAATGATGGGATGGAGGTCTCCATCGGCGGCAGCGGCTACCGTGCCACCATCAACAGCTACCAGTATGGCGATGCCCTGGCCATTTCCCGGATTGCCGACCTGGCCGGCCAGTCCGATCTGGCCCGTAGTTATCGGGAAAAAGCCGCCCGGATGAAGCGGTTGGTTCAGGACAAGCTGTGGGATCGGGCCGCGCAGTTTTTCAAGGTGCTCCCGCGCGGAACCAACCAAAGCCTGGCCCAGGTCCGGGAGGAACATGGTTTCACCCCTTGGTATTTCAATCTGCCGGACGCTGCCTACACCGTCGCCTGGCAACAAATCATGGATCCGCAGGGGTTTTACGCCCCCTTCGGTCCCACCACCGCGGAACAGCGCTGCCCGCAATTTGCCGTCGCCTATACGGGTCACGAGTGCCAGTGGAACGGACCGAGCTGGCCCTTTGCCACCGCAGTTACCCTCACCGCCCTGGCCAACCTTTTGAATGGCCCCGACCAGGAAACCGTGACCGCCCGGGATTATTTCACGCTGTTGCGCAATTACGCGAAATCCCAGCGCCTGCAACTTCCTGATGGCCGAATTGTGCCCTGGATCGACGAAAACCAGAATCCCACCAACGGGGACTGGATCGCCCGCACCCTGTTGATCCAGCGCGGTCGCCAGATCCCGGAACGGGGCAAGGATTACAATCACTCCACGTTCGCCGACCTCATTATTAGCGGCCTCGTGGGGCTCCGTCCCCGCAGCGATCAAATCGTGGAAATCAACCCGCTCGTGCCGGAAAACTGGGATTATTTCTGCCTCGATCGCGTGGCATACCATGGCGTCACTTTGACCATCCTCTGGGATCGGGATGGCAAGCACTACCGTCGCGGCGCGGGTTTGCGGGTTTTTGCCGATGGCCGGGAAATTGCCGCCTCGACGTGGCCCACCCGCCTGCGGGCTCCCCTCCCCGCCCGTCCGCTAACCACTTCCCTTGCGCCCGACCATGCTGCTATCACTGCGCCTTCGACGGAGCCTGCGTTCGGCGGGTGGCAAAAATACGCCCAAAATCCGGTCTTGGGCGGTCAATACGGCACCTGCTTTGATATCGGAGTCTTGCACGAGGCGGATAAATATCGCATGTGGGTTTCCTGGCGGCCCAAAAAGTCCATCGCGCTTGTCGAAAGCGCGGACGGATTGCATTGGAGCGGTCCGCCCCAGGTCGTGCTCGGCCCCCGACCGGAATCCGGGTGGGAGGATGACATCAATCGTCCCTATGTGCTGAAACGCGGCGACACCTACCATATGTGGTACACCGGCCAGGTGAAGCCCGGAGCACGCGATGGCCATTCCTGGATCGGCTACGCCACCAGCCCGGACGGCGTGAACTGGAAGCGCATGAGTGACAAGCCCGTTCTCACCTTCGACCAACCCTGGGAATTGGGGATCGCCGTCATGTGCCCTTCCGTGCTGTGGGATGAGACCATGGGCCGATTCTGCATGTGGTATTGCGGAGGCGAACAGAATGAGCCAAATGCGATTGGTTACGCCACCAGCCCCGACGGATTGGTTTGGACAAAATGTTCGGCCAACCCGGTTTTCCATTCCGACCCCAACCTCCCCTGGGAAAAACACAAAGTAGCGGGCGTCCAGGTCACCCGCCAGGATGACTGGTATCTGCTATTCTACATCGGTTACCGGGATGAACCCGGCGCCCAGATTGGACTCGCCCGCTCGCGCAATGGCCGCTCCAACTGGCAACGCCACCCCGCCAACCCCATCGTTCGCTCCGGCCAGGACGATTGGGATTTTGACGCCTGCTACAAACCATTCGCGCTATTTGACGGCGCCCAATGGCTTCTGTGGTACAACGGTCGCCATGGGGGACTGGAACAAATCGGCGTCGTCCAGCATCCCGGTGCCGACCTGGGATTTGAACCGCCCCGGTAACCATATTTTTCGGCACTGCGGGGTCGGGTTTCCGGCGAACCGGCATCGCTCACTTCCCGAGCATCTTGGCGATGACGAAGATGACGAAAGCTCCGAATAATCCTCCGCCACCGAGCAGATAGATCATGGAGTAGCCGGCGGCGGCGAACATGGGGAACATCAAGGTTGCAATCATAAGTAGGCGTTTTGTTTTAGGAATCCGAATCGACTCAGTTAAATCGTGCCCCGACCCCGCCGTTAGAGAATGGTCAGCCCCATCGGTTCCGCGAGGGCTGGGGCTATGCTGTCGGCTTCATCTACGGACAATCGGCGGTTCTTGCGCATCCGCACTTCGGGTGGCTCCACCCACATCCACAAGCCTTTGACCACATCCAAAAAACCGAGAAACTCGTGATGCTCCTTCTCCAGCGCGCGCGCCGCGTTCCGGAATTCATGATCATACAATTCCAGCTTGCGGCTTCCGCCTTCTCCGCGCTGGGGAAGTTTGGCCACCATGCCGCGAATAAATTGTTCGGCCGCTTCGCGGGAATGGCTTTTGAGCAATTCGAGCTTGATCCGCAGCGCCTGGGCGCACCAATGTACGGCCGCAAATTCATCCTCCAGTTTGCGGGCCAGCACATTCCAATCCTTCCGCCCGGCGGCTGCCAGTTCGTTCACCAGCCGGCGGATCTTTTCCAACTCGGAATGCAGGCGCTCCGCCATCCCCTGCAGGGTCTCCCAAATCGCCATCGCCCGCTGGTGCCCCGCATCGCCAGTGTCGTCGAGTGTGTTGGCCAGTTCCACCATCGAGGCGCTGATCAGTGTCTTCACCACGGCCACCCGATCCCATTGCCTCCGCCAGTTTGCTTTCCAGTCCGGATTCGCCGTGGCGGCCACTCCAAATTCCCGGGCCTTTTCCAATTCCTGGTCCAGCACCAATTCCCGGGCCTTTAATTGCGCGGCATCCACTCGCAATCCAATTTCCAAGAGTCGGGCAACCTCGTTTGCGTCTTCCTTCGGCGGGCTTTTCATAATGGCTGACGGCGCACCGGGATTTCCCGGTCGCAGCCCGGCCCCGGACAATTTGGCAGCAGGTCGCCAAATTCCGGGACACCTTTTCGGATCGCGGGTTCCGGTGGACTGCCACCAGTCGCCCCACGCTTCCGACGGATGCTGCAAGGCAATATGCCCGCCCGCCACTAGCTCCGCCATGGGGTGAAACCCCACCCTCCTCTTACAACTTCAAAACGCGCTGCCGCAAGGCTTCGTCCGGTCGTTGCGCAATGCGCGCCCGGTCGTGCGGGGTCAGGCAGACGGGTCCGCCCAGGGCCGCCGCCGCCAGCCAAATCCGCGCCGCCTTCTCCGTCATCAGCATTGCCGCCAACACCGCTTCCGCCGTCCGGCCCAGCGTGATCACTCCGTGGTTGGCCAGCAGAACGACGCGCGGGGGCCGCTGATGCCGCGCCAGAAAGTCCTCCGTGCGCGTGGCAATCTCCTGCGCCAGGCGCAGGCCCGGATCCGTGTATGGCACATAAACCGATTCCACATCGCAGCACACAATCGCATCCGGAAAAGTGCGCTCTTGCGCAAAGGCCGGCCCTAGGGGCGAACACAAGATGCCGGTGCTGGCCACCGGGTGCGTGTGCCCCACAAAATTGATCCCGGGCAGGTTCAACAGCCACGCATGAAACAGCGCTTCCACCGACGGCTTGCGGGCATCCGAGCGCACTCGTGATTGCAACAGGGCTGCATCCACCGCCGCATCCGCCATCCCGGTTTCCTGGATCAATGGCACCAGCACGCCGGGCTGGCATTCCACCACCCCGTTTTCATCCAGGGTCGCCAGGTTGGAGCCGCTGGCCTTGACCAGGAACGTGCCGGATTCCAGCCGGGTCGAGGTGTTCCCTTCGCCCAGGATGGCCAGCGAATGTTGCGGATCACCCAGTTGGTGCGAGAGGCGCAGCAAGGCGCCCAGAGGTGTGGCGGGATCGATCATGCGCGGGTCGCTTTCAATCCCACATTCCCGCAGAAATGCACTTCCAAGCCCAATTCCGCCAGCATCGCCGCCTTGGTCCGGCAGGCGCTCTGGGCGGCTTTTAAGTCGGGAGCGTACACCACCTGAATATGATTGGACTTGTGGCGGGCCATCATCTGATCGCGCGTCACGCCATCCAGCACGGCGTGCATGATGGGCCATTGCGGGGTCGTTTCGCGCCAGCGCCGTTCCGTCTCCGCAGCCGGCAATTCCACGACCTTGGCCACGCCCAAATCGCAATGCAATTTGCCGTCCATGATGAACACCCGGCTCCACACAATGTGCCCCGGCTTGCTGATGCCTTTCAACGTGCCGCCCCCCAACCGGAAATACATCGCCGGCTGGCGTTCGCTGCTGGCGCCCTTCCAGCCCCCGGTGAAATGCTTCGGCGGAGCAGCGCCCGAAATCAGGAACACCCACACATACTCCCCGGTTTCGGCATAAGTCTGCCCCCAACGCAAATCGTGCAACGTGTTTTCCGGGTCCAGCCCCAGTTCGCGCCATAAACGGTAGGTCACCAGACCGTCCAGTCCGGCGCATTCATCCACTTCGTTGAAATGCGGCAGGGCCTCGCCGCGGAAAAGTAACTTGCCCGTGACCGGCGATTTCACCGGGGGCCGGTCCACATTGTTCAGCGTGCCTTCCACCAGATCGCTGGCCGGGGTGAGATCCTTCAAACCTTGTTGATATTGAATGCCGATGGTCGCGCAACCGAAAGTATCGGCGATGCGCAAAGCGGCAATGTACATTTTGCACTGCTCCAGCGTCTGGCGCTTGGTGAGGCCATTTTGCTCGTCCTCGCTCCAGGCAAATTTCAAGCCACGCTTCACATACCAATCGAGCACCCCCTTGGCCTCCGCATCACTCACCGTTTGCATTTCCGCGTACAGGGAGGACTGGCTGAGGCGTTCCTTGAAAATACCGGTCGGATGCAACAACTCATCCGGGATGATCGCGTTGAACATGCCCATGCACCCTTCATCAAACACGCCCATGATGGCCTTCTCCGTCCGCAGGCGGCGGCCAGCCGCGCGACCCAGCTTTTCCTCGGCGGCGGGCAATTTGACCGCGCTGAGATCCCGCACATGGCTCTCGTCATGTTTGACCGAGCCCTTGGTCAGCCATCGCCGCAAGCCTTGAGTGAACTGGCTGTCCGTGAAATCCTCGCTCCACAAACTGCTAAACGCCACGCCCGCCTTGGTCATCGAGCCATTGAGATTCAACATGCCGACCAACCCGGGCCAGGTGCCGCTCCAATTCGCCACCGTCAGGATCGGACCGCGATGCGTCAGGAGACCGTGCAAGAGGTGATGGCTGTATTGCCAGACCGTTTCCGCGACGATCAAGGGCGCATCGGGATCCAGTTGCCGGAAAACCTCCATGCCCATTTTCTGGGAATCGATGAACCCGTGCTCCTTCTCCCGGTCATAGGCATGGGCCCGCACGCAACTCCAGCCCTCCGCGGCCAGCGCCTTCACCAGGACGGCCTCCATTTTGGCCTGTTCGGGCCAGCATTTCCGGTTTGCGGCCAGGCGCAAGTCCCCATTCGCCATCAGGTAGGCGGTCTTCGGCTTCAATTTCTTGATCGTGTTCATCGTATTGAAAATTCTTGCCCAAATCATGGACCGCCGAAGCGCATCAGGTCAAGAGGCGGTTCCGTTCCCCGACCGAGCGAGGTAGCAGCGCCCGGGGTTCGAGGAGAACCATGGCTGCCGAGAAGCACCGCGTTTATAGAAATGCCCAAAAACCAGATCCTCCAAGCTCCGTAGAAGCGCCATGAAAACGATCCTGTGCCATTTTCCTCAGTGCTTCCCTCAGCCTACCGACCCGTTTGGGCTTCTGCATGATTGGGAATGCAGGCCAATCAGCAAGTCGTGTCTCTGAGTGGGTAATCAGGCCATAAAAAAACCGTTCCTCTCGTCCGACACCATGGCGCCAAACAATCACCCGACCGCTTTCTTGACCGGCCCGTGCCACGGACAGTGCCGTTTGGCCAGGCGCGGACGGAGGTGCCGACGACAAATACAAATGCTTTGAACATCAACTGACTCCGCCATCCACAGAAGGTTTTCGGCCTGCGGATAATCACCGTCCACATTGGCAGCGCGCAGCAGTTTCACTGCGGCGCGGCGCGTAGCGGCTGATTGCCGACCCAATAACAGAACCGCCAGATGATACATGGCCTCCTCGCGGGCGTAATCCGTGATCCATTTGGCGCAAATGGCCGCGCGGTACGCTCGTTCCGCCGCGGTCAACTCCATTGGAACGCCAATGCCGTGCTGCAGGCAATAGCCCCAATCAGTATAGGCATCGCCGTCGCCATTTTCCGCGGCCTTCCGATACCATTTAGCGGCCAGTCTAAAGTTTTCCAGAATGCGATATGCCGCCGCGACGTTCGACATGGCGGTGCAATCCCCGCGAACGGCTTTGGGGCGCCATTGGCGGATGTACTGCGTTTCTCGTTCGTGCGTGGTCATGTCTGGGAGTCTCGGTTATGCCCAAATGTAACGAAATTCAAAACCGCTGGATGTCCTTTTGGCAAAAACATGAAAAACACTTTCCCCAAAAGGCCAATCAACAGCAAACATGACGTCCTGATTGGATGGGAAGGCGAGCTGCAACAAATGCACATAGCCATTCTGCAGCAAGGAAAATGCAGTGCCGACTTCGCCTTCCAGTTGCCCAAAATGGGGCACGCCTCCGACCTTGTGATCAGCGCAAATTCCGGGATTTCCCCAGGCAGCTTCGGTCGAGCATTCGGGATCGGTGGCGGGCACTCCAAACGCAAACGCAAGCGGTGGAAGTTCGCTTGTTAAGGATGAAGTCAGGTTTCGAACACTGGTTTGCTTGTGAACGACGAATTGCACCTGGGGATTGGACTCATCGTGCAGCCGGTAGGTTCCACGAAAGAAGTTGAATGAGGATGGCGCGAGGTGTAATCAAAAGTCACGAATAACGAAACATCGAGACCTTCCTCCAGGCCCAGCGTCGCAAAGTAGGACGTCAGCGGCTCCACTCGGGGAGGCATTACACCAAGGGGCGGTGCCCCTCCGATCCAGCACCGCTGATTGACCGTGGGTTCGCTTTTAAGTCGGAAGGGGACAAAGGTTCGATTGTAATCACAGTAAACATTCATAACCTGGCTAACATTAGCATGCTAAACCTAATCTCAGATTCGACGTTGGCACAACCCACTTCGGGGTCGCCCATTGACCTCCGCAGCCGAAATTGGCACGCTCGCCGACATGGCCCGGCCATCGACTGAAAAAGATTATGGTTCGATTTTGGAGTACGCCATCGCATTGATGTTGGCGGGTATCGGCGTGGTCATCGTCGGCATCCTGATTTTGGTCGTGCTCACGCGCCAACTCGAAGCCAAGGTGGGGGTCGCCCAAAAGGCCGCGGAAGAGGCTCGCAAAGCCGAAATCGGGGCGCGTTCCGCCCTGGCCGCCCTCCAAGCCGCGCAACCTTCCCCGACTACGCCAGCGCCTGCCCGCCCATCAACCAATCCACCGCCGGCCGCGCCCCGACCGCCGTGAGGCGCACGCCCCATCTGCTTCTACCGCTGATACTTGAACGTCGGTTTGGTCATCGTCGAAGCATAGAAAATATTCGCGTCGGGATCCCAGGCGTAATTGGGCCCGATTCGGCCAATCCCAAATCCGGCCGGCAGCGGCGCGGCCAATTGCCAGGTCTGACCGCCATCTTTGCTCTCCTGAAAGCCACTCTTGCCCACCACCACCAAGTGCTGTTCATCTCGACCGAAATAAGGTCCGAAACTCGCGGCCACGGGAGCGCCCAAATCCACCCAGGTTAAACCGCGGTCGGCGCTCTGGAGAATCCCTTTGCCGGTCGCCCAATAGCCTTTACCCCGGAAGACCGTGGGCACGGCCGCGCTCGGGGTGTTGCTGCTGACCAATGTCCAGTTCTTGCCGGCGTCGGTGCTGCGGAAGATCCCCGGTTCTGCGGCCCGCGTCGCCACAAACGTGGACTGATCGAACACGCCACACCCACTGAATCCCTTCGTGAGGTCTTGCCACGTCAGACCGCCATCCGCGCTGGTGGTCAGCAGCCCGCCGCTCTCGTGGCGGATGGCCAGCAATCGTTTCCCAGTGTCCGCCCAATCCACACTGCCAAAATCCAAGTGACTCGTGCCGGATTTGCTCCAACTGCCGCCGCCATCGGTAGTCAGGGCGCTGCTTCCATAAATCATGAAGCAAAACAATCGGCGCCCTGCCGGATCCGCCTGCAAGGCCCATCCGGTTTCGCAGCGACCGCCTATGTTCTCCTGGTCCCCCCGGGCGAAGGTGGCGCCATGATCCAGACTCCGCCACAGGCCCAGATCATTCACCACCATGAACACCGCTCCCGAGGCGCGATCCACCACCACCCCCGCAGTGGGCCCCGCGTAACCCGGCTTCAAAGACGCCGTCACCGCATCGGAGATATTCACCCATTCCCCAGCGGACGCCGAAAGGGCGAAAGTCAGACTGAGCAGCAGGCCGAATATTTGGTTCTTCATAGCGGGAATTTCGCCCAGTAATCCATAACCCCGATCCCGGTGCAAGCACACATCACTTGCCCCTATCCTTTCCTGCTTGGGCTCTTTGCCTCCTCGCCGCCAGCCCCCTCTCCGAATCCATTTCCAATCCATTCCCAATCCTGTCAAAAAATTTCCCCTCCCCAGATCATTCCTGAGCTTGCGGTTTCAATTTCCCCCCGCCATCCCATTTTGCCACATCCCATTTTGCCACTTGGCCTTTCCCGCCCATCCCCATAAAATAAGGCCGCTCTCGACTTATGAAATTCGTACCATTCCACCACCGGTTTTGCCACCACGGATCACTTGCCTTTTCCCTGCGGGCTCAAGCCTGTCTCCTGATTCTCCTGCTGGCCATCCTCCCATCCACCACACCCGCTGAAGTGCTGATCGCCGAAAAGGGCCAGGCCCGAACCACCCTCATTCTGCAACCCGGCGCGACGATTGCGGAAATCGAGGCTGCCCGGGAACTCGCGCAAACTTTAACCCTGATCACGGGTGCGGAATTCCCCCTCAGCACCAATGCCGACACCGCGCCGGAATCCGCCATTCTGATTGGTCCGGGACCGTTGGCGGAAAAGTATTTTCCCGGAATCGTCTGGAAAAAATTGGGCGACGAGGAAGCCCTGCGCCGCACCGCTGGCGGACGCCTTCTCCTGGCCGGGGGACGCCCCCGCGGCACCCGTTATGCGGTCAATCGCTTCCTCGAGGAACAAGGTGCCGTCCGCCGCTGGACGCCTTGGGCCGCCACCGTCCCCAAGAATCCCGATTTGCGGGTGCCGGACTTGAACCGCCAGGAAAAACCGGCGTTTGAATACCGGGAACCCTTCTGGTTCTCCGCGTTCGACGGTGACTGGGCCGCGCGGAATTATTACAACGGGAACAGCGCCCGCGTCACGCCCGCCCAGGGTGGCAAGGTCAGTTACCAGGGTTTTGTTCATACGTTTTATCCGCTCGTCCCCCCGGAGACCTATTTCAAGGACCATCCCGAATGGTACAGCCAGGTGAAAGGCAAGCGCACCAAAGACCGGGCGCAACTTTGCCTCACCAATCCGCAACTCCGTGATTTCGTGGTGGACCGGGTCCGCGCCTGGCTTAAGGAATCGCCCGAGGCCAGCATCATTTCCATTTCCCAAAACGACTGGCAGGGCGCTTGTGAGTGTCGCGATTGCCAGATGCTGGATGATGCCGAGGGCAGTCACGCAGGCACGATGATCACCTTTGTCAATTACGTGGCGGAAAAGCTGGAACCGGAATTTCCTTTTGTGGCGTTTGACACCCTGGCCTACCAGTACACCCGCCACCCGCCCAAAACCGTTCGCCCCCGCTCGAACGTAATCGTGCGCCTGTGCTCCATCGAATGCAATTTCAGCGTGCCGCTGGACTATCCCGAGAACGCCAAGTTCGGTCAGGACCTGCTGGATTGGTCCCACATCTGCCGCCGCCTTTATATTTGGGATTACGTCACGGATTTCTCCCACTTCGTGCAACCGCACCCGAACTGGTTCGTGCTCGGCCAGAACCTCCGCTTCTTCGCCGCCCACAATGTGCGCGGCGTCTTTGAGGAAGGCGCGTTCCCGTCCAACGGCGCGGAGATGGCGGAACTGCGGGCCTGGGTGCTGGCACACCTTTTGTGGAATCCCCAGCAGGACGACAAGGCGTTGATCCAGGAATTCCTCGACGGCTATTACGGTCCCGCCGCAGGCAAAATCATCGCGCAGTATATGAAGGACCTGAGCCTCGTGTCCCGCGGTCACAACCTGACCTGCTTTGGCGGCACCGACGCCCCGTTCCTCAAATTCACCCCGCTGAGCCACGCGGAGCAGCTCTGGCAGGCGGCGGAGGCTGCCGTAAAGGATGATCCCGAGAAACTCTGGCGCGTTCGTCAGGCGCACCTGCCCGTTCAATATGTCTGGCTGGCGCGCTGGACCAAATTGCAGCAGGAAGCCAAGGAAGCGGGCGTGGCCTGGCCCCTGCCCGCTTCCCGCAAAGCGGTGGCGGATGCCTGGCTGGCCACGGCAACCGGCCCCGGGCCGGTCGGTTGGTCCAAGATGACGACGCTGCGCGAGGCGGGTCTGACGCCCGAGGCGTTCGTGGCCCAGTTCGCGGTGGATCCCCCGGTCGCTGCAGCCACCCCGGCGGACAAAAAATAAGGAAACCATGCGCGCGGACCCAAATTTCGGAAGGCGGGAATTCCTCCGTCGCAGCGGGCAAATCGCCGGCGGCGCGTTGCTGGCGAGCACCCTGCCCGCGGCGGCCTTCGCGGCCAACCCACCGCGACGCCTGCGCGTGGCCGCCATCATCACCACGTTTTTCTATCACAGCCACGCCCATGTGCTGTTGGAGAATTTTGTCGCTCCGTATTTGTTCAACGGAAAGTGGATCGATCCCGGCATGGACGTGGTGAGCCTGTATGTGGACCAATTCGGCGAAGACGACCTGGCTCGCACGTTTGCCGCCCGGCACAACCTACCCATCCACCCAACCATCAGCGCGGCGCTCGGGTGCGGCGGCCCCGGGTTGGCGGTGGACGCCGTGCTATCCATTGGCGAACACGGCAAATACCCGGTCAACGAAAAAGGCCAGACGGAATACCCCCGCAAACGGTTCTTCGACGAGATCGTCGCCGTCTTCCGCCAGGCCGGCCGCGTCGTCCCGGTTTTCAATGACAAGCACCTTTCCTACCGCTGGGATTGGGCCAAGGCGATGTATGACACCGCCCGGGAACTGCGCATTCCCCTCATGGCCGGCAGCTCGGTGCCGCTCGCCCAACGCCGGCCGCCCCTGGAGTTGCCGGCGCGCGCCCGAATCACCGCGGCGGTGGCGCTGCACGGTGGCGAAGTGGAGAGCTATGACTTTCACGGGCTGGAAGTTCTGCAATCGATGATCGAATCACGGCGCGGCGGGGAAACCGGGGTCGTGAAGGTCCAATTTCTCCAAGGCCCCGCGCTCTGGCAGGCGGCCGCTGATGGCCTCTGGTCCCCGCCCCTGGCCCAGGCCGCACTGGACGCCGAGCCCGATTCCGGCCGCCCCCCGGCGCGGGAATTGATCCGGCCACCCCGGCCTGGCGAATCCGGCACTCCCTTCGTTACCCATGGCATTCTGCTACATTACCGGGATGGCCTGCGGGCCATAGTCCTGGCGGTGGCTTCCGGTGGTGGCATCCACTGGCATTTCGCTGCCCAATTGGCGGGCGAAGCCGCACCCCGCGCCACGAGTTTTTATGTGGGGCCATGGAACAACCGCAATCTGTTCAAAGCCCTGGCCCACGCCATCCAATTACACTTACGCGAAGGCAGGGCGCCCTATCCGGTTGAGCGCACCTTGCTCGCCACAGGCATCCTGGACGCGGAAATGGAATCCCGCTTCCATGGTGGTCATTCGGTGGACACCCCGCAGCTTGCGCTTTCTTACCGGGCGCGCGACTGGCGTCGCGTGCGGGAAATGGGCGCCACCTGGAAAATCCTGCAACCCGATGTGATCGAGCCGAAAGGAATTGAATTATGGAAACAACCTTGAGCGCGCCGGAAATCCGGCTCGGCCGGCTCACGCGCCGCGAATTCCGGGAACGCCTGCGCGCGGGCGAACTCAAGGCCTGCATCCTCCCCCTCGCGGCCATCGAACAGCACCTGGAACATATGGCCATGGAACACGACTGGCGCAGCGTCCAACACGTCGCCCTCGCGGTGGCGGAACGGCTCCGTCCGCAAGTCCTCGTGGCGGAAGGCCTGCTGGCCGGCATCAGCGAGCATCACATGCGGCATCCCGGTACCCTGTCCCTGCGACCCGGCACGTTCCTCGCCGTGCTTTCTGATCTACTCGAAAGCCTCGTGCGCGCCGGATTCCAAAACATCCTCGTGCTCAATGGTCACGGCGGCAACACCGCCCCCATCCGGGGCACGTGGGAGCAATTCCAGCGACTGAACCAGGTGAATCTCCATTTCCTCTCTTATTGGGATGTCCTGACGGAAACCGACGCCCAGGAGTTGCTCCGGAGCGGGCATCGCCTTCCGGAGGACCTGCCGGGCCACGCCCAGGAATTCGAAACCGCCATCGGGCTCGCGGCGTTTCCTGAAAACGTGCGCACCACGATGTGGATCGACCAGCCCGATCCAACACCGTCCCTCGCCACCGCCGCCACCGGCGAGGAACTCCTGCGCCGGATCGTGGGTCGGTTGACCATTTACGTTCAGGAAATGATCGCCGGAAAAAAGGTCTCCTCAGTCCCGCCCTACTTTCCCTGAGCCGCCGGCCACGCCAGCGGCTCAATCCGCGGCACGAGCGTCAACAGACACACCGCCCCCAGCACCAAAAAGGCGCTGGCCACTCCGAACGCCAGAAAGAACGAACCCGTCCGCTCCACGATCAGCCCCGCGACGATCGGCGACGCCACGCCCCCCAGATTCCCAATAAAGTTTTGGATCCCTGTCCACCGCCCGGCCGCCAACGGACCGGATAAGGTCTGCGTGATCGCCCAGATGTTGGACGTCAACAACCCCAGCGACATGGTCGCCGCAATCAGGAATCCCAAAGCCCAGGCTGGATCCGTCACCCACGCCGCCGGCAGCATTAATGCCGCGCAAAGTAGCAGGCCCGCCAGTGCAAAAGACTTCCGCACCACCGTCGCGGTATGGCCCCGGGCGATCAATTGATCCGACACCCACCCACCCGCTAACGACGTGGCCGCCATACCCAGAAAAGGCAGCGATCCATACCGGGCCATTTGTTCCAGCGAATAATGGCGCTCCTTGACGAGGTACGAAGGCAGCCAGGTCAGCAGAAACACCCATGCATAGCCGAGCGCAAACATCCCCAACGAAGTCCCCCAAACTTCCCGCCGTCCCAGCAAACTCAGCATCCCCGGCCCCCTCGCCCCCGCCGACGACGATTCCCCGCGCGACCGATCCGTGGGCGCCAACCAGATCCAGGGCGCCAACCACAGCAAACTTCCCAGCCCCACCCCAATGAACAGCGCCCGCCAGCCATAGGTTTTCACGAACAACCCGCCCAGCAACGTGCTCAAAAACGGTCCCAACTTCGTCCCCATATCCACCAGCGCATTGGGCAGCCCCCGCTGATCCGCTGCAAACAGCCGGACCACGATCTTCGATACCGAAGGCAAAAACACACTCTCCCCCACCCCCAACACCAGCCGCGCTGCAAACAACCACGCAAAACTGGAAGCCAACCCCGTCGCCGCCATCGCCAGCGACCACACCAGAAATCCGGCCAGGTACACCCATTTCACTTCGAATCGGTCCACCAGCCATCCCACGACCAGTTGCATGACCGTGTAACTCCAGAAAAACGCCGACAACAAATACCCCAACTGTCCCGGCGACAAATGAAACTCCGCCGACAACACCGGCGCCGCCACCGAAAGACTCCCCCGGTCGATGTAGTTGATCCCCACCGACAGCAGCAACAAAACAACCACCACCCAGCGGTTGGAATTTGGTGGTGGAGGGTTCATGGATTCGAGATCGAACGAGCAAGAGTTTGCCATGCGTCGATGCGGTGAGGCAAGCCGCAGATTATTCGCCGACGTTCGTGTTCCAGCGCCTAATTTTGGTCTCCCATCCTATTGAGGACATAACGCGAGACGCACAGAGACGGCCGGCAGTACTCCGAGTGCCGTTACTTTCTGCCCCGAAGGGGCAATGGACATTAGCCGGTGGCAAGCGCAGCGCCGCCAGCGGATCTCGCGCCCCAATTTCATCCCAGCCCCGGAGGTGGCGGCGGAACGCGGATCAATTGACATCGCAGCCGCCTCGGAGTCGGAATGACTTGGTGATGAGGATGCACGTGCGGTTTGCACATGCGATCGCTCAACAGATTGAACAATACGCCGAGATTCGCCGAAGGACGCGACCCTTTTCGGGATCTTTCCTAACGGCCCAAAGGGCCGTGACTCCTCAGCCCGGCCTAACAGGCCGGGTTTAAAGCCATCAAATTCCGGCGCCCTGAAAGCGGCGCGATACCATGTATGGCGCGTGATGATGGATCAATCGCTTGAAACGGCGAATGCCGGGTAGCTGGCAAACGCACCGGCCGCGTAAACGCGGGACTCCGAACCCCGACTGCGGCTGGCACCCCTCGCCGAATTGCCATCCTCTTCCCCCCTCACAACTCCGAATCCAGACTTTCCGGATCCACCCAGAACTCGTCTTTGGGATTCAACTCCACATTGGGCAGCGGCTCGAACTTCGATTCATCGAAGGGCGCAAGTTGCGGTTCGGGCGCGCCGAGCTCCTGGAGATGTTTACGGGCGTTGGTTAGGCCAAAGTGATAGGCGTAGTACAGTTTGCCATCGGCGGAGATACCATCACACCAGGCCAGCGCATAGGCTTTCGCGGCGGCGGCAATGGCGGCATACCGATTGCCCTGGTCGCGCTCAATTTGAGCGAGGACGTTTAGGGCGTCAGCATAGAAGAGCGGATACGGGCCGGGCTCGGCGGTATCCCAGAACTGGTCGAGGAGTTCGCGGGCGATGGCTGATTCGTTCTTGCGCCGGTGGAGTTCAGCGAGGGAGGTGAGCGTGGGGAGTTCCTCTTGGATGCGACTGACCGCGCGGGCGCGAGTGAGCGCGTGCTGGAGGCGTTCGGCAGCGGTATCGAAGTCGTTCAGGCCGAGAGAAGCGGTGCCGAGAAGACGCGCGGCGCGGATGAAGTCGGCTTCCAAGCGTTGAACTTTCGCAAGTTCCCAAGCGCGCTGGGCGAGAGCAAGCGCCTGGTTGGGATCGCCAATCCGAAGGAGACGATCGGCAAGGTGAGCATTCACGAGGCCTTCAACTTGCGGATGGTTCCCACAGATCCAGGCATTCAGTGACCGTCTGAGGGCGATTTCGGATTCGGCGCGAACGCCACAGAGAGCCTGATTAAGTCCCCGCTCATATTCTCCCACTCCTTCCGAATAACGATCCTGATGGTTGCGGCCCAACTGAATCGCGCGCCCGCTGGCTGAATCGGCCTCACGCAAAGCCCCAGAAAGCCGCAGGGAGTCGGAAAGATTGCACAATCCAACAGCGGTGTTCGTCGGTTCATTCCCGCGCTCTAGAATTTCGATGGCACGTCGGAGAAGAGGGACGGCTCGACCTGGCTCACCGCGCATGTGGTAAGCCGCAGCCAGCGAGTTGAGAGCGTAACTCTGATCTCGAGCGGTTTGCAGACGAGGCAGTTTCTCGACACCATTGGGAAAAAGCCGCTCCAATAGTTGGGCGCGCTGACGACTGGCGCTAAGGCGCCAGAGGGTGGCGTCACTCAAGTAGTCGCGGAAAAGAAGGAATGCATCCTGATGGCGATCGAGGCCGATAAGGGCTTCGTAAAGCTCAATTGCGGGCGTGAGGTCTTCGAGGCTTTCGACCTTCAAATAGTGAGGTGGCCGGGCCACAGCGTCGAAGTAGGTATGCAGCTCGGCATAAATAACCTTACGGGCTTGGCCGTCGAGCGCCTGCCACACGACGCCGCGCACGATGGGATGAAGGTCGTAGCGATTGGCTTTCTTGTCCCAGCCCACCAGCCCGCGATCTTCGAGTTCGGTGAGAATCAGGTCGAGAGCCTGGTCCGTGACGCAGGGCTTGGGCGCAGCGACTTCACTTGAAGCAGCCGGTGTGAGGAGGCTCTCATCTCCTGCAGGCTGAGAGATTTGAGCCTCAAGTCGGTTGCTAACAACAAGCAACGCGCGCAGAGTCTCCCACGTCGCGGGCATACAGAAGGCAGAAATCGTATGGAGGACTTTACGGTGTCCGAGCTCGAGACCACGAAGGGCATATTCGAGGACGTGTGTCTTCGCATTTTTCAAGTCAAATTGTCCGGGATTGAAATCGGGATTGTCTGCAATCCATTTATCAAAATTTCCGGGACCCGGCTTGTACTCAGCGATTTCGCCGGCCAAGGCGCGAATCAGGAGCGGGTAGTTGCCGAAGGCATTAAACTGCTTTAGTAGCTGTTCGCGCGAACCGGAGACACCAAATTCCCTCCAAAGATTGATGGCATCATCGTCCTTCATTCCATTGAGCTTCAAGGGATAGCAACCGCGCATTGGTTGGGCCGTCGGGGTCTCAAGTTCTGCCGGGCAGAGCCGAGTAGTGATGAGAATCCGCGATGAACGGACTGTCGCCAGTCGGCGAATAAACCTTCCTGCGCTTGCATCCATGCACTGGCGAAGGCGATGTTTTTGCAGATATGTCTCGCGGATGTTTTCTGGAATGCCGGCGAACATTCTTTCACCATGGGCGGTTTCTTTGTCGAAATCGTCATCCAGCATCTGCGCGGCATCCATGCGCACGTACGCGAGGAGGATGCGCTCCATCCCGTCGAGTACGAGCAGGAACGGGTGCTGGTCGAAGCTGCGCCAGAGTTGTTCTTCGCGGTCCGGCGCTTTCAACTCGCGCACCACTTTCTCTGATTGCCCTGAGACGTAGGCGAGGGCACGAATGATGAAGTTTTCCCAGCGCGCGTCGCTTTCGTAAAAACTCCACCACAGGCGTCCGTCGAGTTTGGGCAGTTCGTTGGGCGCGATGTCGTTGAACCATTTCCAGGTGAGCGCACTCTTCCCCAGCCCGCCAATGGCCTCGACGGTGATGATGCGCGTGCCGGCGGGCACCACCCGGTTCGTCGTCACCCAATCAGTGAGAAGATTCAACTCATCCTGGCGCCCCACAACGTCCTTGGTCTGGAGCAGCGAGTACGGATGAGCGATGTAGGCTTCGGGCGGCTTTGGGATGAGGTTGGGCGGGTGGAAGTCGGGCGTAGCCATTTCGCCGGACGATCCTTGTTCGCGTTTTTTGAGGTCGGAGAGGGCGTGAACGACTTCGGCGCGTAAATCGTGTGTCGATTTGAATTCGCTGCGTCCGCGTCCTTTGCTGGCTCGGGCTTTCAACTCGGCGAGTTTCTTTTGCGCGTCTTTGTCAGTCTCGACCATCTCAATGGTCAGCGGGTGCTCAGTATGAATGAGGAAAACAAGAATCGGAATCTTCCGCTCTACGGCACGATTGAACTCCATCTCGGTAATGGAAATCTTCCCAGGATTGTCGAATTCCGGCACCCAGCCGTAACGCCACGCGTAAATACCGATGTAGATGTCCGCCTTATCTACCATCTCCAGCGAGACCTTGATGCCGGAAGCATCTCGCGCGGGCAAATGCTCCATGGCAATGGGGAAAACGTCTTGGCGCAGACAGGCTTCGACGACTTCTTTGCGATGCTCCGGCAGATCCACCGCCGTGCTGCTGATCATCGCCGTTAGTTGGCCGGGTCTGGAGTGAAGTGCTAAATCGGGCATGGCTTTATTGGCTTCTTTCGGAGGGCCATCCTATCGGATCCGCTTGGTCAGATGCAATAAGCGATGGGGTGGCCATCGCGGAAATGGGGGTTTTGGCGAATGTACCTGCCGCGTAAACGCGAACTCCAAACCATGCAGCAGGCGGTTTCAAGCTTTGCCCCGTGTCCTTCTTCGAGACTTTGGAGAAGGTGAAATGATCTCCTCCCTTCTAGGTCAAACCTCGGAGCCGTTACTCCAAGTTAAATTTGCTTCATGCCCGTGGCCTGCTTCGTTTGACACCCTGCCGGCCTCCGCGAACTCCGCGCCTCCGCGTGAGCATTCCCGCCTCGGTCCCTTTTGCGATTTTTGAGGCTAAAATTCCGAGGCATTTGGTGTTTGTGCCGTTTCGGCTTCGCGGCCTTTGCGAGCTTCGTGTGAAAACGTCCTCTTCTTTCCGAGTCCAACATGGCAACTGTCCTATTGAACTTCAAAGGTGAGTTAAGTCATACGATGAAAGCAAGTGCTGGTCCGAAAGGCCATAGTGGCAAACCTCTGCCCTCTCAGCCATTCCCCGTTCGCGATCTTCGCGACCTTCTGTGAAAAATTCCGAGTCCCGTTTCGGGCTGCTTGCCCCCAACTCAGCTTTCCGTCTCGGTGGTCAGCGGCGTTGTGGGTGTGGCGGCCACGGGCTCAGTTGTGGCAACTGCGTTGGCGATCTCCGCCAATCCCCGAACTTCCTCCGGGGTCATCAAAATCGCATGTTTGATCAGGCGGCAAAATTCCTTCTTGGTACAACTTTGATGGAGGCCGTCCCGGTTTTGGAGGTTCTTCATCGCCTTGTACTCCACGGCCAGGCGTTCCAGGCTCACGATGCGGAAGAATTGATCCCCGAGATTCCAGGTTTGGCCCTGTACTAATTTCATATAATGTGCTGCGCGCTAATCACTTGCGACAAATATACCACGCTTTGATCCAAACTCCAGTCCAATCGGCCTGCTCGACCCGCTCCGACGTCATCTAGTTTGCATCCTTTCCTCCAGTCGGAAAAACGAAATCTCGAATCCCCGTTCCAGCTTTGTTAGCCTCCGCGGCGGGGCGACCGGAAAACCGACCGCGTCCCACCGATATCGAACACATGCATTGGAGTCTAGTTTATCTGATCAGCGAATGGGCCGTACGGCTCGTGATGCTCGTGTACGTGCCCCAAAAGCGCAACGCGGCGGCGTCCCGGACCTGGTTGCTGCTTATTTTCCTACTGCCCCTCCCGGGGCTCATTTTATACGCGATGTTCGGCCGTATTTATCTGCCCCGCAAGCGCATCGCCCAGCAGCGCCGGGCGTCCCGCATGATTCGCGCCACCCAGGAGCAGATGGGAGCGTCCCCTGCGCTCGCGTCGGAGGAATCGCCGCCATTGGACCCGAAATGCGCGCGCCTGGCCGCGTTTGCCCGGCGGCTCGGCGATTTCCCGCCCGTCCCCGGCAACCACCTGGAATTGCTCGCCGATTACGACGGGATGATTGCCCGGTTGATCGCCGATATCGACGCGGCGTCGCATCATGTTCACCTGCTCTATTATATTTATGGCGACGACGAACCGGGCCGGCGGGTGGCGGAGGCGTTGCGCCGGGCGCAGCGGCGCGGGGTGGCGTGCCGGCTGATGCTGGATGCGGTGGGTTCCAAGGAGGCGCTTACCCGGCTCGCTCCGGGTCTCGCCATGGAGGGCATCGAAGTAACGCCCCTGCTCCCGGTGGGATTGTTCCGGCACAACGCCGCGCGGTTCGACCTGCGCAATCATCGCAAAATCGTGGTGATTGACGGCCGCGTGGGTTACACGGGGTCGCAGAACATTGTAAACCCGGAGTTTGTGAAAGGTTATGCCAATGAGGAATTGACCGTCCGCCTGACCGGTCCGGTCGTGGCCCAACTCCAGGCGGTGTTCATGGCGGATCGCTATTTCGAACGGGGCGGCAGTCTCGACCATCCGGAGTTGTTTCCCGCGATCACTCCGCAACCGGGATGTGTGGCCCAGATGGTGCCCAGCGGTCCGGGGTATCAGCGGAAAAATGGTCAGCAACTGTTCATTACGCTGCTATACGCGGCCCGGGAACGGGTGGTAATGACCACGCCCTACTTTGTGCCGGATGAACCGTTTCTCGAAGCCATCTATTCGGCGCGCCTGCGCGGGGTGGAGGTCAACCTCGTGCTGTCCCAGCACGCGAACCAACTCCTCACCCAACTGGCTCAGCGCTCGTACTACGAAGAATTGCTCGCGGCCGGCGTCCGCATCCATCGGTATCAACCGCACTTCCTGCACGCCAAGCACCTCAGCATCGATGATGAATTGGTGGTGATCGGATCCACCAATATCGACATCCGCTCCTTTGCGCTGAATGCCGAGGTCAACCTGGTGTTGTATGGCGCGCAGCCCGTGGCGGCGTTGCGGGAGGTGCAGGAGCGTTATTTCCGCGCCAGCCGGCTGTTGACCGAGGAAGAGTGGAACCGCCGTTCGGTGGGCATCCGTACGGTGCAAAACATGGCCCGCCTGGCTGATTCGCTGCTCTAACCCTCGCGCCCTTTGGGGCCCCGCCTCACCCCGGATAGCTGCCCGAAATGTACGCCTCCATCTGATGGAGCGCGGTGTTCTGCGCGGAAATGATCCAATTAACCACATCGCCAATGGAAACGATTCCTACCAGGCGATCCCCTTCCAACACGGGCAGATGGCGGATGCGATGCTCCGTCATGAGGTGCATGCAGTTCTCGATGGTGTCACGAGGTTCCACGGTGATCACGTCGGTGGAAATGATTTCGCGCAAGCGGGTCTGCCGGGACGACTTGCCTCGCAGCATGACTTTGCGCGTGTAATCCCGTTCGGAAAAAATACCCAGGAGTTCCCCGTCCTCCACCACCGGCAAGGCGCCGATGTTTTGGTTGGCGAGCAGTTGGATGGCGTCAAAAACCAAGGCCCCGGGCTCGATGGACCATACCTCCGTCCCCTTCTCTTGCAACAACGATGCGACTGTTCCAGCGATCTTCATAGGCATGACGGGTCAGTTAAGAACGCGACTAAGGCGCGTGCTGTTTTTTAAGGCGTGTCCCCCTAATTAACTCCCGTTCGCCCGGCTTGTAAAGGGGTATTCTCGCTATTTTTCATGAACCACCCGGCCATTCACGAGGGTAACCAGCACGGTAGCCGCGGTGATCATCGCCGGATCAATCGTGAACAAGTCGCGATCCAGGATGACCAAATCCGCCAGTTTTCCGGGCGTGATGGAACCTTTGACGTGTTCGGCAAACTCCGCGTAAGCCGAACCCATCGTGTACGCCCGCACCGTTTCCTCCACGGTTAGCTTCTGTTCCGGCAACCAGCCGCCGGGATGCCGGCCATCGAGCGTCTGACGCGTGACCGCGGCGGTGATGCCCGTCAAGGGGTCCAGCGGTGCGACCGTCCAATCCGAACCGAAAGCGAGCACCGCGCCCGCGTTCAACAGGGAGCGGAACGCATAAGTGTGCCGGGTGCGTTCCGGACCGATGCGCGCCTCACACCAGCAGCCGTCATCGACCGCGTGATAAGGCTGCATGGAAGCGATAACGCCTTCGGGACCGAACCGCGCGATCTCGGCGGGACGCAAATGCTGGGCGTGCTCGATGCGCGACCGGCGATCCCGTGGTCCATTGACCGCCACCACCTCGTGGTATAGGTCCAGTACCACTTGGTTGGCGCGGTCCCCGATCGCGTGGGTGACCAATTGCAACCCGGCCCGATCCGCCGCGAGCATTCGTTCCCGGGCGGCGCCGGCGGGAAAAAGATCCGGTCCGGGCAGCCCGCAATTGCCGGGATCGTTAAGGTAGGGGTCGAAGAACAAGGCGGTGGCGGAGCCCAGGCTGCCATCGGAAAAGGCTTTCATTCCGCCAATCCGGAGGAAGTCATTCCCAAACGGCGCCTGAAGGCCGGTGGCGGCGAGGCGTTCCCAACGGGAAAGCGGGGTCATCCCGTAGATGCGGGTCCGCAGTTCGCCTTCCGCCAAAAGTTGCTGGTAAACTCCAAGGTCCGCGCCGGTCGACATGTCCTGCACACTGGTCACGCCCAACTGGGCGGCATGGCGGCTGGCGGCTCGCGCGGCGGCCAGCTTTTCCGCAAAGGTGTTGGCGGGAATCACCTTTTCCACCAACCCCATCGCGGTGTCCTTCAGCAAACCGGTTGGTTCGCCAGTGCGGGGATCCCGGACTACGAAGCCAGCTGCGGGATCCTCCGTATTCCGGTTGACCCCCGCGAGGGCCAGCGCCCGGGAATTGCCGACTGCCATGTGGCCATCCAGGCGGCTCAAAAATACCGGATGATCACCCGCCGCGGCGTCCAGCCATTCGCGGGTCGGCAAGGGCGCCCCCGGCCAGCGCTCGTGGTCCCATTCGCCGCCGAGAATCCATTGTCCATCGGGCACTTGCGCGGCATGCACGCGGAGCCGTTCGGCGAACTCTTCCGGGGAACGGGCGTCGCGCAAGTCCACCTGGCCCAGTTGGAATCCGCCCATCAGGAAATGGACGTGAGCATCATTGAAACCTGGCAACACCAAGCCACCGCCCGCATCCAGAATCTGGGTGCGGGGCCCGGCCAGTCCGCGCAACTCTCCGGCCGCGCCGACTGCGGCGATGCGGTTGCCATAAACGGCCACCTCCGCGGCAACCGGCTGGTCCGGGTCCATTGTCCGGACAATCGCGTTGGTAATCAGCAAATCCGCTTTAAGCGAGTGCCCGGAAGCCGGGGATTCGTTATGCAACATCTTGCCCGCACGCTAAAACCTGCCGCAAGCGAAGCAAGAAAAAAACTGACTTTGGACTACCGGATTTTCAGCAACTCGGATTCCGTCCAGCCATCTTGACGGGTAGCGGTGGCCGCGCGAACCTCGCGCACCGCTTCAGGAGTGATGGCAGCGCCGGTGTGCTCCCAGGAACGTCGAATATAAGTGAGCACTCCCGCGAGTTGCTCATCGGTAAAGGAACCGGCCAATGCCGGCATGTCCAGGTCGTAATCGCGACCGTTGACCAGCAACTTCCCATGGGCTCCGTGCAACGCAATACGAATCAGGCGGGCATCGGGGCCCAGCACCCACTCGGAATCCGCCAGCGGCGGAGCCAAACCCTCCTGCCCCAACCCGTGCGGTTGATGGCATTGGGCGCAAGTGGCGGCAAATAGTGGTTTACCCAGTTCGAACAAGACGGTTTCACCGGCGGTCAACGGAATGACGGGCGGTTCGGGCGCGAATCCCGGTTGACCGGGCCAGGTGAGTACCTTGGCAATCCTGGCCAACCGACCCGCAATCGCGGGATCCGCCGAAGCTTGCAAGGCCGACCAACCAGCCGGTTCCGAGGGGAGGCGTATGAATTTGACTGAACCGCTGCGTTGGCCTTTGCGCGGGGCGGGAGCGGTGGCGGCCAGGCCATCCAGCAGGGCGAGCCGTTGCCATTCCGGGGTGGTCGCGGTGGCGGCGGCCTGCTCCAGAATCCGGCCGACGCGTTTGGGTTTGTACTCGGCGAAGACGCAGCGGGCCAGGCCCGCCAACATCTCAGCGCGCCCGGGCGCGGCGGATCGCCACGCCGGATCAGCCAGCAATTTTTCCGTAAATTCCAATTCGCGCACCACCAGGCCGCTGAGCAGGGCATCCCGGATGTAAACATTGGCGGCGGCGCGTTGGGCAATCGCGAGCATCCCCTGCTCCGCCAGCGGATCGTTCACCTGTCCCAACGTGAATGCCAGTTGCAATTGCGGGTCGGCGTTGGGCTCCGTCCGCGCCAGGGCGGCGAGACGGGAGAGCCAATCGCCTTTGGCGTCCGTCTTCAAAAACGGTTCACTGAGCCGGACTCCCAACGCGCGAACCTTCGGATGCGTGGATTCGAGGGCGGCCAGAACGGTGGGCTGGTCCAAGGCGCCCATGCCCTGCAGCGTCCAGAGCGAATGTACCCGGCCGAGTGGGTTCGGATCATTCGCCGCCTTGGTCCGCAACGCCGGAATCACCGCCGGGTTTCGCCGCTCCACCAACAATCGCTGGGCGGTATCCCGCCACCAGCCATTGGGATGGGATAAATACCCCACCAAATCGGCGGAACCTTTCTGGCTGAGCCGCGGCGCCGGGCCGGCCGGGGTGCCCTCGTGGAGGATCCGGTAGATGCGGCCCTTGTGCACGTCCTTCTCGAGATCACGGCTCAAAATCTGTTGCCGCAAATAGCTGGTTACAAAAATCCGGTGCTGCAGGACGCCGTGATACATGTCCACCACATACAGGCCGCCATCCGGCCCGGTGGACAGGCTCACCGGCCGGAAGCGTTCATCCGTCGAAGCCAGAAACTCCGAGTTCGGGTACGCCCGCCGGGCGGTGATGGCGATATCCTGCTCGGTGAGCAGATCGCGCTTGATAAGATTGCCGGCTGGTTCGCAAATAAAAGCGTTGCCCCGGAATTCCGCCGGGAAATTGTCCCCCCGGTAGATGGTCGGGCCGCACGCGGCGGTGAAGGTGGCCAGCGTGCCATCCGGACGCAACTGCCCGGGGCGGTAGCCTCGGTTCACGCCGGGATTGACCCGGATGGGGAAAACCGCTTGATCCTTGATGACCTGCACATTCAGCCCGGCCGGATTGCGCAGGTTGGGATTCCGAAAAAGATAGGCGGCCGGGACGTAATCGCAGCGAAGTTGGTCCTCGTTGGAATTGAAAAACAGGCGGCCGAAATCATCCTGGGCGATCCCCCACTGTCCGCGGAAGGCGGTTGGCTCCCGTTTCCAGTCCTCCTCCCCGCTTTGAAACCGAAAAGTATAATTGGCGCTGTAAATCCAGTTGTCGACGCCATGTAGCAAACCGTTCGCGGTGTGCTCGGGACTGGTTCGGGCGCCGTAATCTTTGGCCACTTCCACCCGCTCATCCATCCGGCCATCGCCATCCGTATCCCGCATGAACCAGAGCTTGGGCGGTTCCGCGACCAACACGCCGTCCCGCACCAGGGCGATGGCCCGGGGCATGACCAGTCCGTCGGCAAAAACCGTCCGCTTGTCCATCTTGCCGTCGCCATCGGTGTCCTCCAGCATCACGACCCGACCAATAGGCGGATCCTCGCCATGGGCGTCCACATCCAGCATGAAACCCCGCATTTCCACCACCCACACGCGGCCGTCGGGGTCAAAGGCCATGGCCACCGGATCTTCCACCAATGGTTCGCTGGCAATGAGATCCAGATGGAAACCGGGCGCGATCTGGAACGTCTTGAGCGCGTCCGCCGGGGTCAGATAAGGGGCGGACGGAACGGAAAATGTGGGTTGCGACTGCACTTCTCCCGAGCGGTCACCCTGTTGAGCGCGGGCCAGCGGCAACAAGCCAAAGATTAACGATATAGTGAGAATTCTAGAAACGTGCATGCAATCCAAGGCCAATCGGACGCACCGGCGGCTGATGCGGTTACAGAAAAGCCTGAACCCGACCGTTTCCGGAGCATCAGAGCGGCCCAGTCTGGGGTAAACTGATTTGACTTTGTGCGCCTTTCAAGTTTAAGTAGTGGGAAGCCGAGACTGCGAGCCAGCGCAATTGCGCCGCAGTGATCCGGCGACCAGTGGACCCGCCTTGCCAGCCGGTCCCGGCGGAACAATCGGATCGCAGAAACCGGCCTTTGCCGTATGCCCATGGCCGGTGAGCATGAACTTTGGTTGTCAATTGTTGCAGCGATTAGTCTTGCTGGGAGCGTGCCTTGGGCTACTTAGCCCGGGTCATCGTTGCCTTGCCGCCAACCCCGCCCAAAACCCCATCCAATATCCCAATTTTGACCACCGTCCGATGGCCCATAGCCGGGCAGTTCCTGCGGCGGAACAGCAAAGGGCATTAACCCGGCTTCAGGGAAGGGTGCCAGCGATCAAAGTCGATTGGGATGATGGATTGGGCAGTCCGAAGTGGATCAGGAATCCCCGGGGACTGCTCACCGATCCTCCAACCACCCCCGCTTCTGTCGGCGCCGACCCGGATGAGGTGATCAAGCGTTTCCTGGGGGAATATCCCGACTTGTTCGGCCACGGCCCGGAAGCACTGACAAACAGCCGCGTCACCCGGGAATTTGTGGGATCGAACAATGGTTTGCGGACCGTGGTCTGGCAGCAACAGTGGGCGGGTTGGCCGGTATTCGGAAGCCGCTTGACGGCCCATACCACCCGCGACGGACAATTGGCCAGCCTCTCCAGTCTTTTCCTTTCGAACCCGGAAGCGGCCGCCCGGCGGGGCGGCGGTTTGATCGACGGCAGGATCGCCGCTCCAAATATTACGGCGACCACGGCTATCGCCCGCGCCGCCTCCAACATCGGAGTGGCGCTAGCGGCAACCAACTTGGTGGCCGTCCCCGCTGGCACGGAGCCCCTGCCCAGCGGTCATGTCCGCTACACGGCGGGGGAACTGGCCGGCGCGGCGGACGCCCAACTGGTTTGGCTACCATTGGACCGCCAAACCATGAGCCCCGCCTGGGAAATCATCCTGATGAGCCGCGCGCGTCGCGAGATGCACCGGGTTTTGATCGATGCCCGCACCGGTGAAGCGTGGTTGCGCCACAGTCTGACCGAACACAGCGACCCGGCGAGTTACCGGGTTTTCCTGGCGGATAGTCCCACTCCGTTTTCACCGGCTTACGCGACGCCCAACGCCACGCAACCACCCACGATTGCGCGGGTGCTCGTCACGACCAACGCCTATGATTCCACGGCTTCGCCCAATGGCTGGATCAACGATGGCGATAACCAAACCCTGGGCAATAACGTGGATGCCTTTCTGGATGGAAACGGGACCGATACCCCCAGCATACCCCGGCCGCAGGGATCGCCATTCCGCGTTTTCGACGCCCCGTTAAACCTGGCGCAAGCGCCGTCCAGTTATCCCGACGCGGCCGTGATCAACCTGTTCTTTTGGAACAACTGGATGCACGACCAACTCTACGAACTCGGCTTCACCGAGGCGGCCGGCAATTTTCAAACCGACAACTTCGGCCGCGGCGGCGCGGGGAATGATGCCGTCCAGGCCGAAGCCCAGGACGGCGGGAATGACAGCAGCGATAACAATGCGAGCTTCACCACCCCGCCGGATGGGATGCCGGGCATCATGGAAATGCACATCTGGACCGGACCGACGCCCAACCGGGACTGTGATCTGGATACCCAGATCATTCTGCATGAGTACGCCCATGGTCTCAGCAATCGCCGGGTGGGCGGCGGGGCCGGCATCACCGCGCTGCAGTCCCGGGGGCTGGGCGAAGGATGGTCGGATTTTTACAGCCTCGCCCTGCTCAGCAAACCCGGGGACGATGTCAACGGCACCTATCCGGAGGCGTCCTACTCCGCGCGCCTCTACAACGGCCTCACCCAGAATTATTATTATGGCATCCGCCGTTACCCTTACTCCACGGACCTGACGAAGGATCCGGTGACTTTCAAGGATATTGATCCCAACCAAATCTCGCACCATCCCGGCGTCCCCATCAGTCCGGTGGCCGGTCCGCAGCCGGCCGAGATCCACAATCAAGGGGAAATCTGGGGGGCGGCGCTCTGGGAAATCCGGGCCAACCTGATTCGCGTCTATGGCGATGTCCCGGGCAACCGCCTCAGCCTGCAACTGGTCACTGACGCGCTGAATCTGACCCCGGCCGATCCCACGTTCACCCAGGCCCGCGACGCGGTCATCCTCGCCGACATCGTGGACAATCAAGGCACCAATTTCACATCTTTGTGGCAGGGTTTCGCCAAACGCGGACTGGGTAGCCGGGCGGTGGCGCCCGCCAACACCACCACGGTCGGAGTCGTGGAATCGTTCACCGTTCCCGATCCACTGGTCATCACTCCCGCGGCAGACTGGGACGTTGCGGGGCCGCTGTTGGGTGCCTTGCTGCCCGCGGCGCAGGTCTATACCCTGGAAAATACGCTCACGAACCCCATCTCCTGGCGGGCATCAGTCAACGTTTCCTGGGCTACGCTTTCCGCCAGCAGCGGGGTTTTGCCTCCCAACGGGGCGGGCACTAATGTGGCAGTCCAACTCAGCCCCGACGCCAGCACCCTCCCGGCGGGAGATTACACCGGCCTGTTGACTTTCACCGATGGCGCCACCGGCGCCACCGAGACGCGCAAACTGGCTTTGTCGATTTCGGCCCCCCGTCGCTATTTCGAAGGCTTGGACCAGGACCCCGGATGGTCGCGCCAGGGCCAGTGGGAATTTGGCCGCCCGCAAGGGCTGGGCGGCGCCCAGAACGGCCATGCGGACCCGGACAGCGGCAAATCGGGAACCAATGTTTTCGGGGTCAACCTGGCCGGGGATTACGACAACTCCGGCGGCGGGCCTTATTATCTCACGGCCGGACCCTGGAATTTTACCGGCATGGCGCACCTCGCCCTGCAATTCGCGCGTTGGTTGAACACCGATGCGGCGCCCTTTGCCACCGCCACGGTGGAAATTTCCAATGACGGCATCAACTGGAATTCCGTTTATGCCAACGACACCTCCCCGGTGACGGATTTTGAATGGACCACCGTGCTCTATGACATTTCCGCGTGGGCGGACAACCAACCGGCAGTTTATGTGCGCTGGGGATATGGCGCCAGCCCGATGGCTTTTGTCTATTCCGGCTGGAATATCGACGACGTTGCCATTCTGGGATCGCTCCAGCTTTCCGTGGGCCTGCCGGCGGTGGCGACCAAAGGCGCCGGTCTTTTGGCAGGCCAGGGACGGTTGACAATTGCCCAAGCACCCACCAACGACCTCCGGGTCTCCCTCACCTCCAGTGATCCGTCCCGACTTTTGGTGCCGGATGCGGTTATTATTCCCGCCGGCCGGACGCAAGCCACGTTTGATCTGACGATCCCCGACAACCATTTGCTGGATGGCACCCGCCGCGTTTCAGTTGTGGCGGGCAGTCTGGCAACGGTTAATGCCACCAATTCCATGGACATACTCGATAACGAGTCGGCCTTGCTGACGCTGAATCTACCGGCGGAAGCAACCCAGGGTGACGGGGCCATCCCGGGCCTGGTCTCCGCCAGCGCGGCACCCGCCGCGGACATTGTGGTAAGTCTTGTCTCCAGCGATCCGCTCAGCCTGCAAGTGCCCCCCACCATCGTGCTGCCGGCCGGTCGGTTATCCGTAACTTTCACCGCCACGGTACCGGTGGATTCGCGACTGCTGGGCGATCACACGGTGGTGGCTATCGCCCAGGTGACCAATTGGACGACGGGAACCGGAGGCATCCTCATCCATGGGAGTACCAATTTCGTTCTGAATCTGCTCTTGCCAGGTCAACTTCGCCCCAGCAACGGCACCGTTATGGATGCGGGCGCCGTCCAGATCCCGGGACCCCTGCTCACCAACCTTTCGGTTTCCCTAGCCGGCAGCAATGCCACGGGACTGGTTTTTCCGGCGACGGTCATCCTTCCGGCGGGGCAGGTTTCCACCACTTTCAATCTTGGGCTAATCCCGCTGACTATCCCCGGCGGATCCACCACCGCGGGACTGAGCGCGAATGCGGATGGTTTTGCGGGGACGACCGGCAACCTCCAGTTGGTGGATGATCAAACGCCCCCGCCCCCTTTCAACCCCAACCCGCCCGACCTGTCCTACACCAACCCGGTGACCGTCCAACTTTCCTGGCTGCCAGGTCTGGGGGAAGGCGTGGAGCAGCTTGGCAATGGTGATTTCGAATCGGGTTCATTGGCCGGTTGGACGGCAACCACTGGAACCAACGGCGGTTTTTACATCGATGATGGCAGCGTTAGCCCCCCCAGCCAGGACGGGCCAACTCCGCCCTTTGAGGGGAGATTTTCGGCCATCGCCTATGAGTCGCAGGCGAATGTCAGCCAGCTGTTCCAGGAACTCACGCTGCCGCCGGATGCCACTGCCACCCGCTTGTGCTGGGCCGATCGGATCCGGAACTTTGCGGGAGGCTATGCCACCAACCAGGAGTTTCGCGTCGAAGTTCGCAACACAAATGACACCGTCCTCGCGGTGTTGTTTGCCACCGTCCACGGGATGCCCCTGCTGAACGACTGGACTTTGCGGGGGGCGGACCTCTCCCGCTTTCGTGGCCAACGGGTGCGCATCGCCTTCTTGGTGACCGGTCTGCTCGGGCCGCTGGATGTTCACCTCGATTCCGTAAGCCTGCGGGCCGCCAATCTCCCCCCGACGATTTATGATGTTTATCTGGGGACCAACGGCAACCCGAATGCCAACCGGCTGCTGGGATCCACCACCAATCTCTCCTGGCCTTTGCCCCTGCTCACCCCCGGGCCGACCAATTATTGGTCCATCGTGGCCCGGCGGGGCAACGCCACCGCCTCTCCCTGGTGGCAATTTGTTTCCCTGCCTACGGTATTTGTGAATGACCTTACGGTGACCGAAAACCCTTCCGGCAATACGAATGCCGTTTTCACCGTCACGCTGCTGGGCGCCAGCGCCGGCGCCAGCGTCGATTTCATGACGGTGGATGGGACGGCGACCGCGCCGGGTGATTATCAAGCGACCAGTGGCACGTTACAATTCAGCCCCGCCGACCCCACCCGGAAGGTGAGTGTCGCCGTGCATCCGGATTTCTCCGCCGGACCTTTGGTTTCCCTGGGGCTGATCCTGACGAACCCGATCAATGCTGCACTGGGAAGGACCGGGGGCCGGGCTATCATCCTTGAGCCTGGCCTGGTCGCCCCGGCTTTGTCTGCCCTGCCCAACCGGACGAACGCGGAATTGGCGCTGTTATCCTTTACCAACCTGGCCAGCGAATTTCGTCCCCACGTAAGTCATACCTTTTCTCTGGATTCCGGCGCGCCCGCGGGAGCCAGCATCGATCCCACGACGGGGATTTTCCGTTGGACCCCGACCGAAACGCAGGGCCCCGGGGTTTACTGGGTATCCGTCCGGGTGACGGACGATGGACAACCGCCCCTCAGCGCCTTCCAGGGCTGCCTGATCGCGGTCACCGAGGCGAATTCAGCGCCGGTGATGTCACCGATCCCCAACTTCGCGATTCACGCGCAAAACCTCCTGACCTTCACCGCCCAAGCCAGCGATCCCGACCAGCCCGGCAATTTTCTAACTTTCAGCCTGGCTTCGGGAGCTCCGGTGGGAGCCCAGGTGGATCCCACGAGCGGCACCTTCAGTTGGGTGCCAACGGAGTCGGACACCGGCACCAATTACCTCACGCTCCTTGTCACGGATGACGGCTTTCCTCCCCTCACCACGGCCCGGAGTTTCAATGTCGCCGTGGCGCCCCCGCTGATCCTGAGCCCGACGACCGCGGGCAGCCTCGGAATCACCCTATCCTGGCCATCCCTGCCGGGGTTGCGTTATCGGATTCAGTCCTCTACGGACTTGAACCAGGTTTGGACGGACGTGCCGGGCGACATCTTGGCGACCGGCGAGAATACCAGCCAGACCGTGCCGTTACCGGCAAATACCAATAGCTTTTACCGCCTGCAGGTCCTTCCTTGAACCGGTTACCCGGGCTTTCCGTTTGCGTCGCCCAAAATTTACAAATGGGAAGTTGCCACGCGACGAATGTTTCGATAAGCTGCTGGTAATTCGATTATCAGAAAGCTTCGGGATTTAGTTTCTTTGCGGTTTTGCCGGTCCATCAAGCCGGTGCCAACCTTTTGTTAAGGTCAGTGAATTCACGCAACCTCAAAGTATGGAAGACAACTTTTCTGGGCTGCCACCATTTGAAGTTCTATTATGGATCGCCGGAGGCGTTGCGGTGGCTTTTTTTCTGGTCATTGCTTACGACGGCTGGCGCAATTTCCGCAAGAACCATACGGGGATGAGTCGTCGGGTCGGCGGATCACGCGGCCGGGATGGCAGCTTGGGACATTGGTGGCGGCGCACGCTCTATAACTGGAAAATGGCCAAAACCCTCTGGCGGGATCGGCGGCGCATGCGGCGCGAGCGCGCCAAAACTTCCCCCCATCACCACCGGCACTGACCGGGCATGATTTCCGTCGCCCGCCGCCCCGGCGGCTTAGAATCGCAGGAAGATTTTTCGTCGATAGAGAAAGCGCACCAGGGCGAACATCATCAGCACATCCACCAACGCGATCAGGAGATTGCCATACACCCCCAAGCGGGCCTGCACGGGCCCCCCAACGATGCGTTCCGCGTAGTCCTCAAACTTGATGAGGTGATACGCCAGATAAATCGTGATGGAATTCGTGCCGATCCAAACGAACGGCGTGCACCATTGCCGCTTGCCCCAAATCTCGATCACTTGATAAAAGGCGGCTAAAATCAGACAGGCGTAGCCACCCGCAACCAGAACGTACGAGGAGGTCCAAAGCTTCTTGATCACCGGGAATTGCACTCCCCAGAGGAATCCCAACGCCACCCCCGCAACTCCAGCCACCAGCAGCCACTTGACCCTTTCGCGATCGCCAAATTTGGGATTGCGCAGGAATATCCCAGCAAAGGCGCCCAGCAGGCAGGTCGCAATCGCCGGGATGGAACTGAGCAATCCTTCCGGATCATAGGCTCCGTCCCACTTTCGCCCGGGCAAGTGTTGAAAATCAAAGTGCTGGGCAACATTCAAACCGTCATCAAACCGACCGGTGACCAAATTCGTGGCGGCTTGGAATAATGCCACCGTATTCGTCGATCCGGCTTGCGCGTAAGTCTGGGCCAGGTGTGCCGTTTCGAGATTGAAATCCCGCACTGGCACGAACGTCATCACGCCCCAGTAGCCCAGGAGTATGGCAACGCACACGGCAACCATCCCCCGAAGCGGCAAGGTGCAAAAGAGCAGGCCGGTAAAGAAATAAGAGATGGCAATCCGTTGCAATACCCCCACCCAGCGAATCTGGTCCACCCCATTGGCCAACCCTTTGTAAACGAGCACGCCGAGAAAATAGATGATCAGACTGCGGAAAAAGATCCGTTTGATCGCAGTTGCCCGGCCGTATTTTTCGATGGTCCGGCCCAGGGAAAACACGGCGGAAATGCCCGCCATGAAGACAAACAGGGGAAAGATCAGGTCGTAGAAAGCCACCCCGCGCCAGGCCACGTGATCCATTTGCCCGTCGATGAGTTTCAACGGGGCGACGGGAAACGCCGCGGCAAACCGATGAACGAGTTCATCCCCGCCCACGATCCAGAACATGTCAAATCCGCGCAAAGCATCCAGGGACAGCAGCCGGGGAGCCGCCATGGGGGCGGCCGGGTTGGCGGGCGAATTGAGGGTGTCGCTCATCCCCTCCAGCCCACCAGCTTCACCCGCCGGATTCAACACATTTTTACGAAACCCGGGTTACAACCTGGTTCCGAAGCAACCCGGGGATCGCAGTCGCCTTACGGCATCGTCGAATCGAATTCTATCCGTTCAATCTGCGTGTCCAGATTGTTCGCCCAGGCGGTGCCCCATTCGATCAAATATAGGCAGCCGTCGGGACCGAGTTCCATGTCCATGGGACGTTTGAAGCTCATCTTTTCACAGAAACGCTCCATTTTGGCGATCTTATCCGCGGCATCCAAATGCACCGCAATAATCCAGTTGCGCGACCACTCGTAGATGAAAAGGGTATGGTCAAACTCGGCCGGCAGCTTGTGCGGGGACTTGAGTTTCGGATCAAAATAATAGACGGGACCGGCCATGGCGGTGCGTCCGCCGCCGCTGTTGACGACTGGGAATTTGGTGGACAGCGAGTACGGGTAATAGATGAAGGCGGGCTGCGCGGGCGGCAATTCCTGAATGCCCGTATTATTCGGGGAACGGTTGAGCGGATGCGCCGGATCAAATTTCTCCCCGATCTGTTTGGTGGCAAAATCGCGCCACCAATAAGGTTTGTTATCGCCCACGAAATGTGGCCAGCCGAAATTGCCCGCCACCCGGGCCTGGTTGATTTCATCCAGGCCGATCGGCCCCTTGCCTTCGGTGTAACCATTGGCGTCCGGGCCCACTTCTCCCCAGTAGAGGTAACCAGTCTTGGGATCGACCGAAATGCGGAACGGATTGCGGCAGCCCATGACGAAAATTTCGGGGCGCGTCCCGGGGGTGCCGGGCTTGAACAGGTTGCCGGCGGGAATGGTTACCGAACCGTCGGGCTGCGGCGTTACCCGCAGGATCTTCCCCCGAAGGTCGTTGGCGTTGGCCGAAGACTTCTGGGCATCCCAGGGGGAACGGCCCGGCCGCTGATCGATGGGGGCATAGCCATCCGAATCAAACGGATTGGTGTTGTCTCCGGTGGAGACATAAATATTGCCTTGCGCGTCAAACGTTAGCGAACCACCGGCGTGGCAGCACTGCTCACGTTGGGTACCCACGCGCAACATCACCTTCTCGGACGCCAAATCCAAACTCTCACCCCGGAGAGTAAATCGGGACAAACGGTTTTCCCCGGCCTTCCCGCCCTGGGCATCTTTCGTGGTCTCCGGCGGCGAATAATAGAGGTAAACGAAACCGTTTTGGGCGAAATGCGGATCCAGGGTTACCCCCAGCAAGCCATCTTCCAAATGCATGCCATCGTAATCTTCCACCTTCAGTTTCCCCACGACCACCGTGACCTTGGTGTCCGGCTTCCACATCTTCACGGTGCCATCGCGTTGCGCGTAAAAAACCCGGCCATCGGGGGCGATGGCGAGTTCCATCGGATCCTTCAGGGTGTCGGCTTTGTTCTGATCCGCCTCCAGGATCACCTTGCGAAAATGGCCGTCGGTTTGCGGACCGCTGGGCAGCGGGGGCGTGTCGTTTTGCGCGTGGAGCAGCACCGGGGCGGCGCAACATGCCATCGCCAATCCGGTCAGGATAAGGTTTTTCATTAGCAAGATCAGACTGACCGGGAACGCGGAAAATTCAACCGGCCTAGTGGGGATGTCCCAACCAAAGCAGCAGGGCGGGCAACAAAATGCCCACGATCAAGGAAACCCACACCGGCCAGGTCTGGCGTGTGGAACGAAACGCCAGGATGACTCCCAGCGCCACGGTAGCCACCAAGGCCACGGACATGGCCACCACCAGGTATTGGAACCATTTGGGCGAGGAGGGACGGGAAATCTCGTGGTCCGAGGGATAAATCTGGTCCACATGCACGGTCCGGAACTTTTCCAGCAACGTTCCGGCATCCGCCGGGGATTTGAGTCGGTCGTGATTAACCGTCTGGTACCACCCGGTCAGCACGTAGAAAATCAGCAGCGGTGCGAAAAAACAACCCAGGTAGGTATGCAACCGCCGGAGGATGCGCATACCCCTATTCTTTGACGTCGCCCGCGGCGGCTGGCCCGCTGGGTATCCAAAGCTTCTTCCCAATAATCAACCGCTCTGACTTCACTCCCGGGTTGGCCTTCTGGATCTGTTCGGGAGTGACTTTGATGCCCCGGGCAGAGTAGGCCTTGGAGATCTTCACAAAATTGTCGCCGCTTTTCACAACATATTCAAAGCCCGTCTCCTTCACCGGCGTGGGATCGGGATCCTTTACCTTATTATCCTTGTCCGGTTCTTTCACCGGCGGCGCCGCCGGCGCCGGCTCGTGGATAATAATGGGGGCGGGCCGGGGCGGCGGCACGGAGGCGGCCAAAAGCTTCTTGAACATTTCCTTCAACTCATTCGCGAAGCGCTCGCCATCCATCACCCGTTTGCGATCCACCTCCTGGATGGCTTCCGCCAGCCGCTTGATGTCTTCCGGCGTGGCGTAGATCGGCCGGGGTTTGTTCATCTGCTGGCGCAGGTCCGCCAGATCGCGGGCGAGCTGCTGGAGTTTCTCCTGCACATCGCGGTCGCGGAGATTGCGCACCTCGATGAGTTCATCCACTTTTCCTTTCAACGAATTGAACTTCTCCTCGGCCTCTACTTTGGCGGCGGCGGCGGCGACGGCCGCGGCATTGCTCTGATCATCCGCGCGGGAGATTCCTCCGCCAGCCAGCAGGGCAATCACCAACGGGAACAGAAATCGTTTCATGACTTAATAGATAGAAGCGGAGCTCACGAATTTCAAGGGACAAAGCGCGACAAATACTCCGGGGGAATTCCCCCCGGTGCGCTTGCTCATGGAATTCAGCTAATCAGAGTTCCCAACCCCGGCCCGGTTGGCATCCCCACCGGACCGGGGAAAGAAATCTGCCGGGCTCAATTCGCCACGAACGTCCCATCCGGCGACTCCAGGCGCAAGGCCTCGGGCAACTTGTCGCGTTCCAGGCGAACGATGATTGTGTGCAACCCCGCCCGGAGGTCCACCGGCGTGCCGGGGGTGACGCTTTTGCCATCAATCCATACGGCACTCACCGCCGCACCGGAGAGGTTGTAATGGAATGGGCCAGTGGCGGCCACTTGCACCTCGGCCGCCGCGAACAGCGTTTTGGGAGCCCGGAATCCCCCACCCTTCAGAGCGTCTTCCAAATCCGGGCGCGGCAGGCGGCCATCCACCCAGGCCAGGGTGCGCACCCATTTTGGATCCGCCAGCGGAGTGCCGACGATCTTATCGTCACCAAACTGCGTGGCATCCAGATTCTGGGGATAGAGCCGCCAGACGCGGGCCACGTTGCCCTTCGAAGCATCGTAAATACCCGGCTTGCCCAGTTCGGAAAGGAAGCGGTACAGGTCCAGGCGTTCCCCGGGAGTCAGCCCATCCACCAATCCGGAAGGCATCAACGAATTGCCCAGCGCTCGGGTCTTGATGTTTTCTTTCGCGACGGTGACTTCCTTGTCCGTGGCATTGCGCAGGACCAATTGGGTGCTGTTTTCCCGGACCAGGATACCCGACAACTCCTGCTCATCCTTGGTTTCAATCAGGATGGAATGATAACCTTCCTTGATCTTGCGATTGGGATACAGGACGGATTCGATCAAATAGTCCACCTGGGCGCTGGCGCCAATCGAAGTCATATCCGGGCCGACCTTGCCCCCGGCTCCGCCGATGGCGTGGCACAGGGTGCAGGCGGTGTCTTTGCGGCGGAAGACCAATTGCCCGCGCGCGGCGTCGCCGTCTTTCAAGACCGCCGCCACCAGACTCTTGATTTCGGCGTCGCTCAAAGCCTGACCTTCCCCTTCCAGGTCCGCCCCCCGGGAAAGCGCAAACAGCAAATCCGGTTCATTTCGGCCACCCTCGCGGGCGGCCCGCAAACCGGCCTTGGCCATGACCGGGGATAGGCCGGTTTTCGGCAGGGCGCGCGTCAGCGCCGCCGACGCTCCCTTGACCGCCAGCAGGGACCGCCAGAGTTCCACGGCTTCATTGGCGTCGGTCAGATCGTTCAGCAACTGGACGGCCGGTTCGCGGACACTGTTAAGATCCAAACCGGCGAGCGCCACCACGGCCTGCCGGCGCAGGGCCGGGGCATTGGGCGGGGCGGTCAGCGGCAGCAAGGCGGCGATGGCGGCTTTGCCCCCGATGGCCCGCAGACTGGTGAAGGCGGCCTGCACGAGATCCGCGGGCTCCGTCGCGGCGGAAGCCAGCTTGATCAATTGCGGCGCCAGGGCATCCACCCGCCAATTGCCGGCGAGTTCCACGGCACCACGTCGCACCCGGGCGTTGGCGTGGGTAAACAGGGTGCCGACGCGGGTCAAGTCACCGCCGGGACGGAGGTTGCGACTCCGGGCGGCCTCGCCCAAGGCGGTCAAGGCACGGGCGGCAGCGGCATCCTCAAAACCACCGCTGACCACCTGCTCAAATAAACGTCCCAACAACGGCGCGTCGCCCGCCTGGCCAATCAGTTCAATCCACGGACCTTTGCCATCCCGGGCAATCCCCTGCCCGCCCCGGACTTGTTCCAGGATGCTGCCCGCCACGGCGGGTTCCACCGCTTTCAGGGCGAATTCCAACTGCTTCTCCCGGCCCTCGGCCTTCCAGGCGCCGGATTTCACGGCGTCAACCCAGGAGGAAGACAAATCGTTGACGCTCAACCATAGGGCATAATCCAGGAAGGGATCCGTGGGTTTATCCACGGCACTCAGCACTAGTTCCACGGAGCGGGCGCCGGGGATTTCGGCGAGGGCGCGCGCAGCTTCCAGGCGCACGCGGGGATGGGAATCCGCAATGCGTTGGGCCAGGAGATTGAGCGGATCGGCGAGGCGCGGATGCCAGTAGGACACTACTCGCGTGGCCGCGGCGCGAATCCGACCGTCCGGAGCATTGAGGACGCGCTCCAGCAAATTGGGCTCCACGACGTCCACCGCCTGGTACATCCAGAGGGCCTGCATCAGCGAGTAATCGTTGGTCAAGCGCTTGGTCCAACGAGCCAGGTCCGGCACGATCACATTACCCCGCTCGGTCAGCACGCGCTTGGCCTGCTGTTGCTCGAAACGGTTGGTGGAAAGCAATTCATTGAACAGCTTTGCGTTCGGCGCATCCACCAGTGACGGCGGCTTGACCAGCGGCCGGCCCTTGGCCGTCACCCGCCAGATGCGTCCGTGTTCGTGATCGCGCCGCGGATCGCGGAAATCCACCTCTCCATGTTGAATAATGGGATTGGACCAATCCGCAATATACAAAGCCCCGTCCGGCCCCATTTTGACATCGATGGGGCGGAACGTGACATTCGTGGAGCGCACCAGGTCAGGTAATTCGTGGCTGATATAGCCGGATTCCTTTTCCTCGATGGCAAAACGCACGACGCGGTGGGCGCGAAAATCGCACGTAATCGCATTGCCCTGCCAATCGGGCGGGAATTGCTCGCTTTGAATCAGTTCGAGCCCGCAGAATTTCGGATAGCTACCCGGACTGATGCTCTGGAGTTCCCGCCGCATGATGGCGTAGGTAAAGTAAGTCGCCCCGGGAACGCCGAAACTCAAACCCTGCCCGCCTGCGCCATCGGTGACAAACGACTCGCCGAAGGCGTCAAATTGATGGCCCCAGGGATTGCAAAAGCCCTTTAGATAAACGCCCAGTTGCATGGTATCCGGACGCAGATGCCATACCCCGCCGCTGTTCAGGCGGCCGACGCCATGCGGCGTTTCCAGGTGGCTGTGAATGTAAATGGACTGATCGAAATAAAGCTGGCCGTCGTGCCCCCAATGCAGGGTATGGAGGATGTGATGGGTATCCTCTGTGCCGAAACCGGAAAGGACCACCCGTTTCTCATCGGCCCGGCCATCGCCATCCGTGTCCTTGAAATGCAGCAATTGGGTGCTGGATGCCACGTAGGCTCCGCCGTCACCCGGTTCCACTCCGGTGGGGGTCAGCAGACCGTCGGCAAAGATGGTTGATTTGTCGACCCGGCCAACCCCTTTCGTGTCTTCCAGGATCAAGACTTTGTCATTCGCCTCCTGGCCCGGCTGGATCTGGGGATAAACCGCGGAACTGACGACCCACAGCCGCCCCCGCGGATCAAAATTCATCTGAATGGGTTTCGCCAGCAGCGGGTTTTCCGCGTACAAACTGATCTCAAAACCGGGGGCCACTTCAAAATCCGGCAACGGCAACGGTTTGGGCGAAGGAGTTGGCGTTTCCGTGCCGCTCCGTTTCACCGCATGGGGGATGACTGTCAGTTTGCCCGCCGAAACCGACCCGGCCTTGGCCAAAACATAAGCATGGGCGGCCGGCTTCCGCAGCCGCGCAATTTTCGTTTCCTCCTGCTGGATAAGCGGATCAAACATCGGGATTTCCCGGGCATTTTGTCCCTGCTCATGTTTCCGAAAGCCAAACAAATAGGTCTCGTTCTGCGGACGCCAGCGGTCAAAAAAGAGGTTGTTCTTTTTCAGAATCGCCTGGCGCAGATCATCCGCCTGGTCGAATTGTGGGCCTTGCTGAATGACCACTCCTTCCGCCCATTCCCGGGCGCTGCCTACGGCCACGACCGCCCCATCCTCCTTCAACTCATAATGTCCACCGCGCAATCCCGCGATTTGCAACACCGCTTGCCCGGCCCGCGCCCCCACCAAAGTGCCCTTCTCAAACATCCGCGGCGCGGGCAATTCCGCATCCACGGCCGTGAAATGAACTTCCCCTTCATCCCGGCCAAAGGCGGAAAGCACGGTTCCGGCACTGGCAACCTCTCCCTTGCCCGCGGCGGGAATCTGAACCCGCCACCCGGCGGGTTCCCAGCCCAGCGCCGCCCCCAGGACATCCGCCAACCGGGCATAACCCAAGGCTGTCAAATGAATGCCATCGTCCGTGAAGGGCCGGGCCGGACGCGCTCCGGCAGTCCCCACCGGCAGTTGGTCGTAAAGAGAAACAAACAATGCCTGCCGCTCCGTCGCCAGATCCTGCAGGGCATGGGTGTAAATTTCGAGTTGCCGGTTATGGGGTCCCGGGTCGGGCAGCGGAGCGCCCAGATTTTCATGCCGCAGCGGGCTCAGATAGACAAAGCGCACGGCGGGATTGGTGACGCTGGCCTGAATCAGGTCGGCCAACTGATTCATTTGCCGCTTGAAATCCAGAACTCCCCCCACGCCATTGAAGGAACTGGCCATGCCATAACCGAAAATGACCAATGTCGGTTGGATGGCCTTGATCTGTTCCTGAATGTGCTCCAGACCCTTGCCCGGTTTGTCAAAATCAAAACTGGCGCGCGATTCTCCCGCCGGGGTATCACCACTCCACCCCAGGTTGCGGAAGGTCACCTGCCGGCCCGGGAAGCGGGTGGTCAGGCGCTGCTCCACATAGCCATACAACTGCTCCCGCTCCATCAGGGTGTCCCCCAGGAAGACAATCCTTTCCCCGTCTTTCAACTCGAAGGCCGTCTTGCTCTGCGCCCGCAAACCCGGCGCGTGGGCGACGGCTACAGCGGCTAAAAGCCAGCATCCCAAGGCACGGACGTGGCGGCTAAAAATCGAGGATTGATGCATACGCTTTGAAAATGAATTTACTTGGGGCCAATTAACCCTAAACCCGCCCCTGCAAGCAAGGGACAAGATTGGACGCGCGATCGGCCCGGTCACTCCCGACCTAAGCATCGTTTTGGATCTTCCACCCTTCCCGCCCTCAAGAGGAACGATCGGCTTCGGCCCATTGGACGGCACACCGGACCAGTTCGGGAGCGGACTTTAAGCCCAGTTTGCGTTTAATGTTCGCGCGGTGCACCTCCACGGTCTTCACGCTCAAGTGCATTTGCGCAGCGATCTCCCGGGTGCCCTTTCCCTGCCCCAGCCATTGAAACACTTCAAATTCCCGGTCACTAAGGCTGCCCACGGGATTGGCGGATTTTTCGATGGGCCGGCCGGAAAAGACTTCCAGGATGCGCGAAGCCATGCGTTCGCTCACGTAAATCTGGCCGTTGAGCACGCGGCGGATGGCTTCCATCAACTTCTTGCCCCCCTCCTGCTTCATGATGTATCCCCGCCCGCCGGCCCGGAGCACCCGCTCGGCATAAAGGGATTCGTCGTGCATGGAAATCACCAGCATGGGCAGTCCCGGGTGCAACGCCTGCACATCCTTGATCAGTTCGAGCCCGTTTTTATCCGGCAAAGAAATGTCCGCGAGGACCAAATCGGGTCGATCGAGGTTGATGGCCGCGATCGCCTGGGCGCCGTTCTCGGCCTCCGCGGACACCTCCAAATCCTCCTCATTACCGATCAACTGCGCCAAACCCTGCCGCATCATCGGGTGGTCATCCACCACCAGCAGGCGTTTGCGGGGCAGGCGCGGCACACGATTCACCTTCATCCCGCGGACTCCCCTTTCGTGGGTATCCCCGACACCAGTCGCAAAGCACAAACGACGACCACCCCGCCACGGGGCGCCGGGTCAATCGCCAGCGTCGCCCCGATCATGCCGGCGCGGTATTGCATGATCCGCAAACCCATGCCGCCATTATCGACGGCCGTCGGTGGGAAGCCGCGACCATTATCCTGGATCCGCAACACCAGTTGCCCATCCTCGCGCCGCAGTTGAATTTCCACCCGGCGCGCCTGACCGTGGCGAATCCCGTTGGACACTGCCTCCTGGGCAATCCGGTAGAGCTGCACCGCGATCGTGTGTTCGTTCACCGGAACCGGTTCCGGGCACGCAAAGGTGCAGGAAACGCGGAAAATCTTTTCGGAATTGGTCGCGAGTTCCTGCAACGCAGACATCAGCCCCCCCGATTCAACCACCACGGGCGACAGTCCCCGGGCCAGCATCTTGGTTTGGGTGATGGCCTCCCGGACGTATTGGGTGATTTCGGCGGCACGGGCCGCATGCTGCGGGCTGCTGGACGCCAGTTTCTGCTGCAGCACCTCCACCATGAGCTCGATGCCCGTCAGGTGTTGTCCCAGGCCATCATGCAAATCCTGGCCAATCCGCCGTTGCTCCCGGTCGGTCGTTTCCAGAATCTCCTTCTCCAGACGTTTTCGTTCGGTGATGTCCCGAATGATGCCGGTGAACATTCGCCCCCCGGCCAGGCGCATTTCGCCCACCGAGAGTTCCATCGGAAAACAGGAGCCATCCTTGCGCTGGCCGGTCACCTCGCGGCCCAACCCGATGATCCGGGCCTGGCCGGTGCGCCGGTAATTGGCGAGATAGCCATCATGCTCCTGCCCGTACGGCGAGGGCATGAGCCGGCTGATGTTTTCCCCGCGGAGTTCGACCGCCAGGTAACCAAAGATTTTTTCGACCGCCGGGTTCACCGTCTCAATCCGGCCCCGCTCATCGATCGTGATAATCCCCTCCACCGCGGTGTGCAGAATGGCCCGGATGCGCTCCTCGCTGTCGGCCAGCGCCACGCGGGCCTGGCCGGTGGCCAGATCCGGCGTCGCCACCGCACACGAAAGCGCCGCCAATTTGAATTCGAGCGCCATCAGGTTTTCCACAAGTTCGGCCCGGCTCAAACCGGCGTACTTCTTCATCCCTGCGAGCATATCGCCGCCCGCGGCAAAAGCACCTGGAATTTGTCGCAGAACGGAACCTGCACCCGCTTAATTCCGCATCAATTGGGCGCGATAATCCGTCGGAGATTGCCCGATGATCTTCTTGAACACCCGGTTGAAATGGGTCAGGGATTGGAAACCGACCTCATAGGCGATTTCGCTGACCCGCAGGTTGGGGTTCAGCAGCAGGTTCTTGGCCTGTTCGATCCGGACCCGGGAAAGATAGTCCGTGAAATTGATGCCGGTGACCTTTTTGAACATCTTGCAGAAATAGAACACACTGGTGTTCACGGCCTTCGCCACCTGGCCCAGCGAAAGATCCTCGGTGTGATGTTCATCAATGAACTGTTTGGCCCGGGTGATCACCGGTGGCTCACTGTTCTGCTGCTGAATGGCGATCTGGTTCGTAATGAGGGAAAGGTGCTGGGCGAAAATGGTGAGCAATTTCACCACCGATTCATGCTCCCGCGGGGTCAGGACCACCGTGCTGAAGTACGCCTCCTTGACCTGGGCGGGCGGCGCCTGGATGCCCCATTCGGCGACCAGTTTTGCCGCGCGTTCGTACTGGGCTTCGGTGGGCTTCTTGCGGAAAACCTGGCCGGTCTGCAGGTAGGCAATCAACTGCTCGCCCATGCGCACCGGCACGGCGGTGTCGCTCAGACCGGCGGGACAAACCAGCGTTTGGGCTTCATGCGTGGCGGTTTCGGACAGCTTTTGTTGCACCTGGAGACAGGCGGCGCAGGCGCGGCTTTTCTCCGCCAGCAATTCGCAAAATTGATTCTCGTGCCGATGCCCATGGTGGGGCAACTGCCAGGATTCCACCGGGCGCAATGACACGGGCAAGCCCGTGGCGTCACTGAAGGCGCGTTCGTAATCCTTGTAAATTTTGGAGTTGACCAGGGTCTCAATCAGTTTAGCGTTGTCACTCATAAATTCTTGTTTGTACTTCTGCGTCTCTCACCAAATTTTGTTTACGCGACACAAAATACGGCTGGACAAAAAATGGTGCAATTGGGGTGGCACCTAATTCTCAGGCCGGGGAACTGGTTAGCACTGCTAAGGGATTCCCCTAGCATGTGGATTTGACTTGAAGGCTGGATGAGGCATATTGCGCGGCATGAAATATTTTATTTTACTGGCTGCCCTGTTGCTCGCCAATGTGGTCTCCGCCGAGACCAAATCCCTCTACGACATTCCGCTGAAGGATATCGACGGCAAGGACACCTCCCTGAAGGCCTACCAGGGCAAGGTCCTGTTGATCGTGAACGTTGCCTCCAAGTGCGGGTACACCCCGCAATATGAAGGTCTCCAGGCGGTTTACAAAAAGTACGCGGACCAGGGCTTTGTGGTGCTCGGGTTCCCGTGCAATGACTTTTTGAGCCAGGAACCGGGGACCGCCGAGGAGATCAAAACGTTCTGTTCCTCTAAGTATAACGTCACTTTCCCGCTGTTTGCCAAACTGCACGTCAAAGGCGCGGAACAACATCCCCTTTATGCGGCGCTGACGGAAAAAGGCGCCACCCTTCCCGGGGCGATTTCCTGGAATTTCAATAAATTCATCATCGGCCGCGATGGCAAGGTGCTGAAGCGCTTCGGCTCCGGTAGCAAACCGGAATCCACCGAGGTGACGAAAGCAATCGAAGCCGCGCTGCTCGCGAAATAAGTGGTCGCTTGGTAATACCGGTGTGGCCGGCCTGTCTTCATTCCGGTCACACCGCCCTCCGGGCTTGGAATGATCCTCGCGCCGGGGTCCGGAAAGTCAATGTCCCATCCCACGGGACTGCCTTACGGAACGCGCAGGACGTGAATTTTGCGCTCCTCGGCGATCCCAATTTCCAGCAGCGCAGCGTTCTCGTAAATTTCCGCGCCGGTCTTGGGCGCGGCCTCGCCGGCCAATTTTCGCTGGCGTTCAATCTCCTGCAGGGAAAGCACATCCAGCGCCAGTGGGTCGCGGCTCAACCGGAGTTCGTTCAATATCGCGGAGTAATGTAACAATCCGCGTTGCTCCCCTTCGTACTGGCAGATCAAAGCGTCCACGATATTCAGGACCACCCGGTCTCCCACCACCCCCATCGCGTAAATCTCCGGCAGCGCCCGGACCAGCGCGGCACCATTCCGCTCAAAGCGAAAAGTGTTGTCCACTCCCCCCAGGGCCAGGCTGTAGAGATTGCCCGAGACCCCCGCCTGATTGTGATGCATCAGGGGCGAGATGTTGATCAATTTGGTGACTTCCCGACTCAAAATCTTGGTCACATAGGATTTCCGGCCTACCCGGTCCCCGGTTTGGCCAAATTCGAGATCTCCCCATAAGGGCGTTCCCAGCACCGAAGATTCGTAGTTCGTCGTCGTATCCCAGCCGGCCTCGACACTGCCCTGGACGCGAATCCCGTACTTGGTCACCAGCTCAAAAAAACCGGCCAGCCGCAAATCAATGGCGCGTTTGTCCCAGACAATGATCTGGTGGGGGGGGACTCCGGCCGCCAGCAAACCCTCCACCACCGCTGTCACCACCGCCGGGCGGGTCCCCGCATAGGCCCCCGGCTGCGAAAACACCTTGATACCCACCGTGTCCTGCGTCGTCACCAGGCTTAACCAACCGGCGGCCACCGTCGGCATGCCCGTGAGATTCGTGAGCCCGCGCTCAACCATGCCGCGGACCACCGCCGGGACCGCCAGCAGGTCATGGGTCGCGGCGGCATCTTGCACCACCACCACTTCCGCGCCCGTCGCGGGCGCGCTCCCCGGCGGCGGTTCCGCCCGGACCAGTCCACCGCAAACCAGGACGAAAAGGGACATCAGCCCGGCGGGGCCCCAAAAAAATGGGCGCGCGGGGCGCGCCGGAAATTGTGCGTTTCTTGACACTTTAGATATCGAATGTTACCACCACGGAGAATGCCGACCAATAAATTCGTTTTCAAGCGCGGGCTGTTCGGCGTCGTGCTCGGATGTCTTGCCCTGGGCCTCTGGGGCTGCGCCCCCGCCGGCCCCCAGGCCCTGCTCGAAGGCCGCCAACTGCTCCAACAGGGACAATATGCGCCCGCGGCCGAAAAGCTCAAATTGGCCGTGACCCTGCTCCGGACCAATGCCGAGGCCTGGAACGATCTGGGCCTCGCCTACCACCATTCCGGGCAGCCCGCCGCCGCGCTGGCCGCCTACCAGGCAGCCCTCAAGTATAACCCGGATCTGGTCGTCGTGCATTTTAATCTGGGCTGCCTGCATCTCGAGCAAAACCGCCTGGAACCGGCCCGCAACGAACTGACTGCCTTTACTGTCCATGAAGCCAAGGCGACGGAAGGCTGGCTGAAACTGGGGGATGCGCAACTGCGGTTGGGCGATCTCGTCGCCGCCGAGGCGGCTTTCCGCCAGGTGCTGAATCAGGATCTGCAAAATCTCGAAGCCCTGAACAATCTGGGAGTGATTCAATTCCGGCGTGGGCGCCCGCGCGATGCGCTCGTCTGGTTCAATCTCGCCCTCAAGAAGCAAGCGGATTACGGTCCCACCTTGCTGAATTTGGCGGTCATGTACCAGGCGCAGCCCACCACCCGCGCCTATGCGCTCAAAAAATACCAGGAGTACCTGGCGCTGGAACCGCGACCGGGAAATTGGGAATCCATCAGCAACGCGGCTCGCCAATTGGAACTGGAGTTGAATCCCCCACCCATCGTCCGGCCCCCCACCAATAATCCGGCCCTATTGGTCCGGACTCCCACCAACTCTCCCCCGCTCAATGGGTCCAATGCACCGGGCGCAACCATTCGTCCCGTCGCGCCGGAAACCCGGGGAGCTCCGACCAATCCCGTGGTTGCTGCCATCGCCGTTACCAATCGAACTCCGTCCATCCAGACCAATTCAATCGCGACGAATCCCCCAGCCATCGCGCCCGGGTCGGTTCCCTTGGTATCCAACAACGCCCGTCCCACGAACGAACTCAAGCCAACCGTGATCGTTCCGTCGGTCCCCGCCGTCCTTACCAACGGGCCCAAACCGGCGACCTCCAATACCCTCAGCGGCACCCGCATCTCCGCACCCAAGTCGAAACCGCCGGTGACCAATTCCCCCGCCGCCGTGGCTCCCCCCGTCACCACCCCGGCCGTGAAGCCCCCGCCCACCAATCCGGTTACCATCACCCATCCGCTCATCGAAACCCCGCGGCCAACCGCCACCAATACGGCAATCGTGGCCACCACGGTGGTGAGCAATCCTCCGCTCGCGGCATTGGTGGCGCCGCCCGCCGCCATTCCGGAGCCCGTGGTGCCGCGACCGTTGCCGGTCACCACCCCTCCCCCCGGCCGGGTGGAATCGAATGCTCCGAGCTCAGTGGCAGTTAATCCACCGCTCCTCGATCCGCCGATCACCCTCCCGCAGGTCGAAGTCCCCGCTTTCCTGACGGCCGAACCTGCACCCCCCGCACCCTTGGCAACTCCGGTTCCGGTGGTCGTCGCTCCTCCCGCCGCTCCGCCCGCCGGGAAGGCCGCGGCCACGGAGACCGGTGGCGCAAAGCCCGCGAAGAAGGGTTTCTTTGGGCAGCTCAACCCGATGAATCTTTTCACGCGGCAACCCACGCCGCCGCCGGCGCCCACGCCCTTGCCTCCTTTGCAACTGGGGCCTGAGTCCCCGGTCAAACTGCCCGCGAACAACGTGGCCGTAACCCAATTGCCGGCGGTGGAACCCGCCCGCCCCGCGACCGAAACCGCGCCGCCGGTGGTCACCAAAGCCCCCGCTCCGGCCCGCTACGCGTATACCGAATCCCGCCGCCCCGCGGCCGGCAATCACACCGAGGCCACACGCTTGCTGGACGCCGCCCGCGCGGCGCAAAGCGCGGGGAAGAATCGGGAAGCGCTCGCTGGCTTTCGTCAGGCGGCCCAAACTGATCCCGCATTTTTTGACGCCCAGTCGGCGTTGGGCCTGGCGGCTTTGGAGGCCGGCGATTTACCCGCCGCTCTCCTCGCTTATGAGCGTGCCTTGGCCATCTCGCCAGCCGCTTTCGGTGCGCGCGTTAATTTTGGCCTGGCGCTCAAGAAGGCGCAGTATCCAATCGATGCGGCGATGGAATGGGAACGGGTCCTGGTCCTTAACCCGGAGGAAAGCCCCGCCCGCCTGGCAGCGGTTCATCTTCTCCTCGCCACCATTTACGCCGAGCAATTTCACCAACCGGCCTCCGCCCGCTCCCATTTCCAACGCGTTTTGGATCTGGACCCCCATAATTCCCAGGCGGACGCCATCCGCTACTGGCTGGCCGATCACCCTTGAGCTTATTCCCGACCGAGCGAGATTTCGGATCAATCCGCTCGCAATCTGCTTGCGCGGGCTCCGGAGTGGCGTAAAACGTTGGGCGCATGAGTGACATTATCCGCATTGCCCAATACGGCCTGGGTCCCATCGGCATCGAATCCCTGAAGTTGGCCGCGACCAAACCCTGGGTGGAAATCCTGGGGGGCATCGACATTGACCCAGCCAAGGTCGGACGCGATCTCGGGGAACTCACGGGACTACCAAGCCTGCGTGGACGGAAGGTCTATTATGCTTTGGAACATTTGCTTGAGCACGGCCGACCGGACGTGATCCTCCACACCACCGTTTCCAAGTTCGCGGCCGCTTTTGACCAATTAGCCCCGCTGGCCCGCCAGGGCATCAGCGTCGTATCCTCCTGCGAAGAACTCCTCTTTCCCCAGCTGAATAATCCCTGTCTGGCGGCCGAATTGGATGAACTTTGCCAGCTCGGCGGTTCCCGGATGATCGGCACCGGCGTCAATCCAGGCTTCGTGATGGACGTACTGCCGGTTTGCCTCACCGGGGTTTCCCGCGAAGTCCGGGCGATCCATATCCAGCGGGTGGTGAATGCCGCCACCCGCCGGGAACCGCTGCAACGCAAAATCGGGAGCGGGCTGCCCGGCGAGGAATTTAGCCGGCGATTCCGGGCGGGTGAGGCCGGGCACGCGGGTTTGCGCGAATCGGTCGCGCTGGTGGCGCATTGTATGGGTTGGAAAATCGGGGAAATCATCGAAACCGGAGAACCAGTCATCGCCGACCATGACATCCAAACGCAGTACCTGTCGGTCAAACAGGGACTGACCTGTGGGCTGCATCAGTTTGCCAGCGCGGCGGTGGACGGCCGGGTTTGCCTGACGCTCGATTTGAAAATGTACCTGGATGCCCCCAATCCCCATGACGCCATCCAGATTGAAGGCGAGCCGCCGCTGAACCTCGTGCTGCAAGGCGGTGTGGCCGGCGACCAGGCCACGGTGGCCGCGCTCGTCAACACCGCCCGCCGGATCCGGAAGGCATCCCCCGGATTAAAGCTCATGACCGATCTGGCGGTGCCGTGCTGGTCCTGAGCAACCGGCCAGACCGCCCGCCCGCTGAAAATCACGGCCGCCAAACTCAGTCCGGAATCAGGATTGACACAACCGCGCCGATCGCCTTGTAATTGCGCCCGTTCGCGAGCAAAGAAACGCCCCTTCGCATGCTCCATGCCGCATGGGAGAGGCTTAAAATTCGCGCCCCAGTATGACACAAAAATTGACCGCCGCGCAGAAGGAATACCTTCGCAGTCAGCTGCAGTACGATCATAACGATGACCCGCCGCCGCCGAACACGCTGGCGGTGCATCAAATTCAGCATGAGCTGATTTATAGTACCGTGCAGAACTATGCCGCGCAGACGGACGTCCACATGCTGGACGTGGGCTGCGGCTGGGGTGATTTCTCGAACAAACTCGATCCCTTGCTCAAGAGCTACGTGGGCATCGAACCCTCCCCGGTCGAACTGGGCCGCTTCACCAAGCGCCCCAACCGTTACACCGTCCGGGGCGTGGGCGAATACATGGACTTTTTGAAAGATCAGTCCCGGAACTTTATCCTGCTCAACAGCGTGCTGGATCATTGTTTCGACTGGAAGCGGGCCTTCGCCAACTGCCTGCGCGTCCTCGCCCCCGGCGGCTTGATGATCATTTCCATGGAGAACTCCCAGAAGCTGATCGTCCGTTTGAAGCATCTGCTTGGTCGACCGCATGTGCACATCGGTCACATGGAGTTCTTCGGTTACGATGACACCCGGAAGATGTTGGAACCGGAGTTCAAGGTTCTGGAGTCGCGCACCATCGGCTTTTTGTATGGCATGCACGCCGTCACCAAAAAAGTGCCTTTGCCGGTCGGCCCCCTGCGCCTCGTGAACCGGATGGCCAACGGCTTTTTCCGGGTCGCCTCACCCGCCGGTGGTCACATCTTTTTCATCTCCGCGGTCCGGGCTGGCAAATTGCCCGTGCCCGGAAACTTCGCCGCGCCTTTCCGCTGTCCCAAATGCATGGCGGACATGACGTTCGGCATCCCCGCCTGCCCCGCCTGCGGCTTCAAACCGAGCTACGGCGCCAACGGCTACTTTGACTCCGTGCCGCTCAATGCGGATGTGAAGGCGGCGCTGGCGTAGAGCAGAGCCGTTTGCAGACACTGATTCCATTGCATCAAGGAGAGGGATGCTTGAACTCTTGGGCGTCAACTTTCGATGGGTGATCCAGCGAGTGCCCCCTCGCGGTCGGAAGTTTCCAGATTTTTTTTGGGGCTTGATCAAGCACAAACTTTTGGAATACCCAAGACCCCGGCCAACGATCACCAAGAACACGGTGGCCGGTGTTTTGGACATTCATCAGTGTCGTCATATCGTATCCTATGTGCTCCCCCAGCGACCAGAGGGTGCCATCTCTCGCTAATAATAGCGTGGTAGCTCCATCTTCACAGAACGCCCAAGGCTCGACTTCGCAGGGTAAGAATGACTTTGCTTCTCCCGATGGAACTTTGCCCAAACCCAGGAATCCGACGCGGTAGTCGCCGAAAAACCAATAAGTGCCGTCGCTTTTCACGGCAATTAAGTCCGATCCGAAGCCGTTAATTCTCCGCCAATTATGTCCTTGGTCGAGTTGTGTAAAAATGCCTGATCCCTCACTGGCTAGGCTTGATGTCGCATAATTTGTCCGGCCTTCATCGCGGTTCCGGTCACAGATCCAAAGCGTGCCGTCAACTTTTAAAGCAAAGAGGGCCCGGTGGCCAAACGAAATGGCGATCCAATTTGTTCCTGGATCAATCTGGCGGGGTGTTAAGTTAAGGCTTTTCCGGTCGATATTCCAAGGCGCATCGAAAATATTTGGTCCCCAGCCCCAAACTGTTCCATTTCGTTTCAACGCGAAGCTATAGTTAACATTATAGTCCTCACCGATGGCAATCGCCATCCAATCATGATCTTCTGTGATCTGCGTGATGTCCGGCTGGAACTGATTCGTGGTGCCGTTGCCGATCTGGCCGTTGGAATTTGCCGGTGTAAAACTCTTTCTGTAATTTGTCTTTCTTCTCCCCGCCGCCACCCCTCCGGGGTGAGGCGGAGCGAAGGCGAGCGTAGCGAGGCGAGCGCAGCCGATCC